>JAHDQN010000016.1 GCA_018433775.1 Deltaproteobacteria bacterium
CCGGCTCTCGCCGCACGGCATGGGGCAAATACCCGAATACCCTCCCGGTACCTCATTTAACCCATGATTACCTCATACCTCGCTCCTCCCTCTGATGCTGGTTTCCCACTTTTTTATCTTTGTACAAAAACACGCCACCATCCCGGACTAAATTCATTATGAAACAAGGGGTCTTCTTTTATCATCCGGCTTAAAAACAAATCTGAATAAAGGCTTACCCTTCAGCGTGCTCCTTAAAAAAATACGGTTCCATCGTATCTGCCGGAGTTAAGCAAGCACCATACCAGTGGGCATGCATAAAAATAGCTCGATAAAACAGGTACATGGATGGACCGGATGATTCTGTTCCAAACCTTTGTAACAATATGAAACAACTTTGTTTGATAACGGTACAGGGTGTTTCATGACCTGGGTAGGTTTATGTAGCAGAGGCCGGCACCTCTGGTGTGCTCATAGCTTGTCTCCTGCCATTGATCATAAAATCACCTGAATCATCTTGACAGATATTTTCTCAGAATATATTTTGTAAAAAAGTAAATGAATGATGCCCGAGTTGTCGTGTTGAAAGGGGAACAGGAGGCAGGTGGTTTCCCAGTGCCCCCTGATGGTGAAGTTCAACAGAGCGGGGGGTTCCATGGCTTTTTCGTCATCGTTTCATGGAACGGCAGGCTGGAGTGCGACTGCAGGTGGATGAACCCGCGTGCGATAAGGCGTACCGGCGCATAGGCGCGGTCAAGGGAGGATAGGCCAGATGATAGCTGAGAAATATCGTGACGCTGTCCCTATGCTCGAAAAGGCCGTGCCTCTCATTGAGAAAACCGGGGTGAGAATCGTCGATCTTAAGGACCGGTTCGCCCGGATCGTCATGCCCTTCGAGCCGAACATAAACCACATCGGGATCATGTACGGCGGGTCGCTCTTCATCCTGGCCGAGTTCTCGGGTGGCGTCATTTATTACGTTTCGTTCGATTCCGCGAGGTTCTATCCCATTGTCAAAGAGGTCTCCATCCGGTACCGCAGGCCGGCCACCTCCGACGTAACCCTGGAGGTCTCTCTTAAGCCCGGTGAGGTGGAGGCGATCCAGCAGGCGGCCCAAAAAGAAGGCAAGAAAGACTGGATCATGGACCTCGAGCTCAAGGACGCCCATGGAGAGATATGCAGCATTGTGCACGGAACCTGGCAACTGAGGAGATTCCCTGAGAATACACAATAAACTTTTATAAAGGAGCGGGAGTATGGCGAACCTGATTTTAGATGAACGGGACCAGCAGTTTATCCTCTATGAGATGCTCGATGTGGAGAAGATCTGCGGATATGAAAAGTATGCAGACTTTTCCCGGGACATGTTCGACATGATCCTCACCGAGGCACAGAAGATCGCGGTGGAGGAGATTCTGCCTACCCTGGCCGATGGAGACAAGGAGGGCTGCACGCTCAAAGACGGAGAGGTGACGGTTCCTGCGTGCTATCAGCGGGCATTCAAGCTTTTCCGCGAGGGCGGCTGGATCGGCATGTCGTTCCCGCCGGAAGAGGGGGGGCAGGGCCTGCCCGAGAGCGTGAAGACCGCCGCTATCGACTGGTTCTATCACAACTTCGCCTTCGTGGCCTATCCCTTTGCCACCGAGGGTGCCGCGCACCTGATCATGACCTACGGCACTGAGGAGCAGAAGAGAAAATACATGGACAAAATGGTCCAGGGGATCTGGGGCGGCACCATGGCGCTCACCGAGCCCAATGCCGGGTCCGATCTGGGCAACATGAGCACCAAGGCCATCCGCCAGCCCGACGGCACCTTCAAGATCCAGGGCACCAAGATATTCATCACCGGCGGCGACCACGACCTCGTGGAAAATATCGTGCATCCCGTGCTTGCGCGGATCGAGGGCGACCCTGCCGGGACCAAGGGCATATCCATCTTCCTCGTGCCCAAGTATCTGGTCAACAAGGACGGCTCCCTGGGCAAGCGCAATGACTACGAGATCGCCAATATCGAGCACAAGATGGGTATCAAGGGCAGCGCAACCTGCCTCATCAACTTCGGAGACAACAACGAATGCTATGCCGAGCTGCTGGGAGAGGAACGCCAGGGCATGAAGATCATGTTCCAGATGATGAACGAGGCCCGCCTCGCCGTTGGCATGCAGGGGCTCGCAAGCGGGTCTATAGCTTATCTGCATGCGCTGCAGTATACCAAAGACCGGCTCCAGGGCTCGTCTCTCATGGAGTTCAAGAATCCGGAGGCACCGCGGGTGCCCATCATCCAGCACCCGGATGTGCGGAGAATGCTCCTGTGGATGAAGTCGGCCGTGGACAGCATGCGGGCGCTCGCCTATTTCACCGCCTACTGCTTCGATATGGAGCACGTCACCACTGACGAGGCGGAAAAGGACAAGTGGCTGGGGTTTGCCGAGGTACTGACCCCCATTGTCAAGGCGTATTCCTCGGATATCGGCTTCAGGGTCACGGAGACGGCCATGCAGTGCTACGGCGGGTACGGGTTCTGCTGTGAGTATCCGGTCGAGCAGTTCATGCGCGACGAGAAGATCGCGTCCATCTACGAAGGCGCGAACGGCATCCAGGCCCTCGATCTCATCGGCAGGAAGCTGGGCATGAAGAAGGGCGCCTACTTCATGAATCTGCTGGGCGAGATGAACAGCACCATCGCCAGGTACAAGGACTTGAACAGCGTCAGGGACTTTGCCCCCGAAGTGCAGAAGGCCGTGAACACGCTCGCCGAGATGGGCCTGTACCTCGCCACCTGCGGCAAGCAGGGCAAGTTCCTGGTTCCCATCAATAATTCCTACCCCTTCCTCATGATGATGGGCAAGGTGGTGTCCGGCTGGCTTCTCCTCTGGCAGGCGGGCGTAGCCCAGCAGAAGCTGGACGAGCTGGCAGAGGCCCACGGCGTGGACCAGGGAGATGCCACGGCCTGGGCTCAGTTCGTCAAGGGCAACAAGAACGCCGCCTTCTATGCCGGCAAGGTCTATTCGGCAAGATTCTTCGCCAAGAACGTGCTGCCCGAGGTGGATGCAGCGGCGGTCGGCATCAAGAGCGAAGACATGTCCATCCTGGAGATCCCGGAAGAGAGCTTCGTCTCCTACTGATCCGCGTCATCGGACGGGGGAACTGCGTTTTCCCCCGTCCGATGGTCATCTTCGTGCTCGGTACAGAACAGGAACCAGGCCAGCGTCCTCATCCGCTCTTCCGGCGAGAAGCAACTGAAAGGTCGAGCTTGCTTTTCAGCCCGAAGGGTTTATTCATACACACGTTATCTCTTATTCCTAGGAGGTATTTTCATGCACAAGCTGTTCTATCCCGATTCCATCGCGATCATCGGCCTTTCCTCCAATCCGTCCAACATTCCCCGGATCACCCTGGAGAACCTGCTCCGCTGGGGGTACCGGGGAAGGCTCTTCGGCGTCAATCCGCGCAATGACGATCTCCACGTGGACGGGATCAGGATGTTCAGGGAGATCGAGGATCTCCCCGAGGTTCCCGACCTGGCGTATTGCCTGATACCGGCCAGGTTCGTTCCCGATATGGTCAGGCGCTGCGGTGAATTCGGCATCAAGCGTATGGCCATCCCCTCGGGCGGTTTTGCCGAGTTCAGTGAAGAGGGCGAAAGGCTTGCGCGCATGACCCTGGACAACGCCCGTGAGCACGGGGTCCGCTTCGTAGGGCCCAACGGCGTGACCGTGGCCAACACGGACAACGGCCTGTGCCTGCCTTTTGTTCCGCTCCTCAAGGCGCCCAAGGGGGAGATGTCCATCATCTCCCAGAGCGGGGGGGTGTCGCTGATGATGCTGAACTTCCTTCTGGACGAGCAGGTGGGGCTGGCCAAGTTCGCCAGTATCGGAAACAAGCTCGATCTGGACGAGGTGGACTTCCTCCGCTATTTCGGTGAGGACCCGCAGACCAGGTTCATCTGCCTCTACCTGGAGAGTATGCCCCGGGGCAGGGATTTCATCGAGGCGGCTCGGTCAGTGGACAAGCCCGTGGTCGTGTACAAGGCGAACACCACCTCTGCCGGCAAAAAGGCGGCCATGAGCCACACGGCTGCAGTGAGCAACGACGAGGATATCATCGATGCGGCCTTCGAAGAAGCCGGGATCATCCGCATCCACAATTTCCTGGACTTTATCGAGGTGGCCAAGGCCTTCCACCTGCCGCCCATGAAGGGCAGGCGGATCATGGTGATGAGCCCGGCCGGAGGGTTCTCGGTCATCACCGCGGACCTCTGCGAGAAGGCGGGGTTTGCTTTCGCCGATATGGGCCGCGATTTCTACGACAGCCTGCAGCAGTTCAGCAATGCGGGTGTCATCAAGTTTTCCAATCCCCTGGACATGGGCGATATCTACGACCCGAAGCTCACTGCCCACGTAATATACTCGGTCATGCACTCCGACGAGGTGGACGGTGCGATGTTCGTGAGCCAACGGCCCCAGATGCCGCAGGGTGAGGACGTGTTTCACAAGATGTTCCTCGCTGACCTCTCCAAGGAGACCTGGGGCACGATCCTGTCATCGGGAAAGCCTCTGGGCGTGTGTCTCTTCGGTCCCGCCAGGATGATCCAGCAGACCAAGAAATCGGTCGAGTTCCCCATCTTCAACAGCCCGGAAGAGATGGTGAACGCCATGGCGGTGCAGATGAACTACTATGCGCACAGGATGAAGCCCCGGGAGGACGGAGCTCCACCTCCCGGGATCGATGTGGATGCCGCCCGGGCATGGATGAACGGGAAGGCTGGAGATATGGGCGAGGAGATCCTCGACCTGCTCTCCCTGTTCAAGGTACCCGTCGTCTGGTCGAGGGTGGCGTCCAATGTCAATGAGGCCCGGTCATATGCGGAGGAGGCGGGCTATCCGGTGGTCATGAAGGTGGTCTCGCCCGATGCCCTGCACAAGACGGAGGCCGGAGGCGTGTTCGTGGGGGTGAACACGGCGGACGAGGTGGCCGAGAGCTTCGAAACCATCCGCCGGAACCTCCGAAACTTTCGGCCGGATGCCCGTTTCGACGGGGTGAGGATTCAGAGGATGGCGCCTGAGGGTTACGACATGTTCGTGGGCGGGAAAAACGATCCATCATTCGGGCCCGTTCTGCTCTTCGGCCTGGGAGGCGTCTATGTGGAGGTGTTCCGGGACGTGGCCAATGCCCTGTGTCCGGCGGCCGCATCGACCATATCCGGAAGGCTTGCATGCCTGAGATCCTTTCCCGTGCTCCGTGGTACGCGGGGGAAGGACTCCGGAGACGTGGCAGCCTTCGTCGATATGGCGGTCCTGGTTTCTCATCTGCTGGCCGCCTTCCCGCAGATCAAGGAGCTCGATATCAACCCCGTGAGGGTGCTGCCTGAAGGCAGGGGCGTCGTGGCCCTGGATGCTCGGGCCCGGATTTCAGGTGTCTAGCAGGACAGCGGGAAGAACAGTTGGACATCCATCTCAGCATTGTTGCCGGTTGCGGCCGCCGAGGGTATGTGCGGGTTGCGAGGATACCCGGCCTGCTGCCGTCGGAACGCGGAAATTCACCTGCTCGTTGCACAAGGCCGTCCGAGGAGGCGGCTGGGACGTACGGGCCTGTCTGAAAATCTCAGACTTCCGATGCCGCGAGCCGGATCATACGGTTCACCCCCGGGATGTCAGGCGGCTGGCCGGCTTGCGCGGAACCGCCTCGTACGCGCCTGCAGCGCTTATCCGGTGAGTCTCAGAGAATACTGCTCCACGATCTTGTATTTCTGGACCTTTCCGCTTGCCGTCATGGGCACCTCGTCGGTGAACTCCCAGTATCTGGGTATCTTGTGCCGGGCGATCCGGTTGGTGCAGTAATCGACGAGCTCCTCTTCGGTGATCCTCTCGCCGGGTTCGGGAATGACCACGGCCAGGATCTGCTCCCCATACTTCTTGTCCGGCACACCCACCACATAGACGTCCCGTACCTTGGGGTGCTTGTGGAGGTACTCCTCTATTTCCCGGGGATAGATGTTCTCGCCGCCCCGGATGATCATCTCCTTGATTCTGCCGGTGATCTTGAAGTTCCCCTGTTCGTCAACGGTTCCCAGATCGCCGGTGTGGAGCCAGCCGTTTGCATCGATGGCCTTTTTCGTGTCCTCGGGCATCTTGTAGTAGCCTTTCATGACGCAGGGGCTCTTGGTCACGATCTCGCCCTGGACGTTCGGCGGCAGCTCTTCGCCGGTGGCGGGATCCACGATCCTTCCCAGGATGCCGGGAAGCAGCCTTCCAACCGTGGTGACCCGGACATCCACTGGATCGTCCCTGAGCGTCATGTTCATGACCGGAGAACTCTCGGTCTGGCCGAAGGCGATGACCACTTCAGGGCAGTGCATCCTTTCCATCACCTGCCTCATGGTTTCCTCGGGGCAGGGGGCGCCGGCCATAATGCCGGTCCTGAGCGAGGACATGTCATACTTCGAAAAGTCCTCGTGGCTCAGGATCGAGATGAACATCGTGGGCACGCCGTTGATTGCCGTGCATTTTTCGTCCTGGATGTATTTCAGCGCCTTGAGCGCGTCGAAATATTCCATCATGACCATGGTCGATCCGTGCACAACGCAGTTGAGCGAGCTCATCACACAGCCGAAGCAGTGGAACAGGGGAACCTGGATAAGGAGACGGTCCTGCTCTGTCATTCCCATCACGTCCCCCACCATCCGGGCATTGTTGATTACATTATAGTGGGTGAGCATGACCCCTTTGGGGAAACCGGTTGTGCCGGAAGTATATTGCATGTTCACCACGTCATGGAAGTGGACCGATTTTTCCCTCTCGGCAAGCTCGGTGTCCGAGATCTTCCTGCCCAAGTCTATGACCTGATCGAAGGAGAACATGCCGGGCGTCTCGCTCCTCTCGCCGATGTAGACGATGTTTTTCAAAAGCGGGAGGGTATCGGACCGTATCTTGCCGGCCTCTGTGGAGTCCAGCCCGGGGACCACCGTACGGAGCGTTTCATAGTAGTTCGTGTCGCGGTACTCCTCGATGAGGACCAATGTCGTGGAGTCCGACTGTTTGAGGATATACTCGACCTCGCTCGACTTATAGTTCGTGTTTACGGTCACCAGTACGGCGCCGATCATGCCCAGGCCGCACTGCAGATACACCCACTGGGGGATGTTGGTGGTCCATACCGAGACATGATCACCCTTCTTCACTCCCAAGGCCATGAAGCCCTTTGCCGTTTCCCTGCATTTCTGCTCGAACTCAGAATAGGTAAGCCTCAATGATGCCGCCGGGAATATCAGTGCC
The DNA here is from genome assembly GCA_018433775.1 of Deltaproteobacteria bacterium. Classification (GTDB taxonomy): domain Bacteria; phylum Desulfobacterota; class Desulfomonilia; order UBA1062; family UBA1062; genus Phosphitivorax. The sequence continues at coordinate 7,254 of JAHDQN010000016.1, forward strand.
TCACGGTCGGGGTACCGGGAGGCAGTCTCTCTGAGGAGCTCTCCCATCGTTATCTCGCGAAACTCTTCCATCAAGAACTCTCCTTTTTTCCTTTCATGCATACAATAGAATACCAATACTCTCCGTGCTGCACCACAAAAATTCCATGCCCGTTGTCTTGACAGGCATGTCAATCAACTTCACAGATACATAATCCTGATCAGGCTGTCAATATTAATGTGTAGGCGTCCGGATCGGTGGAAAGCGGGAAAGAGGAAGGCATATCCAGGCAGCAAGAAACAGACCGAGCCTGAATCGTGGATATCGGGAAAAAGGGATGTGTACTCTGCCCGGGATTCAGGACCCATGGCGCAGATCCGGAGGCGCGGACAGGAAAGCATGAGGTGTACCGGAGATGCCCTTACCGATGAGCGTTCCGGATTCCTGACACGGGGAAAGGGCGGCCATTATGGATCGAATCGATCACCAAAAAACCCGGATTCCGGGAACGGGGAAAGGGCTGATTCCCTTTCGGGCTCTTCTTGGAAACAGGGAACCGTGACCCTATGAAATAATTGTTGGACCAGGGAATGAAAATCTCGAGATCTCTTTGAAGAGGAAAGAGGTGAGAAGATGAATCAGGAAGACGTGATTGTCCAGTGCCCGCGATGCGGGGCGAAAAATCGGATTCCTGCCGAGAAAAAGGGTAGAAACGCCCGTTGCGGGAAGTGCCACACGCCGCTCGTCGTCGGGTCTTTCACCGGAGCGCCTGTACGTCCCGTAAAGGTGACCGATGCAAGTTTCCAACAGGAGGTGCTGGGGAGTACGGGACCCGTGCTGGTGGATTTCTGGGCACCCTGGTGCGGGGCATGCAGGATGGTTACGCCCGTGCTCGATCAGCTGGCTCAGGAATTCACGGGCAGAGTAAAGATCGCCAAGCTTAATGTGGACGAGAATCCCATTACCTCGTCACGCTACGGTATCCGCTCCATTCCGAGCCTGCTGTTTTTTAAGAACGGGTCCCTGGTGAATACTGTAACCGGTGCCCTTCCGAAAGAAGAGCTCAAAAGGCAGGTGCAGGCTGTTCTCTAGGAGAATGTTTGCCAGGACCGGATGGCGGAGATGTTCTCCAGGAGGCTTTTTTTTAACATACTGAATACCCATCGGTATTGTCTATGCCTGGAACATTGGCAGGAGGGGGCGGCGGTAACGAAGAATTTTCCTGCTTGCGTACAGCCGGTATACGTGCCTAGTATGTACGGGTGATCGTTCTCGCTCTATCAGGTGAGGAGAGACGGGAGAGTCCTTCGAGCAGTTCCTGTTTCTCCGTTCCCGCATCGGAAGTGAAGGTGGGTATCCACCGGATTCCTCGGGCATTTCTTTGATAAAGAAACAATAGGGACAAGCCATGCATACAGTTGTGCCGTTTCATGATGTTTCCACGGGCCTCAGACTCCGTCTGCTCAGCTACAACATCCAGGTGGGCATAGCGGCCGCCGGTTTTCGCGACTATGTGTTTCACGGGTGGAAGCATCTTCTGCCCTGTACCCAGAGGCTCAAGAACCTCCACCGGATCGCCCGGATGATCAGGAACTTTGATATGGTGGGCCTTCAGGAACTCGACAGCGGGTCGCTCAGGAGCGGCTTCATCAATCATGCCGAATACCTGGCAAGAGAGGCGAAGTTTCCCCACTGGTGCGACAAGACAAACCGGAAGCTGTGGAAGGTGGCCCGGCACAGCATGGGGCTGCTCAGCAGACACGCCCCCACCGGCATCAGCCGGTACGATCTTCCCGCCCGGCTGCCGGGCAGGGGGGCGATGATGGTCAGTTTCGGAAACCATGAGAATCCCCTGGTGCTAGTTCTTGCACACCTGTCTCTGAGCAGGAGCGCCCGGTCTTTCCAGATGGAATACTTAAGCGGGCTGATCAGGGGCTACAAGCACGTGATACTCATGGGCGATCTGAACTGCAGCCCCGACAGCCGGGAACTGTCCCGGTTTCTCCGCGAGACGAATCTCTGTATGCCGTATTCCGACCTGTTCACCTACCCGAGCTGGAACCCGAAGAAACATCTCGATCATATCCTGGTGTCGCCCACCATTACCACGGGCCCGGTCGAGGTGCTCAACTACACCCTTTCCGACCATCTCCCCATTGCCATGGAGGTCTCCTTGCCGGCGGAGGTGCTTCTGCCGAGCGGATCAGGGGGCCGGAAGACCCAAGCGGCCTGAAAGACCGCCAGGTTTTTTTAAGGATGGAGAAACACGTTCGAGGGTCAGGAGCATGCCGGAGGGTGGGAAAAGGACGCACCGGAGCATGCCGGAGCGTGGAACAAGGATGCTCCGGAGCACGCCGGAAGGTGGGGAATGAACGCTGATGAGTCCTCCTTCTCGAGCGTACTTTTTGAAGGGCTTGAGAAGGCGGGAGCATATTCCCCTTCAACCACTTCGGGCTGGTTCCCGTCCAAGCTTGCTGCGGATGGGCTGTCCCACATGCAAAGCCTTAAATACCCAAGTACCCCGCTGCCTGTGGCGGGGGTGCCTTGTTGAGGTTTGGGGCCGGGTTGAAGGGCTCGCCTTTGAAGGCAATGCCATTGATTCGGAATACAGGAGATCCGGGAGTGTTTCTCGAAAACGGGATTTCCGCTGTCAGACGACTCGGAAGTCCGAGAAGATCCTTCTGCATTCCTCGATCTCCGCGCCTGTCATCCATTCTTCTGAGAGCCCGGTCCGCCGGGTCTGGCCAAGCACGGGGAGCTTGGACAGCCACAGGGGATTGTACGGGAGCAGCGCGACCTTCAGGACATTCAGGCCCTTCAGAAAACGGGCGATTGAGCCGAGGTTCTCCCGGGTGGCGGTGATCCCGGGAACGAGCGGTATCCTGGGGAGGATCTCCCTGTTGTCCCGGGCGCACACCGCGCTCAGCTCCGCAAAGTTCTTCAGGATCGTCTCGCTGGACACCCCGCAGAAGCATTTGTGCTCCTCGGGGTCGAAGAGCTTGAGGTCGTAATAGATCGTGTCGAGATGGGGATAGAGGAGCACCATGAATCTGCTGAAGTCGAAGAATCCGCAGGTCTCCAGCAGGGCGTGAATCCCCTTGTCCTTTATCCTGCTCAGGAGGCGCGAGGCAAAACCCATGAACAGAGTCGGCTCTCCCCCGGAGAGTGTGACACCGCCTCCTGATGTCTGGAAAAAGGGCAGGTCCTTCTCGATCTCTGCCATGACCTCGGCGATGTCCAGATATCTGCCCACCGGGGAAAGCGCAGTACCCGGGCATACCCGCGCGCACTCCATGCACAGCGTGCACCGGGTTCTGTCCACAAACAGGGGGTTGGCCCTGTCCAGGGCGCCCTCGGGGCACACGGCAAGGCACGAGTCGCACCCCACGCACTTTTCCGGGTCGAAGGAGATCTCCGGCAGCGCCTTTTTGCTCTCCGGATTGTGGCACCACAGGCAGCTCAGCGGGCAGCCCTTGAAAAAAACCACGGTCCGGATTCCCGGTCCATCGTCGAGCGAGTTGCCCTTGACCTCGAAGATGAGGGCCTTGCCGTTTTCCGTTGCGTTTCTCATGTCGTCGTTCATCTGTCATCCCCGTCTATTCAGTGCTGCAGATCCTACAGAATCATCGTGAGAGCCTTCGGTGCGGTACGCTGCCACAGGATCGTCCCGTGGTTGCCTGCTGCGATCACTGTATCGCTCCCCCTTAATCTCTCTCAGGGTTGAATTCTCCCGCAGCCTTATTCCCAAGGACCTGTTCCCCTGGGATGTTCTGATATCCCAGCTTGCCGCGGGGGGTAGGTTATTATTTAGACGCCGTATTCCGCCCGCTCGATGAGCTCCATCTGCATGTCCCTGTTGAGGGTCACGAAGTAGGCGTTGTACCCCGAGATGCGCACCATGAGATCCCGGTAGTTCTCCGGATGCTCCATGGCGTCCCTGAGGGTCTCTGAGGAGACCACGTTGAACTGCATCTGCATGCCGCCCAGGTCGCAGTAGGTTCTGGCATACGAGTAGACGTGGTCCACCGCCTCCTGATGGCTCTCCTTGGCCGAGGGAACCACCTTGACGTTGAAGGCGATGTTGTTGTTCATGTTCCCGGCCTCGAGCAGGGAGACATCGCGGATATTGTCCAGCAGGCTTTTCGACGCGTGCGCCTCGGGCGTGAGGCCGGGGGTGAAAGGCTTGCCGGCGAGCCTGCCGGAAGGCAGGGCCCCGGTGAGCGTTCCGAAGGCCACGTGGTTGGACATGGACCAGAATCCGGCGGTATATCTGCCGCCCCGGAAGTTCGTGTGTGCGCCGAAACGGTCGTGGATGAACCGGGTGATCCGGTTGGCCATGTCCACCGCCTCCGGGCTGCCGGAGCCGAAGAGGGGTACCTTGTTGAGCACCAGGGCGTGGAGGCGGCTGTTTTGGGCGAAATTGGTCTCCATGGCCTCGCGCATCTCCTGAAGCGTCACTTCCTTTTCGTCGTACACGAGCTTCTTGATGGCCATGAGCGAATCCGTGATATCCGCAAGCCCGATGCAGGCCGTCCCCGAGGAGTTGTAGAGGGCCCCTCCCTTGGTGGCGTCTCTGCCCTTAGCGACACACCCTTCGATGAGGCCTGATATGAAGGGCGTTGGGCGCAGCACGCTGTGGGCCTCTCCCAGCAGCCGGTTGTATTCGCAGGCGTTGTCCATGAGAAAATCGAGCTGGGCGCAGAAGGCCTGGAAGAAGTCGTCGAAGGCCGGGAACGAGCCGTTGTCCGCACGGCCGGTCCTGGGGCCCGCGTCCCATCGCATCAGGGGGTGGCGGCCGTTGTACATGGCCATCTCCAGGGCGGCCACCATGTTGAACATCATGCAGTTGGTGTGGCCGATGTGCCTTCCCGACAGGGTCGGCTCCACGCAGCCGGTTGCGGCCCAGTCTCTCAGGTGCTCCGGCGGGTAGTCGAACTCCCTAAGCGAGGCCATGACCATCCCGTCGTTGTGGATGGAGGGGGTGGACGTGGTGTTGACATTGACCTCGCAGAGCCGGCGCAGATAGGTCTCGCTGTTGATTTCCCCGTGGTAGCGGGCATTGACGTTGGGGTCGCGGATCCCGAGCATCTCGGTGACCTTGAGGAAGATATAGGTCATGTCGTTGACCGCGTCCTTGCCTTCAGGGGTGACGCCTCCCAGGGTGATGGCCTGGTCGGATGAGCTGCCGCCGAACAGGTAGTTGCCGATGTCCGGGATCAGCGGGAGGTGGTCGGTGCAGCGCATGTAGAAGCACCCTACCAGCTCGATCGCACGCTTGATATAATCTCCCCGTTTTTTCCTGCCCCTGATTTTCTTCAGGTCAGCGACAAAGAACGGCTGCAGCCACTGGTCCATCCTGCCCAGGGAGAATCCGGCATTGGTGTTCTCCATGTGCACGCCCACCCAGTGGATCCAGATGGCGTTCAGGGCCTCCTCCAGGGTGGTGCTGGGGTGCTCGGGCACCCGGGCGCAGACCTGGGCGAGGCGCTCGAGCTCGGCCTTGCGCCGCTCGTCCGTCTCGATACCGGCCTCGCGCGCTGCCTGTGCCGCGAGGTTGCGGGCATAGGCGATAATGCCCTCATAGCAGAGGATCATGGCCTGGAGCATATCCTTCTTGGCCTGATCCTCGCCTGTATCCCTGAGCAGCTCCTGCCGGATCTCCTCGATGATCCCCCGTGCGCCGAGCCTGAGCAGCCTGGGATAGTCGATCACGGTGTGCGACAGGGCCGCGGTCTTCCAGAGAAAGTACACCGCGAACCGGTCGTCGAGGCTCTGGCATAAGGGGTTATCGTACTTTTCCCTCACCCACTCCTTGAAGTTCCGGTGAACCCAGAAGGGAAAGACCGAACGGTGCAGGATCTCCCTGGTCTCGTCGCTGATGTCGTAGGGGAAGAGCTGCCGGAAGGGGGTGGTGAAGAGCTCGCCCCAGATCATGGTCCCGTGGGAGTCCGGATAGAGCACGACACCGATCTCCTGCGCGGTGGTTGTGCCCGCGATGAGGTCATCTTTCCTGATGATGGGTTTCCGGTTCTCCATGAGATGTTTGAACGCGTAACCTTGCCTGAGCTCGGGCACCCATGGGCTCCCGTCCGGACGCTTTTCGAAGCCGTTGGCCCTGAACCACCCGGTGAGGAGCAGGGGCCGCTCGTGGCAGATGACGGGCTTTTGAGTGAAATGGATATCGAGGAACTTCTCCAGCCGGGGGAAATCGGCCAGGGAATAGGAGGAGAGATAGGGGTCGTCGAGATAAACCGCGCCCGGATCGTGTGAAGGCGCCTTGAGCTGCGGTCTGATCTTGTGCGCGCGGGTGGCGGGCTGCGTACTGTCGGAGCAGGACCCTCCCGGACATTGCCGGGCCTGTTTTTTCATCATGTTGATGATCTTTCCCTTGACAAACAGGGTGATGAAAAAACTGAAGAGCTGGGCGAACACGAGGTTGCCCCTTACGATCAGCCGGTTCTTGAGAACGAGGTTGAGCACCTCGTTCGGAGGCAGAGAGGCCATGTCCTTCAGGGTGCCGTTATCGGAGAACACCATCTCGGTGTCCACATCATCGGGGATGTCCGAGCTCACCCTGGCCCTGCCGTCACGAAAGATGATGCACTGCCGCACGTTTCCCTGCTCGGTCCGCATACCGAGCGAGAAGTTGATCCATCCGTCGTCGGATTTCAGGTATTTTCTGAACCTCGGAAGGTAATTGAAATGAAACGCCATGGTCTGTAAGGCCATGTGCGTGGCAACGTCCGCCATGTTCCGCTGAACCATATCGTCCCCCCTTATGATCCTCAGGCGAAAAGAGCCTGATTACTCTTCTCAGCATGAGCCTTTTAAGTGCAAGCCCTCTGACCCTTCCGAAGCCGCAAATTGCGGGGAATGTGCCTCCGCCTTCAAAGCACTCCGGCACGCGGATTCCGGATGGAGGATTCTCCGGTTCATCGCCGGGCGCCGCCCTGCCTGGCCGGGATTCGGGCCTCGGGAGGGGAGGCGTTTATCCGGGAGAGAATCTCATCCACCAGATCCTGCCCCACCTGCTCGATAACTGCTGCGGCGCTTTCATCCACCTCCTGGAGGACCCTGCTGTTGTACAGGGCAATGATTCCGTGGAGGGTGCTCCAGAGCCGGATGACGAAATACCGGATTTCCTCCGGCGTGAAACGACCCTCACCCCGGTCCAGGTCCTCGAGGGCCTGAGAGGTGATATCCGCAAGCTTTAAGGCGGTCTGCTTTTCGAAGAATGCAACGGGCTCGATCTCGGTGCCGACGTAGTCCCGATACTTGGGGGCGTCGGAGGTGAACATGATGTTGTAGTAATTCGCCTGGTGGATGCCGAAATCGATATAGGCGCCGACCATATCCCGGATCTTGCCGGCCGGGTCGCTCTTTGCCTCGTAAATCTCTGCAAGGCGCTGATAGAGCATGTCGAACCCCTTGGTGAGGATCATGAGGTAGAGCTCGTCCTTGCTCGCGTAATAATGATAGATCGTGGTGGCGGTCGTCCCCAGGCGGGACGCGAGCTTTCTCATGCTGAAGGCGGCAAATCCGTGCTCGGAGATAAGGGCCAGCGCCTCATCGAGGATTTTTTCCCGGATGAGCTCTCTGTCTTCTTGACTCCGCGGAACCTTTGGCATATAAATACCTTTATAAACAATAACGCTGTTAACTTAACAGTGTTATATTAAATCTGACAAACCCTGAAGTCAAGGGGGTGTGTAAAATTCGGGGAAACGCCGCAGGAGGTTGTTGAGGGCCGGCGCCCGGTCATATTCGTTTCCGGACGCCTGGGCCGGTTCCGGAATGGAGAGTGCAGCCGCTGTTTTTATCATCTATCGCGGCAATTTTGAGGATAGCCTCTGCAAGTCCGGTCTCAGACCCGCGAAAGATTTCAAGAAGCAGTCTGCCATGATTGAAGAGTGACAACGTCAAGAGAAGACTCTTACTCTATTTTTTTAAAGGGAGAAGGAGGGGGTATGAACAGAGGTTACATGGGCAGAGTCTTGATGGTGGACCTTTCAAAGGGGGAATTCCGGGAAGAGCCGATCCCTGAGGAGGTTTTCGAGAAATATCTCTCCGGGATCGGCCTTGCGACATACCTTCTGTACGACAGGATACCCGCCGGCGCCGACCCGTTGGGGCCCGAGAACGTGCTCGGCGTTGTTTCCGGGCTGCTCACCGGTACGGGGAGCCTCTTTTCCGGGAGGTGGATGGTCGCCGGCAAGTCGCCGCTCACCGGCACCTGGGGCGATGCCAACTGCGGGGGCTCGTTCTCTCCGGCCATCAAGCGCTGCGGATACGACGGCATCTTCTTCGCCGGTATGAGCGAAAAGCCGGTCTACCTGTATATCAAGGATCAGAAGCCTCAGCTCAAAGACGCCTCGCACCTCTGGGGCAAAGACGCTGTCGAGACCGAGGAAATGCTCCTGGAGCAGTATGGTCCGGGTGCCAGGGTCGCGGTCATCGGCCCCGCGGGTGAGCGGCTTTCCCTCATCTCGGGTATCTGCAACGACAAGGGGCGCATCGCCGCGCGGTCCGGCCTCGGCGCGGTCATGGGCTCGAAGAGGCTCAAGGCCCTTGTGCTCGACGGAAAAAAGCGGATTATCCCCTATGACCGGGAAGCCGTCCACAAGCTCAGCAGAAAGTGCAACAGGTGGGTGCGGTTCCAGCCTCCTCTCGGTCCGAGCATCGGCGCGGCCCTGATAGGGGCGCTCCTGAGGGTGCTCCCGACGGCCATGGCCATGGACGGCATGGTCTACAAGATGATTCTCCGGCAATGGGGGACCGGGGGCCTCAACCAGATGTCTCCCGAATGGGGGGACTCGCCGGTCAAGAACTGGAAGGGCAGCAGTGTCGACTGGCCCCTGAAAAAATCGAAGTCCGCGGATCCGGATCTCTTCAAGAAATCAGAATACATCAAGTATCATTGCTACTCGTGCCCGCTCGGGTGCGGCGGCAAGTGTTCCATGACCGGGAAATATTCCGAGACCCACAAACCCGAGTACGAGTCCGTGCTTGCCCTGGGCGGTCTGTGCATGAACGAGGACACGGACAGCCTGTTCTACCTCAACGAGCTCCTCAACCGGGCCGGCATGGATACCATCTCCGCAGGCGCCACCGTGGCCTGGGCCATGGAGTGCTTCGAACAGGGGATTCTCACCCTCGACGACACCGACGGGCTCGACCTGAGCTGGGGCAACTCGAGCGCCATGGTAGCCCTGATCCACAAGATGATCAACCGGGAAGGCATCGGCGATATCCTGGCGGACGGGTCACGGGCCGCCGCAGAGAAGATCGGCCGAGGGTCCGGGAAGTACACCGTGCACGCAGGGGGCCAGGAGCCTGCCATGCACGACGGCAGGCAGGACCCGGGGTTCGCCGTGCACTACAGTGTGGAGCCCACGCCGGGCAGGCACACCATCGGGGCCCAGCTCTACTACGAGATGTTCCAGCTCTGGAAAAGGGTCAGGGGGCTCCCGAAGAAACTGCCGTTCCAGATCTATCACAAGAACTCCAAGTACCGGGCCACGGAAAAGCATGCCTTGGAGGCCGCGGCCTGCAGCAAGTACATGAACGTGGTCAACGGTGCGGGCCTGTGCATGTTCGGCACTTTTCTCGGCATCAAGAGGACACCCACATTCGACTGGCTCAATGCAGCCACGGGCTGGAACAAGACCCCTGAAGAGTACATGGAGATCGGGATGAGGATCCAGACCCTCAAACAGGCGTTCAACATCAGACACGGCGTCGATCCCAGGGCGAACAGGCTGAGCGAACGTGCGCTGGGCATACCTCCCCAGCCGCAGGGCGCCAACAAGGGCCGGACGGTCCCCATCGAGAAGATGATGGAGGACTACTGGAGGCAGTTCGGGTGGGATCCGTCCACCGGCGCACCCACCGGCGAGACACTGGCCGGACTGGGACTATCGGTGGAATAGGGGGGAAATGCGATGTCGTATACTATTATCGATACCTGCACGGGCTGCGGGGCATGTGTCAGGATATGTCCCACCCGGGCTATCACCGGAAAGAAGAAGGACGTTCACCGGGTCGACGGGAATCTCTGCATCGAGTGCGGTGCGTGCGGCAGGATATGCCCGAGCGCTGCAGTGAAGGACCGGTTCGGAAACGTCTGTGTCATGGTCAAACGCTCCCAGTGGAAAAGGCCGGCCTTTGCCGGTGATACGTGCATGTCGTGCTCCATGTGCATCGATGCCTGCCCCGTGCACTGCCTTGCGTTGTCCGAGGCTGGGAAACCGAAGGACCCCCACGGGTATCCCTGGCTCAAGGATGAGAAGGCATGCATCGGGTGCGGCTTCTGCGAGGCCGAATGCCCGGTCGGCGCCGTTACCATGGTCGTCCCGGTCCCGAAAGAAGAGCCGGTGAAGGCGAAGCCGGCAAGGAAGGCGGCCAGATAAGCTGATCAGTACATGACAGCGGTCAGGAAATAGTCGGCGACCAAAATGCTCACCGATGAGATCACCACCGAGCTCGTGGTTGCTTTTCCTACCCCTTCAGCCCCTCCGGTGGTGGTAAAGCCCTTGTAGCAGCCCACCACCGAGAGGATCACCCCGAAAAAGGTCGCCTTGATGAGGCCGGTGAAGAGGTCCTCGTAGTCCACATACTCCACGATCCTGGCCATGAAAACCCCGGAGTCGATACCGAGAAATTTCACCCCCACCAGGTAGGAGCCCACGATGCCGATGCTGTCGAAGACCAGGGTGAGCATTGGCATCATGACGATCGCCGCGATGATGCGGGGGTTGACGAGATACTGGAACGGGTTGACCCCCATAACGGTCAGCGCGTCGATCTGCTCGGTCACCCGCATGGTGCCTATCTCGGCCGTCATGGCCGAGCCGGCCCTGGCCGTGACCATGAGGGACGCGAGCACGGGTCCCAGCTCGCGCAGGAGTCCCAGCGCGGTGGTGGAGCCCACCAGGGACTCGGCCCCGAAAAGGCTGAACCCGTAGTGGGTCTGGAGTGCTCCCACCATGCCCGTGAACATCCCGGTAAGCAGGACCACGGTCACGGACCGCACGCCGATGAACTCCATCTGCTTGAAGAGCTGCCTGAAAAAGAATGGACGTCTGAACAGCCAGAAGAGGAAATCATACCAGAAGATGGCAAGGCTGCCGATCTCCTCGACCAGACGGATGACAAAGCGTCCGATGTATTCGAAGAATTTCATGCACCCTTATCCAATCACTGCACCTTCACCCGGCTGACCGCGTCAATCCACCCGTTGTAGAGCCGTTGCCGTTCCTGGCCGGTAATGCCCGGGACAAAACGCCTGTCCGAGATCCTCAAGTTCCTGATCTCCTCTCCCGGCTTCCAGAAGCCGGTGGCGATGCCTGCGAGAAAGGCGGCGCCCATGCCGGTGGACTCCACATACTTCGAGCGGTCGATGCAGCATCCGGCGATATCCGCCTGGAACTGCATGAGGAAATCGTTCAGGCTCGCGCCTCCATCGACCTTGAGCTCGGCAAAGGGGGTGCCCGTGGACTCCTCGAAGGCGCTGATCAGGTCCTTTACCTGGTAGGCGATGCCCTCAAGGGCGGCGCGGACCACATGGGCCCGGGTGGTGCCCCGGGTGATGCCCAGGATCGCGCCCCGCGCATACATATCCCAGTGCGGTGCGCCGAGGCCGGCAAAGGCGGGCACCATGTACACCCCGTTCGTGTTTTCCACGCTGGAGGCGAGCTCGCCGCTCTGGATCGCATTCTGAATCAGGCACAGACCGTCCCTGAGCCACTGCACCACTGCGCCTGCGATAAAGATGGAGCCTTCGAGGGCATAGCAGGGTCTGCCGTTCTCGCTGCAGGCAAGCGTGAGGATGAGGCCGTTTCTGGGCTCGATCTCCCGTTCACCGACATTGAGCAGGAGGAAGCAGCCGGTCCCATAGGTGTTCTTTGCCTCGCCCTGCCGGAAGCAGCCCTGGCCGAAGAGCGCTGCCTGCTGATCTCCGGCGATGCCGGCGATGGGAATTTCGGCGCCGAGGATCGACGGGTCGGTCGCGCCCACGATCTGTGCCGAGTTCACGACCTCGGGCAGGAGAGCGGACGGGATGTCCAGGAGATCGAGCAGTTCCTGGTCCCAGCACTTGTCGTGGATATTGAAGAGCAGGGTCCTGGACGCGTTCGTATAGTCCGTGGCATGGATTTTCCCACCAGTGAGCTTGGCAATGAGCCAGGTGTCGATGGTGCCGAACGCGATCTCGCCGTTTCGCGCGCGTGACCTCAGATCCGGAATATTGTCCAGGAGCCACCTGATTTTGGTACCGGAGAAATAGGCGTCGATGATCAGCCCGGTCTTCTCCTGAAAGAGGGCGCTGTACCCCTTGCTTTTCAGTTCGTCACAGATGGGGGCGCTGCGCCTGCACTGCCACACGATGGCGTTGTGCACGGGCTTCAAGGTGCTGCGGTCCCACAGCACCGTGGTCTCACGTTGGTTGGTGATGCCGATCCCCGCGATATCCGAACCGGTTGCGGATACCTTCGCCAGTGCCTGGTTCATCATGTTCACGGTCGTGTCCCAGATCACCTCCGGGTCGTGCTCGACCCAGCCTGCCCGGGGATAGATCTGGGGGAATTCGGAATACGCCATGGATGCGATCGCTCCCGTGCGGTCCACCAGCATGATCCGGGTTCCGGTCGTGCCCTGGTCGATTGCCATGATATACCTGCTCACTAAGCTACCCTCCTTCAATGGTATGTAATGCGATGCCAAAGCCTTTGAGATCGTGATAGAGATCGGACATCGGAAGTCCGATCACGTTCGTATACGACCCTTCGATCGTGCTGATAAAGAGCGACCCGATCCCCTGGAGGCCATATGACCCGGCCTTGTCCATGGGCTCTTTCGTTGAGACGTACCAGTCGATCTCGTCCGGGCTCATGTCACGAAAATGAACCAGGGTCCTGATGACCCTGCTCACGCGCTCTTCACCCCGGATGATCGCGTACCCGGTAAAGACCTCGTGGCCGGTGCCCTTCAGAAGCCCGAGGTGTTCGCGGGCGTTCGCCTCGTCAACGGGCTTCCCGAGAATTTTCCCGCCCGAGACCACGATGGTGTCCGCGGATATCACCAGAGCGGCCGGCATCCGGGCCGAAACGGACCGGGCCTTTTCCCTGCTGACCCGTGCGCAGAACTCGACCGGGGCCTCACCCGGGTGTATGGTCTCGTCCACCTCGGGAACGACCACATCGAACTTGAGACCAAGCCACGAGAAAAGCTCCCGCCTTCTGGGGGAGGCCGACGCGAGTACTATCTGCATGGTAGGATACACTATGCAAATCGGAATGATCTGTCAATGCAAGGAGTTTGGCGGGATCAGGTTCTCTCGTTCATGAACCGGGGGCCGGGCGCCTTTGTCTGACGGTAGCCCTTCAGGGAGGTCCTGTTTTTCCTCAGATCACCCAGGGTATTCGAGATTTCTTCGGTGCCCCTCTCGAGCTCCGTGAGCAGCTCGGCATGGCGGTTCCCGATCTCTCTGAGCATTTCGATGGTTTCCTTATCGAGCTTGGCCGGCTTCAGCCGCGAGAAAATATCATCCAGCCTGGCCTGGACCACGGCGGTATCCCGGGTCAGCCTTTCGAACTTTTTCAGATCGCCTTCGGAAAGTGACTCCCCCTGTTCCAGGATCAGGGAACGCCACTTTTTCAGGAGGCTCAGGACGATTTTCTGATGATCTGTTCCCATGACTCTTTGAGCTCCTGGAGGTAGGATATCACCTCATCCATCGCTTCGACACTGTTATGGTACTCGGCGTCCACGATGCGGCGGATCATATAGTTGTACAATGACTCCAGGTTGTTCGCGATCTCGCCCGCATCGTAGTTCAGACTGTTGGTGAGTTCCCACAGGATGTTCTGTGCCTTTCCCAGGGCATGAGCTCTGGCCTGGTTGTCATGTTCCTGTTGGGCCTTTCTGGCCTTCTTCAAAGAATTTATAGCCCCGTCGTAGCACATCAGAATAAGACTTCCCTGATCCGCTGTCTGGATCTGGGTCTTCCTGTATGCCTCATAGCCCATGGAATTGATGCTCATTGCCGCTCCTCCCCGGAATAGATGCTAAGAGTTTTATCGGATTCCCGATATTTTTCTTGAGGCAAGATTTCAAGGAAGGCGATCCCGCCGATCCGCCGGCAGGGCCTCCTTCAGTCGCATCCGCACAACAGCTCCTGCTCCCGGTCTATCCTCCGGAACGCTGCCCTCCCGGAGGAGATGGCGGATTTGTATCACAATCTCCTGCGTGCTTGGTCCTGCGGGTGACGCCCTCTTGTTTCGGGCTTCCAGATCCCGCCTTCTACAGGACGGCCAGCGCCTCCCTGATCCGGTCAACGCCCTCGATGATGTTCTTTTCCGAGGTGGCGAACGAAAGCCGGATATGGTCAGGTGCGCCGAACCCTTCACCCGGTACGACAGCGACGAGCGCGTTGGTGATGAGGTACTCCGCAAGGCCCGCCGAGCCGCCGAACCGATCCATATAACCCCTGATGGAAGGGAAGGAGTAGAACGACCCCTGAGGCGGGGCGATCTCGAACCCGGGGATCTCCCTGAGCTTGGACACGATGAGATCTCTGCGCTTTTCAAACACCTTTCTCCTCTCCTCCACCCCGGACTGGTCTCCGGTGAGCGAGGTGACGGCACCCACCTGGGCGAAGCTGGTCGGGTTCGAGGTGCTCTGGCTCTGGAGTCTGCTCATTGCCTTGATCACGTCCTTGTCGCCGATGCAGTATCCGATCCTCCAGCCCGTCATGGCATAGGTTTTGGACATCCCATCGACGATGAAGGTGCGATCGGCCACCTCGGGGGAGATGGTTGCCACGGAGAAGAACTCGACATCGTCGAAGATGATCTTCCGATAGATATCGTCTGAGATGATGACCATGTCGTTCTCCACGCACAGCGCAGCGATTTTTTCCAGCTCGCGGGGATCGAAGACCATGCCCGTGGGATTCGAGGGCGAGTTCAGCACGATGGCCCGCGAACGGGGAGTGATTGCCTCTTTTACCATGTCAGCGGTGAGCTGCATGCCGTTTGAGCGGGTGTCGATGGTCACCGCCTTTGCCCCGGTGAGCTCGATCATGGGGGGGTACGAGACCCAGTACGGGGCCGGGACGACCACCTCGTCGCCTCCCTCGAACAGGGTCAGGAAGAGGTTGTAGAGGCTGTGTTTGGCACCGCACGAGACAATGACGTTCTCGGGCAATGTTTTCAGGCCGTAATCGGCATACACGTTCGCACATATGGCATCCTTGAGCTCGGGCAGCCCATCCACGGGGGTGTACTTGGTCGTGCCCCTTCTCATGGCCTCCATGGCGGATGCTTTTATGGGGTCGGGCGTATCGAAATCAGGCTCCCCGGCACCGAACCCGATGACGTTCTTCCCTTGGGCTCTGAGCTGCTTCACCTTTGCGGTGAGCGCCAGGGTAGGAGATCCGGGAATCTTGGATACGACCTGAGAGATCTTCATGCAATTCCTCCTCGCTGCAAAAAACGGTTATTTTGTCATTTTCGGGAATTTCTCCCGCAGTTTGTCGAGAGCAGGGCCCGGAACGAGCCCTTCCACCGATCCCCCGGCGGCAGCCGTGGCCTTGACAATGGTGGAGCTCACGAAAAGGTGGTTGTAGTCGGTCATCAGAAAAAAGGTCTCGACCTTGCTGCACAGGCGCCGGTTCATGAGGGCGAGCTGCAGTTCCATCTCGAAATCGGACACCACCCGCAGGCCCCGCAGGATGGCGCATGCCCCGACGGTCTGGAGGTAGTCCACGAGCAGTCCTTCGAAGACGTCCACGTCGATCCGGGGGTCGTCGCCCACAGACTCCCTGATCATCTCAAGCTTCTCCTCCGTGGTGAAGAGGTCTGTTTTCAGGGGATTGTGACCCACGGCGATGATCACCTTGTCGAACACGCACAGGCCCCGGTATACGATATCCAGGTGGCCGTTGGTGATGGGATCGAACGATCCGGGACAGACGGCAACTTTTCTCGTCATGACGCCCCCTTTATGCAATACGTGATCATGGTATCTCCATAGGTCCGGGTTTTCCACGGCTGAACGGGTATCGCCTCGTCGGGTGAGTGCTCGACTACCAGGACACCCCCGGTTTTCACGAGCCTATATACATGAGGCGCCATTTCTGACGCAAGTCCTTTGTTATAGGGAGGATCCATGAGAACAACGTCGAACTCCTCAATGCAGCCCCTTACGAACGAACCAGCCTCGGCCCGTATGATCCTCGCGTGCTCTCCGGCCTTGAGCGATGCGATATTCTTCTCGATGGACCGGATGCTCCGGGGGGATGCATCCACAAAGGTGACTGTTTGTGCACCCCTGCTCAGGGCCTCGATGCCCAAGTTCCCGCACCCTGCGAACAGATCCAGGACAGAAGCCCCGTCCAGATCCACGGGCAGGGTGGAGAATATCGCCTGCTTTACCCGGTCGGTGGTGGGTCTCACTCCTTTTGCCGGGCAATCGAGCCTGCGTGAACGGTATAGTCCTGCACATACACGGATAGACACGACCAACGAGAATAGGAGATAAAAACCGTACGGTCAACAGATATCGCCAGGGATCGGTATGCACGGCCGACTGGGTTCGATGCAGTGAGCAGGCGCCGCTCGGAACCCGTATCAGCGGCCGGCCGCCTCGACCTCCCGGACGATCATCTCGATTGCCCGGACAGGATCCTGAGCCTGGCTGATGGGCCTGCCGATAACCATGAGATCGGCCCCGTCCCTTATGGCGCTCTCCGGGGTTGCAATCCGCTTCTGGTCGCCTTTTTCCGACCAGCCCGGTCTGATGCCCGGGGTGATGATCACGGCCGGCTCCGGCACCCTGGGCCGGACAAAGGGGAGGTCGGCGGGCGAGCATACAATCCCGTCGATTCCTTCCCCGCAGGCGAGCTCCACGAGGCCGCTCACCTGCTCCTGCAAAGGCCTGGAGATCCCCAGGCCGGGAAGGTCGTCCCGGCCCAGGGAGGTGAGCACGCTCACCCCGATGATCCGGGGCCTCGGCACCTTCAACGACTCCGACTCCTCGCGTGCCGCCGCGAGCGCCGCCCTGATCATCTCCGGGCCTCCGGAGATGTGTATGGTCATCATATGCGCGTTGAGCCTCACTGCGGATCTCACCGCCCCGGCGACCGTGTTGGGGATGTCGTGGAACTTCAGGTCGAGAAAACACTTCAGGCCCGAAGAGGTGATCAGATCCACCACCGCGGGGCCTGCCGCGCTGAAGAGCTCGAGGCCCACCTTGAACCACCCCACGTGGGAGCCGATCTTCTCCACCCATTTTCGTGCAGAATCCAGGTCGCCCACATCGAGGGCGAAGATTATTCGATCTCTCGCAGCCATGGAATCCTCTCTATGATTTCCTCGCGCGAACACCGCGACGCATTGATAATGCTCTGAACGTCCTGAACCGCCCCGGCAATATCGTTGTTCACCACGAGGTAGTCGTACATGCTCCACGACCTGAGCTCGCTCTTGGCATTCTTCAGCCGGATGCGCAAGGACTCGTCGTCCTCGGTACCCCGCCTGGCGAGGCGCCTGGCAAGCTCCTCGATGCTCGGGGGGAGGATGAAGATATACACGCCAGGCGAGTTTTTCTGCTGGGCCTGTCTGACCCCCTGTACGTCGATGTCCAGAAGGATGTGTCTGCCCTGCCTCTCCCGGTCCTCCATCCACGAGATCGAGGTCCCGTAGAGATTGTCGTGCACCCGGGCCCATTCGAGAAACTCGTTCCTGCCCTCCATCTCTTCGAAGACCTCGCGCGTGATGAAGAAATAATCCTCACCGTCCACCTCGCGGGGCCGGGGAGGCCGGGTGGTGTAGGATATGGATAGCACGAAATCCGGGTTGCGCTTCAGGATCTCGGTGATGATGGTGGACTTGCCGACCCCCGAGGGGCCGGAAATAAAGATCCTCAACTCCTTTCCCCTTGCCTTTTTGCCCTAGTCTTTTTCCTTGAAGTTTTCCTTGGGGGCGTTCCCGTCGGAAAGCCTGTTGGAGATGGTCTCGGCCTGAATGGCGCTGAGAATGATATGCGAGCTGTCGGTGATGATGATGGACCTCGTCTTCCTTCCCTGGGTGGCGTCGATGAGTTGGCCCCGTTCCTTGGCCTCTTCTCTCAGCCGTTTCATGGGGGAAGATGACGGGTTGACGATAGCAATGATTCGAGAAGCCACAACCCCGTTGTTGAACCCGATGTTCAGTAATTTCGTATCATGCTTGCCCATAAAACACTCCTTTCATTGTGCTCTCTAGAGTAATTATTCGATATTCTGAACCTGTTCGCGTATCTTCTCCACCTCGGCCTTTGCCTCGATCACGATATGGCTCAGGGTGATGATCTGGCTCTTGGAACCGATGGTGTTGAGCTCGCGGTTGATCTCCTGGAGCATGAAGTCGAGCCGCCTGCCTATGGAGGGATCGGGGGCGTCGATGATGCCCTTAAAGGAGGTGATGTGACTGTGAAGCCTCACAAGCTCCTCGGTGATGTCGGACCGGTCGGCCATCAGCGCGATCTCCTGCTCCAGCCGAGTCTCGTCCACCTTGTCCGCCTTGTCTCCGAGCAGCTCCTGCAGCCGTGACCGGAGCCTTTCGCGGAAGATGTCCACCATGCCCTGGGCGGCCAGGTTCATGTTTTCGTGCATCCGGACAAGCGCTTCGAGCCGCTCCGAGATATCCGCCTTGAGGCGTCTTCCTTCTTCCGCCTTTGCCTCGGTGAAGGATGCGAGCGCTTCGATGATGCCCTCACGTAAAGGAGGCCACTGCTCTTCGATGTTGCGGGCGCTTTCTCCCAGGATCCCGGGCAGCATCAGGATGTCCCGGAAGGTCACCTCTCCGCCGAATTCCCGGGCCATGCGGCCGATATCCTCGGAATAGAGCCGGGCAAGCTCCCAGTTTACGGCGAGCCTTTCCTGAACGCCGGCTGAAACGCCCCGGGTAATGTTCACTTCGACCTTGCCCCTGGCCACATGTTCCTGAACGAGGTCGCGCGCGGGTATCTCGAAAGACGAAAGGTCCTTCGGGATGCGCACCCGGATATCTCGGTACCGGTGATTGACCCCTTTGATCTCGATATGATAGCCGTCTCTGTCGGCCTGGCCGAACCCTGTCATACTCCGCGGCATCGTGATTTCTCCTTGTACTGGTCTCTGAGCGAATTGAAGATCTCTATCATCCCGGGCGAGGCATAGTCCGGATAGGTCCACGGCAGGGCCCGGTACGAGTCTTTTTGATACATGAGGGTCACCTCGCCCCAGATGCCGCTTCCCAGATAGATGCGGTGGCTGTAGGGCTTGGTGGTGGCGAGGCAGATGTTTTCCAGGCTCAGGATGCCGGGATCGAGATTGACTGACCTCTTCCCCCTGACCGTGAAGGTCTCTTCGATGGCGTTCGATTTCAGCTTCGAGGCGGGGAGGCTGTCTCTGGGCACCGGATCGCTGAAGGCCATGAGGATGCGGTATAACGGCGAACCCAGCTCTCCTTCATAATACGAGGTGAAACCGAAGGGCATGGGGCCGGACTCGTAGACCGTCTCGCCATAGATATCCTTGAGCGCGTCGATCGCCTTCCCGGCGGGGACGGCATCGTGGAAGAGGACACTGCAGAAGAGCAAGACATCACAGGGTATGGCCGGTGTGCCCACTGACTTCCTCCCTGCATATCCGGTAGAGCTTTTCCCTGGGCACGCTCGCCGCGCCCACTTCCGCCACCACCAGCCCGGCGGCGGTGTTGGCTATGATCGCTGCTTCCCGGGGACTGGCACCCGCGACGAGGGCAAGGGCAAAGCATGCAATGACCGTGTCTCCGGCCCCGGTCACATCGTATACGGCCCGGGCGGTCGTGGGGATGTCCACTGCCTCGTGGTCCTTTTCGAAGAGGCTCATGCCGTGCTCTCCCCGGGTGACGAGCACGGTGTCGCATGCAAGGGCCGATTTGACCCTCTTGGCCGCCTCGATGATGTCCTGATCCGACTCGATCTTGATCCCGGCGCCGAAGCTCAGCTCTTTGGTGTTGGGGGTGATGACGTCGATGTTCTTGTAAAAGGGGAAGTTTCTCTCCTTGGGGTCCACGCAGACGATCACGCCGTTTCCTCTGGTAAGTTCCACCACCTCGCTGATGAGCTCCCTGCTCACCACGCCCTTTGCGTAATCGGAGACAATGACGGCGTCAACGCCCTGTATGCAGTCACGCACCTCGCGGATCATCTCCTCCCTGATATGATCGGGAATGACCGAACGGTTCTCGCGGTCGAGCCGGACGATCTGCTGGGTGTGGGCGATGATGCGGGTCTTGACGATGGTCCCCTTGCCGGGGGCGGACAGGATCTTGGACGTGGGGATGCCCGACCGGTTCAGGATGTCGATCAGGATGTCACCGTGGACATCCATGCCCTTCACCCCGCTCATGATAACCGACGCCCCGAGGCTCAGGAGGTTGTTGGCCACGTTTCCGGCCCCGCCGAGCTTGTACTTTTCCTCGTGCACCTCCACCACGGGCACCGGGGCCTCGGGCGAGATCCGCTCCACCTTGCCCCAGATATAGTGGTCGAGCATGAGATCCCCGATGACCATGATGGTCTTGGAGCCCATGGCGTCGAATATGGAAGCCAGCCTGCCCTGGTCGATTTTCAGCATTGAGACACTATGAGGAAAAATCAATTAATTGTCAAGAAAAAGAGCATTTACGAAGTTTTGCGCATTGAACTGCTGCAGATCGTCCATATCTTCCCCGACACCGATATATCGGATGGGGATCTCGAATTCATTGGCGATTCCGACAATCACGCCGCCTTTGGACGACCCGTCGAGCTTGGTCATGGCGATGCCGGTCACGTTTAGGGCGCGATCGAACTGTCTGGTCTGTTCAATGGCATTCTGCCCGATTGTGGCGTCCAAGACAAGCAGAATCTCATGGGGGGCGCCGGAAAACTTTTTGTCGAGAACCCGCTTGGTCTTCTTGAGCTCGTCCATGAGGTTTTCCTTGGTGTGCAGCCTGCCGGCGGTATCGATGATCAGGACGTCGTGCCCCCGAGACATGGCCGCCGACAACCCGTCAAAAGCAACGGCGGAGGGGTCGGCGCCTTCGTGGGACTTGATGAAATCGGCGCCTACCCGCTGTGCCCAGTGCTCGAGCTGCTCGATGGCCGCAGCCCGGAAGGTGTCGCCCGATGCGATGATGACCGATTTGCCCTCGGTTTTGAGCCGGTGCGCGATCTTCGCGATGGTAGTGGTTTTGCCCGACCCGTTGACGCCGGTGACCATGATCACGAAGGGCTTTACATCTTCGGGGATGACCAGGGGGGATTCCCGTCTCTCCAGGATGGAATCGACCTCGGTTCTGATGGAGTCCATGGCCTGCTCCGCGGTGCTGATCTTCCCGACGTTCTTGTGGACGTGCTCGAAGATGGCATAGGCGGTCCTCACCCCGATGTCCGTGCCCACGAGGGTCTCTTCGAGCTCGGTGAGGAGCCCCTCGTCGATGGTCCTGGAGCGCCTGAACACGGACGATATCCTCTCGACGAACCCTTTGTGCGTCTTGGAGAGGCCCTTCTCCAGCTTCTCCCGGGGGGAGGGCGCGGGCGGCGCCGCCGGCCTGGGAACCGCCTTTTTCCCTGGCTCCACCGCGACCTCTTCCACGGGGGAAACCTCTTCCTGTCCGGGAACGCTCCTTGGGTGGATTCCGGGTATCGGGAGAACCCACAGGTTCAGGAGAACCGCGATGACAAGATAGACCCAGGAAGGGAGATCGACGGGTTCGGTGAAAGGCAGTGCGTTTCCGGCATCGGCCACGAAGAGGGCGAAAAACACATAACTGATGAGATAGACAAGATAATCATACGCATGAAAACGGTACTTCACGATATATCTCCTTACATCGGGAATAGCTGGTATCTCCTATCACAGGCATGGGAAAAGAACAAGGTGGAGCATGAGAAATCCCTTTTTCGATCATACGCCTGGTGCGTTGATACGAGATAGCTGTTGACAAGAGAACTGCAAGAGTATACCTAAAGCATAAAGTTTAACTTTAAGCTAATACATTGATCAGAAATTTTCCAAGGAGGAAGTCATGATACAGACCGCTATCACCGAGATGTTTGGGATCCGGTATCCTGTTATTTGCGGGGCCATGATGTGGCTGTGCAAACCCGAGCTCTGCGCCGCCATATCCGAGGCTGGGGGTATGGGAAACCTGACGGCCGGCAATTACGAGACAGAAGACGATTTCCGGGCAGCCATCCAAGAGGTGAAGGCACTCACCGACAAGCCCTTTATGATCGGGCTGACCCTGCTGCCCTCCATACGGATCACCGGAGAGCACCACAGGATGTATGCCCGTGTGTGTGCGGAGGAGCGGGTGGCAGGCCTCGAGGTCTCGGGCAGCCCGCTCGACAAGGTGATAGGAAAAGACGGGATAGTCGCGCTCAAGGATGCAGGGGTGAGGCTCTTCCATAAGGTGGGCTCGGTCCGGCACGCCGTGCACGCGGAAAAGGCCGGATATGACGGCGTATATGCTGCCGGTTTCGAAGAGGGAGGGCATCCCCTTGACGATGATGTGACCACCATGGTCCTCACCCCGAGGATCGTGGATTCCGTCAAGATACCGGTGGTCACGGTGGGCGGCATATCCGACGGGAGGTCTCTGGCGGCCGCGCTTACCCTGGGCGCCCAAGGCGTGATGATGGCGAGCAGGTTCATAGCGACCGAGGAATGCATGGTTCACGAGAATATCAAGAAGGAGCTCATCGCAAGGCAGGAATTCGACACCACCATGTTCTGCAAGAGCATCGGCCTGCAGGGAAGGGCACTGAAAAACCAGGTCATCAGCGATGTCCTTGAGGTCGAAAAGAACGGCGGCGGGCTCGAGCAGCTGATCCCGCTCATTTCGGGCCAGCGGATAAAGGATGCATGGGAGCAGGGACAGGTGGAAAACGCGCCTTTGATGGTGGGGCAGTCCATCGGGCATATCCGGGGGATTGTGAGCTGCCGGAAGCTGCTGGAAACCATGCACGATGACGCAGTGATACACCTGAACAAGGCCATGAGCCTGGTGAAATAGCGTTTCAAAGCATACCTCCCTGCAGGGGGAGGGATATTCAGCTTTCTTTAAGGCAAATCCTTCCCCCTGTACGTTCTTTCTGCAAGCGCTCTCCCGAGCTTCGATCCGCCCTTGGTTCTCCGCTTGTGCCGTGCCGGAGTCTTTTTCGGGGCAGAAGGTTTTGAGCAGGCTGAGCCTGGTGCTCCGTCATTCTGACGCTGGGAGAAAACGGCCTGTGAGGGAAATGCCCGTGATGATGAAAAAGGCGGTTCTGCAGTCTCGCAGAACCGCCGTGGGGAACATGGAGGAAAGATTTATTCGCCGGACTTGGCAGCGGCCGGTTCTTTCTTTGGAGAGCGCGGCTTTCTGGAAGCCGGCTTTGAAGTCTTCCTGACGGGTGCCTTTGCAGCCTTGGGGGCGTCGGCATTGCCGCTCTTTGCCTTCTTTGCCAGATCCTTTGCGATCTCTTCGGCCTCACGCACCACCCGCTCGATGGCCTCGGCAACCGTGGGGTTGTCCTTGATCAGCCCGGTTACCTGGCCCACGGGAAGCACGCCCTCGGTCATGTCGCCATTTTCCGTGGCTACGCGGATCGCCTTGAAGGCGTTTGCCATGTATGCAAGCTGCATGGCGTTTTTCCAGCCAGAGGCCAGCACGCCGATGAAGAGCTTGAAATAGGGGAGGTGAAGCTGGCGGGCGATATCCCTCGAGTTGGGAAGCGCCTCGAACATTTTCTTGAGATTCATGCCTTCCCTGATGGCCTTCCGTGCGGCCCTGGTATCCAGCACCCGGCATCCCAGACCGTCGAACCGGGTTGAATACACGGTATCGTTTATGTCCTTTTCGATGGACAGGTTCTTGTAGTTCTGGTGGAGCGGGCTTTCCCGGGTGGTCATCAGGCGGGTTCCCATGGCCGCGCCGTCCGCCCCCAGTGCGAGTGCCGCAGCCAGGCCTCTCCCGTCGGCGATGCCTCCGGCAGCGATGATCGGGATGCTCACGGCACTGGCGATACTGGGAATCAGGCAGAAGGTGGTTGCATCACCGCCGTGGGCCGCAGCCTCGTGGCCGGTCACCAGCAGGGCGTCGCAGCCGTAGTCCTGGGCCCTCCTGGCATGCTTGTGATTCACCACCGTGGCGATCACCTTGCCCCCGTACTCGTGGGCGGCCTTGACGATCCAGTCGCCCTTGCCCAGAGAGAAATTGACGACCGGCACCTTTTCCTCGAGCGCTACCTGCGCGTTTTCAGAAGCGCCTGGAAAGAGGAGGGTGGCGTTGGTCCCGAAGGGCTTGTTGGTGAGCCGCTTGATCTCTCTGATTGCCTTCCGGGTCTGGTCCGCGTCAAGGGGTCCCGTGGCCAGGATGCCGAGCCCGCCGGCATTCGACACGGCCGCCACCATCTGGGGCACGCTGATCCAGCTCATACCTGAAAGCACGATGGGGTGCTCGATGCCTAACATCTCTGTAATCCGTGTTTTCATACCTGACTCCTTTTTTAAGGATTCGTGTTTTCCTTCACGGCTCCATTATGGCAGCCCGATAAACAGCCTGAAGATTAAAGTTAAACTACAAGGTTGTGCAATCCTTGTCAAGGGATGTTTTCTCCGCGAAGCCATGTTTCTCTTCCGTGTTGCTCACCAATGCTCCCGATGATCCGGAAGCTGCGTCGCGGCTGGAAATGTTTGATGTTCTCTCCGAGGGTGATTTCCCTGCCGTCACGCGTATGAAAGGCTGATGTGCGGGCAGATCGTATGGCTTACGCCCTTTCCGGAAAAGCCTGAGCAATCGAGTCCTTCCGAAGTGTCTGATCTTACTCCCTGCAGTGTTTGGAACCGTCACCCCCTTCTCTCCAGATAGAGCAGTACACGGAGAGGACGGTCTGTATTCCGATCAATGGCATGGTCTCTCAGGGCAATCCCTTCGACCCTGTGGAAGCCGCAAGCTAGTCCTCTGAAGCGGACGCGGAGGAGGATTCTACGATCACCACAACGCTGCAGGTCCAGTCATCCTGATTCCAGGAATCCACCATTGTGAACGAGACAAGGTATCTTCCGGTCGAGCGGAACCGGAAGAAGGCCTCCAGCGGATTGGTGGAAGATGAGAATATTGCGGTTCCCGGATAGGACCAGAAATAGTGGAAGGGCGGGTTGCCCCGGAGGATCTCTGCCTTCAGGCGGACCTCCTGATGCAGGGGGACCGTGATCACGTCCCCGGCGTTGACGAAGCGCACCTCGACCTGCTCGTCCTGGCCGGGGACAGGGCCGTACTTCTCGCCGTCGACAACGGTGACGAGCCCGTAGTCGCTGGCCGTGGCGTTTTCCGCGTCCGTGACGGTGAAGACCACCGGGAAGTTGCCCGTGGTGTAGAATGAAATGAGGCCAGGGTCTTCTGCAAGCGAGAAGTTCGTCTCATCGCCCACGTTCCAGGCATACGAGTAGGGAGGGGTGCCCCCGGTTACCAGCCCCTCGAGCTGGATCGACTGACTGAGTATGAGGATCACATTCCACAGAGGCTTTTCGATGATCGCAGAAAGCGGCTGGTTCGCTTCTTCAGCCAGGATGCCTTCGATCTCTATGAGAGTCTCTTCGAAGTGGATCATAGCAGGCGCGACAGGGACCAGAGATCGCTCTTCCTCGAAGATGCACTGCATATTGAGCTCTTCGAACAGCCTCTGTACATCCGGGTTCTGCTCAAACTCGGGATCGGTGAAATTCACGGAAAAACCCTGCAGGAAATCACGGGTCTCTGAAGAGATGGTGATGCCGTTGCCCGGGTTGTTGTCCTGGTCCAGCGACTGGAGAAAGCGGCAGAGGTTCACCACGCATGGATCCCTGAGATCTGTTGCCCCGGGAGCCAGGTGGATGGGGGTGACGAATCTCTTTGCCTGGGTGGAGCCGAGAATGACATTGCCGATGGAGAAGGTCACGGTTTCTCCCGGCTGGTAATTGAATGTGCCGTCTTGTGCCGTCAGCCCGTTCCATCGGGTTGTGTCGTATTGGAGCCCGCAGACGGGGCTGTCGATAAAACTCCCGGTCTGGACGTCGGCAGGTGTTGAAACCGTTCCGCCGCCGCCGCCGCATCCGGCCAGAGAGAGAACCAGGACACCGCACGCTGCCAAGATCTTGAAAACCCTGATCGATCTCATTCCCCCTCCTGTCGCATGACCGCCATGATACAAAAGGAAAAAATCCTTCTCCATATGCCCTATCTGGAGAAGGACGGATAAAATATCTGCAACAAATACAATGAAATGCAGTACAACTTATTACCAACCCCCCGCCTACCGGAAAACATCCTGCACCATCCGTGGCAGGATAAGAAAATAAATAATCATTTCATGATGATTAGCAAAAATCATG
Organism: Deltaproteobacteria bacterium; assembly: GCA_018433775.1. GTDB lineage: Bacteria > Desulfobacterota > Desulfomonilia > UBA1062 > UBA1062 > Phosphitivorax. The sequence continues at coordinate 33,634 of JAHDQN010000016.1, forward strand.
CAACGAGCCAACCGTCGATATATCAATCACTTATCGGCATCCTGCCGGTCATGGGCTGAAAAAAATGGAAAATCCTTTCCAACTCCAGGGAAGGGAAGTGCCCACCCGAAACCCCTGGCCGAGGCTGGCCCTGCGCGGTCTGACGAGGCGAGGTTCCGGGGAGGGGCCCCGCCGGCAGTCCTTCAGAGAGGGTCGTCTATGGGCTTTTGTGCCTGATCGGGGGGTGAAAACCCGCCTCCGGCCGCAACAGCTCACTGCACCCGCACGATCACTGATGCCGAGCCTGTTTCACCATCGCTGTCCGTGGCCGTGAGGATCACCTCGTGCGTCCCCGTTCTATTGAAGGTGACCGAAGGGCAGGGTGGCTCGGCGGCGTTTTCCAGATGGTAGCTTCTGGCCACCCCGTCGGGAAAACTGAGGTCGAAGGTGAACGGTGCGTTCCCGCCCAGCATCTTGATTTGGAATTCCAGGGAATCTCCGGAACTGATTACCGTGTCGTTCTCGGGAGAAATGAATTGAGCCACAGGCGGCGTGTCGACATAATCCGCCACCGTGACGTTGATCGCGGCGTCCGCAGCGTTGTCCCGGGAATCTAATGCGCTGAAGGTGACCTGATAGCTCCCCAGTTTGTTGAAGGTGATGGTCTGTTCGGGAGGGGTGTCACCCTCTGCGGTGACGGGACGGGCTGCACCCGCAAAGTTCCAGTTGAAGGTGAAGGGCCCGGTGCCGCCCGCCACGGCTGCCTTGAAGTCGCAGCTTTTCCCGATTTCCACGGAGATGTCGTCAGAGGGGGACAGGATGCTCGCGGTGATATTCTGATCGTCTTGCTGCCCGGCGGTGACGGTAATGCTCATGGAATCCCGGGCCATATGTTTTGCACTGTCGTGCACCGTGAAGGTCACGGTATGGATGCGGTTCTCGGAGAAGATCACCTCTCCGGGATTCTGGAGGGTGGACGGTTCGGCAGCGCCGTCGAAGTCCCAGTAATAGGAGTAGGGCTTAACGCCCCCGGACACGGAGCCCATGAATGTGACGGCAGCCCCTGTCTGAACGGTTTTGTATGCAGGCGAGGTTATCGAGGCCGTGAGGGCGGAAACGGTCTCTTCCGGCTCCCCTTCGGATCCCCCCGACCCTCCGCCGCTGGAGCAGCTGAAGACAAGGCCGGCAACGCCCGCGATAAAAAACATTTCCAGGTATGACCGGAATGATCTGTTCCTCTTCACTGTATCCTCCTCACGCTTCAGAACAAGAATTCGCCCATGGCGGCCGCCGGCCGTGGAGCACCGGATTCCTCCCGGGCCGCTACCTGTGCGCGGCTCACGTAAGATACGGAGGCATCTGCCCGGTTGCGTCGCTCGCTCCGGTTCAGAAAGGACCGCCGGACCAACAGGCCGCATTCCCGCTGTTACAGCATAGCAAAAATCGTGCTGGAAGTGAACGACCATAAATTCGGGATGTTACCTCGGCAACCCGCAGGCAGGACCGAGACGGACGGAAAAACATTTCCACAATCATGATGGAGAATGGAATATCATTCCGGGATAACCTGCTTTCCCTGCGTATCCGGCCTGCCCGGAGAAGGGCGTGTCACTTCTGCAGGCTTTTCTGAATGGCGCTCTGAATCCTCCTCTGGAAGAGGCGCTTGAGAATATAGCCTCTCAGGAACTCCGCAACCCGCGCAATCTCGGTGGTGATGCGGATGTTCTCCTTGGCGGACGTGCCGTGCACGGCATCCCGCCGCAGCCTGATCTCATGGTCGATGATCTCATTGCCGAGCCGGACATAGAAATCCAGCTTCCTGATATCCAGCCCGAAGTCCATGATCCTTTTGAGGATATCTCGCGCAAAGCGGATATCCTCCTGGTCATAGAGCACCTTGCCCTTTTCCTGCATATAAGGCATCAGCAAGCCGGTTTTCTGCGCCAGCTGGAGCTGCTCATCGGTAAGCCCGGTCTGCTCGAGGAACCCGCTCTTTTCGACCATGACATTGCCGGTCTCTGACGACGACGCGCCGAACACGGCATCTTCGATGGCTTCGGCTTCTTCGAGGCTCAAGCCCTCATCCATCCTCCTCAAGATGTTCCGGATGACCGAGAGGGGAAAATATTTTGTCTCCTGCAGATGGCGGATGGCCTGAATCCTCTCCACACACCTTTCGTCGTAATACGCCATGCTCTTGTTGACCTTGGTGGGCTCGGGCAGAAGACCCTGCCTTACATAGTAGCGGATGGTGGACGGCGGGACACCGCTTCTCTTTGCGATCTCACCGATTTTTATTTCCATCTGGAGCTCCTTTTAAGCGTAAAGTGAAACTATAAGCTCTCCCTATAACTCATCGCACTGCTTTTTGTCAAAGGAGAGATAAAACGGTTTTGCGCCGGAAATCAGCCATGCCGTCCGGGGGACGGATTCTGCGGGCAGGCGTTTTTCGATCGATGGCATGAACCCTTAAAAACCCTTCGATACTTTCCCGCAGCAAGTTTAAACAGGGATCAGGCCCCACCTTTTCAATCCCTGAAAACAAGCGGACCAAGAGGGAGGATTGAAGCGGATGGCCCGGATGCCGGGGACAGAACCGCGCCTCTGGTGCCGCTGCGGGAGGCCGGGCATCTGCTTTCCATCCGGCGGGCATCTATTCCCGCCGGGAGAGGTGCTATTTCCGGTAATACTTCATGGCCTCGGGAATCATCTTTTTGATGGCCTCGATCCGGGCCTGATCTGCAGGGTGGGTTGAGAGGAACTCCGGCGGCGACGGCTTGTCGGATGCGCTCATCATCCGCTGGAAAAAACCCGCAGCCTCTCTCGGATCGTACCCTGCCTTGGCCATGAGGACCAGCCCGATCTGGTCGGCCTCGTACTCCTGCCTCCGGCTGAAGGGCAGCACGACCCCCACCGTGCCGGCGATCCCATAGCCCAGGTTCAACGCCTGGATCGCTGTCGGGCTTCTGTTGGCAATTGCCGCATTGAGGCCCTGCTGGCCGAGCTGCAGGAGCAGCTGCTGGCTCATCCGCTCACCGCCGTGGCGGGCGATGGCGTGGCCGACCTCATGGGCCATGACGAACGCGAGACCTGCTTCGGTTTTCGTATAGGGAAGGAGACCGGTATACACTGCCACCTTTCCGCCGGGAAGGGCAAAGGCGTTGGCTGTTTCGTCGTCTTGTATCGCCGTGAACTCCCAGTTGTAATCCGGCTGGTTGGAGACCACGGCTATCCGGGAGCCTACCCGCTTCACCAGGGCGTTTATCTGGGGGTCTTGCGATACCTGTTCTTCTGCCAGGATCTGTTGGTAGGCCTCGAGCCCCAGGGCCATTTCCTGCTGCTCGGGCACAAGCAGCAGCTGAGATCTGCCGGTCACCGGTGCAGTGGCGCATCCGGCTGCAAGAAGCATAACGGTCAGGGATATCACGAGATATCGGACCATGCTCGATACGTGTTTCATCTCCTTGTATCCTCCTGGCGTGTGATGCGAGACTCGTCTCGCCATGCAGACCCTTTACCCCCTTTTTCTCGCCATTTCAATGATACCGATGGCGGCACAGTATAAGTATACGGCCATTATCCCGCCTTGTCAAAGACCCCGGAGGAAAGCACCGCCCTGCATGATGATTCTCGGTTCATATTTTTTTGGAATTTCCTGATGAGAGTCCGGCCAATGGGTCTGTGATGATGCTGTATAACCTTTTTTTCATTTTTTAATGAAATAATTTTCTCACACACTCCCGGGATAACGCGAAGTGATAAGGGTATATTTTATAAGGTGTGAATATGCCTTGTAAAATACGGCATATCCTGCGTGGTACAAATCATGCAGAGTTTTGTAGGATCAATCATGATCTTCAGTGAGGCTGTGATATCTGATCAGGCTGTGGGGGGATAGTTTCAGTCATGAGTTGGAGGAGTACGAATACGCATTTCTCACCATATTTTCTCCATATTTCTCTTCCCGGTTTTCCGTCAGTGATTTCAGACACAAAGGCTTAGGGGGGTCTTCCATGGACGTAACCTGGAAAAGATTCTTTTTGACCACTGTTGCATTTGTACTTTTCATCGCTTTTCTGATGACCAGCGCCCATGCCGCGGTAGTAGCCGTCAATGCAGGCGGTGCCGCATACACAGCATCCGACGGCACCTCGTACCTGGCCGATGTCCATTTCACCGGAGGCAGCACCTATACCGCAACTCAGGATATCGTGAACACGGGCGACGACCCCCTTTACCAGAGCCAGCGTTACGGCTTCGGGAGCGAGTTTTCCTACAGCATCCCCATAGACGCCGGGATCTACGATATCACCCTCCACTTTGCCGAGCTCTACTACGACAACGCGGGGGACCAGATATTCGACGTAGACATCGAGCACGGAGAGTACAGTCTCCAGGATATCGATATCCTGAACGAGGCTGATGGCAAATTCATGTCCTATACCAGAACCGTTTCTTCGGTGAATGTGTCGGACGGAGAGCTGAACATCACTTTCTATGGTGCGCACGACGCATCCGTCTGCGCCATAGAGGTCAACCTGGCTGCGCCCACGGCAGAGATCTCCGCCAATCCCGGCACCATCGATGCAGGCCAGGACGTGACCCTTTCATGGGAAACCACCAATGCGACGGGCGTGAGCATCGACCAGGGCATCGGGATCGTAGACGATTCCGGATCGAGAACGGAAAGCCCTGCAGTCACCACCACCTATCGGATCACGGCGAACGGACCAGGCGGCACGATCACCGACAGCGTGACCGTGACTGTGAACACGCCGGCGCCCACGGTGATGTTCACGGACTCGTCTGCTTCCATAGTGGAGGGGAATCAGTACATCTTGTCGTGGGCCTCGGAGAACGCCACGAGCGCGAGCATCGACAACGGCGTGGGGCCCGTTGACCCGACCGGCGATAAGGGTGTTTACCCTGTTCTTACCACTACTTATACCATTACGGTCAGCGGCCCCGGAGGCACGGCTGCCGACAGCGTAACCGTGAATGTGCTTCCCCTTCCCACGGTGGATATCACGGCGGATCCCACCAATGTGAACATCGGGAGCTCATCGACTCTTTCTTGGACCTCCTCCAACGCCACCTCGGTGACCATCAGCCCGGGGAATCTATCAGATGCACTGAGCGGAACGCTTACAGTCACTCCAACCGAAACGACCACGTATACCATAACAGCCACCAATGCCCATGGATCGCGTGAGGAATCGGTCATGGTCATGGTGGAGGAACCGCCCATCATCAAGAGCTTTACCGCCGATCATGTGTCCATCGTCAGGGGCTCGTCCGCTACCCTGGCTTGGGACACCGAGGGTGCGGACTCGGTCAGCATCGGTGACATCGGCACGGTTACTCCCGACGGCACAATGACCGTGACACCGCTTGTCGATACTACATACACCCTCTCTGCAAGCAACCAGTCCTCGGATGGATTGCCGGTCACGTCCAGTGTCACCGTGGAAGTGAATGAGCCCTCGACAGCGGGAATCACGGCAAGCCCCACCACCATCATTGCAGGACAGAATCAGACGGTCACCTTGTCCTGGAGCTCCACCAATGCTGAAAGTGCATTCATCCATAATTCGGCAAGCGGCAGCAGCCAGAGTGTAGCTCTGAGCGGGTCCATGACTGTCTCTCCTGCTCAGACAACCACCTACACCCTGACCGTGGACGGCCCGGGCGGTGAAGCCACGCACAGCACCACGGTCACGGTCTACTATCTGCCCACGGTTTCCATAGACGCTGACGACGAGGATATCGCTGCCGGCGCTTCAACAACTCTGCAATGGACATCAACCGATGCCACCAGTGCGTCCATCGAGGGCATCGGCCCGGTAAGTGTGAACGGATCGCTGGTAGTGACTCCATTGGTGACGACCAACTATGTCATAAACGTGACCGGACCCGGGGGTCAGGCAAGTGATAATATAACGGTCAATACGCACCCCGTGCCCACCGTGAGTATCACCTCCGACCTCACCACCATCGATCCGGGCGGGTCGGCCGTGCTGAGCTGGACCTCGAGCAACGCCGCCACGGCCACCATCAACTCCGGGATCGGACATGTCAACCCTGTGGGTACGCTCGCTGTTTCACCCCTGGTCACCACCACCTACACCATCAGGGTCGAAGGCCTGGGAGGGACGGCATCGGACAGCGTGACCGTGAGCCTGAGCTCGCAGATGGCCGTTGCCATCAACTGCGGAGGTGGTGCATACACCGCAATGGACGGCAAGCGACACGCGGCCGACACCTACTATACCGGAGGCAACGTCTATTCCACAAGTCACGCGATTGCAGGCACCTCGGATGATATGATCTACCAGAGCCAGCGCTACGGATACGGCAGTGACTTCTCCTATGCCGTTCCCCTCGCGAACTGGAACTACGACATCACCTTCCGGTTCTCGGAGATGTACTATGATTATGCGGGCGACCAGGTATTCAGCATCATCGCCGAAGACGAGCAGATCGTTGCTGATCTGGACATCCTCTCTCAGGCCGCCAAGTACACTGCCTATGACGTCACGGTCTCTTCCGTGGCAGTGTCCGACGGCGTGCTCAATCTCACCTTCAGCGGCCTGAACGACGCCGCGGTCTGCGCGATCGAGGTCACTCCCACCCCGCCTGCGGCAACCCTGACCGCATCGATCAACCCCATTATTGAGGGGACATCTACGGTCCTGAACTGGACATCCATGGATGCTACGGTCGCCAGCCTCGACCAGGGTATCGGCACGGTTCCCTTAAGCGGGACAATAAATGTGTCTCCAGTGGTTACCACCACCTACACCCTGACCGTGGACGGCCCGGGAGGCTTTTCTACCGTCAGTACGACCGTTACCGTGAATAATCTGCCCGTGATCAGCTCGTTTGCGGCAAGCCCTGTCACGATCACCGAAGGTGATTCCACCAATCTTTCCTGGACGACAGCCAACACAGTCTCAGCGAGCATCGACCTGATCGAGGAGATCATCGGGGTGATCGGCTCTGTCTCGGTCTCCCCGGTTGTGACCACCACATACATGCTCACGGCTACCAATCCGTATGGTTCACGTTCGGATACCGTGACCGTGATCGTGAACAACCTGCCCGTGATCAACACGTTTACGGCAAGCCCGAACCCGATTACCGAGGGTTTTCCTACCACGCTTTCCTGGACGACAACCAATGCCACAGGCGTAATTATTGATAACGGTGTTGGAAGCCTGAACACTTCAGGTTCGGTCGATGTCAGTCCGGAAGAGGAAACCACCTATATCTTAACGGCCACCAACGACTATGGTGCACGTTCCGAAAGCGTCACCGTGAGCGTGGATAGGTTGCCGTCCGTAGACATATCCGCATCGCCGTCAACGATTCTTGAAGGGGCGGCGACCACCCTTTCATGGACCTCGTTCGATACGGATACCCTGACTATCGAACCCGATATCGGGGTGTTTTTGACCCCGAACACCAGCGAATCAGTGAGCATTTCGCCTACCCGGACGACCGAATATCGGATTACTGCTGAAAACGAATATGGATTGCGCTCAGACAGCGTGATCGTGACCGTGAACAACCTGCCGGCCATAAGTTCGTTCATTGCCTCATCCTCAGCGATCATCGAGGGACAGTCCGCAAACCTGAGCTGGTCGGTCGCAGGAGCGGATTCCGTGAGCATCAACCAAGGGGTCGGACTCGTGGACTTAACCGGCACCAGGGAGGTGTTTCCCGTTATCACAACCACTTACACACTGACTGCTGTCAACATCCACGGCACCCGTACGGCAAACGTCAGCATTGTTGTGGACCAGCTCCCCACTGTCAGCATCTCGGCCGTACCCAATGCCATCTCCGAAGGGGAGTACTGCACGCTCTACTGGAGCACGTTCAATGCAACAACTGCTGAAATTGACGAGGGTATCGGCGTCGTTACCCCGAACGTCATGGGGAACAGGGACAATGTCAGTCCGGTTGTCACAACCACCTATACCCTCACCGCAGGCAATGCCAGCGGCACTAGGACAGCCAGTACAACCGTAACGGTGTACAGTGATCCGGTCATTGGTTCTTTTACCGCGGATTCAAATGCCATTGTGGAAGGAAGCCCGGCGATGCTGACCTGGTCCACCACGCACGCGGATTCCGCGAGTATCGACAACGGCGTGGGCGCCGTAGCTGTAAACGGCTCCGTCACGGTCACCCCTGCCGTGACCACCACCTATACGCTCACCATAAGCAACCGTTACGGCTCGGCAAGCGAGAGTCAGACCATCACAGTCAATCACCTGCCCCTGGTGAGTTTGTCGGTGCAGCCCGGCACCATAGCCCGCGGGGAAAGCGCAACACTCTCATGGACAACGTCTAATGCGGAGACCGTAAGCATCGACAACGGCGTGGGCGCACAGACACCCAATACCGCAGGCACTTATACCGTGTCCCCGGAGCTGACCACCACCTATACCATCACGGCCGGAAACGATTTCGGTGAGAGAACAGCAAACGTGACCGTAAACGTGAATACGCCGCCAACATTGAGCATTTCAGCGGATTCTTCTGTTATCTGCCAAGGAGATAGCGCAATCCTTACATGGAATTCCACCGATGCCGACACCGTGAGCATCGACCGGGGTATCGGTACAGTGGACCAAAGCGGCTCCATGCCGGTCTCCCCCACAACTGACACCTCTTACACCATTACCGCAACGAATGAATCCGGGACTTCCACCGCTGGTGTATCCATCACAGTCAATTCCGCTCCGGCAGCACAGATCACTGCGGATGCAGTTTCCATCAACTCAGGGGAAAGCGTAACCCTGACCTGGTCCACCAACGGTGCTACAAACGCGATCATCAGCCCTGATATCGGCGAGGTGGACCTGAACGGCTCGCGGGAGGTCAGCCTTACAGAAGACACCACCTTTACCATTTCTGCGTACGGGTGCGGTGAATCGAGCGACAGTATATTCATCAGAGTATATAACCAGCCGACAGTGGCGATTTCCGCAAGCCCTGACACCATTACCCAAGGCCAGTCCAGCACGTTGAGCTGGACGACCAAAGATGCGACGAGTGTGAGCATCGATCAGGGCATCGGGGAAGTCGAAGAGAATGGGGATATCTCGGTGTCACCTCAGGGAACCACGACCTATACCATAACCGTGGAAGGCCCCGCAGGCCAAGGAAGCGACAGTGTCACCCTCAATGTAAACAGACTGCCCGTTATCGATACATTCACAGCGAGCCCCACGAGAATAGCTCAAGGAGGAATCTCGACCCTCACCTGGACGACAACGAATGCAACGAGCGCGAGCATCGATCCGATCACCGAGGAGATCGGGGTGAGCGGCTCCATCGATGTGAGTCCTTCCGTGACAACCGCCTATACCCTCAATGCCCTCAACAGTTACGGCTTGACGACCGCGGTCTTTACCGTGGTCGTGGGTGATGATGCCCCTGTCATCAATGCGTTCACGACTGACACCGAGTATGTAGTGTCCGGAAAAACCTGCACACTGTCCTGGTCCGTATCAGGTGCCGAGACCGGTGGGGTGAGCATCGATTCAGGCATTGGAGTTGTCAGCGAGATTGGCTCAATGGAGGTTTCTCCGTCCGCGGGCATCAATGTCTATACACTGAGCGCCACCAATGGGGCCAGCATAACCGAGGCTACGGTAACGATCCATGCGGGCATCCCGCCGGAGGTGAGCATTTCTGCTTCCCCCAACCCGGTGGGCCAGGGGGGCGATACAACCTTGTCATGGGAGTCTGAGGGTGCGAGCACCTTGACCATTACACCGGACATCGGCCCGGTCGATGCCGAGGGTTCCATGGTTGTCTCACCCGAGTCAGAAATCACCTATACCATTACAGGAACAAACCCCTATGGAACAGGCACTGCAAACGTCACGATCGATGTGATTCCTCTTCCGGTCATCGACTCATTCACCGCCTCTCCGGATTCCGTCCCGTCAGGCGGATCTACGGAACTGAGCTGGGCAACTACTGGAGCGGATTCCGTAAACATCGATCAAGTAGGTGCAGTTGCCTTGACAGGTACCCAATCGGTCACTCCTGGTGTAACCACCACCTACATTCTTACTGCAACGAATTCATCCGGTTCGGTGACAAGGGAAATCACCGTGGTTGTGAACGACCTGCCCACGGTATCCATAACCGCAGATCTCACCACACTAACCGAAGGAGAAACCAGCATACTGAGCTGGAATTGCTCCAATGCCGATATCGTCACGATCGACCGCGGGATAGGCATAGTGGCGTCGTCCGGCTCACAGGCGGTGACTCCAAGTGTCACTACGACTTACACCATTACCGCGACCAATGCCTACGGTTCCCTCACAGATTCCGTCACCGTATCTGTGAACACCCTTCCCCAGGTGAGCATATGGGCACTTCCCGATATGATCACCGGCGGTCAGTCGGCCACCTTGAGCTGGAGTTCTTCAGACGCCGATATCGTTGAGATAGATAACGGCGTGGGCATACAGACTCCCAATTCATCCGGTTCCCAGATAGTGGAACCCACGACAACCACCACCTATACGATCACGGCAACCAACGACTTCGGGACCCGGACAGCGGGAGTGACCGTGACCGTGGGCACACCTCCCACCGTGAGTCTGTCTGCATCCCTGCCCACAATAAACCAAGGACAGAGCACTACGCTCTTCTGGAGCTCCACCGGCAGCGCCAACGTGAGCATCGACCAGGGTATCGGGAATGTCACTGCGTCAGGCAGTCTCGATGTCTCCCCGTTGGTCACCACCGAATACACAATTCTTGCTGCAAGCGCCTTCGGCATGGCGCAGCAAAGCCTGATAGTCACTGTGAACAATCTGCCCATGGTGAGCATCGCGGCAATGCCCGAAGCCATCAACTCAGGAGATCCATGCCAGCTTACATGGACATCCATCAATGCAGACATGGTGAGTATCGATCCGGGAATCGGGCCGGTTGCGCCCAATTCACAGGGCTCGCAGAGCGTGTCGCCGAGCGTGACCACCAAGTATACCATCACTGCAAGCAACGTGTTTGGATCGCAATTCCAGGAAGTTACTGTGGTCGTCAACGTGCTCCCCACCGTGAACATATCCGCATCTCCGTCCACGATCGACGAAGGAACATCTACCACGCTTTCCTGGTCTTCCACCAATGCCGACACCGTAAGCATCGACCAGGGAATCGGCCTGGTCGCAACGGAAGGGTCCATGACCGTTGCCCCGGTCGTGACCACGACCTACAAGGTTATCGCCACCAATGCCTTTGGCTCTCAGGAAGCCGAGGCCATCGTATTTGTGGGCAACTACCCGGTCCTGACGTTCTCGGTCTCTCCGACAAAGGTCAAAGAAGGCGAGTCCGCAGAACTGGCATGGTCCTGCACGGGCGCGGACGAAGTGACCATCGAACCAGGCATCGGGGTTCAGGCCGCCGGCGGCACCTATCCGGTATCCCCGGCCGAGACCACCACGTACACCATCTCGGCAACGAACGATGTGGGCACCAGCACGGCCACCGCCACGCTCATGGTGGACAATGTGCCCACCGCGAACATATCTGCGGATGATACGAGCATTATCCAGGGAGGGTCCACAACCCTGTCCTGGTCAACCACGAACGCAGACATGGCGAGCATTGATCAGGGGATCGGCATAGTAACACCCAACATTGCCGGGTCTCGGGTCGAGTCTCCCACCGTGACCACCACCTACACCATCCTTGCCACGAATGCATACGGCTCTGCCAGTGATACCGTCACCATCACCGTGAGCGAGCAGCCCATGCCGACGGTGAGTATCTCTGCAGAACCGAACACAATCTTCAATCCGGACAATGTTTTACTGAGCTGGAATTCCACCAACGCAGATAGCGTGGAGATCGATCAGGGCATCGGCCAGGTGACGCCTGTGGAAGGAGGCTCGCTGGAAATCCCGGTAAATGAAACCACCACCTATACCATCACTGCGACCAACGCCTACGGTTCGGCAACTGACTTTGTCACTGTTGCCGTCGGTCAGCTGCCGGGCGTGAGCATATCGGCCACCAGGTCACCCATCACCCAGGGCGAATCCACCACGCTCGTCTGGGAATCCGTGAACGCCGATTCGTGCAGCATCGACCAAGGAATCGGGGACGTGGACTTGAGCGGAAACAGGGAAGTATCTCCTTTGGTGACGACCACCTACACGATCGAGGCGACCAATGACAGCGGGCCTGTTACAGCGAGCGTCACAGTCGAGGTGAACGAGCTTCCGGTCATCGACACCTTCACCGCCGATACGCCGTCGATCAACGAGGGGCAGTCGGCAACCCTTTCGTGGATGACTGCCAACGCAGACTCCGCGAGCATCGACCGCGGAGTGGGGACCGTATCGCCAAATGGGTCTGTCATGGTCTCTCCCACAGTGACCACCACCTACACCCTGACCGCCACGAACGCCTATGGGTCGGACACGGCATTGCTCACGATCACCGTGACCCAGCTTCCCGCCGCGAGCATCACCGCCAATCCCGCTCAGATAGAAACCGGGGGCTCCACCGTGCTTTCATGGACCTCTTCCAATGCCACGAGTGTGACCATCGAACCCGCCATCGGCATGGATCCTGTCCCCTTGAGCGGGTCCGTGACTGTCTGGCCCGAGGGAACCACGAACTATACGATCACGGCAATGAATGCCAACGGATCGGTCACCGACTCGGTCACGGTTATCACGGGCGATGTTCCTATGGTCGATATCACGGCCACACCGGAATTCATCAGCCAGGGCAGCTCTTCCACGCTGAGCTGGACCGCTACCGGAGCGGACACCGTGAGTATTGACCAAGGCATCGGCACGGTTGCGGCCACCGGCACTCAGACTGTTGCCCCGGCAGCCACCACCACCTATACCGTCACAGCGGGCAACGCCTACGGTACGGTGCACGCAAGCGCAACCGTCTCGGTCAGCCGGGTGCCCACGGTAAGCATGTCCGCCTCGTCCGACACCATTACCCAGGGCCAGACCACGACCCTGAGCTGGACAACCACGGATACGGATACCGTGAGCATAAATCAGGGCATCGGGGAAGTGGGGGTGAGCGGATATCAGCCCGTATCACCTTCAGTGACCACCACCTATACGATCACAGCCACCAATGCCAGCGGCTCTGACACCGACAGCGTTACCATCAATGTGAATCCGCTTCCGGCCGTAACCTTCAGCGCATCGGCGAGCTCGATCATCGAGGGGGCAACGAGCACCCTGAGCTGGACCGCGACCAATGCCGAGAGTGTGAGCATCAATCAGGGCATCGGCCCGGTTGCCTTGAGCGGAACAAGGGATGTTTCGCCTTCAGCCACCACCACTTATGCCATCACGGCAAGCAATGCCTACGGCTCGGTCAGCGAGGAGCTGACCGTCACCGTGACCAGGGTCCCCACCGTGGTTCTCAAGGCGGACTGCGAGAATATCCTCACCGGCGAACCCGTGACCCTGAGTTGGACATCCACTCACTCCGAGAGTGCGAGCATCGACCAGGGCATAGGAGCGGTTGATACAAACGGTTCCTTTTACATAGGATCCATCGGCACCGACACCATCTACACCATCACGGTATCGGGCCCCGGCGGAACTGCCACGGACAGCGTGACCATCCGCACCAACGACTCCATCGCCGTAAACCTCACCGCATCGCCCGAGCAGATCATCGCAGGCGAAAAGACCGTGCTGTTCTGGCGGTCCTCGGGCGCCGACAGTGTGAGCATCGACAACACCATCGGCAATGTCTATCCGGTGAACGAGGGATACGTGACCGTGTCTCCGTCCGCCACGACCACCTACACCATCACGGCCTTCAAAGGCTCAACCACCATCAAAGAGACCGCCACGGTAACCGTGGCCCAGGCACCGGTCGTGAGTATCGCCACTTCTCCGGCCCAGATAGACCAGGGCCAGACCGCGACCCCGACCTGGTCGTCCGCGCACGCCGCAACGGCCGTGATCGGCCAGGGTGTGGGCGAGGTGCCCGTAAACGGCTCCACCACGGTATCACCTTTTGTGACCACCACCTACACCATCACGGTCGACGGCCCCGGCGGCACCGCCACGGCCGGCACCACGGTAACGGTCAGCACCCCGCCTGTGGTGAGTATTACCGCAACACCTGGCTCCATTGCCCAGGGCGGTACGGCAAACCTTGCCTGGACATCGCAGGGCGCGACATCCGTGAGCATCGACCAGAACATCGGCGCAGTGAGCGCCTCAGGTAACCGGGCTGTCAGCCCCACGGTGACAACGACCTACACCATCACGGCAACCAACGAGTTCGGCGACACCACCGACAGCGTAACAGTCATTGTGCACCCCCAGCCCACCGTGAGCATTTCCGCATCTCCGACAGCCGTCATCCAGGGTGAGAGCACCACGCTCACCTGGACATCCGCCAATGCCGCGAGCGCATCGATAAACTGCGGAATTGGATCCGTGGATGTGAACGGATCTATGAGCATATCACCGGCTGCAACCACCACCTACACCCTTACGGTGACCGGCCCGGGCGGCACTGCCACGAGTTCGGTCACGGTCGCGGTCAACCAGCTTCCGAGCGTGAACCTGTCCGCAAGCCCGACAAATGTGGCGTCCGGCGGCGGCACGACCCTGACCTGGAGCACGGCGAACACCCTTTCCGTGGAGATAGACCAGGGCATCGGCGCAGTCTCTCTCAGCGGATCGCGCAGCATTACCCCGGAAATAACCACCACCTACACCATCACCGCCGCCAATGCCCACGGCTACACGACCGACACGGTGACAGTCATGGTGGAGGAGGCCCCCACGGTCGATCTCTCCGCACTCAGCACCTCAATCCCGGTGGGCGGCGGCACAACACTCTCGTGGTCGTCTTCCGGCGCAGATACTGTGAGCATCAACCAGGGCATTGGGTCCGTGGCCCTCGACGGCTCCATGGACGTTACCCCCGGCATCACCACCACCTATATCGTCACGGCCGTGAACGCCTATGGCACGGCCACCGACTCGGTGACCATCACGGTCAGTCCGCTGCCCACGGTGAACATCTCAGCCTCTCCCACCTTGCTCGATGTGGGCCAGGCCTCCACGCTCTCCTGGACCTCGACGAACGCTGCATCGGCGGCCGTCGACCAGGGCATCGGACCGGTGGCGATAAACGGCTCCATGTCCGTGGCCCCGCTGGTGACCACCACCTACACGATCACAGCGACCGGTTCGGGCGGCACGGCCCAGGATAATGTCACGGTCGCGGTGAACCAGGCCCCGGCCGTGAACCTGAGCGCAGCTCCCACCGCGATCAACCCCGGCGGATCAGCGACGCTGTCCTGGACCTCGACCAACGCCACCTCGGCAAGCATCGACCAGACCATCGGCACGGTGTCGGTCAACGGCTCAAGCACGGTCACGCCCACGGTGACCACCACCTACACCATCACGGTCAGCGGTCCCGGAGGTACGGCGACCGGCAGTGTCACCATAAGCGTGAGTGATCTGCCCAGTGTGAGCATCAGCGTAACGCCGAATCCCATCGACTTGAGCGAATCGACCGTCCTGACCTGGTCCTCGTCCAACGCCACATCCGTGCGGATCGACCAGGGCATCGGGCCGGTGGCGACGAGCGGGTTCCTGACCGTATATCCAACATCAACCCGGACCTACACCATTACCGCCGAAGGCCCCGGAGGAACGGTGAGCTCGAGCGTGGTCGTAACAGTGAACCAGCCCCCGGAAGTGACCCTGACAGCAGTTCCCGACCGGGTCATCAAGGGCGAAAAGGTTACGCTCACATGGACCTCGCTCAATGCAGACTCCATGAGCATCGACCCTGAACCAGGCGTTGTCGCCCTGAACGGTTCTCATGAAGTATATCCCCAAATACCCACGCTCTACACCATCACTGCCACGGCAGCATGGGATATCCTGCCCACCACGGCTACAGTCTTCGTGGGGGTGGTACCCCGTGAGGCCGCGTATATCCCCATAGCGGTCAATCCAGGTCTTGATTACAGCCTGGCTGTCATGGACCTGGAGATCCCGGCCGTCACCTACACCATCGACTCGGTAGGCAGGAAACCCTTCGGCGTGGTCCCGCATCCCTCGCTCGACTACCTCTATGTGGCCTGTCTTGAAGACACTACAATCGAAAAGATCGACGTGTTC
This sequence comes from Deltaproteobacteria bacterium, assembly GCA_018433775.1. GTDB lineage: Bacteria > Desulfobacterota > Desulfomonilia > UBA1062 > UBA1062 > Phosphitivorax. The sequence goes on from JAHDQN010000016.1 coordinate 49,791, forward strand.
ACGGGCGAGAGACTCGCAGTCATAAATGTGGCGGACTTGCCCAGAGACATTACAATCACTCCTGACGGTTCCACGGTCTACGTATCCCTGCTTGACTATGATAACACAGGAGATGTGGCGGTCATCAATACGGCAAGTGACACCCTCATCACCACCATTAATGTGCCCAACAATGCCAAGGCGATCGCCATGAGTCCAGATGGCTCAATACTCTATGTGTCCAGCACTTACCTCTCCGGCGCGGCAGATAAAAATTACTATATTTCCGTGATGGACACTGTGACCAACACTATCGTTGACACCGTTGTTACCAGCCCGTACAAACCCTTCGACCTGGCGGTCAGCCCGGATGGATCGCGGGTCTACATAGCCAACGAGGGATACGGGCTCAGTTATCTGGACACCGCGGACAATTCCCTGGTGGGGGTTATCGAGGAGGCTCATAAGATATATGCGCGTCTGGCGGTGAGCCCCGGCGGAGAATATGTCTATGTGTCGACGCTCAATGATAGTAATTTCCAGGCAGAGGTCTCGGTGATCGATGCGGGGACCGGGAGTCTGGCAGCCATCATACCAATCACACAGCCTGATCAGTATCTGGAGTTCAAGGGCATGGATGTCCATCCGACGGCTTCCGAGCTGTACATGATCTACAGGGCGGGCAACACGGGCCTGCACGATTTCTATGTGATCGACACGACGAGCAATACCATCGTTAACCGACTGACGGCAGGAGTCGAGGGCGACATCTACGGCGATCTCCTGATCATACGACCATAAACAGAGCGGGCTGGCCAGGAGGCAGCATGCTGCCTCCTGGCCAGCCCGCTTCTTTATTCCTGCATAGTTTACAGCCAGGTGAAGGCTGAACTCATTACTCTCATAGCCTATGGGAGTGCCTGTGCTTGCAGGTTTCTTGAACGTAACTGCAGGAATAATCTCCCGCCTGATGTAATGAATAAAACGCTTGGCAAGGAAGGGTTGCCCAATACAAACTATTTTCTCCTTCCGGGAGCTTTCATTGTCGCCGGTCGAAAGGTATCGGCCCTGACCCTGATAACCATGAGGTAAGTCAAATAATCCGGTTTGTATGATCCCTGAAAAGTTATTGTTCTTGACATCTGGGACAATAACATTAATATCTAACCAACCGGTGGTTAATCATGATGGATGTTGAATGCTGCAGGATGGATGAGAGAAGACGTACAAGGGATACAGGACGAGAAATGAAAGATGAAAGAGTGACCAAGGAGAAGATCCTGGACGCCGCGACAACACTTTTCGCAGACAAGGGCTTCGACGGGACCAAGGTGCAGGAGATCGCGGATGCGGCAGGGGTGAACAAGGCCATGCTCTACTACTATTTCAAGAGCAAGGACGACCTGCTCATGGCCGTGATCGGCCGGTTCATCGAAGGGATCAGGGACTCGATCCCGCAGCACTTTGCTGTCACTGCCGACACGGCCCGGAGCATCGAGAACTTCCTGGATTTCTACATCGGGTATCTGGCCCGCAACCGGGCCTTTGTCCGGCTCATGGCGTGGGAGTTGCTCTCGGGACAGCACCTGGACACCATTGCACGCGACCATATCATTCCCACCTTCGGGCTCATGCGGGAAAAGATCATACAGGCGATCTCGGAAAGGGCAATCCGCCGGGTGTCTCCCGAGCACACCATATTCTCGGTGGTGGGGATGAATATCTTCTATATCGTTGCCTCGCCGCTCTTCACCCTGATCCTGGGCGACGATCCGCTCACCCCTGAGATGATCGAAAAGAGAAAGCAGGCAGTGGCCGACCTCGTCATGAACGGGCTCATCCCGGAAGAGCTCAGGCACCCGGCCCGCGAGAAGGCTGATAGCTGATCGCCATGAACGATATGCAAGAGAGCAGGTGCGGAGACCGTGATGCCAGGGGTCATCGGGTGGTTTCCCATGTCATACAGAGTGGAAGGGGGCGAACATGAAAAGACAGGTGGTGATCCCGGTACTGATTATTGCGGTGCTGATTGCGGGGGGCATCCTGTATGCGGTGTTCCGCGGCGGGAACGACCGTGACGTTATCCGGGTGTCGGGCAACATCGAGGCCACCGATGTGCAGTTGAGCTTCAAGATCCCGGGAAGGCTCCAGAGCAGGCCGGTCAGCGAGGGGGACCGCGTGCAGAAAGGACAGATCGTGGCAGAGCTCGACAGGAGCGATGAGGAGGTCTCGGTCGAGCAGGCCCGCTCGAATGTGAATTATGCGAGGGCGGTGCTTCAGGAACTTGAAAAAGGGAGCAGAACCCAGGAGGTCGAGGCAGCACGGGCGGAGCTGAAGAGGGCGCGGGCCGGACAGGAGACGGCTCAGGCACAGCTCGAGCTCGCCCGGTCGGACTATGAACGCTTCTCCAAGCTCCAGGAGCAGGGAGGGATCAGCCTGAGGGAGCTCGAAGAATACCGTACCGGATATGCCGTGGCCCGAAGCGCCTATGGAGAGGCCGATGCGCGCGTGAGGGCTGCGCGTCAGCAGCTCAGCCTCGTCGAGGAGGGCCCCCGGAAGGAGAAGATCGAGCAGGCCGCCTCGCAGCTGGAAAACGCCGAGAAGGCCCTGAAAAAGGCCGAGCTCTCTCTTTCGTACACCACCCTGCGCGCCCCTATGGATGCAGTGGTCCTGAGCACCGCGGTAGAGGCAGGCGAGTACCTGAATCCGGGCACGCCGGTCATGACCATTGCCGACCTCGAGCACCCCTGGCTCCGCGCCTATGTGGCCGAGACCGATCTGGGCAGGATATCCCTGAACCAGGTAGTGGAGGTCACGACCGACACCTATCCCGGTAAGGTCTACCAGGGGCGCATCAGCTTCATCTCCTCCGAGGCCGAGTTCACCCCCAAATCCGTCCAGACCGAGGAGGAGCGGGTCAACCTGGTCTACCGGATCAAGATCGCCCTTCAGAACCCCAACCAGGAGCTCAAGCCCGGGATGCCGGCCGATGCCGTCATCAGGCTGGATAAGTGAATGAGGGATAGTGTCATGCAGCCCGCGATCCTCGCCCGGAACCTGATCAAGCGGTTCGGCGACCTCACCGCGGTGGGCGGAGTCTCCCTGGAGGTGCGCCCGGCAGAGATCTACGGCCTCGTGGGCCCGGACGGGGCGGGCAAGACCACGACCCTGCGCATGCTGAGCAGTATCATGATTCCTACGTCCGGCACCGCAGAGATAGCCGGCTATGACGTGCAGAAACAGCCCGGGCAGGTCAAGGACAACATTGCCTACATGAGCCAGCGCTTCGGTCTGTACGAGGATCTCACCGTATGGGAAAACGTCAACTTCTACGCAGACCTCTATGGCGTCCCTGCCCGGGAGAGAAAGGAGCGGATCGAAGAGCTGCTGGATTTCAGCTCCATGAGGCAGTTCAAGGGAAGGAGGGCAGGGGCGCTCTCCGGCGGGATGAAACAGAAGCTCCAGCTCGTGTGCGCGCTCGTGCACACCCCCAAGGTCCTGCTCCTGGACGAGCCCACCAACGGCGTCGATCCGGTGAGCAGGAGGGACTTCTGGCGCATTCTCTACCGGCTCCTGGGCCGGGACGTGGCCATCCTCGTGAGCACCGCCTACCTGGACGAGGCCGAGCGGTGCAACAGGGTGGGGCTGCTCAGTAATGGCTCGCTGCTCGCCCAGGGAAGCCCGGCAGAGATCAAGAGGCTCATGAAGGGCGCAATCGTTTCCATCCGCTCGTCCCAGGCTCGCAGGGTTCAAGCCCTCTTGGAAAAAAGCGGCTTGTACGAGGATGTCAACACGTTCGGCGACACGGTTCACCTCGTGACGCAGGACGAGGCGGCGGCCCGACAGCAGGCAAAGGTGCTCCTCGAACGCGAAGGCCTTCCCTTTGATGAGATCAGCAGGCAGGAACCCAGCCTCGAGGACGTGTTCGTGCGCGTTCTGAAGGAAACAGGCAAGGCAGGGGTCAGGCCGTGGTCGTCCGAGTCCCGGTCGGGCTTTCATGATCAGGCAGCGGGCCTAACCGCTCCGGGCAGACCGGCGGTGGAGGTGGAAGATCTCACCAGGCGCTTCGGCAGCTTCACCGCGGTCAACAGGGTGAGCTTCTCGGTGCCGGCGGGCCAGATCTTCGGCTTCCTCGGACCCAATGGCGCGGGCAAGAGCACGGTCATCAGGATGCTCTGCGGCGTGCTCGAACCGAGCGGAGGGCAGGGCGAGGTCCTGGGGTTCGACATCGCCCGGCAGCCCGAAAAGATCAAGGAGCACATCGGCTACATGAGCCAGAGGTTCTCGCTCTACGACGACCTCACGGTGGAGGAGAACATCGAATTCTACGGGGGCATCTATTCCCTCACCGGCAAAAGGCTCGAAGAGCGCAAGACATGGGCCATGGAGATGACCGGGCTTGCGGATCATGCCCGGAGCATGACCAGGGTGCTCAGCAGCGGGTGGAAACAGCGTCTGGCCATGGCGTGCTCGATCCTCCACGAGCCTCCGGTCATTTTTCTCGACGAGCCCACCAGCGGGGTGGACCCGGTCTCCCGCAGGAGGTTCTGGGACCTCATCTCCGCCATGGCACAGGCCGGGGTGACCGTGTTCGTGACCACGCACTACATGGAAGAGGCGGAGTATTGCGACCGGCTGGCGCTGATCTACCGGGGGAATATCGTGGCCATGGGAACCCCGGCCGAGCTGAAAACAAAGGTCATGCGCGAGGCGATCCTCGATATCCACTGCCCGCGGCCCTTCGAGGTCATGGATGCCATAGCCGCCCTGCCCGGAGTCCGGGAAGCGGCCCTGTTCGGCTCCGGGCTGCATGCCGTGGTCAGGGACCCGGACGAGGCCGGACAGAGGATACGGCGGGAGCTCACAGATATGGGCGTGCCGATCGAGCGCATGGAGCAGGTGGTTCCCAGCATGGAGGACGTGTTCGTGGCGCTCATCGAGGAGACCGACCGCAGTGAATCCGGGCAGGGGGAGGGTTGAGGGATGTTCAGCCCCAGACGGTTCATCGCCATTGCCCGCAAGGAGTGGACCCATATTATCAGGGACTGGCGCAGCCTGCTCCTGGCCATCGCCATCCCCGTGGTGCTCATCCTGCTCTTCGGCTATGCCCTGAACATGGACCTGAAGAACGTACCGGCCGTGGTATGGGACCAGTCCCGGACACCCCAGAGCAGGGAATTCTTAAGTCTGTTCGACGGATCCCCCTACTTCTCGGTCAGGCAGTACCACTCCGGATATGCCCGCATACAGGACGACCTCGACTCGGGCAGGGCCATGATCGCCGTGGTGGTGCCCGTTGATTTCTCCCGGAAGGTCCAGCAGGGAGAGCCGGTCGATGTCCAGGTGATCGTTGACGGGAGCGACTCCAACACGGCACGCCTCGCCGTGGCCTACGCAAACAGCGTGGGCATGATCTTTTCCCGGCAGGTCGGCGCCAGGAGGATGGGCCTCATGGGGCAGGGCGAGCTGGCCGAGCCGGTGGATCTCCATCCCAGGGCATGGTACAACCCGGACTTGAAGAGCCAGAACGTCATCATCCCGGGCATACTGGCCGTGGTCATGATGGTGATTGCGGGGATGATGACCAGCGTGACCGTGGCCCGGGAGTGGGAGACGGGCACCATGGAGCAGCTCATCAGCACGCCGGTCCGCGTGCCCGAGATCGTCTTCGGCAAGGTGCTTCCCTACTTCGTGCTGGGCCTGCTCGACGTGGCCATTGCCGCAGCCCTCGGCGAGTGGCTGTTCCACGTTCCCCTGAGGGGGTCTCCGGGCCTGCTCTTTCTCTCCGCGTCAGTCTTTCTCACCGGGGCACTGTTTTTCGGCCTGGCCGTGGGCATCGTCATGAAGACCCAGGTATTGGCAACCCAGATCGCCATGATCGCGGGCTTTCTGCCCACCCTGCTCCTGAGCGGGTTCGTCTTTGCCATCGAGAACATGCCCGCGCTCATCCAGCTCATCACCTACATCGTACCCGCGCGGTATTTCATCGCGCTGCTCAGGGGTATCTACCTCAAAGGGATCGGGCTCGAAATCCTCTGGCTCAACCTGCTTCTGCTCGGCATCTATGCCGCGATCATGGTGATCCTGGCAAACCGCAAGCTCAAGCTCAAGCTGGAGTAGGCCATGCTCAACCGGATAAAGCGCATGCTCGTCAAAGAGTTTCTCCAGATGTTCAGAGACCCCCGCATGCGGGTCGTGATCTTCGGCATGCCCGTGATCCAGCTCGTGGTCCTCTCTTTTGCGCTCACCATGGATGTGACCGACATCCCCACGGCGGTCTACGATCAGGACAACAGCGTGGCCTCCCGGGAGCTGGCGGCGCAGTTCGGAAACAGCGGGTATTTCGAGATCGAGGAGTACATACACAGCCGCAGCCGGATGGTCGAGCTGCTCGACACCGGGGATGTGCGGGTGGTGATCCGCATCCCGTCTGATTTCGAGGAAAACCTGATGAACCGTACCACCGCCGGTCTCCAGGTGATTGCCGACGGCACCGACAGCAACACCACCTCCATCGTGTTCGGCTACGTGTCCCAGATCGTTGCCCAATACAACCGGGAAAAGCTCCGGGAACGCTTTGTCTCGCAGTTTGGCCCGCAGGCCGTGCCGGGTGAGATCGAAATCGAGCAGCGGGCCTGGTACAACGAGAACCTTGAGAGCAGGTATTATTACGTCCCCGGCCTTGTCGGAGTCATGCTGATCCTGGTGAGCATCGTGGTGGCGAGCATTGCGATCGTGCGGGAAAAAGAGATGGGGACCATCGAGCAGGTCATGGTGACCCCGATCGGGAAGGCCGAGTTCATCCTGGGCAAGACCGTGCCCTATCTCATCACCGGCTATATCATCATGGCCGTCATGTTCGCCATCGCCTATCTCGTCTTCGGCATCCGCATCGAGGGCAGCATGGTCCTGCTCACCGTGCTCACGGGCGTCTACCTGGTGGGCAACCTCGGCATCGCGCTTCTCATCAGCGTGACCTCACGCACCCAGCAGCAGGCGCTGCTCACGGCCTTTTTCGTCCTCATGCCCGCAATCCTCCTGAGCGGGTTCGTCTTTCCCATCCACAACATGCCCGCTGTGGTCCAGTACGCAACCTATCTTAACCCCATGAGGTGGTACATGGAGGTGCTCCGGGGGGTGATCCTCAAAGGGGTGGGCATCCAGGCCCTTTCCAAGGCGATCCTCTGGCAGACGATCCTGGCGGTCTCCTTTCTCTTCGTCGCCGTCTCCCGGTTCAGGAAGACCCTGGATTAGCACTCCAGTGGGAGTCAAAGGCCTCCAAACAGTCAAACCCCTGGAATCCAGGGACATAAGCATCCGGCAGACCGCATCATTTCAAGAAGAGCTGGCAATGCCAGGGACCACCAGGGTGTCATCCCCTTTCGCGGCGGTTTAGCACGGTAGGGTGAGACAAAGGCCGGACAGATAAGCGAAGTGGAGGGCGCCGAAAAAGAATGTTCGTAAGCGTGGAGCGCGTGATGCCGCTCTATGCCATAAACCGGTACCCTTTGCCCCGGATGCTGATGATATGCCGGGGCTTTGACGGGTCCTCTTCGATATAGCGCCTGACGCGTGAGATGAAGGTGTCCACGGTCCGGGTTTCGATGTCCGGGTCGAGGCCCCAGACATTCTTCAGCAGCTCGCCCCGTGTCACGATGCGCTCCTGGTGCGATGCGAGATACTGGATGAGATTCGCCTCGTGGGGGGTGATGCGGGAGGTGGTGCCGTCTCCCCTGGTGATCTCCAGGGTGCTGAAGTCGAGCACGGCCCCGCCGATCTTCTGGGTGTCTCCGGCCTTGTACCACTCGTAGCGGTCAAGCATCCGCCTGATCCTGAGCAGGAACTCCTCGAGGTGAAAGGGCTTGGTGAGATAATCGTCCGCCCCTGCACGCAGGCCCTCCACCTTGTCGCTCGCATGGGACTTGGCCGTGAGGATGAGAACCGGAAGACGGGGATCGTCTTTCCGGATATGCCGGAGCGCCTCGATCCCGTCCATGCCGGGCAGCATGAGGTCCAGCACCACGAGGTCGAAGCTCGTGTCCTCGAGCAGGGCGATGCCTTTTTCCGCACTCACGGCGTGGATCACCTCATAGCCCTCGGCCTCGAGATTGATGTTCAGCCCCAGGGCCAGGGCCTGATCGTCCTCGATGATCAGAATCCGCCACCGGATGCTCATGGCTTCACCACGGGCAGGCGGATGAGAAACGAGGTCCCCTGACCTTCCAGCCCCGGGCTCACCCTGATGCTGCCGCCATGCGCCTTGATGATCATCTTCACCACGTAGAGCCCCATTCCTGTTCCCGAGCCCCACAGGGCCATGGCCTCGGGCAGCCTCTGGAACATTTTGAAGATGTCCCGATACCGTTCTTTGGGAATGCCGGTCCCATAATCCGAAAATCGAATGTATGCCCATGCTTTTTCCCGCCACGACTCCAGGTCGACCCGGAGTATGTCTGTAGAATAATGGATAGCATTTTCCGCGAGGTTGGAAAACACCAAATTCATGGCCCCTTTGTCGATGAGGAGGTCCGAATCTTCCCGGATGTTGACGTGGACGTCCACATCCTTGAGGAGGATCTCGTTTCTTCCCAGAAAATCGTTCATGAACTCGGACAGGGATGTCGGGGCAAAGACAAAAGGCCGACGCGAGTAGCTGAACCGCGCGCTGGCGAGAAAATTGTCCACCAGTGACTTGAGGCGCTGGTTCTCCGCCATCATGCCCTTGAGGAGCCGGTTCTTGGTCTCTTCCGGGAGATCTCTCTTCTCGATGGTCTCCAGATACAGCTGCATGGTGGCGAGAGGGGTTTTGAAGGCATGGGTGATGGACGAGATAAAGTGCATCTGAGTGCGCATGAGGGTGAGCTGCCTTTGATAGAGGATGAAGAGGACATAGATGCCGGCGAGGATGAGCAGGAGCAGCACCGATCCCTCGATCATGATCACGATGTCCCAGGTGCCGACGGGACGGCCCACAGCCGTTGCGTTGTTCCTGATATACCAGACGACCCCGATGACCACGATAAAGATCCATGCCACCTGCATGGTGATAAAGATGATGATCGTGGGCCATCTCTTCAGCTTTTCCATGACCATGATTCATAACACTGCACCGGTGTTTGTTCCAGGCCTATTTCACGGGCACTTTCTTCCTCTGTCGGCAAAGAACGGGCGACCTCCCGGAACGATTCATCCCGCTTGCGGCACAGCAAGAACCATGCAGGGTTTTTTAGACTGATAATACCTTTTTCCCGGCTGCGGGTGCTTCCATCTCGCCGGTCAGGGAGTTGGGGTTTGCCCGGGTGACGCGTACCATCACCACGCTCGAGATGAGCGATGGCGACCCCGCAAAGTTGACGATCGCGTTCTGGGTGGTCCTCCCGTGGACCTGGCCGGGGTTGCGGAGGCTCACTCCATCAACGAGCACCAGCGGAGTGGTGCCCACGCGCGACCGGTTGATCTCCAGGGTGATGGCGCGCTGGATGCCCTGCAGCTCGCTCAGGCGCCGGGATTTCTCTTCCGGGTGGACATCATCCTCGATGGCCGCGGCCCCGGTGCCGGGGCGGACCGAGTAGCGGAAGGAGTAGAGCGTGTCAAACCTGACCTCTTGGATCAGGCTCAGCGTTTGCCGGTATGCATCACCGGTTTCACCCGGGAACCCAACGATGACATCGGCGCTGAAGGCCATGTCGGGCCGCGCCTTTCTGAGCTTCTCGATGAGCCCGAGATATGTCCTGCGGGTGTACTGCCTGTTCATGAGAGCAAGCACCTGGTCGGAGCCGGACTGGAAGGGAAGGTGCACGTGATTGCAGAGCTTCTCCAGATCTCCGAAGCAGGCGATGAGCTCGTCGCTCATGTCCTTGGGGTGCGAGGTGGTGAACCGGATGCGTTCGATCCCCTCCACCCTGTCGATACGCCTGAGCAGCTCCGGGAAGCTTATCCCGCCCGAGTACGAGTTGACGTTCTGCCCCAGGAGGAAGATCTCCTTCACCCCGCGGGCTGCATGGCCTCGCACCTCTTCCAGGATGCCCGCATGGCCCCTGCTGATCTCCCTGCCGCGTACATAGGGGACGATGCAGTAGGAGCAGTAGTTGTTGCAGCCCTGCATGATGTTGATATATGCCCGGTGGGCAGGAGTCATGAACGCCTTTTCGGGCACGATGTCGAGCGAGGGTATGCACTCGTTGAACCGGATGTCCACGACCTGGCGGTTTTCTTCGCGTTTTTCATCGACCGCCTCGCAGAGGCGGTGCAGCTGGTGGGTTCCAAGCACGATATCCACATGCGGCATCCGGGAGATGATATCCCGGCCCTTCTGCTGCGCGATGCATCCGGTGACCGCGATGATGAGCGAGGGCTTCCGCCTCTTATAGGGCCTGAGCCTGCCGATATTGCTCAAGGCCTTCTCGTAGGCCTTCTGACGCACCGAGCAGGTGTTGAGGATGATGAGATCCGCCTTTTTCAGGGATTCGGTCGCCTCCCATCCGTCCCGTGCGAGCAGGGAGTACATTTTCCGGCTGTCCAGGTCGTTCATCTGGCAGCCATAGGTAAAGATCTTCACATACCCTTTCATGGCTGATATGCATAGACCTGTAGCGGTTTTGAAGTCAACACCCGGTATGGCCCCTTAAGGAGCATGGAGAAGATTTTGCTCTTGTCAGGTCCGGGAAAATGCCGATAATGAGAATAACTTTTACCTTCACGGGAGAGCGTTTATGGAAAAAAAGGGTTTCAGTCTCATGGAAGTCATGATCGTTGTGGCGATTGTCGGCATCCTCGCGGCCATAGCCATTCCTTCATATTCCGGTTATGTCAAAAGGACGAAGAGATCCGAGGCTGTCACGGCCCTGCAGACCGTGGCGCTCTATCAGGAAAAGCACATGGCCGAACGCGGGCAGTACGGCACCGTCGCAAACCTCATTGCCAACGCGGGGCTTCCGGATCCCGACGGAGACAGCGTCTATGAGCCCAGCGAGTTCTATGCGATAACGGTCACTCTCGGGGCAGGGAACGCGTCTTTTGTTGCGAGTGCGGCTCCTGCAGGGAGCTTTGTCGACAACGTGAGCGGCGCTCCACTCGTCTTTGCAATCGACTCCAACGGCAGGGTTGGAGCCCTGAGCGGAGGATCTGTCGCGGTGAACGAGGATCTGTGGAGATCGTTGCGGCCCTGAAGCATCGTCATCCTGTCAGAGATCTTTCGCAAGCAACCGCGCTGCCCGGAGAACCATCTCCTGGAAGATGATTCCAATCAGGTTCTGATCGTCCGGAATAATCACCCCGACTCCTTAAGATTTCTCCGTGTAATCCCGATACCTTGTTCTGTGATCGAGGGACGGTGGATTCTTCTATTCATGATGCTCCTCCTGACAGGGGCTTGTGCAGCCGAATCCGGGATACCTTCAGACCAGATCTGGCCTGAAGACCGGTACATGATCCGGCTGGAGCGTGATGTCCGGGAATTCTGCGACGAAGTGACGCAGGATATCCGCCCGGACAGCATCAGTCTCGCGTGGTACGACAATCTGCACCCGCATGCCCCCATGCTCGCAGAGGCGTACGTGGCCTCCATGTTCGAGAGGAGCCTGATCCGCAGGGGGTTCTCCGTGAGCACCGGGGATGACGACACCGCCTACAGGCTCACGCTGGTCATGACCCCTTCCCGGAAATCCCTGCTCACCCTGGCGACGCTGGCCCAGGGCGAACAGGTGATCGCCGCCGGGGAGGCCCATTTTCTCAACGGCTCCGAAAAGTGGAACCGGGCCTTGTGCTCGTACCGCTACCGGACAACGACCGTCATCCCCATACGGAGCGCGCCATGAGAATATGGCTGGTACTCGCGGCGGCCTGCCTTCTCTCGGGTTGTACCCACATCATACTCCCGGGCCATGCCGGCAGCCTTGAGGGATGCGCGGACCGCATTGCCGGACGCATAGCAGGAGGGCTCGAAGATTCCTACAAAGGGATCAGCGTTCTCGTGGGCACCCCTGTGGATGCAGTCGGCTTTTCGTCCGGTGACTTCGGCCTTGCGCTCCAGGAGCTTCTCATCGGGGCGCTGGCAGAGGAGAATGTGAACGTGCTTGACGTGCAGCTGAGGCCGGAACCGTACATCACCTGCCGGGACGGGCTGATAGTCCTGAGCAGGGATGCGGACAGGATCAGGAAGGAATTCAGGGCCGAAGTGGTAATTGCCAGCACGTACCTGGTCCGTGGGGATGAGCTTGTGATTACCTCCCGGGCTGTTGATTTTACGAACAATGATGTGATTGTCTCCACGACCGTGGTTCTCACCACCACGACAGGGGTGGGGCATCTCTTGAGGAGCAGGGGACAGGCAGTGATGTATGAAAAATAGCACAGGGAGGTGTAAGGTGTCCGGAACCTGCCGCTTCATCAGAAAAATCACGTTCTTGAGCGTCTGTTTCTTCATCGCGGGCTGTGCCATGGTTAAGCCCGACCGCCACCTTGACGAGGTCACCCCCATCGACTGGGGGTTGAGCGGCGAGTCGTTCGAGAGTGCGATCACGATCCTGCCCTTCGACGCCCAGGACCAGAAGTGGGGGATCTACGCAGCGAAGCGGATGAAAGAGTATCTCCTGGAGGAAAAGGCGTTCCGGCGGATCGTGCTCGGCGGAAAAGAACCTGCCGATACCCCCTATGTCCTGTCGGGAGAGCTGGAGTATCTGTTCTACGGGGGAACCCACTCGCCGTCAAGGGTCTGCGTGAGCCTCCGGGTGATCGACGCCTCTGACGGGCATACCCGGTTTTTCCGCATTTCGAGGGCGGCTTCGGGCAGAGATGCCTTTCACGTGTCCTGGCTGAGCAGGATGTACGTGGCGTCGCCGTATCCCGAAGAGCTCCTGAACGGCCTGCTCAGGCACATTGCGCGCGACATCGCCCAGAGGACCGTGCTACCAGCGAAGAAGTGCCCCTGAAGCAGTCTGGAAATAGACGAGGCCTTCGTTGCTCGCCGCAGACTTCACCACATCCACGTCTTCGAGCCCGGCCTGTACCTGCCACGACGTTCCGTTCCACCGGTATTTGCCGCACCAGATATTGCCCTTCAGATCAACGCTGAGACTGCAGACCGCGCCGCCAGGGGGCTGGTCCGCGAGGGCCTGACCGTTCCTGCACACATCCCCGCCGGTGACATGCCAGACCGTGGCCGCGTCGGCATCTTCGGTTTCCTGGGTCGTGGCGTCGTCGCCGATGATCTCCAGCACTGCGCATGAGTCCCCCGGATACAGCGGAATGTCGTCGTCATCGTTTTTGCCGTCGATGGCGAAGATGCCCGTGCCGGCGGCTGCGTACACAAGACCCTTGCCCGGGAAAAGGTCATGGGTCTCGCCGATGGCGTCCGCTTCGTAGGTCCCTTGATTACCGGACTCGGAGTGGTACCAGTGGAGCCCGGAGTCGGACGCTATCCACAGCAGATCGACATCCAGCACGTCCACGGCGAGGTCGTGGATCGTCCCGTCGGACGCACACTCCTGGCAGACCAGGACGGATGTGCCGCCCGAAGACTGCACGGATATCTCGTTGCCCTGAATCGGCGCCCCCCAGAGGGCATAGGAGAAACCGTAGAGGTCGATGTACATGGACCCGAACACGCCGGTCCACGAGGACACCTCGTTCGCGGAAGACGATACATACCTGACTAGGCCGTCACGGGTGGACACCCATGCCCCCCCGAGCAGGGAGATGCGCTGCTTCTCCAGGCACGAGACCGTGCCGTCGTCGAGAACGGTCTCCAGCTCCCGCTGGTTCACCGAGACCTCGAACACCTGGACCGAGCTGTTGTCTTCATTGTCCGTGATCGTGCAGGTGACCGAGCACGGGGCAGGAGAATCGGGGGCTATCCAGTAGACATACTGCTGCTCCTCGTTCCACTCCTCAAGTTCTCCGTTGTCGGCATGCCAGGCGTACCGCAAGGGGGGATTGTCGCTCAAGCCCCAGACCTGAAACAGCACCTTCTGCCCGGTGACGGGGGTGCTGTCTGAGGCGGAAAACTCGAGTACGGAGGGGTCGGAGGATGAGCAGCTCCAGACAAGAAACGCCAGCAAACACCATGGTATGATTTTTCTCAAACATGCCCTCCAGAGTCTTTCTCCCCATATGTCCTAGCAGATCGCTCCATTTCAGGCAAGAGGGTCATCATGGGTCACATCATGGGGTCAGGTCTCAACATATGACATTCCCAGTGTCATATGGGTCACATCATGGGGTCAGGTCTCAACATATGACATTCCCAATGTCATATGTTGAGACCTGACCCCGATTCTGGCCTCGATCCTGACTCCGATCTTGTACCAAACTCCGCCACTTTAGTACTAAGGGGCCGCGTCTCGGGAATCAGCCTGCCGAACCGTGAACGGCTCATCGGGACGATGACGCCTCCGGGCATACTCATTGCCATTTCTCTCATATGCTGATAAAATATCGCCATGATTTCATCCCCCTTTCATCCATGGAATTCCGTGCAGAAATTCCTTGGACTTGGATTGGAATTAAAAACAGCAGTGCCGGAGGCGGGGAGCCTGTGCAGAGTTTCAGAAAATCGTGCGAACTGGGAGCGGGGCGCTGCACTTCTTAAAGAAAAGAGGTAGGGAAATGATCGTAGGGATAGACATAGGCGGTACGCACACCGATGCCGTGTGCATCAGGGGAAGGAACATCATCGCAACAGCCAAGACCGTGACTGGGGACGACCTGGTCCAGACCATCCGCGATGCCATCGGCGCGCTCTCAATCAATTATGCCGGGATCAGGCGCACCGTGCTGTCCACCACCCTCTCCACCAATGCCATCACCGAGAAAAAATACGCCCCTGCAGGCATGATCGTGTCCGCAGGGCCGGGCATCGATCCGAGGCGATATTTCATTACCGATGATTTCCATCTGGTCAGGGGCGCCATAGATCACCGGGGAAGAGAGTATGTTCCCATTGACCCCGGCGAGGTCGCCCGGGTCGCAGACGGGCTGAAGAAAAAGGGCATAACCGGCGTGGGCGTGGTATCCAAGTTCTCGGTGAGAAATCCCTCCCACGAGACGAGCATATCCTCCCTGATCGAGAAGGATTTCGATCACGTCTCGCTCGGCCACACCTTAAGCGGCAACCTGAACTTCCCCAGGCGCATCCACACCACCTTTTTCAACACCGCGGTGATGCCGGTCCAGAAACGTTTCGTGCAATCGGTCCGGAAGGCCCTGGCCGAGCTCGGCATCCGCTCGCCCCTGTTCTTCCTCAAGGCCGACGGCGGCACCTTCTCCGATTCGGCCGCGGACCGGCATCCGGTAGAAACCATCCTCTCGGGTCCGGCGGCGAGCATGATGGGTGGGCTCGCCCTGTGCGACGACCTGGAGGCGACCACCCTGATGCTGGATATCGGGGGAACCACCACGGATATCGGGGTGCTCATAAAAGGCATCCCCGTCTTGGAGCCCCGGGGGGTCGACATCGGCGGTTACAAGACTCTGGTGCGGGGTCTCAAGGTCATGTCGGTGGGTGCGGGCGGCGATTCCCGCGTCAGCCTTTCTGAACAGGACATCCGGGTCGGCCCCCACCGGGACGGCCCGCCTGCCTGCATGGGCGGCCCGTCTCCCACCCCCATGGACGCCCTGGCAGTGCTCGGACAGTTTCCGCAGGGCGACAGGGAAAAGGCAGTGCGCGCCATCGCGCCCATTGCCGGGCAGCTCGGCCAGGACATCTCCGAGGTGTCACGGCGGATCGTCTCGATCATGGTCGGTGTCATCCACGAGAGCGCGTGCAGATTCATCGACGAAGTGAACCGGTATCCGGTGTACACCATATTCGAGATGCTCCACCCCGAGGTGGTGAAACCGGATCGGGTCATGGCGATCGGCGGGCCCGCAGAGCTGCTCAGCCCGTTTATTGAAGAATCGTTTGATATGAGGTGCGTGGTGCCGGATCACGCCATGGTGGCCAATGCCCTGGGCGCGGCCCTTGCCAGGACCACCCGGCAGATTACCCTGACGGCCGATACGCAGCTTCGGCGCATGATCTGCCCGGAGCTTGGCATGGACGAAAAGATCTCGCCCACCATGAGCATGAACGAGCTCAAGAAGCGGGGGGAACAGGCCTTGAGGGACAACGCCTCCCGTCTGGGGATCCTCGACAAGGGGGAGATCAGCATTCTCGAGGAGCAGGTTTTCAACATCGTGCGGGGCTTCAGCACCACGGGGAAGAACATGAGGCTCAAGCTGCAGACAAAGCCCGGCGTGATAGACGAGTGGGGTGAGGCATGATTACCGCGAAGAAAAAGACCGGACTGATCTTTTTTCCCGCCTATGACTGGGAGATCTCCCCGTCGCATCCCGAGCGGCAGGAGAGGCTCCTGTACACGCAGGATCAGGTCATGGAAGAGGGTGTGCTCGACATCGAGGGGATCACCGAGTTCAAGGCAGGCCTGGCTACGGAGAAGGACATCTGCCGGGCCCATTTCTGCGTGCCGGACGTGGAGTCGCGGATCACGCCCTCGCACAACGTCTCGGCCGGCGGGTGCATCGAGGCCGCGCGGCTCGTCATGGAGGGCGCGGTCGACAACGCGTTCGCCCTGGTGAGGCCTCCCGGCCACCACGCCATGCGGGTGGTGCACGGCGCCAGGGGGTTCTGCAACATCAATATCGAAGCGGTCATGATCGAATGGGTGCGGAAGAACTATCCGCACATCAGGAAGATCGCGGTCGTGGACACGGACTGTCATCACGGGGACGGCACCCAGGACGTCTACTGGCACGATCCCAACGTGCTCTACATCTCCCTGCACCAGGACGGCAGGACCCTCTATCCGGGCAGCGGGTTTCCCGAGGAGTTCGGCGGGCCCAACGCGCTGGGCAGAAACCTCAACGTCCCGCTTCCCCCACAGACCAGTGACGAGGGCATCCTGCATGTCATGGAGCATTTCGTGATGCCGGTGCTGGACGAGTTCAAACCGGACCTCATCATCAACTCCGCAGGCCAGGACAACCACTATTCGGATCCCATCACGAACATGTCCTTCACCGCGGGCGGCTACGCCCGGCTCAACGAGATGCTCGGCCCCCATATCTGCGTGCTGGAGGGGGGCTACTCCATCGAGGCGGCGCTCCCCTATGTGAATACCGGGATCATCCTCGCCCTTGCGGGCGTGGACTACTCATACATCCGGGAGCCCGACCTGAACCCGGAGAGGATCAGGGAAGCCCCGCGGATCATCGACTATATCAAACGGCTCACGGACACCCTCCTGGATCTCTGGAATTCGCGGGACAACTACGAGGTCGGGGGGGAGGAAATCGTCAGAAGAAGCCGGAACATCTTCTACGACACGGACGGCATCTCTGAAAATCAGCAGGAATCGGTGCGGGTATGCACGGACTGCCCGGGGGCCTACAAGATCGATTCGTCGGCGTCGACCGGGTATCACATTCTGGCGGTCCACATCCCATGGGGCGCGTGCCCCAGGTGCAGGGAGCAGGGCCGCGCCTGGTTCGAAAAGCCCGGGCGTCACAATTATAGCGCCGTGTACCTCCAGGACATGGACAACGACGAGTACACCGTGAAGATCCCATGAAACTCAGGCGGAGGAAAAAGGTCGTTCTCGCCCTGGGGGCGGGCGGGGCGCGGGGATTGGCCCATATCGGCGTCATCAGGGCGCTCAAGGAGGAAGGCGTTCCCATCGACGCGATTGCCGGCATCTCGTTCGGGGCCATCATCGGCGCCCTGTACAGCCTCTATCTCGATATCGACACGGTGGAAGACAAGCTCCGAGAATACATGGCCTCCCCGCTGTTCCAGGAGACCAGCGAGAGCATGAGCCTTCCACAGCCGGACCGGGCACTTGGGTTTCTCGAAAAGATCCAGGCGACCCTCAAGAAGGGATATTTCTATTCCCGGGCCCTCAGGCGGCAGTCGGTGATCACGCCGGAAACCTTTGTGCTGCACATCCGTGAGCTGGTGGACGACCACGGCTTCCACGATCTGAACATCCCCTTCCGCTGCTCGAGCGTGGACCTCATCACCGGCCACCCCATCATCTTCTCCGACGGCCCGCTGATCACGGCCCTCCAGGCAAGCTGCGCCACCCCGGGCTTCTTCCCGCCCGTGAGCCTCCACGGAATGCTTCTGGCCGACGGCGGCGTGGCCGAGATGATGCCGGTTTTTCTGGCGAAGACCTTCCGGCCCGATTACATCATCGGGGTGGACGTTACGCGGGAGATCGAGAGCATCGTGGAGGAGCAGGAGCTTCATCACAGCCTGGACGTGGTGTTCCGCAGCTACGACATCACCCGGGACTTCGCGAATGTCTATACGAACCGGGAGGTGGACTGCGTCATCCGCCCGAATATCGGCTCGTACCACTGGTCAGACTTCAAGTGTTTCGACCTCTACATGCAGGAGGGCTATCAGGCCGCCAAGGCCAGGGCGCCTGAGATCAGAAAGCGCATATTCTGGTTCGGCGGGTGAGCACAGGCGCCCGGGGCAGAGGAGCGGGCGCCCAGGATCCGGAGAGGCTTTCGCGCCGGACAGGACCACCAAGAATATTCCGACTCCCTTTTTGGCTGAAGACGGAATGACAGGTGCCGGGGGAGGGTGCCTCTGGGCGGGCCCCCGGAATCATTGGGACGCCGGCAGGTGATCGGGGCAGAACTCCTTCAATGTTTCGCTTGCTCTCACCCTGCCTTCCTGATCTATCACAATCCAGTCCATGCCTCTCTTTTCGAGCTCACCCCGGAGCCTCTCCTCACCCTGGACGAACAGCGCCGTTGCCCAAGCATCCGCCTCGGCGCAGGTGTCCGCGAGCACGGTGGCGCTCAAGCGGCCCTGGGCAGGCAGCCCGGTGGCAGGGTCGAGGAGATGGCAGTAGCGCATCCCGTCCACGACAAAGAAGCGCTCGTAGTTTCCGGACGTGGCCACTGCGCGGTTCCTGACCGGGATGGTGGCGAAGACCCCGGCACCGCCGGGATGTTTGATGCCGATTTTCCAGGTGCGTTCGCCGAATGTGGCGATATCGCCTCCCGCGTTGACGAGGCCGCTTGAAACCCCGGCCTTTTTCATGGCTTCTGCCGCCCGGTCGGCGGCGTATCCCTTGGCGATGCCCCCCAGGTCGATCCTGGTGCCTTCCGGGGTCCGGATGGTGAGGCCGTCCTTTTCGAGGATTACGGCACGGTCCGGGGGCAGGCGTTTCCATGCGGCGAATTCGCTCTCGGCGGGCAGGCGATAGGGGTGGGTGCCGGTGAACCCCCAGGCATCCAGGATGGGCCGCAAGGTAATGGAGAACCCGCCTGACGAGGCGTCGTGGATCTCCCGGGAGAGCCGGACGAGACGGTGGACCTCCCGGTCTTTAAGCGTATGGCTGCTGTTGAGCTCGTCGATCAGGGAGTTCCGGTATCCCAGCCGGGAATCCACGCGGCGCAGCTCGGCGATCGCGTCCTTGAAAGCGGCATCGGCCCGCTCGCGTGACCCTTCGGCCATGAGCTCCACAAAGGTGTCCATGATGAAGATCTTTGCTTGGCGGGTTTCTTCACGGAAAGCCCTGTGCCAGACGGACACGCCCAGAGCGAGAAGGAGGAGGAAGATAACGAAAATGGTTTTTTTCAAAAGGGGGATGGGTTTCTCCATGGTGAGCGAAAAAAGGGGGCGGCTTTTTCCGCCCCCTTTTATATCTCTTGCTACTTGATGCTGTACAGCACGTCCTTGCCTCTGAATACCGAGTCGGTCCCGAGCTCCTCCTCGATGCGGATGAGCTGGTTGTACTTAGCCAGGCGCTCGCCCCTGGAGGCGGAGCCGGTCTTGAGCTGGCCTGCGCCGCAGCCGACCGCCACATCGGCGAGCCAGTTGTCTTCCGTCTCGCCGGAACGGTGGGAGAACACATAGGTGTATCCGGCGCGCCGGGCCATATCGATGGTCTTGACGGTCTCGGTCAGGGTCCCGATCTGGTTGACCTTGATGAGGATGGAGTTGGCCGATTTCTCCTCGATGCCGCGCTTGAGGAACTTGGAGTTGGTGACGAACAGGTCGTCGCCCACGATCTGGATCCTGGAGCCCAGGCGCTCCATCATGAGCTTCCAGCCGCTCCAGTCGTTCTCGTCGAGCCCGTCTTCGATGGAGACGATGGGGTATTTCTTGATCAGCTCTTCATAGAAGTCGATCATCTCTTTCGTGGTGCGCTCCGGGTCGGTCTCGGACGCCAGGATGTACTTGCCGTCCTTGAAGAACGAGCTCGCCGCCGCGTCGATCGCGATGCCAACGTCCACCCCGGGCTTGTATCCGGCCTTTTCGATTGCCTGCACGATGAGCTCGAAGGGCTCGGCATTGGATTTCAGGTTCGGGGCGAACCCTCCCTCGTCGCCCACGCCCGTGGCGTAGTCGTGCTTGATGAGGATGTCGCGCAGGGCGTGGAAGGTCTCGGCGGCGTACCGCAGGGCCTCGCGGAAATTGGGAGCGCCGATGGGCATGATCATGAACTCCTGGAGGTCCACGTTGTTGTCGGCGTGCTTGCCGCCGTTGATGATGTTCAGTTGGGGCACCGGGATCTCCCGTGCAAAGGCGCCTCCGACATAGCGGTACAGGGGCATGCCCAGAAACACCGACGCCGCGCGGGCAACGGCCACCGACACGCCCGTGGTGGCATTGGCTCCGAGCTTGGACTTGATCTCGGTCCCGTCGATCTCGAGCAGCAGGTTGTCGATCCCCACCTGGTCGAATACATCCATGCCCACGAGCTGGGGTGCGATCGTGGCGTTCACGTTTTCCACCGCCTTGAGAACACCCTTGCCCCGGTATCTTTTCGCGTCGCCGTCGCGCAGCTCTATCGCTTCGTTCTGACCGGTGGAGGCCCCTGAAGGGACGGACGCCCTTCCCATGTCCCCGGTGGAGAGGTATACATCCACTTCTACGGTGGGATTCCCCCGTGAATCCAGAATTTCCCTTGCAATGACATCAAGAATTTCACTCATATGGATATTCCTCCTTCGTCTTTATTTCCCGCAAGTTTTTTTAAAGCCCGATGACCACGCAGACCACACCGCGGCCGTTCAGCGAATCCGCGAGCTTTCGGGCCTGCTCGAGAGAATCGAACGCTCCGTGCCGTACCCGGTAGAAACGTCGTCCCTGGGCGGTTGCCTCCTCAATGCTGGGTGTGTAACCGAGGGTCTGGAGTCTTTGTGCCACTGTCACGGCATTTCGCCTTTCCGTAAACGCACCGAACTGTAAGGTGTATCTGGCTGCGGATGTGCGTGAAACCTGTAGCACTTCCACCCGCACTTTTGCAATACCTTCTTTTACCATTCCGAGGTGTCTGGCTGCCCCGTATGACAGGTCGATGATGCGATCCCCCACAAAGGGTCCGCGGTCGTTGACCGGGACCACGATGCTGCGGCCGTTGCCCAGATGGGTGACTCTCACCGTGCTGCCGAGCGGAATGGTCTTGTGTGCCGCGCTGTACCCGTACATGTCGTAGATCTCGCCCGAGGCGGTGGGCCTGCCGTGGAAGTCCCGGCCATACCAGGACGCGATCCCAACCTCCTGAGAGATATTCCTGCCCGGCTGCCATGAGGCGCACCCCGAGGCCGTCAGGATGAACAGCAGCACAGGGACAAGGTCGAGGCGGCTAATTCTCCAGGAAGGTTTCCACATCGGCGATGAGCTTCTGAAGCGCCTTTTCATCGGTGAGCCTGTTCTTCTCGTTGACGAGCCCCTTCTTCCGGAAGGTGTCGAGCGCCCCTTTGTACACGGGCAGGCACAGGGCCTCGTACCGGTGGATCTCACCCTTTTTGTAGATGCGCGAGGCGAATTTGTTGATAGCCCTCAAGGGATCCTTCTTTCCCAGGTCCTTCACCTTCTGGAGATAGCGGGCCGCGCACAGGTATGATTCGAGGTAGTTCTCCAGCAGGCCATCGAACATGAGGGCCATGTCCCGCTTCTCAGGATGTACGGCATACACGGACTTGGTTTTGACGACAATGCCCCTCTCCAGCATGTACGCAAGCGCGTTTTCACGGCTCTCCACGCCCAGGATGAACTCGTTCTCCAAAAGGCCGGCAAGCCCCTGCACTTGTTCTCTGAAGGCCTTTTCGTCAAGCCCGTCGGGGTATTTGAGGAGCACGTTGCTGATCAGCGAGGCGGGCACGAAGAAGTTGAGGATGGTGTTCTTGTAGTATTCCAGGTGTATCCGGTTCTCCCCCTCCGCCGTCAGGAGGGCGGGGTCTTCTTCATTATCGGGCATGTCGAGGTTCACGAGCTTCTTGCTCTTGAGGAGGGCATAGGCCTCGTCAAAGGCCGCCTGCTCGTCGGAGAGGGTGGCGGACAGGTTGCACCCGAGGTAGGAGAGATAATCCAGGAAGGTGTGGAACCCCCTGCGCAGCACGTCCTCTTCGATGGCGGACACGTTGCTGGTGGCCACGCACGAGAGGATGGAAAACGGCGTGGCCACGGTCTCCTGGTAGATGGCGGAGATGATCTCGCTCGCCACCGCGTCGTAGAGGTCGTCCTTCTGGCCGCTGTCCATCCGGGAATACGATGTCCTGCCCTTCATGAACTCGTTCAAGGACATGGGCCCGGCAAAGCGGATATAGACCTTTCCATACCGGTTCTTCAGGATGGAGCCCGCCTTGAGGAGCTGCCAGAAGCTTTCCTTTTTCTTGGTCTCTCCCTTCATCTCGCGGATATAGGAGCCCTCCTCCACCACGATATCGTACCCCACGTAGACCGGCACGAAGATGACGTCCCTGCTCACCCCGGACTCCCACCCCTGGATGATCATGGAGAGCAGCCCCTTCTTGGGCAGCATGAGCTTGCCCGATCTGCTCCTGGCGCCTTCGATGAAAAACTCCATGGGGATCCGTTCCTGGAGAATGGTGCGCACATAGGCGGCAAAGGTCTGGGCGTACACGGGGTTGTCCTTGAACGTGCGCTTCATGAAAAATGCGCCGCCCTTTCTCAAGAGGGTGCCTATGGGGAAGAACGAGAGGTTGATCCCGGCAGCGATCACCGGCACGCTCATCCAGTTCTGGAACAGGCAGTAGGAGAGGATGAGGTAGTCGATGTGGCTCTTATGACAGGGGACATACACCAGGGACCCGTTCCTGGCCGTCTCCCTGACTGCCTGAATGCCTGCCTCGTCTACGTCGAGGCCTTCGTAGATATTGTTGAACACCCAGCCCAGGGCCCGGTTGAGAAAACCGATGACCGAGGGGCTCAAGTCGGACGCGATCTGGTCGAGATACCGGAACGTGGCTCCCTCGAGCTTCTCGATGCTCTGGCCCGTCTCCGCCGAGTGCGACCGCAGGAAGGTCTGGAGCACCGGGTCTTTCATGGTCTTTCTGATCAGGAACCCCCGCTCCCGGATGGGTGCGCCGGAGATGTTCCTCCCCAGCGAGGCGAGCTGCTGCATGAGATCGTTGCGGACCTCGGTGGCCACCTCCTCGAAAAACTTCGAGCTTCCCTGGGCCTTTCTGATCACGTCCTTGAGATTGATGGGCTCTCCGTGCTCCAGAAAGCCGTGCTCCTGGGCCCTTATCAGGGTCATGAGCTTCCGCCCGCCCTTGATGGACGCCTTTTCCTCTCTGGTGGCATCCTTTATCTTGAGCGGTGTCCGCTTGTAGACGATGCGTTGGGGGAGGAGGTAGATGGGCCTGTCGGTGTCGCGCTGTATTTTCAGGAGCTCCATGACGGGATCCGTGCCCTGTTTTGCCGGCACCATATCCAGGGAGATCAGGGAGGCATTGCTTTCGTCCTGGAGAAATTCCTTGTAGAATTCATTGTCGAACGGCGAAGAGGGCGATCCGAAGGGCGAGGCGAGGAACGAAGCGAGGCTGCGCATTGGCTGCAGGAGAATGAACTTCCTGCCGAAGATGATTCGGGGCGAGGGAAGCCCTTCCCGGGAGAACCGGTAGTTCATGAGCATGCCGTCGATGGTGCTGGAAATGCTGTGCACAAAGACGATATGCCCCTTCTCGGCAAGCCCGGACACGGATTTCTTGTACAGGTCGGGGATCGTGATCTGGCTGAAGAGCCGCCGCACAACAGGCCTGAGGAGAAATCCGTAGTCGCCTTCCAGGATGAACCCATACCCTTTTTTTCTGGTGCTCATGAGCCGGGCATTATAGACCAAGGCCCCAGCCTTGGGAAGGCCATTCTTTTCCCACGAATACCATTACACGCGTACACTCCCGCGCAGGTCTAGCTAATAGATGCAGGGAGCCGCGCATTTTGATAAAGGATCACATGCGGAATCAGACGCGAAGAAGGCTCAGCTCGTCTCGTGGAAAAAGGCGAGCACCCGGTCGATGTCTTCCCGGGTCAGGGAAGGACACCCTGCGAGGTCTTCGGGCTTCCATGACGAGGGCTCGGGAAGGCGTGCGGTGTGCATGAGGATCGAGCGGGCCTTTTTCGGGCCGATCCCGGGTATGCCCTGAAGGAAGGTCGTGGCCGACTTCGAGCGGAGGTGCTTGTGGTAGGTCACTGCAAAGCGGTGGGCCTCGTCCCTGATCCGCTGCATCGTCTTCAGGGCCTGGCTCCGGGGCGGCAGCACGACGGCGTCCTTTCTGCCGGGAAGGAAGAAGCGGTCCTGCTTCGATCCCCTGGGCTTTGCCATGGCCACCACCGGGATGTGGGTCATGCCCAGCCTGCCGAGCACTTTGCAGCAGGCACTGAGCTGACCCTTGCCGCCGTCGATCACCAGGAGGTCGGGACGCGACTCGTCGCCGGAGAGCCTCCTTGTCAGGACCTGCTCCATCATGGCGAAATCGTCCTGCCCCTCGATACCCCGGATGCGGTAGTGCCGGTAGAGCGGCTTGTCTTCCTCGCCGCCCGTGAATACCGCCCGTGATGCCACGGGGTGGCTCCCCTGGAAAGAGGAGATGTCGAAGCACTCCATCCGGTAGGGGATGGCGGGGAGGTGAAAGTGCCGGGCGATGTCGTCCAGGGCCGATGTCTCGGTTTTTTTCCCGTGGGAGAGGGCGTTCTCCCGGGCCATGTTCATCCACTGCCTGGGCTTGCCCCGCACGGCCCGCCGGATGGAGACCTTTGACCCTTTCAGGTCAGAGAGGATCTGCTGGAGATCTTCCACGTCCTCGGGCACGGTGTCGGCGTAGATGACCGGCGGGATCTCGTTGCCCTTGAGGTAGAACTGGAGGATGCAGTTGCTCATGAACTCGTCCTCCTGGGTGTTCTTCACCACGAACGACTGGCTGTCGGTCATGAGCCCCTGGGTGACGTGCAGCACCGCGATCTGGACCTGGTCGGTGTGGCGGTAGGTCGCGAAGACGTCCGTGTCGGTGCGGGTGTTTCCCACCACGACCTGGGGGATGAGGGTAGTCTGTATGGCGGAGATCTGGTCGCGGATCTTTGCCGCCTTTTCATAGTTCTGCCGGGCAGCGGCCCTCTGCATGCGCTCGCCGAGACGCTGCTCGAGGACCGTGTTCCTGCCGTCCAGAAAGGCGATGAGATCGTCCACGAGCTGATCGTACATCTCCTTGGATATACGGTTCGCGCAGGGGCCGGTGCACAGGCCGATCTGGAAATACATGCACGGCCTCATCCGGTTTCTGAACACGGTGTCCTTGCACCTCCGCAAGGGAAAGATCCGGCCGATGGCGCTCAGGGTCTGCCTGGTGGCCTGGGCGGACGAGTAGGGGCCGAAATAGCGGGCTCCGTCCTTGAGCACCTTCCGGGTGATGGAGATCCGGGGCCACTGCTCCTGCGTGCTGACCCGGAAGCACACATACGACTTGCCGTCCTTGAGATCGATGTTGAAGCGCGGCTTGTGGGTCTTGATGAGCTGGTTCT
This sequence comes from Deltaproteobacteria bacterium, assembly GCA_018433775.1. Lineage (GTDB taxonomy): Bacteria > Desulfobacterota > Desulfomonilia > UBA1062 > UBA1062 > Phosphitivorax. The sequence continues at coordinate 75,553 of JAHDQN010000016.1, forward strand.
CCAGGAACAGGGCTTCTTTCTCGTTGCCGGTGATGATGAAGTCGACCTTGACGGTCTGCTCGGCGATAAAGGGCACGTTCGGGCGGGTGTCCTGGCCGAGATACGCGTGCACCCGGTTTCTTAGATCCTTGGCCTTGCCGATGTAGAGGATCTCACCGGCGGCGCTTCTCATGAGGTATACGCCGGTGGAGCGGGGCAGGTTCTTGATGAGGTCCGGTGTCAATGCCATAATTTCTCCATACCACGAATATCGCCACAGTCAAGGCACTGAAAAGAACGGGGAGTAAGTGAAAGAAAATCCAAGAATAATCGTGTCAAACCGACTGAAAGTACACTTGACACCAGGGGGGGATAGGGTATATACATCCGGATGATGAATGAGTATTCATTTTTTGGGTGCGCGGATGAAATTGATATACGGGCTGGGAAACCCAGGCGATCAATACAAATATACCCGGCACAATATCGGCTTTCTCGTGGCGGATTTTCTCGCGGAGAAGTGGAACATCTCCCTGAAGAGGCAGAAGAACCGGCTGGTCAGTGGAAAAGGCCGGGTCGATAGGACCCCCGTTATGCTCGCCAAACCGTACACATACATGAACTTAAGCGGAGAACCCTTGAGATCCATGGACGTGGACACACAAGACCTCATCGTCATCCACGACGACATGGACATCCCCTTCGGGCAGGTTCGCGTGAAGTCCGGCGGCGGAACAGGGGGTCACAAGGGGCTCGTCTCCATAGTCGAGGCTCTTTCCGACAATGAATTCGTCAGGATACGCTGCGGGATCGGCAGGCCGGTAAACGGTTGCGACCCAAGGGATTATGTGTTAGGGCATTTCACGCAGGAAGATCTGCCGGTTATCCGCTCACAGATTGAAGATGCGGTATCCGCGGTGGAAATATGCTTGCGTGATGGAGTCACCAGGGCAATGAACGTCTACAACAGACGGGACAGAGATATACCAAGTACGTGAAGGGAGGTTAACGTCGTATGGAACAATGGGCAAATTGGGCGTGGATTGTAGGGGTAGTCGGATTCATCATCGCCTTCTTGATGTATCTCAACCTCAAGAAGAAGGATGCCGGCAATGAGGTAATGCAGGACCTGGCGACGCAGATTCATGACGGCGCCATGGTGTTTCTCAAGAGAGAATACAGCATCCTCGCGGTTTTCATCATCATCGTGGCGCTTCTGCTTTTTTGGGGGCTCGGATGGCAGACAGGCCTCGCCTATGTGGGCGGCGCAATCTGCTCGATCGTAGCAGGCTTTACCGGCATGAATTCCGCCACCATGGCGAACGTCCGGACGAGCCAGGCCGCAAAGACCGGCGGGCTCGAGGCTGCGCTGAACGTTTCCTACTTCGGCGGCGGCGCGGTCATGGGTATATCGGTTGCCTCCCTTGGCCTCATAGGTGTTGGAATCTTCTTCTATTACTTCAATAGCATAGGTGCTCTGCAGTACCTGAGCGGTTTCGGCATGGGTGCCTCTTCCGTCGCGCTGTTCGCTCGTGTGGGCGGCGGCATCTATACCAAGACAGCGGATGTCGGGGCCGACCTCGTGGGAAAGGTCGAAGCTGGCATTCCTGAAGACGACCCCAGAAACCCCGGCGTCATCGCCGATAACGTAGGCGACAACGTGGGCGACATCGCGGGCATGGGCGCAGACATCTTCGAGTCGTACGTGAACTCGGTGATCGCGACCATCGCCATTGCCGCCACCATGAGCCTCGGGGCCCTCGGATGGGAAGGCGCGCAGACATCCTACATCACACTGCCGCTCGTGCTTGCCATGGTCGGTTTCATCACCTCCCTGGTGGGCGTGTGGTCGGTCAAGGTGTGGGGCAAGGCAGGTCCGGCGGCAGCCCTGAGATACTCGAGCCTTACCGCTGCCGTTCTCTTCCTGATCGTTGCATACATTGTCGTGCGCAGCATGGACGTGCATAACGGCGTGTTCTGGGCGGTGTTCTGGGGCATGGTCGCCGGCGTTCTCATCGGCTGGGTAACCGAGTGGTACTGCTCCGCCAGCCCGGTCCGGAAGATCGCAGAGGCCTCCCAGACAGGTCCTGCCACCAACATCATCACCGGTCTTGCCGTGGGTCTTGAGTCCACCGCCATCCCGCTCTTCATCATCGTGGTGGCCATCGGCTTCTCGGCCTACTTCGCAGGTCTCTACGGCATCGGCATCGCGGCCGTGGGCATGCTCGCAACCGTGGGCGCCACCATGGCGGTCGACGCATACGGTCCGGTCGCGGACAACGCGGGCGGCATCTCCGAGATGGCGGGTCTGGGCCCGGACATCCGGAAGATCACCGACGAGCTCGACTCCCTGGGCAACACCACCGCAGCCATCGGCAAGGGCTTTGCCATCGGCTCCGCGGCACTGACGGCCCTGGCCCTGTTCTCGGCCTTCGGGCAGGCAGTGGGGCTTGAGTATATCAACATCACGGATCCATGGGTTGTCATGGGCCTGTTCATCGGCGGCATCATCCCGTTCCTCGTGGCGGCCATGACCATGACCTCGGTGGGCAAGGCCGCATACAAGATGGTCGAGGAGATCAGGCGGCAGTTCCGCGAGATCCCGGGCATCATGGAAGGCAAGGGCAAGCCCGATACGGCCAGGTGTGTTGACATCGCCACCAAGGGGGCCCTGCTCGAGATGCTCAAACCCGGTATCCTGGCGGTGGTGGCTCCCATCCTGGTAGGGTACATCCTCGGTGCACAGGCACTGGGCGGAATGCTCGCAGGAGCTACCCTGACCGGTGCTCTCATGGCCCTGTTTATGGCCAATGCAGGCGGCGCCTGGGACAACGCCAAGAAGTATATCGAGAGCGGCCACTTCGGCGGCAAGCACAGCGACGCGCATAAGGCAGCGGTCGTGGGCGACACCGTGGGCGATCCGTTCAAAGACACCTCGGGTCCGTCCATGAACATCCTCATCAAGCTCATGAGCGTTATCGCACTGGTTATCGCACCGCTGCTCGTTTAGATCCGTCAGACAGAAACAAGGGGGAGGGACTGCTCTCCCCCTTGTTCAATCCGCATTCTTCCATTCATTTTCCGACTTTCGGCAGGCGTCAAACCTTCAGTCCCGCACCGCGCCTTATACCCATTTTTATATGCACCAAATCAGCCGCATGTTGATGCTGTGGCTTTTTTTAAGCCTCTCTTGACTTTCAAGGAACCCTCATTATTTTTTAGTTCCAGGGATTCAAAGGCTTTTCGATTTTTTAAGGCTGCTGTGTTTTTTCTTTTTTGATTTTCATAGGATGTGCCTGGCGTTTGTGCATGGATATGGGAGGTCCTTCTACATGACATGCCTCGTGCACGTGGTCATCAATGCCCTTGGGGGAACGAACAGAAACAGGCCAGAGCTCAACCTGTATCATGCCGGGGTGAGATGAGCCTCTAGGTTTGTTAGCTACCCTCTGTACCGCCTGTGAAACTCCCGACGGCCCGGTCTGCCTCTGAAACGGCATGCCGGGCGGTGCCTTAAGGACAACGAAGTATCATTCTTCTTTAGGAAGGAGAAAGAGACATGACTGAGATGATCTATCAGAAGATCGTCGAACTGATCCAGGCGAACGCAGACCATCTGACCAAGCGTCTGATGCGGGACATTCTCAGCAGGGAGGAAACCAGGAGCTATAAAACCCTGCCCGAAAAAGAGGTGTACTGGCGTGTATTCGATGTGTACAGCAGGCTCGATTCATGGCTCAGCAAGGACAAGAAGAAGGGCGAGATCAAGCAGCACTACACCAAGCTCGGGGCACAGAGTTATAATGAAGACATCCCTTTAAGCGATCTGGTCATGATGCTGCTGCTCATCAAGCGTCACCTCTGGATCTTTGTGATGGAAAATCAGTTCTTTTCCTCATCGTTCGAGCTTTCCCAGGCACTGGAGTTGAACAACAAGGTAGTCCTGTTCTTCGACCGGGTAATCTATTTTGCCGTCATGGGCTATGAGGAGGAAATGCGTAAATCGCTCAAGAAAGCGGGTTAGCGAGTTGGAGCCTGACATTTCATCGTGGTGGAGGGTTTAAGGAGTAAAAACTCTGCGATGGGACAAGTCATGCCTTAAGAGACCACGAATTATCACCCCCGGCAAGGATATGGCAGCCGGAAAGTGAGGGTTGATCGCATATGGTCCCGATACTCATCAATTATCCTGAAGAGATGCTTCGAGTCAGGATAGCGGCCTTGAAAGACAGCTCGTCTGCGGCCCTCGCCGATCTGCAGAAAATGGGTGTGCTCCATGTGGAAGAGGCCAAGGAGCTTTCGCCCCCGGAGGTGGAGGAGATTGCCTCCAGGAAGCAGCGCACGCGAAAGGCGATTCAGGAAATCGATGAAATTCTCGACAGTCTCAGAGGTGTTCGCGAGGTAGCCATCCCGCCCCTGACCACGCCCATGGAGCCCGCCGATGCCATAAGCCGCGTCGATGCCCTCAAGGGCAGGCTCTCATCCCTGTTGGAGCGCAGGGAAGGTCTCAGAACCAGGATCAACGCCCTTGACGCCTCGGCCCGGTTTCTGGAGGCGCTGGCTCTGGCCATAGATGTTCCGCTTACGGATCTCCGCTATACAGGGCCCTATCTCTTTTCACGGGTGATCATCTTCCCGCGCGAGGCCACCGGGCCTTTCCTGGAAGATGCGGGAGACCTCCTGCTCCATCGCGTGGATGTGCAGTCGGGCGGTGAGGACGTGATCTATCTTCTCGCCCGGGTGCACGACCGCGACCGCATCGAAAGGACGGCTGCAAACCTGGGCGGAAGCCAGCTTCCTCCCATGGACGAAGACATGACCCTGCGCGAGTTCAATACCCGCCGGCGCACCATCAAGGAAGAACTTGTCAAAAGCCTGAACGCACTGGAGAACGATATTCAGGCCATAATCGAAGAACAGCTGCAAGATATCGTACTCTACCGGGATATCCTCCAGGGGGAATATTCCCGGCTCGATATCCTGGAGATGGCGGCCACCGCCCGGTATCTCACCGTGTTCGAGGGCTGGGTGCCAAGGGACGGCATCGAGAGGGTTTCATCGGAGTTTTCCCGCGGCAAACAGGTTTTCATCGACTCGCGGCCCCCCAGCCCTCATGACAACCCCCCCACCAAGCTCAAGAATCCCGGAGGGATCAGGCCCTTCCAGATCATCGTCAAGCTCTTCAGCACCCCCCGGTACGGCGACTGGGACCCGACGCCTTCCATCGCCTATTTCTTCGCCTTCTTCTTCGGGCTCATGCTCAATGACGTGGTCTATGCCGCCGGGCTGCTCCTTCTGGCGGCGTTCGTGCTGGATAAGCTTGTTGACGACCCTCACGCCGAGGGCACGAGGCTCTTTCGGAGAGTGCTCGTTATCTGCGGTGTTGTGTCACTTGCCGGGGGTCTGCTCTCAGGGAGCTTCATGGGGGATTTCTTCGAGCGCTTCCTGGGCATCCCGTCTGAAAGGCTCGCCCTTGCAAGGACCGTCCAGTCCATGCTCTCGCAGCCAATCTCATTTATCGCACTCTCCCTGATCATCGGCCTGGTTCATCTGAACATCGCCCACATGCTGGGTCTCATCAGGGGTCTCAAAAAACGCAATACAGGCATCGTGATCAACAAGCTCGGGCTCTTCACGGTACAGATCTTCGGGATACCCTATCTCTTCCATGTGATGCTGGGCATGGATCTCCTTCCTTTCAGCGCTCAAGTCTACATGGTGTTCGGCTATCTCCTTGTGTTGGGAATTCTGGGTATCATCATCGGGTCTTTTCTCCAGATGGGCGGGCTGGGCTCCATCTTCTGGGTTTTCGACCTCACGGGAATCCTCGGCGATGTCATGTCCTATTCGCGGCTGGCCGGCGTGGGGCTTGCAACCTACTATCTGGCATCGTCGTTCAACCTCCTTTCCGAATGGGTCTCCTCAGGTTTGGGGAGCGCTGTCCCTGGGGTGATCGGGGCGGGAGTGAGTTTCCTGGTCGGGGTGGTCCTGCTGACGATCTTCCATGTGTTCAACCTGCTGCTCGGCTCCCTGGCGGCGTTCATCCATTCCTTGAGACTCTGCTTCGTTGAGTTCCTGCTCAAGTTCTACGAGGGAGGGGGGAGAGATTATTCGCCATTTCAAATACCCCAACAGCGTACCGTCCTGGTGGGGAGAAAATCATAAGAGAAGGAGAGGTAAAAAATATGACCCTTATTCAGGCCCTGGCACTATTAGGTGGAGCGCTTGCCCTGGCAGGCGGGCTTGCCGGATCGGCCATCGGGATCGCCAATGCCGCATCCTCGGGCGTGGCGACCCTCTCGGAAGAGCCCGGGCAGCTTCGGAATGTCATTGTGCTGGCTTCTCTTCCCATGACCCAGAGCTTCTACGGGCTGATCATCCTGATCATCATTATCACCGTGGTGCTGCCCAACCTCACTGAAGGCATCGCAGGCGGGGTCGCCGTGCTCGCAATCGGAATCATGGCTGCCTCTGCAGAGCTGTTCTCCGCGATATACCAGGGTTCAGTGTGCGCATCGGGCATCGCCCTGCTGCCCAAGACCAGAGGACAGATACTCACCTCGTCGATGATGCTGGCCGTCTTTGTCGAGCTGATCGGTGTTCTGGGGCTGGTCTTTACGATCATGGCCCTGAGCATCCTTCAGCTCATGTAGGCCGGGGGGAGGGCAATCGCCATGGAAGTCCCAAACATGCGGGAGGCCATACTCTCCAAGGCCCGGCAGGAGGCGCAGGAACTCGTGGAGGAGGCGCGGTCCAGGGCCGCTGAAATGGTCTTAAGGGCCGAGGAGCAGTGGCGGCAGCGTTTCGAAACCGAGAAGCAGAGGCTCCTCTCCGATTCGAGGCGCGAGGCGGCCCGGATCATCGCCCAGGCCGAGCTGAAGGCCCGGCAGGAGCTCCTGAAGGAAAAGGACGATATCATCAAGGAGATGATCGGCCGGGTAAGGCAGCGGCTGATTGGCAACACCACGGAAACAGGCACCCTGTCGCATCTCATCGGTGAGGCGGTGGATGCCTTCCAGTCAGATGAGCCGCTCAAGATCAAAACCGCGGGCAAGGATATCCAGAAGGTGAGAGAAATCATCTCCTGCGACCCGAAGCTCAAGGAGCGCATAGCAGAGGTGCAGGAGACCGCCTGCATGGGCGGGATCATCTGCGAGAGCGTTGATGGAAAGGTGAGCGTTGACAACACCTACGACACCAGGCTCGAAATGCTCATACCCAAGCTCATGCCCCGGGTGGGCGATATCCTGTTCGGAGACGGCAGACAATGAGGCTTGCCAGCAACCGATTCGCGTTCCTCACCGCCGTCCTGAAGGCCCGGGAGGCAAAAGGTGTGGATCGCGATACGCTCGAAGAGATCATCCTGCGCGCCGGGTCCATGGCCGAGGCCGTGGATTTCATGAAGGACACAGACCTGGGCGGGTTTCTTGCCGAGTATGGAGCGGCGAGTTTCGATGAGATGGACGATCTGCTCTGGAAATATCTCGGCAGATACTTTGGCAGGATCAGGAAGCTCAGGCCCGATCCATCGGTGGTCAGGCTCATCGAGCGCTACCTGCACCGGTATGATGTCGCCAACATCATAAGCGCGCTCAGGGCAGCGGTCTTTCAGAGGCCGGCGCACATGATCCCTGTTGGGACCCTCTTCGATCAGGGGCTGCTGAACGACCTGTCCCGGGTGCAGTCTCCGGGCGAAGCCGTCTCAGTTATCGTCATGGGCGGCATGGCCGAATACGCCGAACCCATCCGCAGGACGACCGAGATCGACCGCAGGAGTCTCCGGCAGGTGGAGAGAGGGCTCGACCAGTTGTATCTTCAGAAGCTCCGGGAAACGCTCCAGGACATGGACGATCACGAGATCCTCCTGCGGGCGCAGGGTATCATCCTCGATTACCAGATCCTGGGGATGATCCTCAGAGCCGCCGGCTCAGGGGGGGTGTCCGCCGTCGATGGAGGGGGTGCAGTATCGGGAGGGTATCTGCTCACACCGGATATGGTGAGGGAATTCGCGGGCCTCAAGGTAGCGGAGATCGCGGCCATGCTCGAGGAAACCCCGTATCATGCCATGGTCCAGGAGATAGCCCGGCAGATCGAACAGCAGGGCGCCTATGTCATCGACCGGATCATGGACTCTGATCTGATCATGCGGATCCGCGAGCTGCTCTCGCCCCGGCCGCTGTCTCCCTGCGCGGTATTGTGGCACCTCATCTTCAAGGAGTACGAGGTGCGCAGTGTACGGGTCGCCCTGAAGGCCATGGAAGACAGGCTGCCCCCGGGTGAGGTCAAAGATTATCTGGTGGTGGGCTTATGAAGAGACGTGAGAACCTGAGCATGGCGGTCATCGGCACCAGGGACCAGACAGCGCTCCTGCGCCTGGCCGGGGTACAGAAGTACCGGGTGATCGATGAGGGGAAGAATACGGCGGAGTCGGTGCTTCAGGCGCTGGAGACCTTTCTTGAGGACAGCTCGATAGCCATGATCGTGCTGCCCGAGGTGTGGGCGGAGCATGTTCAGGATGTCATCCGTTCCCGCAGAGAGAGGAAACAATATTCCCCGGTCATCATCACCGTGCCCTCGGGATACCGGGCCGCCGAAATGGATGTGAAGGCCTTCTACGAGGCCTATACCAAGCAACTCATCGGATTCAATATCGAAATATAGTCTGTGAGGGTTTGAACCTATGGGAAAGATCTGGAGAATATCAGGACCTGTGATCATTGCCGAAGACATGCGTGGCTCCCAGGTGTACGAGGTGGTGGAGATCGGCGAGGAGCGGCTCAACGGGGAGATTATCGGGCTGGAGCAGGACAAGGCGGTGATTCAGGTCTACGAGGATACGGTCGGACTGACCGTGGGAGAAAAGGTAACCGGCACGGGCGAGATCCTGATGGCCGAGCTGGGGCCAGGCCTCGTGGGGAACATCTATGACGGCGTACAGCGCTCGCTGGTCACCATGAAGGATGAGGTCGGCGACTTTCTGCACCGGGGTGTAAGGACCTATGCCCTCGACCGGGAGAAGAAGTGGCACTTCATTCCTGCGATGAAGGCAGGTGCGCAAGTAGAGGGCGGAGATGTGATCGGCACCGTGCAGGAGACCGGCCTCATCGAGCACAGGATCATGGTCCCGCCCGGAATGAGCGGAGTCATCGACGCCATCGAGGAAGGCGACTACACGGTGGAAGAAAGCATTGCCCTGCTCAAGTCGAACGGCAAAACCTGGCCCCTTACGCTCATGCAGCGGTGGCCGGCGAGAAAGCCCAGGCCCTATAAACGGCGGTTCGACCCCCAGGACCTGCTGGTGACCGGCACCCGGGTTATCGACTATCTCTTCCCCCTGGCCCTGGGAGGAAAGGCGGCCATTCCCGGCGGATTCGGCACGGGCAAGACCGTAAACCTTCAGCAGATGGTCCGCTGGTCGCAGACCCAGCTGAACATCTATGTGGGGTGCGGAGAGCGCGGCAACGAGATGGCCGACGTGCTCCAAAGCTTCAAGGAGCTCAAGGACCCTGCCACGGGACGGTATCTGCAGGAGAAGGAGATCTTCATCGCCAACACCTCCAACATGCCCGTGGTGGCGCGCGAGATCAGCATTTTCATCGGGATCACCATGGCTGAGTACTACCGCGACATGGGCTACGACATTCTCCTGGTGGCCGACTCCACCTCACGCTGGGCCGAAGCAATGCGAGAGATCGGGGCCAGGCTCGAGGAGACCCCGGGCGAAGAGGGGTTCCCCACCTATCTGGGCTCGCGGCTGTCGGCATTCTACGAGCGTTCGGGCAGGGTGGAGTGCCTCGGAAGCCCCGGCCGGATCGGCTCCGCCACGGTCATCGGCGCGGTGAGCCCGCCAGGTGCGGACTTCAGCGAGCCGGTGACCCAGAGCACACTCAGGATCGTCGACGCCCTTTACTCACTCGACGTAGCGCTGGCGAACCGGAGGCATTTCCCCACCATCAACTGGCTCCAGAGCTACAGCCATTATGCCGACTCCGTCGATGCCTGGTGGGAGAAGGTGAGCCCGGACTACACCGAGGTCCGCAACCAGGCGCTGATCACCCTCCAGAAGGAGGCCGAGCTCGAGGAGATCGTCCGGCTGGTGGGCCCCGAGGCGTTGCCGGAAAACGACAAGCTGCTGCTCCTCATTGCGCGCATGATCAGGGAAGATTTTCTGATGCAGAGCGCCTATCATCCCGTCGACACCTATTCCAACCCCAAGCGGTCGCACCTGATGCTCAGCACCATCATGAAGTTCAGTGATTTTGCCAGGGGCCTGGCCGAGGAAGGGATGATGGTGAGCGAGATCTCCGCATCGAGGATCAAGCAGAGGATCTCCCGCATGAAGGATGTGCCCGACGACGAGATCGATCAGTATGTCGATTCCATCCGGCAGGACATGGCAGGGGGGGCCGCCTCCCTTGAAGAAGGAGGGGTGTGATGGATTCCATGCAGCTCTTTACCAGACAGACCAAGGCCATCAGCACGGCTAGGAGGTCTCTGCTCATCATCGAGAGCATCCCGGGCATCCGGTACAACGAGATCGTAGATGTAGAGCTGGGCACGGGTGAGATCCGCAGCGGCCAGGTCATCGAGGTCGGCAAGAACACCACCGTGGTTCAGGTGTTTGGCGGGGTGAGCGAGGTCGATCTCCTCAACAGCAAGGTGAGGTACAAGGGCGAAACCCTGAAGCTGCCGGTCTCTCCCGACATTCTCGGCCGCATTTTCGATGGGAGCGGCAAACCCATCGACGGAGGGCCTCCCATCATCTCCCAGAAATACCAGGACATCAACGGCGTTCCTGCAAACCCGGCGTCCCGCATGCCTCCGGCCGAATTCATCGAGACGGGCATCTCGGCCATCGACGGCCTCAACGTGCTGGTCAGAGGTCAGAAGCTGCCCATATTCAGCGGCTCGGGCCTGCCGCACAACAAGATCGCGGCCCAGATCATCCGTCAGGCGTCATTGAAGGGCAAGTCCGAAGACTTCGCCATCGTGTTCGGTGCCATCGGGGTCAGCTATGACGACGCCGCCCACTTCATCAGCAACCTCGAAGAGACGGGCGCGCTGAGCCGGGCCGTGGGCTTCATCAACACCGCCTCGTCCCCGGTCATCGAGCGTCTCTCCACTCCGCGGCTGGCGCTCACCGCGGCCGAATACCTTGCCTGGGAAATGAACATGCACGTGCTCGTCATCCTCACCGACATCACCAACTATGCCGACGCACTGCGCGAGCTTGCGGCCATGCGAGGCGAGATACCGAGCCGCCGGGGCTACCCCGGGTATATGTACACCGACCTGGCGTCCCTCTACGAGCGGGCCGGGAGGATCTCAGGACGGGAGGGCTCGGTGACCATCATTCCCATCCTCACCATGCCCGACGACGACATCACGCACCCCATACCCGACCTGACGGGCTACATCACCGAGGGTCAGATCGTGCTCTCCAGGCCGCTCGACCGCAAGCGGATCTACCCGCCCATCGACGTGTTCCTCTCGCTTTCGCGGATGATGAAGGAGGGAATAGGGGAGGGAAAGACCCGGGAGGATCACAACAACGTATTCATGCAGTCCTATGCCATGTATGCAGAGGGGAATTACCTGCGCGAGATCACTACTGTCATCGGCTCGGAAGCGCTCACCGATCGCGACAAGGTGTATCTCAATGCAGCAGACCGGTTCGAGCGGGAGTTCATCGCCCAGGACGAGAACAGCCGGCGTACCGTGGAGGAGACCTTAAGCATTGCGTGGGACATCTTTTCCATGCTGCCGGAGGAAGATTTGAAGCTCATCAATGAAGCATACATCAAGAAATACCTGCCCGAACCATCAAGGAGCGAGTAGAGACCATGGCTGCAAAGATACGCATCGCCAGACCCACGAAGATCGAGCTCGCCAGGCTGAAGCGGCGCCTGAGGCTCGCCACGCGGATCCAGAAGATCATCAAGGACCGGCTCTCCATCCTGGTCATGGAGTTTCTCCAGACCGTCAGAGAGAGCGCAGAGGTGAAGGAGCGGCTCCAGAAGGAGTATGAAGACGCCTACAAGGCACTGTCACTCTCTTTAGGCTATCACGGGTATGCGCCGGTGGAGCAGACGCTCATGATCTCCGAGATGCCCTTCAGCCTGCACGCCGCAACCCGCAATGTGGCGGGGGTTCGGCTCCCCGTCTTCCAGATGGAGGAGAATCGGGAGGCCCCCCAGGCGGTTCTTCCCGCCGGGAATTCCTCGCTTTTGGAATACACCTCGGACATGGTACGGAAATGCCTGTCGGCCACCGTGGAGCTCGCCGAGCTCCAGAGCGCCCTGGAGCTGCTCGGAGACGAGATCAACAAGGTCAAGCGCATCAACAACGCCCTGGAGTATGTGGTGATACCCGGGCTCGATATCACCATCAAATACCTTTCCATGAAGTTCGAGGAGCGCGACCGTGAAGAGGTGGCCCGTCTGAAATACGTGAAGCTCCTGATCGAGAAGAGGGAGGCCTATGCCTATTGAGCAGGAAAAGGACGATGTGATGGCCCGTTATCTGGGCAGTGAGCTCAGCTCGGTGAACTCCCAGCTGCCGAAAAAGCGCAAGACGCTCTCCCAGCTCCTGCACGAAGAACATCCCCGGGTCTGCTGTCTCGACGGGTCGGAGCATTTTTTCAGAATCGACGAGCTGCGCTATCTGGCCTCCATCCTGGACGATCATGAGCGGGAGGAGTTGCTTCTGCCCATGATCATCGAGGTGCACTCGGGCATGAGCGACATGCTGGTTCGCAGTACAAGGGGCGGCGATGAAGGGGCGGTGGAGGCAAAGGTCTTCGCCAATGTCCTGGGAATGCCGGCGAGCATGGAAGAAACAGGTGTCAGGATATATCGGTCCCAGCTCGGGGCCATGCGCAGGACGCTCAAGACCACGACGCAATACGTGTTCACTCTCTAAAGGAGAGTATACTTCGGGAGGAATTCCATGGCAGAAGATTTCATCGGATCGGTAAAGGAAATCGAGCAGGAGGCTGAGGCCCTGATGGAGCAGGCGCGCTCAGAGGCCAGGACAATACTCGAAGAAGCCAGAAGACAGGCCGATGATATTCTTTCCCGCAGCCTCCCTCTGGATGAGGTCAGAAAAGAGCAGGAAAAGATCGTCCAGACCGCCCGATCACAGGCCGAGACCATGATCGAAAACGCCAGGCGGCAGGCCGAAGCCCACCGGAAGGCCGCAGGGGCCAGGCTCGAAGAGGTGGTGAACCTCATGCTCACCTATCTGAAAGGCGGCAAATCAAGCAGTGTTTGAAAAATCATAATGTGAACCCGTCCCCGAAGGCGAGGGTGTTGTTTTTCGCCGCAACGGCCCCTAGAATAGATCTGATAACGTCCAAAAGCGTCTGCAAAGGGATCGAGGGCAGCGATGCAGAGTTCCGCCAGTTATGCTTCCGGTAAGTTTCAGAACACGTTTCAGACCCTGATCATACTCGCAACAATGGTGTCCCTCTTCAGCCTGCTCGGCTGGATGATATTCGGGGCATTCGGGATATTCTGGGCCGTGATGATCGCGGTCTTCATCCTGGTATCAACCCCGAAACTCTCGCCTGTGCTGGTCCTGCGCATGTACAACGCCAAGGCCCTGTATCGGGAAGATGCAGGCGGCCTCTACGATATCGTATCCGAGCTTTCCCGACGGGCCGATCTCCGGCATACCCCCCGGCTCTACTATGTACCGAGCCGGATAATGAACGCATTCAGCGTAGGCTCGAAAAACAATGCAGCCATAGCGCTTTCCGACCGGCTCATCAGGGTCTTAAACACACGTGAGCTCGCGGGAGTCCTGGCGCATGAAATAAGCCATATCAAAAGCAATGATCTGCGACTGCACGCCCTTGCAGACATGATGACCAGGGTGACCTCCATGCTCTCGTTTTTCGGTCAGATCCTCATTATCTTCTACCTTCCCATGATCTTCTTCACCGATGCCCGTCCGCCGCTGTCATTCATCCTGATACTCATATTCGCACCCCTGATCAGCATCATCCTGCAGCTTGCCCTGTCCAGAACCAGAGAGTTCGATGCAGACCTCACCGCCGTGCGCCTGACCGGCGACCCCAGGGGGCTTGCCTCGGCCCTGCAGAAGATGGAGAGTTATGATCGCAGCATCTGGAATATTCTGGTGGCCCCCGGTGAAAGGGACTCCCAGCCCTCCATCCTGAGGACCCACCCCCATACGCAGAAACGCATCGGACGGCTCATGCACATGGCCGAGGCAAAAGATCGCGATATCATCGAAGCGCGGGAGAGGATCATTCTGCCCCATTATTTTTCCGAGGTGCTGCGCCCCCCGAGGCGGCGTCTGTTCGGTCCGTGGCGATAGCCTCTCATATTGCGCGTCTTTATCCCGTTTTGTCAAAAGAGACTGATTTGCCCTACAAAGGGATTACAGTTTGACAGACAACCACCTGCAGTGCTATTTTACCCGCTGCGTACGTGGCCTGAGACGTTCTTTTCTCTAACACCAGGCACACTCTAACTTAACAGGGGGAGAAGATGAAAAGGATTACCTGTATATTGACGGGAGCATGTTTCATCCTGTTTTCAGGGGCTGCAATGGCTGAGGATACCATCAAGCTCGGGGTGCCCGGGGCGCACAGCGGTGATCTGGCCTCTTACGGTCTGCCTTCGGCGCACGCAGCCAAGCTCGTGGTGGACGACATCAACGCCCGGGGCGGCGTGATGGGCAAGAAGGTGGTTATCCTTCAGGAGGACGACCAGTGCAAGCCCGAGGTTGCGGCAAACGTGGGCACCAAGCTCGTCGCCGAGAAGGTAGACGTGGTCATGGGCCATATCTGCAGCGGTGCGACCAAGGCCGCGATGAACATCTACAAGGACGCGGGCATCATCACCATGTCCCCATCGGCCACGAACGTGGAACTCACCAAGAGCGGAGACTATCCCAACTTCTTCCGCACCATATCTCCGGATGATGCACAGGCCCTGCTCCAGGTCGATTTTGCCCTCAACACCCTCAAAGTCAGCAAGGTCGCCGTCATCCATGACAAGGGCGACTATGGCAAAGGGCTTGCAGAGTTCGCATACGGCTTCCTCGAAGAGCGCGGGGCCAAGCCGGTCATGTTTGAGGGGATCACCCCCGGCGCCGTGGACTATTCAGCCGTGGTCCAGAAGATCAAGCGCTCCGGCGCAGAAGCGGTGATCTATGGCGGGTATCATCCCGAGGCCGCCAAGATCGTCTCGGGCATGAAAAAGAAGAAGATGGACACCATCTTCATCTCGGATGACGGCGTGCGCGACGAGACCTTCATCAAGGTCGCGGGCAAGTATGCCGAGGGCGTGTATGCCACCGGGCCCATCGATACCACGCAGAGCCCCATGGCGATCGCCGCCATCGAGCAGCATAAAAAGGGGTTCATCACACGGAAGCGTACTTTTGAGTTGAAAGGAGTGGACATACCTGCCTTTCTGAATCTGAAGAAAGAAAACAGGAAGGGATCAGGGCATGTCCACGAGTATACTGTATCACGGGTTTGGGATTGTTGGGTATCA
>JAHDQN010000056.1 GCA_018433775.1 Deltaproteobacteria bacterium
TGCCTCCAGGTCTTTCAGGATGTCCGAGCCCTCGATCCCCAGGTCGGTCACGAGCTTTTTGAATTTTCCGGACACGCGCGAGAAGCTGTCATGAGGGGGGATGTCCTTGTGCTGGTCCTTGAAGTGCTTCCCGCCGGTGGCAATATTGAACAGATGGTCGGTCACCTTTTCGTCATCGGTCCCGTCCTTGCCCGGAGCCGATACGATCACGTACCGCCGCCTCTCGTCGGATTCCACGATACCGCGCACCTTGTCCACCTGGCATGCATTGGCCAGGGATGTGCCGCCGAACTTACAGGTTATTACGTCTTCCATGATCCTCCCTCTTCATGTCACTCGTTTATCAGTGGCGATCGAACAGTGCTCCATATCCTTCCCTGCAGTCCCGCACCCCGGCCAGGCGCAGCATCCACCACATGGCCGCCTGGCTGCTGGCGATCACCGGCTTGCCCAGCCTCTGCTCCAGGGCCTCGATGACCTCGACCGACCTCAGGCCCGTGCAGCTGATGAAAACCGCCTGGGAGTCCGTATGATCGGCACTGGCCGCGAGGTCCGCGATATGGCCGGGCTTTACCCGGGCGATCTCGGTATCCCGCGAGAGACCCATGCCCCGGGTGCGGGGCACAGTGAACCCCAGCTCTTCGAAATGACCCTTCAGGGCAACGGTGATGTCCTGAAGGTACGGGGTCACCAGGGAGAACCGGGTGACGCGCAGTGCCTTGAGCGCCTCGGTTACGGCCGTGAGCACGGTGGTGCACGAAACCGCGTTTCCGGGGGACGCCAGGGCGTCCATGACCTTTTGCTCTCCCACGAGCAGACTGCCCGAGGTGCAGTGAAAGCACAGGGCATCCACCCCCTCGTCCGGCAGGACGAGCGACGCGGCGCCCGCGATCGAGGATTCCATCGACTTGAGATTTTCTGCGGTGATATCCCCGGACATGCCGATCCTGCTGAAATGAACCCCGACCCCTTCAGGGGCCATGGCCGGCAGGTCGGCCTCGCTGGTGCGGTCGGTCGCCAGGATCACGAACCCCAGCCCAGCCCGGTGCGAGCGGCCCTGATCGAAGATCTCCTTCGCCGCGAAAGCATGGTCAGCCTTCATTGTCTTTCCCCTTCCCGGTCTTGAGGCGGGGCGGACGCCTGTGGCGCGTGCCGCTGGCCAAAGGACGGCATCGGGCCGGTTCCCGTCCATGATGAACATCTGCGGCAGGGGCCGCCGGCCGGTCCGGCACCTGCGGCGCCGGCGGGCGCTCTGTCCATTCCGGTCGCTCACCCCTCCACGATCGGGTATGACCCGTCCTCCCGGTGCACCTCGTTTCCCACCAGGGGGGGGTTGAAGACGCACACCAGCCGCATGTCCTCCGAGGCGCGGAGATAGTGCTTGTCGTTCTTGTCCAGGGCATACATGGTCCCGGGCTCGATGGGGTAGACCCGTCCGTCGTCGATGGTTTCGACCTCGCCCTTTCCCTCGATGCAGTAGACCGCCTCCAGATGGTTCCTGTACCAGATCAGGGTCTCGGTCCCGGCATAGATGACGGTCTCGTGAAACGAAAACCCCATGTTGTCTTTCTTGAGCAGGATCCTCGTGCTCGTCCAGTTGCCGTTCTCGGCGTGCACCTCGCGCTCTGTTCCCTTGATGTCTTCGATCTTCCTTACAAGCATTCCACACTCCCTTTTCTCATTGCGTTGCGATACTCCAGCGTCTTCCCGATGGACTCGTCGATGATGGTGAGCCCCTGGCGCAAGACCTCTTCCTCGATGACCAGCGGCGGCAGGAACTTGAGCACATCGGCCTCGGCACCGGCAAGCTCGATCACGAGCCCGTTGCCGAACGCCTCTGACGACACGTCCCGGCAGAACCCCTGGAAGGGGACATGCAGACCGTAAATGAGGCCCTTGCCGCGGATCTCAGCCTCCACGTCCGGATACTTGGCAGCGATCTTTTCCAGCTCTTCATGAAGTATCTCTTCCTTGTAGCGGATGGCCTCGCTCAAGTTGTCGTTTTCCCAGTAGCTCAACAACTCCGAGGACGCCACGAACGCCAGGTTGTTTCCACGGAAGGTTCCGGTGTGCTCGCCCGG
Organism: Deltaproteobacteria bacterium; assembly: GCA_018433775.1. Classification (GTDB taxonomy): domain Bacteria; phylum Desulfobacterota; class Desulfomonilia; order UBA1062; family UBA1062; genus Phosphitivorax. The sequence goes on from JAHDQN010000056.1 coordinate 2,082, forward strand.
CCTCCACTGATCGAGCTCGGGCTTCATCAGCACCAGCGAAAGCGGCAGCCCGCCTCCGATGGACTTGGACAGTGTGATGATGTCCGGGTTGATGCCCGAGGACTCGAAGCTGAAGAAGGTGCCGGTTCTGCCGTTGCCCACCTGGATGTCATCCACGATGAGCAGGATGTCGTAGTCCCGGCATATCTGTTCGATCTCTCTCAGCCACTCGTCGCGGGCAACCTTCACGCCGCCTTCGGCCTGGACCGTCTCCAGGATCAGGGCCGCCGGCAAATCCACCCCGCTGCTCTTGTCTTCGAGAAACTTTCTCAGGTACTTCGAGGTATCGAAGTCCGGGCCGAAGTAGTTGTCATAGGGCATGAAGGTGACGTTCGCGCGGTTGATGAAGGCCTCGTCGCGGTAAAAGGCATTGCCCGTCACCGCCATGGACCCCATGGTCAGCCCGTGGAAGGCGTTGGTGAAGCAGATGACGTTCGAGCGTCCCTTGACCATGCGCGCGAGCTTCAGCGAGGTCTCCACGGCGTTCGTGCCGGTGGGCCCGGAAAACTGGATCTTGTACTCCATGCGGCGGGGTGCGAGTATGGTGTGGTAGAAGGTCTCCAGAAACTTCTTCTTGGCGGTCGTGGCCTTGTCGAGGCCGTGGACGATGCCGTCATTGCTGAGATGCTCGATGAGGGCCTCGTTGACCCTGGGGTTGTTGTGGCCGTAGTTGAGCGTTCCGGCCCCGGCAAAGAAGTCGATGTACTCCTTGCCTTGCTCGTCGTAGAGGTACGAGCCCTTGGCTCTCTGAAAAATGGTGGGAAAATGCCGCACGTAACTCCTGACTTGCGACTCCAACTGTTCGAATATTCTCATTAATTTGTTCCTCCTTTGTATTTGCAGCGCCCCGATGCAGTTATCGAGACACGGGGTAACGATATCGGGCAGGGAATATAAGGAAAATGAAATGTCAGTGCATGGAAAACGGTCCTATTCTGAACAGGACCTCTTCTTCATGGGACTGACCCTCGAAGAGATCCCGGGAGAAATAGACCGACGTGTGACATGAGGTGCCCAGCTTCCGGGCAAGCGAATGAAACAGACGGGAAGACCCGGTGTTGGAAGGGCTTACCGTGGTTTCCAGCCAGCGGACGGACTCAAGGCCGGGCCGCTCCAGAATCCCGGTGAGCATGGAGAGGCCCACGCCCTGTTTCCGCACCAGCTCGCTCACCGCCACCTGCCAGACAAAGAGCGTATCGTGCTTTTTCGGATGGACATAGGCCGATACGTACCCCACGACCCCGCCCTCGAACTCGGCCACGATGCAGGTGTCGCCATGATGGGCGGTGATGAGCAGATAGCTGTAGAGAGAGTTGAGATCCAGCGGTTTCGAGTTCTGCACAAGAGAATGAATGCCGACGCCATCCTCGAGCGTGGGCACGCGGTATATGATAGGTGATATTCCGCCTGCTTTGCCTGATGATACGCTCATCATTCTCCTCCGTTTCTCTTCCGGACAAACATTATTACCCAAATGGTACTTATAAGTGGGTATTATTTACTTCTCTGGTGGGATTTATACCGCATGTTCTCTTTTGACTTTGCATAATATACTGCGATGTTTTCATTGTCAACCCTCAATGTCCTCAATTACATTGCTTCTCTGGATAATTAACTCTTCTTATAGAGTTATTACGGCGGGTTATACCGGTATTTTGCCAGAGTGCGGCAGATCTTTTCGCCTCCTCTCCGGAGATATTATCCAGGCTCAGGAAATTATTCGTTCCTTCGCACCTATTGCGGCCATTGATTGAGAGACAGTTCCTCCCGGCAGCTAACCCGCGGGGCTCCGCACCGCACTGACCGCCTCCGCAGAGAGCGAATCGTGCCGTGCGGGTCTCCGTGTTCGCCGCGCCCGAAAGACGCGCCTCTTCCAGGCGCCCGGCGGCGGTCAGTGCCCCCGGGGATCAGGCGGCTGCCGAGTTGAACAGCTCCTCGATCTCCTCCCGGTCGATCTTCTCTTTTTCCAGCAGGACAAGGGCGCCCTGCTTCAGCACATCCCGCCTCTGCTGCAGAATCGACAGGGCTGCCTCGTACTGGGAATGGATGATGCTCCGGATTTCTGCATCGATGGCCCGGGCGGTCTCCTCGCTGTACTCGTGGGCATCGCCAGACGAGCCGGCATCGAGAAATCGGCCGCCCTTTTCGGAGGACAGGTAGATCTGGCCGAGCTTCTCGCTCATGCCGTACTCCTTGACCATGCTCCGGGCTATGTCGGTGGCCCGCGAGAGATCGTTGTGCGCACCCGTGGACACGTCGCCGAACACGATCTCCTCGGCAGCCCTGCCGCCGAGCAGGGAGGCGACCCGGTTGAGCAGCTCGGTCCTGCTCAGCAGAAACCGGTCCTGGGTGGGCACCTGCATGGTGTAGCCCAGTGCGGCGACACCCCGGGGGATGATGGAGATCTTGTGAACCGGATCGGTCCCCGGCAGTGCCAGGGCAACGATGGCGTGCCCCATCTCGTGGTAGGCCACGATCTCGCGCTCCTTGGTGTTGATGACGCGGTTCTTCTTTTCCAGCCCGGCGACCACCCGTTCCACCGCCTCTTCGAACTCGGTCATGCCGACCGCCTTTTTCCCGCCCCTGACAGCCATCAGGGCCGCTTCGTTCACCAGGTTGGCGAGGTCGGCCCCCGACATGCCCGGGGTCATCCCGGCGATCTTCTCGACGTTCACGCTCTCATCCATCTTAACGTTCTTCATGTGCACCTTGAGGATCATGATCCTCCCGGCCTTGTCCGGACGGTCCACGACCACGTGCCGGTCGAACCGGCCCGGGCGGAGCAGAGCGGGGTCGAGGATCTCGGGGCGGTTGGTGGCCGCCATGAGGATCACCCCCACCTTGGCGTCGAACCCGTCCATCTCGGAGAGGAGCTGGTTCAGGGTCTGCTCGCGCTCGTCATGGCCCCCGTTGAAGCCGGCGCCCCGGGCCTTGCCCAGGGAGTCGAGCTCGTCAATGAAGATGATGCACGGGGCCTTCTGCTTGGCCTGGACAAAGAGGTCACGCACGCGGGCCGCGCCCAGGCCCACGAACATCTCCACGAAGTCCGAGCCGCTCAGGCTGAAAAAGGGCACCCCGCTCTCGCCGGCCACGGCCTTGGCCAGCATGGTCTTGCCCGTGCCCGGGGGGCCTACCAGCAGAATGCCCTTGGGGATCTTGCCGCCGAGCTCGGAGAATTTGGCCGGGTTCTTCAGGAAGTCGATGACCTCGACCAGCTCCTGCTTTGCCTCGTCCACGCCCGCCACATCGTCGAAGCGGATGTTCAGCTCGTCTTCCATGTAGATCTTGGCCTTGTTCTTCCCGACCGACATGAAGCCCGGCTGGTTGCCCGACATCCGGCGGATCACAAAGTACCAGACCGCCACCAGGAGCACGATGGGGAGCACCCACGACAGGACGTTCTGGGCATAGTTCGCCTCGATCTCGCCCTTGAATGTCACCTTATAGTTCTGCAGCATCTCGGACAGCTCGGGGTCCACCCGGACGCTCTTGAATTTCTGTTCTTTCCCCTCCGGGGTTATCATCTTCCCCTGAATCTCGTTTTCCGAGACCGCGATCTCCGTCACCTTGCCCTCTTGCAGAAGGCCGAGAAACAAGCTGTAGGGAATGCTCTCCACGACGAACATGGAGGATATGTAGCTCTGAACGATCAGCACCACCCAGATCCCGATGAGCACATACCAGAGGGAAAACTTATGACGCTTTTCCACGAATGGTCCTCCTAGCGATTGTTGCCACGTTTTATGGTGGGAAAATTTTGATCACTCAGGTGTAACAGGGTGACGATCGATATTCAAGTCTAAATTTTTCCAACAGGACCTTCCATCACTAGATGTCCCTCCAGTCGGAAAAACGCTCGCGGAAAGCCTCTCATCCCACTGTGCGCAACCGGACGGTTCGGAGAGGGAGAATCGCCTCCCTTTGGAGCCACATCAAAAGAATAGTAAATAAAAGGAGTGTGCCATGTTCAGAAAAATAGCACGATGGCTCGTGACCATCTCATCGTTTGCCCTTGTCGCCGAGCCGGGAGGCGCATCGGAGGCAACATATGCGAAGGCGACCTTTGCGGGCGGCTGCTTCTGGTGCATCGAGGCCGCATTCGACAAGACGGACGGCGTGAAGGAAGCAATCTCCGGCTACACGGGAGGGCACAAGGAAAATCCCACCTATGAAGAGGTCTCCACGGGAAAGACCGGCCACCTCGAAGCGGTCCAGATCATCTACGACCCGTCCAGGGTCGGCTATGAAGAGCTCCTCGATATCTTCTGGCAGCAGATCGACCCTACCGACAGCACCGGACAGTTTGTGGACAAGGGCTCCCAGTACCGGACCGCGATCTTCTATCACAACGACGAGCAGAAACACATCGCCGAGGAATCGAAACGCTCGCTGGAGAGCTCGGGCCGGTTCGACCGTCCCATTGTCACCGAGATACGTCCGGCCGTCACGTTCTACCGGGCCGAAGAGTATCATCAGGACTACTATAGAAAGAATGAGTCGCGGTACGAGTTCTACCGGAGCAGGTCGGGGCGCGAGCAATACAGGAGCCCGTGTGCAGCCGGCGTCTGCCCCGTTCCGGGCAGGGAAAAGCAGCCGGAAGAAGGCGGAATCGACGAAAGCGAGCTGAAGGCCAGGCTGACTCCACTCCAGTACCACGTCACCCGGGAGCAGGGAACCGAGAGGCCGTTTCAGAACGAGTACTGGGACAACAAGCGCGAAGGGATCTACGTGGATGTGGTATCCGGCGAGGTCCTCTTCAGCTCCCGTGACAAATTCGAGTCGGGAACCGGCTGGCCCAGCTTCACCAGGCCCCTGAAACCTGAGAACATCGTCGAGCGGAAGGACACCGGCCACGGTATGGTCAGGACCGAGGTGAGGAGCAGAAGTGGCGGCTCGCATCTCGGGCACGTGTTCGACGACGGTCCTCTCCCCACAAGGCAGCGCTACTGCATGAACTCGGCGGCCCTGCGCTTCATCCCCCGGGAAGACTTAAGAAAAGAGGGGTACGGCGAGTACGAAAAATATTTCTGAGCGCGGACTTGCACCGGCCCCGCTCTGCCCGGTGCACGGCGCCGGGTTGCTTTCCGCCGAGACCGAAGGCCTGCACACGACCTGCGTCTAGACCCACTTGGCTTCCCACGCCTCCCTCTTCTTGCGGTCCAACTCCTTGACTTCCCTCCGCAGGATCTTTCCCACCGGGGTCTTGGGCAGCTCGTCAATGAACTCGATCTGCCTGGGCACCTTGTAGGGCGCGAGCCGCTGCTTGCAGAATTCGACGATCTCCTCGGGCGAAAGGGGGTCTTCATCCTTGAGCACCACATACGACTTCGGGGCCTCGCCCCGGTAGGGGTCCGGCACCCCGATGGTGCAGGCCTCGAGGATCCGGGGATGCTCCATGAGCACCTCGTCGACCTCCTGAGGGAAGATGTTGAAGCCGCTTGCCACGATCATATCCTTTTTCCGGTCAACGATGGTGAGATATCCGTCCTCGTCGAGGAACCCGATGTCCCCGGTGTGGAGCCAGCCGTCCCGGAGCACGGCAGCGGTCTCTTCCGGCCTCTTGTAATATCCCTTCATGACCTGAGGACCTTTGAACAGGATCTCGCCCGCTTCGCCCAGCTTCATCTCCTTTGCCGGGTCGTCCACGTCCACGATCTTCAGATCCGTGCTCGGCAGGGGGACACCCACGGTTCCGGGCTTGATGGTCCCCTTCCAGGGCGAGGCCGTGCCCATGGGCGTGATCTCGGTGAGTCCGTAGACATTGATGATATCGCCGTTGGTAAGGTTCTTGAGCTCTTTCATGGTCTCCACCGAAAGGGGGGCCGCACCGGCGAGAAACCCCTTGATAAACTTGAGGTCCATGGTGGTGAACCGCCTGTCGTTGAGCAGAGCCACGAATATGGTGGGTACGCCCGGCAGGTAGCAGGGCTTGAACTTCCTGAGGAGCTCGATGATGATACCCGGCTCGGGCCGGGGAACCAGGACGACGGTGCTGGCCGTGGACATACAGAGATTCTGAATACCGGTGAATCCCGCCGAGTGGAAAAAGGGGAACACCCCCATCATGCTCTCGCTGCCTTCTTTGAGATCGGGGAACCACCACCTGAGCTGCTGTACGTTGCACGACATGTTGGCGTGGGTGAGCATCACTCCCTTGCCCACACCCGTGGTGCCGCCGGTATAGAGAAGCGCGCCCACGTCGTCCCACCCGGAATGGTCGGGCACCGGATCGCCCGAATACTGCGCCAGGAGATCCATGAACCGGAACACCCCCGGCTGCCGGACGACCTCACGGTACATCCCCTTTTTCACGTACGGAAAGAGCTGCTTCTTGGGGAAGGGCAGATAGTCGTTGATATGGCAGGTGATGATGGTTCCTATTCTCGTCTCGTTCTGAATTTTTTGGGCCCGGGGGAGCAGGATGTCAAGAGTGACGAGAACCTTGGCATCCGAATCGCTGAGCTGATAGGCAAGCTCCCGTTCGGTGTAGAGAGGGTTGTTCTGTGCCGCGACGGCCCCGATCCGAAACGCTGCATAGTTGGCGATGACCACCTGCGGGATGTTGGGAAGCAGCATGGCGACGGTGTCGCCCTTTTTCACCCCCAGGGCATCGAGCGCTCTGGCAAACCTGTTCACCAGACCGTCGAGCTCGCGGTAGCCGATTTTCTTCCCCATATAGATCAGGGCCGTAGCATCCGGAAAGCTCCGTGCGCTCCGGGAAAGCATCCCTGGCAGCGTTGTCTGATCGAAGGCCAGCTCGGGCGGTACATCGGGGTTGTAGTGCTTGTGCCAGACTCTCTGAAAGTTCATACTCCCTCCTCATATGTGAGAAAACACTCCGCTATGCGAAACATCCTATTGTATTACCATATTATATTAATCACCATTGGACTCAAGTCAATCGACCACTGCATTTTCCTCTCTCGAGACCCTCTCCGGTACGGATTCAAGCCCCACGATCTCGGCAAAGTTCTCACCCAGGAGCCTCCTGCGGACGCCCTCGTCCGGGAAGAGCCGCTCGACCCTGCGCTTGATGAACCCGTAGTCGTACCTGCCCTGTGCGTCATGGAAGCCGTACGGCCCGTCTGTTCCGAAGAGCAGCCGCTCGGGCCCGAGGTACGCGACCGACTCCCGGGTGGCCTTCTCGCTCACGTACGAGGTCTGGGAGAGGTCGAGAAAGACGTTCGCCATCGAGAGTACCGTCCTCCAGGTGTCCGAATATTCGGGGAACCCGGTGTGTGCGAGAACGAGCTTGAGCTCGGGCACCCGTGCCAGGAGGGCCCCGTAATCGCCCTCTTCCCCGAATCCGCAGTGGATGAGCAGGGGCTTGCCCAGCTCGGCGAGCGCCTGCGCCACGGGCAGGAGCTCCACCGGGGCGAAGTGGTGCCAGAACGGATGGGCCTTGACCCCGATGAACCCGGGCTCGCCCCGGTACTTCCGGAGCTCGTCCAGCGGGTCCAGGCGGCCTCGCGGATTGACGAACACCCAGCCGAGAAAGCGGTCGGGGTGCCTGCGCACGGCATCGAAGATCGCCCCGTTATCCGGATCAGGGACGATATGAAACGGCCTGCCGAGAATCTTGACCTCTCCCCGGGGCGTGAAGTTCGCCACCAGGAGCTGTCCCAGTTTTCTCAGCCGCCGGTTCTCCAGAATGGCCTGGAGAATTCTCAGGAGTGCCCTGGGCGGCTCGGGAAAAGGCTCTATCATGGACCCCATGAGCGCGGCCCTGCCCACATCCGAACGGTCCATTTCCCGCAACAGGTCCTCTGTTCCGAGAGCCCGCTGTTCCAGGTGATAGTGACAGTCGATAATCATTTCATCCTCCTCAAATGAATAGGGGATAATATAATCGCGAACAGGAAGAAGGGAACCCTCCCGTGTCAGAGTCGCTCATCCGCGGAAGAGATGCTCCGGGGATAACGGGGCCACAGCGGCAGAGGCGGTTCAGGCAAAGGCCGGAAGCGACCTTACCGCTGCCTTGCCGCGGTTGCAGCCGCTGCCGGAGATGCGCCGGCAATCGGGATATCGAGCAGGGAGGCGGCATTGACGCAGCATATCCTCTGCTCAAGACCCCTGTCTCCGCGGCAGGCCGCCCTCACCGCGCGCCTGGCGGCGACCATGCTCCCCCAGGGCCAGTCAGAGGCTAACAGCACCCGTTCCGGGCCGAACACGCGGAGGAGCTCCCGGATGACCCGGGGGCTCTGGAACGAGGTGTCCACCCAGACATTGGGAAATTCGGAGAGCTCGTCGATGACCTCGCGCACCTCGTCGAGCCCGGCATGGCCTGCGATGAAATTCACCTCGGGGAATTCTCCGACCAGCCGGACCGCGTGGTGGACCGCCCCGTAGCCCGGGACTTCCCGGTCGCTGTCGGCCCGGTGATAATAGGTGCTCATCCCGCAGTGAAAGAGCACGGGCAGGCCGTGGGGGGCAAAGGCGTCAACGGCCTCGAACGTCCTCACCGAGTCGAGCGAAACCCCCTGGAGTATGGGATGGAGCTTCAACCCCCGGGCGCCCCTGCTCACGTCCGAGGCAAGGGAGGCTGCCGGGTCCAGGTCTTTCGTGAAGTCCACACCGGTAAAGGCAATGATCGCAGGGTCTCTCTCGCTCACGCGCAAAAGCTCATCACCGGTCACACAGGGAGGAACCGGCATGCAGATGCTCAAAGAAACCCCTGCCTTTTCCATGTCCCGGAGGAGATTTTCGCGGGTTCCCACGGCGTTGCGCGCGAACTGGGCGGTGACGGTCACGGACGGAAACAGGCGGGTGAACAACCTTTCCAGAAGGCCCCACCGGTAGGAGAAGATCTCGGATACAACCAGGGGATCGAAGGCCGGGCGCTTTCTCACCCCTTTGAGGTGAATGAGGGCGCCCCCTCCCCTGAAGAGAATGTCGCCCAGATGGCAGTGGGCATCAATGGTGGAATACACGCCGAGTCTCTCCATGTAACATCCAATAAGAGCGGTGCCGTGAAAAACGAGGCCGGTAAGGCTCTTTATAAGCAGAGGCTATCTCTTCTCTTTACACAGGTAAAGGCTTTTTGTTATGAACTCCCCTTACAATCTCTTCTCTTTCATGGCACAGGAGAACAGGTACGAAGTGATGCACATCAGGCCCCCCATCTGCACCCCGTGTATCTTCATGGACGAAGCGGTCTTCCGGAGCGCCGCCTACCTTTTCATCCGGGAGATGAGATGAGCGGCGCCGACACCACCCGTTGGAACTCCTCCATGAGGCGGATGTTCGGCGACATCTCCGGCCGCTACGATCTGCTCAACACCCTCATGACCTTCGGCAGGGACCAGGCATGGCGGCGCTATGCGATCCGTACGGCCATGCTTCCCGAAGGAGGCGCGCTCCTTGACGTGGGCACGGGCACCGGAAAAATCGCTCTGGAGGCCAAGGGCCGGGATCCCGGTCTCACGGTGGCGGCCCTCGACCTCACGCCCGGAATGATGAAGCAGGGGAGGCTCTCGGATACAAAAAACAGCGTGTTCTGGATAAACGGCGACGCCCTGGTGCTGCCCTTCGACGACAGCCGGTTCGACGCCGTGGTCTCGGGCTACCTGATGCGCAATGTCCCGGACATACACCGGGCGTTTCATGAACAGCTCCGGGTGGTCAAGCCTGGAGGGCGCGTGGTGTGCCTGGACACCAGCCCCCCTTCCTCACGCCTGCTCAGGCCTGTCATATGGGTCTATTTCCGGTTCGTCATCCCGCTCCTGGGGGGACTGATCAGCGGCAGATGGGAGGCCTATCGCTACCTGCCCCAGTCGACCCAGGCCTTCAAGACCCCGGAAGAGCTCGCGGAGATCATGGCGGACACCGGGTTTACGGGTATCGGCTATCGCCGGTTCATGCTCGGGACCATGGCAGTGGTATGGGGCACTCGCCCTCACGGGGTCTGACGCTTTCCGGATGGAGCGCCCTGCCGCGGACGGAACAATCTCTCTGTGGGCCGATACACCCCGGTGGCATCGCCCCCTCCTCCGGTATTCCGATGCCCGTGATTCCCGTTCCGGATCAGTTTCGTGCCTCCTCACCCTGGCCGGACACCATCCCCCCAAGGCCGGTTTTTCTCGCACAGTCCAACCCTGACGAACGTCTCACGCGGCCCGGCCGTCCGCTCCTTGTGCTCGAATGAGGCCCCCGCCGTTGATTTCCGCTCTGCTTGCGTGTATATCAGGAAGAAAAGAGGGAAGAATAACCCGCAGTATGTAAGAGAAGAGGAAACATGCCTGCCAATCTTCCACCGACATATCTGGAAGCGGAGCGGCGCTATCGCGAGGCGAAAACCCCGCAGGAAAAACTCGATGCCCTGGAGGAGATGCTTGCGATCATACCCAAGCACAAGGGCACCGACAAGCTCCAGGCCGACCTCAAGCGCAGGATTGCCAGGCATCGGGACGAGACGCAGAAAAAGAAGGGCGCCGCCGTCCAGAAAAACATCTTCCACATCGACAAGGAAGGGGCCGCGCAGGTAGTGATTGTAGGGCCTCCCAACACCGGCAAGTCTTCCCTGGTCGACCGGCTCACCAAGGCCTCTCCGGAGATCGCTGACTTTCCCCACACCACGCACAAACCTACCCCGGGCATGGCCCAGTACGAGAACATCCAGTTCCAGCTCATCGACACACCGCCTTTGACCGGCGAGTACATAGACCCTGCCATGGCCGACATGATCCGCAGGGCGGACGTGGTGGTCGTGCTCATCGATCTCGCGGCCGAGCCCCTGAGCCAGTATGAAGACACCATGACCATGCTGGGGTCGTTTCGCGTCTACCCGGAGAACGCCGAGGTGCCCGATGAGGTGAGACGGCCGGTCTTCCTCAAAAAAATTCTGCTGCTTGCGAACAAGATGGAAACGGAAAAAGAACAGGACGACTTCGAAACCTTCATCGAGCTCACCGGCCTTGGCATCCCGGCGCTGGGCATCTCGGTTCACCGGGACAGGAATCTCCCCGAGTTCCTGGACACCCTCTACCGGCTCTCCGGGATCATCAGGGTCTACTCGAAGAACCCGGGCAAGGAGCCCGATCTCAAGGAACCGTTCGTGATCCCCCGGGGCAGCACCCTGGAGGATCTGGCCGGAAAGATCCACAAGGACTTCGTCACCAGGCTCAAATATGCCCGGATATGGGGCAAAACGGTCCACGACGGCCAGATGGCCCAGCGTGACTATGTGCTGCAGGACGGAGACATCGTGGAGATTCACGCCTGAGCGGACCGCCCTTTCCCCAAGGACCTTCCAGCCGATGTCCGGCGGGTTCGCCCTTGTTCATCGGGCCTCGTCCCCGGCGGTGCGGCCGCGCCGGATGCAAGGGCAAAGGAGTACATATGTCCGAAGAGTTCGAGATCACCTTGAGGGTATGTGCGCAGGACCCGGCACCCCTCTTCCGCACCGTGGCAGGGCTGCGGTCCGTCGGCCCCTACGGGCTCGTTCCTGTGGGCGCCTCCGTGGTGCACGACCGGTATTTCGACACGGACCGCGGCAGGCTCATGGAAGGCAGGTTCGCGCTCAGGCTCAGACAGGATCGGGATCGAACCTGGCTCGCTCTCAAGGGAAAGGAGCGGATCGATGCCCGGAGTGCGATCCGCCGCCTGGAGATCGAGGGAGAGTGGTCGGAAGACATGCTGGATCACGTGCTCGAGGTTGCCGGGCTCACCCCCCGCCGGGATGCGATCTTCCTGCCCCAAGACCCTGTCAGAACCCTGTCAGGTTTGGGACTCCGCGTCATTCAGCACCGCAGAATGGAGAGGACCGGAATGCATGTCGTGGACACGCGAACGCAGACCGGGGAGATCGTGGGAGAGATGGCCCTCGATACGGTCCGCTATCAGGCGGCGGGCACGGTGTTCATCCACCACGAGATCGAAATCGAGGCGTCTTCGCGGGACTATGAAGAAATGACGGCAGACCTTGCCGCCCTCCTGCAGAGGGAGTTCCCGGGCGCCCTGTGCCGGTGGGACCACAACAAGCTCATCACCGGGCTCGCGCTCCAGGCACTGGCCGCACAACACCCTGCCGGGCATTCATCACCCGGTGGCATCGTTGTCTCAGAGCAGTGGTACGAGAGGATCGAGGACTGGATCAGAAGGCATCGGGATTCTCTGGGGCAGGCGGAGTGTCTTCGGTAGGGCCTGCCAATCGCCTCCTGAGGCCCGGCGGGGACGATTTCCGGACAGGGGCGGTATTGAGCGGTTTGCTCCTGAATCTTTCGCGAGCCCCCACCCCGGGCGCCTTCACCGCACCGGCGGAGCTTTTTTAAGAACCCGGTGCAGAACCGCGACCGGACCCCTTAAGCACTTCGATACCTGCCGCTTTCGCGCAAGGATCTCGAGAGCCCTTTTATCTCATTCTGCGGCAACGTGCCTGGCCAGATTCAGGACCTCTTCGAAAATGTCTCTCATCTCGTTGATCTTGTCGGAGATGAGCATGAAGAGTATCTCGAGCCGCAAGACAGGATCAAAGGTGGTGCTCAACAGCCGGTCGATCTCTTCCTGGGTGCTCACGAGGTCAGGATTATCCGACAGGAATCTGTCTCTTTGACGGATGAGATCCTGAATCTCCCGGGGTTCACCTGTTCCCTCTGTTTCCCGACACGTGGCGAATTCATCATAGTGCATGGTTACACCCTGATTATGGATCACGTCTCCGCCCCTCGTCCCCGCCTGTTCCACAAACAGGAGAGGAGTCCGGGCCACCAGCCATACCGCCAGCAAGGCGTATGCCAGTTTGAATATATAATTATATCAATATGTTATTTGATATATTCCCTGTGTTTTTTCTCTTGGGCCGACAAAGCAGTAAATTTTTTCATTCATTGGGAAGAATTGTTCCCATTCTTTTCTTATTCAATCATAATACGTAAAACGAAGCAGGCCACCTCACGCACATCGCCTGCCCCACCTTCATAGAGCTAAGAATAAGGGCATCGGGCTGCATCTCCACTGCGATCGGCAATATCGTCATTGACATCTACCGGGCTATTCTCCCATAGTAAAAGGCCAATGTAATGCTCGGTCCGGGTGATTGTCCGGTGTTCCGCCGAAACAGGCAAGGTCCTTCGGACACATCGCACCGCCTGCTCACGATGGAAGGTTTGCGGAGAGTGGGCCGCATGCCTTCCCGCGCAGCACCGGCGATGCGGCAGGGCCGGCATGTCACCCAGTGGAATCAGAAGGATCCGTGCGTGGAATTACTGATTGGGAGGAAGCCATGGAAAAGGATCAGATACCATCTCATGCCCCTGCACCGTGGGCTCTGACCGGCTCGGGCTACATTCTCCTCTTCCGCTTCAGCCGGGAGTTCATCCGCAGGCAGGGCCTGGTGCCTGAATCGATGCAACCTTCGTTCCGGGGCGGATTCGGCACGGTCATGTACGTGGACTATCTCAGCTCCGACGTCGGCCCTTATCGAGAGCTGCTCTTCATTCCGGGCGCGTTCGATTTTTCCGGCAGAACATACTACTCCATCACCCGCATCTACGTGTCCACCCTTAAGAGCGTACGGGAAGGAAGGAACAACTGGGGGATTCCCAAGGAACTCGCATCCTTTGAGGCGACCATGGAGCCCGGGGGCATGGAGAGGGTCAGGGTGAGGGCGGAGAGCGGGACTATCGCGGAATTCCTGTTCAGGAGCCGGCCCGTGAGCCTGCCGGTCACCACTGCGGTGGTGCCGGCCTTCCTGAGAACCCTTGGCCACCGCTCACAAGGCAGGACACTGCTCACCGCGCCCAGGGCACGCGGAAGCATCGCCCCTGCTCAGACCCTGGAGATCCGCACGGACGGATCGCTCTTTCCACCCGTGGAGAGGGCGAAGCGCATCGGCACCGTGAGGGTCCCGCACTTCTTCATGGTCTTCCCGCCGGCCCGGGTCATGGAGCAGGGAGAGTGAGCGGGAGACGTATCCCAGAGGGCCCTGCCGTGCGTGCAGGTTATACCCGGTAGTACGAAGGGAATACAGGCCGGGGCAGAACACCGCTTCCGGTTATTCCGGTCCATGCCGGTTAAGGAGGTAAGCGATTGATGGAAATATCCCTGTATCAGGTCGATGCATTCGCCTCATCGGTGTTCTCGGGCAACCCCGCTGCGGTGTGTCCTTTGCGGGAATGGCTTCCGGAGAGCCTCATGCAGTCCATCGCCCGGGAAAACAACCTCTCGGAGACAGCCTTTCTGGTGCCCGAGGGGAATGCATACCGGATCCGCTGGTTCACCCCCGATGCAGAGGTCGATCTCTGCGGCCACGCCACCCTGGCATCCGCTCATGTGATCTTCAGCTCTCTGGACCCGGCGCGCACGCAGGTGGGCTTTCTCTCCAAGAGCGGTCCCCTTCAGGTCGACCGCTCGGGAGACCTGCTCGTCATGGACTTTCCGTCGCAGCCCCCGTGTGCCTGCGAGGTGCCTGCGGGACTTCTCCCGGCCCTGGGCGTTGAAGCCCAGACCGTGCTCTGCTCCGAGGACTACTTCGTGGTGTGTGCCGACGAAGAAGAAATACTCGCCCTGAAGCCGGATATGAACGAGCTCAAGGGGCTCGGCCTGCGCGGGGTCATCGTGACGGCCCCCGGCAAGGATGTGGACTTTGTCTCCCGCTTCTTTGCGCCCGGGATCGGGATTCCCGAAGACCCGGTTACAGGCTCGGCGCACTGTGCCCTCGTCCCCTACTGGGCGAAGCGCCTGCGGAAAAAAGACCTGCGCGCGCGCCAGGTATCTTGCCGGGGAGGCGAGCTCTTCTGCCGGGACCTGGGCGAGCGGGTGGAGATAGCGGGCAGGGCAGTGCTTTATATGTCGGGAACGATCTTTGTCAACGGGTGAGCCGGGGCTCTTCGTACGGAGTGAGATCCAACCGCATAAGGGGATCAGAGCGGGCAAGGGAGCCTGCCGAGGGTAAGGCCTGAACATATATCCGCGCCCATACGAACCGTTCCCCTTGACACGGCTCACGATGCGATTCCGAACCGGGACATGGCGGTTTCCGCGGTCGGGATTCACCCCGTCCTGCACCGGCGAGGCCCAGGGTCAGGAAACGACGCAAGGCACCGAGAATGCATTGGGCCGTGGGGCATATGCGTGTCCCGCGGAAGAGATCCTTTCAGAGGGCAACCGTGGAATGAATCCTTACGGAGGGAGCTTATGGACGAGATGAAACAGGAGCTGTCGTTTCACCAGGCCGGACACAACTCGTGCCGGCCGGCTGCAGGGTTCCGGCTTTTCCCGCCGGGGGTCCTGATTGCCGCGCTGGTCCTGTGGGCAGTGCTCGCGGGCGGATGCACCCGGATGCTCGATTCCTACTTTGCCGGCACCGCACAGAAGCTGGAAGGCACCATCACCATCCAGGGGATCAGAGAGCAGGTCACGGTCAGCCGGGACGATCTGGGCATACCCTTCATCGAGGCCGCAAACATGGAAGACCTCGCCTTTGCCATGGGTTTTGTCAACGCCTCGGACCGGCTCGGCCAGATGATCAGCCTCAAGCTCGTCTCGCAGGGAAGGGTTTCGGAAATGGCCGGCAGGGCTGGTCTGGATATCGACGTCTTCATGCGCACGGTCAACCTGAAAAAGGCCGCACGCCTGCTCTATGGCGGGATACCGCCTGAGAGAAAATCCCTCCTCGAATCCTATGCCCGGGGCGTAAACGCCTATATCGAGCTCCACCGGGACAGCCTTCCCCCCGAGCTCGCCCTGGCAGGCCACGACCCCGGGCAGTGGGAGCCGATCGACTCCATCGGCATCTTCACCCTGGTGAACTTTGCCCTTGCCTTCAACATGCACGAAGAAGCAGCCGCCCTCTCCCTGGCGAGGGCCGTAGGTCCGGAGAAGACCGCATGGCTCTTCCCGGTCTATCCGGATGAGCCCATCCCCCTGGACGAGGCGGCAAAGCTTTCGGGAATCGACCTGTCCGGCACGCTCCCCGCCCTCGACCGCCTCACCGCGGCCGCGGACCTGAAGGCCGCGTGGGGGCTCATCCCTGTTGCGGCCTCCAACAACTGGGTGATCGCGCCTGAGAAAACCCTGAACAAGGCGAGCATCCTCGCCAACGACACCCACCTGCTGCTGTCCCTCCCGTCACTGTGGAACCTCGCGCACGTCCGCTGCGAGGGATCAATCGATGCGGCAGGGGTGAACATCGCGGGTGTCCCCGCCATCGTGGCCGGATACAACGGCCATATCGCCTGGGGGATGACCATGGTCATGGCCGACAACCAGGATATCTTTCTCGAACAGCTCAGGATGATCGGCACAACGCTGCACTACCGCTGCCAGGATGACTGGCTTCCGGTCGTGGAGCGCGTCGAGACGATACACGTCAGGGGGGAGGGCCCGGTGAGCGTCACCGTGTTCGAGACCAGGCACGGCCCCCTGCTCAATGACGTTTTGAAAAATCCTCCCAGGAATCCCTTCATGCCCGATTCCGTGCAGCTTCCCCTGGGTGCGGCATTTTCCTGGGCAGCCTTCGAGCCCGGAGACGAAAGCGTGGATGCCTTTTTCTCGCTGGGCACGGCCCGCTCAGTGGAAGAGGCTTTGCCCCTGCTCCGCAGGATACAGGCCATTCCGCTCAATATGGTCGTGGCCGACCGGGAGAACATCGCCTGGCAGGTGACTGGGCGCTATCCGCTGAGAAAAAACGGCAGAGGCCTCATGCCCTCGCCCGGCTGGACCGGGGAGTACGACTGGATCGGATACCTGGATCCCGACGAGCTGCCCTTTGCGCTGAACCCGGCCGAGGGGTTCATCGGCACGGCAAATCACCGCACCGTGCCGCCCGATTATCCCCATGTCCTGTCCTCGTCCTGGTACTGGCCGTCCAGGGCCGAACGCATCGCCGAGATGATCGCGGCCTCTGAGGAACATACCCTGAAGAGCAGCATGGACATGCAGCTGGACGTCCGCTCCTCCTTTGCGCCGAAGGTGCGCAGGCTCTTTCTCGAAGGACCGCTCTCCCGCGACATCTCCCGAGAGATCGACTCCTGGGAGGATCGGCGCCGGAAGGACCGGGCGCGAGAGGCCCTCGACATGCTCCGGGACTGTGACGGCCTCCTGGCGTGCGATTCGAGGAGCGCGCTCATCACCGGGGCGCTGATGCACACCGTCAGCGCGAACACCTTCCTCGACGAGCTCGGGCCCGAGGAATCTCCTGCCTGGAAGGCCTTCATCACCAGCAACAACGCGAGCTACTGCGCCACCACGGATCATCTGCTCGTCCGGGGCGACGAGAGCCCGTTCTGGGACGACATATCCACGCCCGGGCCCGAGACCAAGGCACGGATCCTGGCCCGTTCACTGGCCGACGCGATCGCGTTCGCAGAGGACACGCTCGGCACGGACAGAAGCCGATGGACCTGGGGCGCGCTTCACATCTACCGGTTCAGGACGGAATCGTCCAAGATGGCCCCCCACCTGGGATTTATCCAGAGGAAGGCCATGCAGGTCATGGCGCCCTTCTTCAACCGGGGTCCCTTCCCGGCGCCGGGTGACCACTCGACCCTGAACGTCTCGGCCTACACTATCGGCCGGGACTTCGACACCTGGCTGATCCCGGCCATGCGGATGGTGGTGGACTTCAGCAGGGAAGAGCCGCTCTCCATCATCAACAGCACAGGCCAGAGCGACAACCCCGTGAGCCCGCACTATGACGACGGCATCCATGCGTGGCTCCAGGGATCGTACCAGCCCATGCCCTTTGGCCGGGATGCGGCCCAGAGGCAGTATGACCGGGTTCTGGTGCTCGCCCCCACTGCCGGGCAGGACGCTCCCCAGGGGCCGTGAGGCCTTTGATTTTTTCCCTTTTCCTGAAACATTTTCTCAGGTAAAGAATAGGCTCTTCACAAGGTCCAAAAGAGCTTCTCCAGCCGGTCCGCGGTTCGCTGCACACCGGCGCACGGACCCCGTGCACGGCACGGAACATACAGAAAAAAGGAGTGTCGTATGATTCACAAGAACGTTGTGACCGACTTCTGTCCACAAGAATCCATGCCCGCCATCGATGCCACCGCCTATATCCATCCGCTTGCCGCGGTGATCGGCAACGTGACGATCGGCAGGCGGGTGATGGTCGCCCCCTTTGCCGCCGTACGGGGCGACGAGGGCCAGCCCACCCGGGTGGACGACGAGGCCAATGTGCAGGACGGCGTCGTGCTCCACGGCCTGGAGACCGAGCTCAAGGGCCGGCCCGTGGAGAAGAACCTCGTGGAGGCCGACGGAAAGCGGTATGCGGTATATGTGGGCAAGCGGGTGTCCCTGGCGCACCAGGTCCAGATACACGGCCCCGCCCGCGTGGGAGACGACAGTTTCGTGGGCATGCAGACCCTGGTCTTCAAATCATCGGTGGGAAAAAACTGCGTGGTGGAGCCGGGCTGCGTCCTCATGGGGGTGAGCGTTCCCGACGGCAGGTATGTCCCCGCGGGCACGGTGCTCAAGAAGCAGGCCGACGCGGAGAATCTTCCCGCGATCACGGACGACTACCCGCTCAAGGACCTGAACAAGGGCGTCATCCATGTGAACACCGCCCTGGCCGACGGCTACAACAGGTCCGGACCGAAGTAAGCGGGTCACCCCGCGCCAGACAGCGGGGTGCCGCCTGAATGAACCGAGAAAAGACGAAAGGAACACATCTCATGAACTATGCACAACTCGGCCTGAGCATACCGGAGATCCTGCTCCCCCGGGAGGGGACAGACCTCACGAAATGGGCGGTGGTCGCGTGCGACCAGTACACCTCCCAGCCCGAGTACTGGGAGCGGGTGAGGCGCTTTGTAGACGCGAGCCCGTCGACCTTTCACCTCATCCTTCCCGAGGCATACCTGGAGCAGAGCGATTCCCTCCGGGAGGCGGAGCGGATCAACGCCTGCATGAACGAGTACCTCTCGGCAGGGGTCCTCGCCTCGCCCGGCCCCGGCCTCATCCTCGTGGAGAGGACCCTGGCGCGGGGCGCCGTCCGCAGGGGCCTGGTGGCGGCCCTGGACCTGGAGTGCTATGACTACCGCCCGGGTTCCCGGAGCCTTATCCGGGCCACCGAGGGGACCGTGGTGGACAGGCTCCCTCCCCGGGTGAAGATCCGCGAGAACGCCCCGCTGGAGACTCCACACATCATGGTCCTCATCGACGACCCGGAAAAGACCGTGATCGAGCCCCTCTTCGCCGGAAACCCGGAAAAGGTCTATGACTTCGATCTCATGGAAAACAGCGGCCATATCCGGGGGTACCACGTTCGCGAAGAAAAGGCGCTGGACGCCGTTGCCCGAGCCCTGGAGCGGCTCGCGGACCCGCCCGCATTCGGAGACAAGTATGGGATACGGGACAGAGATGTCCTGCTCTACGCCATGGGAGACGGCAACCACTCACTGGCCACGGCAAAGGAAATATGGGAAGGCCTGAAAAACACCGCTCCCGACCAAGAGGCCGTCATGGACCACCCCGCCCGGTACGCGCTGGTGGAACTGGTGAACCTCCACGACGAGAGCCTCGTGTTCGAGCCCATCCACCGGGTAGTGTTCAACACCGGTTTGTCCCAACTGCTGCAGGCCATGGAGTCGTTCTTCACCGCTCAGGGCTCTTCCTTCTCGGTCAAAAGATACGCCTCGCGGGATGAGTTCACGCCCTACCCCGGCACAGAGCCCGGCGCGCACTCCATATCCTTCGTGAGCGGGCGGGACTTCGGCACGGTCACCGTCACAAACCCCAGGCTCACCCTGGAAGCGGGAACGCTCCAGTCCTTCCTGGATGCATACCTCTCAAGCCCCTCGGCCGGCAAGGTCGACTACATCCACGGAGACGACACCGTGATCGACCTGGCGTCGAAACCCGATTCCGTGGGCTTCTTTCTCCCGGCCATACCCAAGCACGACTTCTTCCGGACCATCATCGTAGACGGCGCCCTGCCGCGCAAGACCTTCTCCATGGGACACGCGGACGAAAAGCGCTTCTACCTGGAGTGCAGAAAGATCACCTGCTCGTAAGGAATGACCCGTCTCATCTTTTCGGGGACGGGTTCACATTTCCCTTCCCGCTTGCAGCCTTAAAAAGGTTTTTCTTTCGGAAAGACCGGGGCATGTGCATGTGTACATGGCAAGACCCAGGAAAACAATAGCACCTGGCACACCTCTCTCACACCAAAGACTGCAACGGGTGAACCATGCAAAACCTGTCTCGTTTCCGGAGCGACCCAGGCCAATCCCGATCACGCTTTTTTTGTGGAATGTGCCGGATATCCGAGAGAGGCAGCTGGCGACACTGCCCCTGTGAAAGCCTGTCCGGCCTTCGCTTTCCAGGGCCGGTTAGACACCCGCCGGTTCGTGTGGTATCATCCGGGAAACAAATTCTTACATCTGAAAGAGGAGATTTATGCATTTGCACGTCAGTAAACGCCAGGGCCTGATATCGCAGTCCGAGATCCGGGCCATGACTTCCGAGTGTGCCAGGCTCGGGGGAATCAACCTTGCCCAGGGGGTGTGCGACCTGGAGGTGCCCGTCGAGGTCAGGGAGGGCGCACACAAGGCAATCGAAGACGGGATCAACGTCTATACGCGCTACGACGGGCTGCCCGCACTCAGGCAGGCAATCGCGCGCAAGCACGAGGCGCAGACCGGGACCCCTGTCGATCCCGAGACCCAGATCGTGGTGAGCTCGGGCAGCACCGGCATATTCCACTGCGCGGTGCTCGCGCTTCTGGACCCCGGCGACGAGGTCATCGTGTTCGAGCCGTTTTACAGCTACCACATCGCCACCCTGCAGGCGGCAGGCGTGACGCCCGTGTTCGTCAGAATGGAGCCGCCCCGGTGGGGCATCACCCCCGAGGAGATCGAGCGGGCCGTCTCACCCCGCACCCGGGCGATCATCCTGAACACACCCGCCAATCCCTCGGGCAAGGTCTTTTCGCTCGAAGAGATCGAGGCCGTCGCCGGGATCGCCCGGGACCGCAACCTGTTCGTGTTCACGGACGAGATGTACGAGCACTTCGTGTACGACGGGGTGCAGCACCTCTCTCCGGTGGTGGTCGAGGGCATGGCCGAGCACACCATCACCACCTCGGGTTTTTCCAAGATATTCAGCATCACGGGATGGCGCATCGGGTACTGCGTCTGTAACGAGAAGTGGGCCCAGGCTATCGGCCACCTCAACGATCTGATCTACGTGTGCGCCCCGGCTCCGCTCCAGATGGGCGTGGTCAGCGGTTTGAACTCGCTCGGCAGGGGCTATTACGATTCGGTCGCCGGGCAGTACGAACGCAAGCGGGACAGGATATGCGAAGCCCTTTCATCCGCGGGGCTGAAGCCTCACATACCCCAAGGCGCGTACTATGTGCTTGCGGACATGAGCATCGTCCCCGGCTCCGGCGCCAGGGAGAGGGCGCTTGAATTCCTCAGGGCCACCGGGGTCGCCTCCGTGCCGGGCAGCGCCTTTTATCACGACCATGCAGGAGACCACCTCTCGCGTTTCTGCTTTGCCAAGGACGACGCCGTCCTGGACGAGGCCTGCCGGAAGATAGCGGGCTACCGGATTTGAGCCTCTTCCGGGAAAACCGGAAACGTCCGTAGCGAAAGATGGCCGCATCCCGTCTCCTTTCCTTCGGAGGCGCTCACCTTCCCTTTCAGAAGAAAGATGCGGATACCGTTTAAGTTTGATCTCCCGGATTGCCGAAACCCTATGCAGACCAAAAACCTGCAGCACGAGAACCGGAGGACTGCATGCTCGAAACCCAGTATCTCACGGGGAGAGAAGATCTCCTTGATACTATCAAGAAAATCCCCTTTCTCCGCTCCTACGAAGACAGGTTCCTGCGGAAGATCCTCGAACTGAGCAAAATGCGCCGGTACAGCCCGGGCGAGGTAATCACCCGTGAGGGAGAATACGACAGCTGGCTCTACGTGATCCTGGCGGGCGAGGTCAAGGTGATCAAGAACGAAGAAGAGATCGCCCGGCTCGACGCCCACGGCGGGACATTCGGAGAACTTGCCGTGATAGACGGAGAGGCACGGTCCGCATCGATCTTCGCCCTGAGCGAAACCACGTGCCTGGCCATAGACGGTTCGATCATAGACCGGCTCGAGGCCCGGGAGCGCCAGGAGTTCGAGGCGGTCTACTTTCGTCTGCTCTCGGAAATACTCGCTCACCGCCTGCGTCAGACCAGCGGCGAGCTCTCGAGGCTGAAGCAGGAGATGGAACTCATGGGCGGGGACTGACCCGCGATGAGCCCGCTTGAAAAAATCTCTCGAAAAAAACTTAAAAAAAGTCCCCCTGATGACGATGTCTATCCTTAAGAGGGGTAACGAGGGGGAAAGAATGCCATCGAGAAAAACATCCGCGCACATGAGGGCCCACCGAAAGGGATCGGGCCGCATGCGAGGAAACATCCTGGGTATACTCGCCGCCATGCTGTTTGCTGGTGCGTGCCTGGTCCCGCAACCCGTGCAGGGCGCCGGCCGGGACGAGAGCCCCAGAGAGCTCTTCGACCGGGGCGAATTCGGCAAGGCGTATCAGGGATATCACCGGCTGTTCCTGAGTGATCCCGGAAACCCAGAGACCAACTTCAGCCTGGGCAGGGCGGCCTTCGAGGCAGGCGATTTCGAGGCCGCGGTCATGGCGTTCGAACGGGTGCTCATGGCTCGCCCCGACGCGGTGCGCGTCAAGCTGGAGATCGGACGGTGCTACTTCCACCTGGGCTCCCTGGAAACGGCTGAAGGATATTTCGAGGAGGTCATGGCCGAAGATCCTCCCCGGCAGGTCCGGACCAATATCGAGAAATACCTCGATGCCATCCGTTCGTCCAGAAAGGAGCATTTCCTCTCGGCCCGGGTCTCGCTGGGCATCGATTTCGACGATAACGTCAATACCGCGCCGTCGAGCTCGAACATCGAGATCACCGACCTGCTGGGCAACGTGTTCCCGGTCACGGTGGACGATGCGCAGAGCGATCAGATCACCACCGGCACGGCACACCTGAATTATCTCTACAAACCCCTTGACGGATCGCTCTGCTGGAAGTTCTCGGCCCTGAACTACAACGCCCTGTATCGCGACGCGGAGAACCTCGACCTGACCCTGTTCGACGTCAAGACAGGCTTCTGCATCGAGCACGGGAACATGGCCTGGGACGTCTACGGGCTCGCGGATCACCTGAACCTCGACTACGACCAGTATCTGAGAACCTATGGCGGCGGCACGAGTCTGTCGTTCATCCTCTCTCCCCGGTTCATGCTGAGCACGGATGCCCGGTACCGGAAGAAAAACTATTACGAGCTCGACGACCGGGACGCCCATAACATGAGCTTCACGCTCTCTCCCGCATTCGCCCTCGACATCGGCCGTATCTCTTTGAGCGCCGGGTGGGAACAGGAGAACGCGGAAGAAGACGTGAACACCTACACCCGCATCAACGGTATTGCCGGCTACCAGGCCGACCTCCCCTTCGCTGCCGGAGTGTATGCGAGCTACTGGTACCAGGGCACGGACTATGACGAGACCTATCCCCTGTTCGGCAAAAAACGCAGCGACGACGTGCAGTACCTTTCGGCGGGACTTTCCAGGACCTTTGCTCTGGCGGATCCCCGGGGGGCGGCGATCATCCTGAACATCGGATACACCCATACCCGGTCGGATTCCAACATCGACCTCTACACCTATACCAAGAACGTAACCTCGATGAGTGTCACGTTTGCATTCTAGGGGGGAATCACGATGAGAAAAACACACCTTCTCCTGGCGGCTCTGATGGCATTCACCTTGAGCGGACTTCCTGCCCTGGCGCAGAATGAAGGCCCCGTGGCCCTGGTGGTTGCGGTTCGCGGTACGGCAGAGGCGGTCGATGACCGGGGAAACGCGAGAGGGCTTGTCATGAAGAGCCCGGTCTACCGGAGCGACACCATCAGGACCGGGCCCCAGGGCAGAATCCAGGTGCTCTTCACCGACAACACGATCGTCAGCCTGGGCAGGGCAAGCGAGATGGTGGTCGTCGAGCACATGTGGGATGCAGAGGGCAAGAGCGGTGCCATGAAGACCCGGGTCAAGGAGGGGGTCTTCCGGATCATGGGCGGCGCTATCGCCAAGGAGGCGCCCCAGAGCTTCATCACGGTCACTCCTGCCGCCACCATCGGCATCAGGGGGTCCATGTTCGCGGGCAGGGTCGACGGCGGAAGGCTCACCGTGGTGTTCGAAGGCGGCAGGGGCATCGATGTCACCAATGACGCGGGCGCGGTCAGCATCACCCGCCCCGGGTTCGGAACCAGCATCCCGGCCGCGGGTGTGCCGCCGGAGAGGCCGAAGCGCTTCAGCGCGCAGGACCTCTCCGACCTGAACCGGGACCTGGCTCTCGGCGGGCAGGAATCAGAGGGCGGGGCCCCGCCTCCTGAGCAGGAAGACGAACAGGACCGGCAGGACCGGGAAGAAGGAGACCAGGAATCCTCCGGCGACGAGACCGGTGAGGGGGCCGGGGACGAAGGGACGCAGGAACCGGCCGATACAGGCGGTGAAACGGCAGATGCCGCCGGGGACGAAACCACGGACACCGGGACCGCTGACACAGGAGACGAAAATCCGGAAACCGGTGATACATCCGGGCCGGCCGCTGCAGACGAGGAACCGTCGTTATCGGATGACACCTCCCCGGAGGTGCCTGACAGCGGGGGAATACTGGACATGGCCTCATCCGGGGCGTCCGATGAGCCGGTCATCCCCCTGTCAACGAACCCGGCCCCGGCATCTGAACCCGTGATCGCCGCCGTGCCGGTCTCCAGCACCCTGACCGAGATTACCCAGACCTGGCAGGAGCCGTTCAGCAGCGATGACACCTCACAGTTGCCTATAGCCAACTCCATCGCGCTGACCGGCTTCCACATGAGCACCCTGGTGGATCCCGGCGATTTCCTGAACATCAACAACTCGTATCAATACGATACCAGCATGCAGGCAACATCTTCAAACGGCCTGGTGAGCGAGGACCCTGCCGCGCAGAGTGGCACGTTCCAGGATATCGGCTTTTCCATGCAGCCCTACAACCCGCTGGCAACGTACACATACCCTCAAGGGTCGGTCACTTTCTTTACCCGGACCATATCCCTGCTCGATGCCCCGCGATCCTTCTCCATGACGGTCTTCTCGGACCCGAAAGGAGAATTCTCGATCTTCGGCGTCGACGGCTCGTTCACCCAGGGGCAGACCTATCACTACCGCGAGATGGGGTTTCTGGGAGCGGCTTGCACCGCCGCCCTTCCCACCGACGGGATATCCGGATACTCAGGCCCTGCTCTGGGATTCGAAGATCTCGATGTACGCAAGGATTTCGGCTATGCCGATATGTTCACGGAGGTGAACTGGCACAACCGCAAGGCATTGGGCAGGATGATATTCTCTGACACGGACGACCCGGACGTGCAGGACCCTGACTCTTCCCTGTACGATCGGGAAAGCGGCCTGTTCTTTTTCGCCGATGTCGATCCGGATAACAGGCGCCTCACCAACGTGCGCATCTTCGGCCCCCGGGGCGTGAACCCCGATGACCCGGCCACGGACCCGGTGGCGTGGATCGATGGCACCGGAGACGGTATGTTCTATGGCTCGGACTACCAGGGGCTCGGGCTCACGGGAGCCGGTTATGACTACGACATTGCCACCGGCATGGCGGACAGCACGACCGCCATCGGCACCTCCCGGCTGGTTGCCGCCGGATTCCGGCAGATCGAACCGGGGATCGACGAGACATCGCCGAAAGGAACCCGCAACTTCCGGGGCTTTGTCGCCGGGATCGCCGAAGACATGAGCGACCCGGAAACAGACCGCAGGATCTACATGAACGATGATCCGGAGGACTTCCAGCTCATCCTGGACCAGGACGCGGGCACGGTGAGCGGCACGATCTCGGCATTCGACCTCATCTCGCCCTCCGAACGGCATCTCGATTACATCGAGATCGGCTCTTCACACGGCTCGGCCTATATCCTGGAAGACAACTTCGTGGCCCTGCTGGGCGACACCGGGGATGGCTGCGTCACCAGCTCCCCGGAGACCGGCGGGCTCAAGCCCCGAGCCAACTATCTGGTCACCGAGGACCCGGATTACCAGTTCAGCGACTATTTCACCTGGGGATACTGGGAGATCGCCTACACTGACCCCGCGAGCGGGGCCGACTTTCATGTCCACTCACCCGGCTCCTTGTGGATCGCGGGCGATCTCACGCCGTCTTCGGCTCTCCAGGACCTGGCGACCGGCGAATTCGTGGGCGAGTACACCGGCAGCGCCCAGGGGGTGAAGATCGACACCGCAAGCGCTCTCACCAGGCTGCATAATGGGGTCACGAATATCCGGGTCGAGTTTTCCCCGTCTTCCATGAACCCCGTGTCGGGATCCATCAGCTTCGACGAGGTCCAGCTGAATCTGGAAAACGGGAACCTCAGCACGACGGAATCGCGGTTTTCCGCCAACATTCAGGGATCAGTGAGCAGCGCCATCCAGGGGGCGTTCTTCGGCCCCAATGCCGAGGCGGTGGGAGGAAACTTCCATGCCCGTGAGATGGACGGGACCCGCTACATCGGCATCTTCGGAGGGAACCGCTGATGAACGGATCCGTCCCGTGATGCGCCGGCTGATCCGCATCCTGAAGCCCTCGCCCTTCAAGATGGGATGCCTGGTGGTCCTGGCATCCTGTCTGCTCTTCTACTCCTTCGGCCTGGACAAGCCCGCCCTGCTCTCATCCCTGGACAATCAGATCACCAGCGCCATGTTCCGGTGGCGGGGCCCGATCGGCACTACCGGGGAGATCGTGATCGTGGACATCGATGAAAAGAGTCTCAGGACCATGGGCCAGTGGCCCTGGCCCCGCGACAGGGTGGCCCGGCTGGTCGAGTCGGTTCATGATGCAGGGGCGCGGGTCATCGGCTTCGACGTCTTGTTCGCCGAAAAGGACCGCACCTCGCTCACCGGGCACGTGGATACCCTTTCCGCTGTCCTTTCCGGCAAGGGGATCGAGCTCGGGCAGAGCCTCCGGGACATCGTTTCCCAGGACGAGCTCGATCACGACCTCATCCTGGGCAGAACCGTGGCAAAAGCACCGGTGGTGCTGGGCTATGTCTTCCAGCTGGAAGACGACGGCCTGAAGAACACATCCGAGCGCCCTTTCCCGTCGGCCACCATCAAGATCTCACCCGAAGCCGCCGCGTACGATGACCTGATGCTCCTTTCGGGCTACCGCGCGATCCTCAATATCGAAGAGATCGCCCAGGCTCCCACCGAAGGGTTTTTGAACGTCTTCCCGGACTCTTCGGGCATGGTCCGCAAAACCCCGCTTCTCATGGAGCTCGACGGCCTGCCCTACCCCTCCCTGGCCCTGGAGATGATTCGCGAGGCCCTGGGCGAGGACGAGATGACCATCCACGTATCGCGCCAGAAGACCGCGGGCAAAAATGCGATCCTCGGGGTCTCGGTGGGTGAAGCCTTTATTCCGGGAGATGACCGGGGGCAGGTCACGGTCAACTTCCTGGGTCCGGTCAAAACGTTTCCCTACCTCTCTGCCTCTGACGTCATGAAGGGGCTCCATGCAGAGAAGATCAGAGACAGGTACGTGCTCATCGGCACCTCGGCGTCGGGGCTGCTGGACTTCCACGCGACTCCGTTCACCGGGATCTTCCCCGGCGTGGAGATTCAGGCGACCATCATCGACAACATCCTGACCGGCTCGCTCTTCACATCGGATATCTTCACCGAGATCGGGCTCACCTATAGCATCATCATCGCCGGAGGCATCCTGCTGAGCGCCATGCTCGCCTATACCAGCGCGCTTACCGGGGGTCTGGCGGGCCTGCTCTGTTTCACGGCCGTTATCGCCGGCAACTACTTCCTGTTTTTTCTCAAAGGCAGGCTCGTCGGCATCACCTACCCGCTCGCGACCCTCACGGCGGTTTTCCTGGTGGTGACGCTGTTCAACTATTTCTTCGAATACCGCAAAAAGCAGTTCATCCACGACGCCTTCAACCGCTATGTCTCGCCCGTGGTGGTCAACGAGATCATGAAGCGGCCCGAGAAGCTCACCCTTGCAGGAGAAGAGAAAAATCTCTCCATCCTGTTCAGCGACATCCGCGACTTCACCTCCCTGGCGGAGGGAATGAACCCCAAGCAGCTCAGCTCCTTCATGAACACCTATCTCACGGCCATGAGCGATATCGTCATGTCCTCTGGCGGCATGGTGGACAAGTATATCGGCGATGCGATCGTGGCCATCTGGGGGGCGCCCCTGGACGACCCGTACCATGCCCGCAACGCAGTCCGGGCCGCGCTTGGCATGAAGCAGGCCATGGAAAGTCTGAAGGAGAAATGGCGCAGGCAGGGAATCCCCTGCGTGGACATCGGCATCGGGATCAACACCGGCATTGCCAGCGTGGGCAATTTCGGCAGCGAGCGCCGGTTCGAGTATACCGTACTCGGCGACAACGTGAACCTGGCCTCGCGCCTGGAAGGGCTCAACAAGGTCTACGGCACGCCGATCATCATCTCCCAGTTCACCCGCGAGGCATTGAACGGTGAATTCTTCTGCCGGAAGATCGACGTGGTGCGGGTAAAGGGCAAGACCGTGCCCATCGAGATCTTCGAGCCCCTGGCCGAGGGCGAGCCCGAACCCGCCCTAAGGGCGGAAACAGAGCAATTCGAGGAGGCCCTCGAGCTCTACGTCCGGAAGGATTTCCCGGCCGCCCGCGAAATCATCACGCGTCTCCAGTCCGAAAGCCCCAGCCCGCTCTACCGCCTCTATCTCCACCGGATCCGGCAGCTCTGCATGACCCCTCCTCCGGAGGACTGGAACGGCATCTCCACCTTCCAGATCAAATAGAGCGGGAGCACCCGGAGCCGCCCCAAACGGGCATGTGCCGAGGCCCGGTGCCGCACGCGGCAGGTATACCGGCAACCGGATATATGCCGGTCGATTCTTGCCTCCAGCATGCTCTTCGCATAGAATGAACACCGCCTCGCCCGAGAGCCTTAAAAAGGAGTGCGTGATGAATTATGATGAGATACTGAGGGTCCTTGCCCCTTGCGGGCTCAACTGCCGCGCGTGCATGGAGAGTTTCCCTGTGAGAGGACCGTATTCGATCCCGACCTGAAAGACCGGTGGATCGCGATGAATGCCCGGATGAGGGAGATCGGCGCAGAGGCCTATCTGCTGGAGACAAAAGACCTCTGCAGGTACCGGTGACCGACCCTGCAGAGCTTGTGTCTTCCTGTTGTCCGGGCGGCATCCCCTTATACTGTATCAGAGAGGTGCCCCGTTTCCCGGGGATTCTTCCCAAGCGCCATGCACAGTCGAGAAGAAAAGCGGCCTTTCGATATCCGCCTGGTGATGGAGCGTATCCGGCAAGCCGTCCAGCCCTTCCCCAAGGCGGCCCTGACCCAGCTTGCCGATGAGGGGCACGCCTCTGCCTTCGAGCAGCTCATGGCGTGCATCATCTCGGTGCGCACCTTTGATGAAACGACCCTTGTCTGCGCCCGGAGGCTCTTCGCCCTGGGCCGCACACCCGGACAGGTTGCCGGACTGGACCCCGCGCTGATAGAAGAGGCCATCAACCGCAGCTCCTTCCACGAGGTCAAGGCCCTTCGCATCCATGCGGCAGCCCGCAGGGTCGTGGATGAATACAGAGGCGTGCTGCCCTGCGAACGGGAAGTGCTGCTGTCGCTGCCCGGGGTCGGGCCCAAGTGCGCGAACCTTGTCCTGACCATTGCCTGCGGTGAAAACCGCATATCCGTGGACACCCACGTGCACCGCATCGCAAACCGCTGGGGCTACATTCAGACCACGAGGCCCGGGCAGAGTCTGCACGCCCTGGAGGAGAAACTGCCGGTCGAATACTGGAGCGAGATCAACCGGGTGCTGGTGCCCTTTGGCAAGAACATCTGCACGTCCAGGCTTCCCAGGTGCGGCACCTGTCCGGTTCTGGACATGTGCCGCCAGGTAAAGGTGACCGGGCATCGATAAATCGTGACTGGGGATGCCTGGACAGGCGGAAAAAAAGGAGTCTCCCGTTCACGGCAGCTTAGAGACCTGACCCCGATCTCGTGTGCTCAAAGCTTAGAAACCTCTCACCGGGAATCCGGCCCCACCTTCAAAGTCCGTGAAGAAGCAGACTTGAGAAGGAGGGCT
Source organism: Deltaproteobacteria bacterium (assembly GCA_018433775.1). Classification (GTDB taxonomy): domain Bacteria; phylum Desulfobacterota; class Desulfomonilia; order UBA1062; family UBA1062; genus Phosphitivorax. The sequence continues at coordinate 32,233 of JAHDQN010000056.1, forward strand.
CGACAGTGGTATCCGGCTGCGAGCCGGAAGGTTTCGTTCACCGCATGTCACGCCCATGAACCGGCCCTATATGCAATGGGCCTGCAGGGAACGAGCACAGCCGGATCTTTCTCGCGCAGCGCTGGAAATGTGAACCCGTCCCCGATAACCGTCCGATAACGCCATAACGTCACGGCAGAAATGTGAACCCGTCCCCGATAGAGGGGCTAGAACATCAGGTCTTCCGCCCGCGGGTGTCTTGGGATGAAGGGCCAGGGCCTTTCTGAATCGTCGTCGCCCGGGTACCAGGCGACGAGCCTGGCGACAGCCGTATGAAGCTGAGACCAGATGGACACGACGATGCGGTATTCCCCGTCGGTGCGATCCAATTCGTAGGCATCCACGCCGTATTCCAGAACGATGCCGTCAGTGCCGAACTCGACCCGGCGGACTTCCACCTCGTTATCCAGTTGCCTGAGCGAGACAGTGAGAAACTTCACCTCGCCGGCCAGATCCGGTGAAACATTTTCCAGATCGAGCCTGACGCGGATGAGCCCCGGAGACCTCACCAGGATGTTGTAGTACAGAGAATAGGAATCGTGCTCTCTCGGCGCTGGATGGAGCACGAAGGTCTGATTGAGCGAGAGAAGCTCCTGTGCAGAGGTCAATTGCCCCGCACCCAGTATCGTGAAGGCTGCAATGAATAGACTGATTGATCTCTTCATGTTCATAAAACCCTCCCTTGATACCGGCAGGTACCGTGCATCCCGACGGATGCCCCTTCAACACGGCGGAAACGACTGCCGCATCACCGAAAAACGCATGGGAGCGAAATAGTCCTCCATAATAGTTGAATAACGCGCCGCCCGGATATGCCAAGAGAACGGGTCTCGCGCCCGCTGCGTGTAGAGGAGGGTTTCCCTGTGGGCAAAGAGGAACGCCGCACTGTCCAGTAAACTGCAGATCCGGTTTTTCTATTGACACAACGACTGGTTGGATGGTGTTGAACATGCTGTGATGCAAAAAGGGGGGTGCCATCGTATGAAGCAGGCGGCATACGAAAGATTGAGACGCTTTTTCTCGCCCCACGGCGTGGCCGTGGTGGGCGCGTCCGCGAAAAACCAGTGGTTCGGCAACCTGGTCGGCTATGGGCTGCGCTCCGGGACGACCGTACAGTTCTTTCCCGTCAATCCCAGGGCGACCGAGGTGGCAGGGATCAGGGCTCTGCCATCCATCGAACACCTCCCGGATAACGGCATCGATTTCGCGGTGGTCATGGTCAAGAGCGAAGCCGTGCCCGCCTCTGTGGAGAAGCTGCTGCACAAGGGCGTAAAGGACATCCTGCTCATCTCTTCGGGGTTTGCGGAGACAGGAGCTGAAGGCGAGGCAAAGCAGGAGCAACTGACACGCTTCTGCAGGGACAACGACATCCTGCTCATGGGTCCCAACTGCCTGGGCTTCATGAACTTCTCCGAGAGGGTGAACGTGTTTGCCGGCGGGTCCGTAGAAGGCGAGTTGCGCTCCGGCTCCATCGGCCTGGTGGGGCAGAGCGGCGCGAGCAGCGAGATCATCGCCAGCAAGCTCCTGAGAAAGTCGCTCGGCATATCCCTGTATACCACCACCGGAAACGAGGCCGTGATCACCGCGGAAGACTGCATGGACTACCTGGTCCACGACACCCGCACGCGCGTGATCACCGGGTTCATGGAAGGCTTCCGCAACATCGGCCGGATGAAGGAGATCGCGCAGGAAGCAGCGCTGAAACAGAAGCCCATCATCCTGCTCAAGGTGGGCAGATCGGAGCGCGGCATGCACGCGGCCCGGTCCCACACCGGGGCTCTGGCAGGCAACGACGCCGTGATGGACACGTTTTTCCGGCAGTACGGGATCATCCGGGTGGAGAGCATTGAAGAGCTGGTGGAGACCGCCTCCGTGTTCTCCCGCTGCCCGCTTCCCCGGGGAGGAAGGCTCGGCATCTGCACCCTCTCGGGGGGCCTGTGCGGCCTCTATGCAGACCTGTGCAGCCGCTGCGGCATCGAGGTCCCCCGCCTTTCGGAGAGGACCGTCACGGCCTTGAAGACCGTACTGCCCGACTTCGCCCAGCCCGACAATCCCCTCGACGTGACCGGTTCCGGCTTTTTGCAGGGAATGGGCGACATCCTGAAGATCCTGCTCGATGACGAAAACCTCGACATGATCGCCACCCTGTCGTTTGCCCCCGCCGGTGACGGCGATGCACTGATGCACCGTTTCAACGAAGGGCTCTTCCCGATCGCCCGTTCCGCGGACAAGCCCGTGGTCGTACTGAGCTTCCGGGAAATGACCGACTACGCCAGGCGCTACTATGGGGAAAACGGCATCTATTTCATCGAACATCCGCAGGACTCATTCAAGGCACTCTCGCACCTCATCCGGTATGCGGAGTTTCAGAGGGGCCTTGCCCGTGAACGCCTTGGTCGGACCGGGACCTCTCCTTGACCACGGGGCTCCAGGAGAGCATGTCCCGTTATCGCGAGCGGCATGAGATTCAGCCTCTCAATGCTGTCCTGGGGAATTTTGCCGGCCGGCAATGGATCTCGCGTACGGCGCCGAAGCAGAGGAAAAATCCCGGATATTGCAGGCGCCCTCGTGGTAATCCTCGCGGCCGTGTTCAAGGTGTTCGACCCGAATCTCAAGAATCCCATGGCCGAACACTGGAACATGGCATTCCGGTTACACGATATTCTCCTGTAGACAAGCGGATCCCGCCCGTCTTCCACTCAATGCCCGGCAAGACCGCCTCATGCCGGTCCCATGATTTGTACTTGTCTCCGGCTGGGGCCGCGACCCGCACCAGGCTCACGGGAACACCCTGCCTTTTTCATCGATCGATATGTCCGGATGGCCTGTCCTGTCCTCCGGACACTTTCCGGCATCCCGGACAGGACCGGCCCGGCCCTCTCCCCCCATGTCACTGTTATTCCTGGTTATTACATGCTGGCATATGAGTTGCTTCATCAGTCCGGCCGTACATCCCCGGACACCGGGATGAGAATACGGATGACTGATTACCGATAAGGAGGTTTTGATCCATGTTCAAATCGTATGAAGACGCCTACCGGCGCTCTCTGGAAGACAGAGAGGGTTTCTGGAGCATTGCGGCAGGGGCAATCCACTGGGACAAGAAGTGGGACAGGGTCCTGGACGACTCGAAGGCGCCGTTTTACCAGTGGTTCGCAGGCGGAAAGCTGAACACCTGTTACAACGCCATCGACTACCATGTGGAAAGCGGCAGGGAAGACCAGGCAGCCATCATCTATGACAGCCCGGTCACGAACACCAGGCAGAAGATCACATATGGCGAGCTCCTGGCAAAGGTGGCCCGGTTCGCCGGAGTACTCAGATCCCTGGGTGTGGAAAAGGGCGACCGGGTGATCATCTACATGCCCATGATCCCCGAGGCGGCCGTAGCCATGTTCGCCTGCGCACGCATCGGAGCGGTCCATTCCCTGGTGTTCGGCGGGTTCGCATCCAACGAGCTTGCGGTCCGCATCGAAGACGCCAAGCCCAGAATCGTGCTCTGTGCCTCCTGCGGCATCGAGCCCAAGGGTCCCATCCCCTACAAGCCGCTTCTGGACAAGGCCATCGATCTCTCCAGCCACAAGCCCGAAAAATGCGTCATCTACCAGCGGCCGCAGGTCAAGGCTGACCTCGTCCCGGATAGAGACATCGACTGGGAAGAAGCGCTCAAAGGAGCGAGCCCGGTGGAATGTGTCTCCGTGAACGCCACCGATCCGCTCTACATCCTCTACACCTCGGGCACCACCGGAGTTCCCAAAGGGGTTGTCCGGGACAACGGCGGGCACGCCGTGGCCTTGAAGTGGTCCATGAAGCACATCTACGGCGTGGAGCCGGGCGATGTCTACTGGGCCGCGTCAGACGTGGGCTGGGTCGTAGGCCACTCCTACATCATCTATGCCCCGCTGCTTTCGGGCTGCACCACCATCATGTACGAGGGCAAACCCGTGGGCACCCCCGACCCCGGGGCATTCTGGCGGGTGATCTCCGAGTACGGGGTGAAGGTGCTCTTTACCGCTCCCACCGCGTTCCGGGCCATCAAAAAAGAGGACCCGGGCGGAACCTATCTGGAAAAATACGACATCTCCTGCCTGAAATACCTGTTCCTGGCAGGCGAGAGACTCGACCCGGACACCTATCACTGGGCGAGCGACCTGCTCAGGATCCCGGTGGTGGATCACTGGTGGCAGACCGAGACCGGCTGGGCCATCGCGGCGAACTGCATGGGGATCGAGGAGCTGCCCATCAAGCCGGGTTCACCCACCAAACCGGTGCCCGGATATGATGTCCAGATCCTGAACGAGAGCGGCAAGGAACAGTCCAACGGCAATGAAGGCGTCATCGGCATCCGCCTTCCCCTGCCCCCCGGCTGCCTGCCTACCCTGTGGAAGAAGGACGATGCCTACGTCAAATCCTACCTCAGCGACTATCCCGGGTACTATGCCACGGGCGACGGCGGATACAAGGATAAGGACGGATACCTCTATATCATGGGCAGGGTGGACGACGTCATCAACGTTGCCGGCCACAGGCTCTCGACAGGCGGCATGGAAGAGGTGGTGGCCAAGCACCCGGACGTGGCCGAATGCGCGGTGATCGGTGTCGAAGACCAGCTCAAGGGCCAGGTGCCCGTGGGATTCGTGGTGCTCAAGGCCGGATCCGCCGCAAGCGAGCAGGAGATCCAGAAGAGCGTGGTGTCCATGGTCCGTTCCGAGATCGGGGCACTGGCGTGCCTGAAGGACGTGGCCGTGGTCAAACGCCTCCCCAAGACCAGGAGCGGCAAGATCCTGCGGGCAACCATGCGTAAGATCGCGGACGGCCAGAAGTTCAACACGCCGTCTACGATCGAGGACCCTGCCGTTCTGGGCGAGATCGAGGTCGCCCTGAAGGATTTCGGTTATCCCCGGGGCTAAAGAAGGAGGCGTCCTCTCGAGCTCGGGTGAAGCAACATGGTTATTCAATGAAACGGGGCAGGCAGACCCTGCCCCCCTCAAATTGACTACAGGAGGAAAACGGTATGAGCAAACAGGGCACAGCTGCGTCTTCAGCCAAGGCAGAAAGCGACTTATCGATAAAACAGGAGCCGGCACCGGGGAATCCGGCTGTGGTGGGGCTCGCGGGCTTCGGCATGACCACACTGATCCTCCAGTTCCACAATGTGGGCTGGTGCGGTGCGGGCCCGGTACTGGCCATGGGACTCGTCTTTGGAGGCCTGGCTCAGATGGTCGCCGGGTTCCAGGAAATGAAGACCGGCAACAACTTCGGCTACAGCGCCTTTACGGCCTATGGGGCATTCTGGATCGGGCTGGCGGTGATCCTGCTCTTCAACCATTTCGGGGTCTACGCGTCAAGCACGACGGATATCGGCTGGTATCTCGTGGCCTGGACTCTCTACACGGCCATCATGTGGATCGGGTCCATGCGGATCAACAGCGCCCTCGCGTCCACCTTCACCCTCCTGCTGATCGGATTCATCCTGCTCGATTTCGGCCACTTCGGATACCCCTCACTGAACAGGATTGCGGGCTTCGAGCTCATGGCGTGTGCGCTCAATGCCTGGTATGTCATGGCTCACGCGATCTTTGCAGGGGTCTTCGGCCGGGATGTCCTGCCGGTGGGGAGGCCGTGGATCGGATAGTCCGGGTAAAAGCCCCACCTTCCGAATCCGCATGTTGAAGGGTTGAGAAGGTGGGGTCACATGCTTTTGCAAGATAAGGGCTTCTTCTTCACTTTCAGCTTTACTTGTTCTGATTGATATTATATCGTTATGTTTTTCAAGGAGGTTTGTATGAAATACGTCCTGCATGTTTTGAGCGGCATTGTGTTTGCTGTTCTGTGTTCCATGCCTGCGTGGGCCTGCAGCATCACCTATGATTTCGAGAACATTCCGACCGGCTATTACACGGAAGACCAGTTCAACAGCTTTTTCGAGGGGATACGGTTTGACAACGTGAATGTCATGGGCGGCACGGATGACGGGTTCTTCGTGACCACGGTGGACTATCGCGGCCCTTCCCTGGGCCCGGACTTCTCCGGCCACGTGGTGATGAACGACCCGTATAATGTCTCTGCGAACTCCACCATGGTGTATCTCGACACCCCCACCGATTATGTGAGCATCATCATGGGCGACTTCGGCAATGACGAAGACACGCTCTTTCTCTGTGCATTCGACAGCACGGGCAGACAGGTGGGGTACACCACGACCATCAACCCCAGCACCTCCTTTGCCGGCGTAACCCTTTCCGTCCAGACCGTCCTGCCGACCATCTCTTCCATCAAATTCTACGGGCCCAGCGAAATCAGCAACAACTCGATCCTCTGGGACAACCTCACCATCGGCGGGGGCCAGGGCTCACCGGTGCCCGAGCCGGCCACCTTCCTGCTCCTGGGAGCCGGGCTGCTGGGGCTGGCAGGGGTGCGCAGAAAGGTGCGATAGACCTTTTCATCCCGGCATGCACTGCGCCGTGTTTACATAAGCCGCGGGTACCTGGATGAAACAGTCCATGCCTGAGCAGGCAGAGCAGGATTTCTACAGCAACCGCGGGTACCTGGGTGGAAATCTTCCTCAGGGTGCCCGAAAAAGAAACTGCTTGAAGCATATATGACATCAGGAAAAGGAAACACACGCCCCGTGGACAGGAAACGAACCGTTCGCAAGCGCTCAAGACGGCCCGTCAAACCCTCCGCACGATCACCCCTGCAGGAATATGACCCGCTTTCCTTTGCCATACGCTTTTTCATGGCCGCTCTTTTCGGCGTCTTTATCGATATCGTCCTGATATGTCTCTACGGAGTGGTGGTGCTCATGGGCTACCGCCCGGGGTTCGACAGGCTTTTCTCCATTTCCGTTCATCCTTTTCGGCAAAAAACCCTCCGCACACAAGACAGAGAAGGAGGGGCGGCGATGGACGATTGGATATCGCTGAACATTTTTAAGCCCATACATGGCGAGACAACGAGGAAAAAACCACTGGTGCCGCAAAGTCAGGGCCATGCCCCGGCTGCGGCTCATTCACGCGGAAGGGCTTCGAGGAAGCTCTCCTGAAAGGACTTGGCCTGCCTCAGGTGTTCCCGGGCATACGCGAGGTTGGTTGGGTCGCCCGACTCCACATAATTGAGGGCCTGCTCAACCGATGCCTCCAGGGATACGATTTGCAGGATCTTGATGTCCCGCATCAGGAGCAGGGAATACTCGGGCAGCCTGAGCTCGTTCCAGGCGACCTTGAGATCTTCCAGGGCCTTGTCTCGTGACCGCAACTCTCGTTTGAGCGCCTTTCTCCTGTCCGGCTCGAAAAGTTCATCGATGGTACCGCCGTCTCCGGAGATTTCCGCTAGCTGATCGGCATGGACCCGGAATATGGCCTCCTCCTGCTCCAGGAGTGCAAGAACCTGTGCGCGGAACTCCTCCATGGCCTGATCATGGCGCTCCATCTGTTCTTCCGAGAGAAGATCCGCCCTGACGGAGCGTACCTCGTAGACGTTCAGGGGTTCGCGACCTTCGGTAAGATAGAGCAGGCCGCCCTGGATCCAGTAGCTCCGGGTGCTGATCGTCTCTCCGGAGGGGCCGGTGATGAGGTAATCGGCCCATGCTGCCGCCGCAGGGAAGATATTCAGGATGAGGCAGCCGAAAACTACTGCCGCAATTGTATGCCGAGCTCCGCGGAAAGGGATTGTATGACCTTGTCCTGCCATTTGTTGATGATGGAGTCTTCCAGTGTCCTGGTTTCGGACTGGTAGGTGAGCCTGATGGTGATCCCCTTTTTGCCTGGACTAAGCTTCTCGCCGGTGTAGAGGTCGACGGCCGTGATCAGCCGCAGCTCCCTGATTTTCAGGCCCTCGATGGTCCTTAAGATATCCGAGTACGCCACGCCTTCGTCCGCCACCAGGGAGAGGTCGCGCCAGGTCATGGGGAACTTCGGGATCTCCTGCACGCCCCTGAAGGTCTTCTTCAGGACCGCGTCCGCATCCACCTCCATGGCGTACACCTCGTCGGTGATGTCGAGCATGGCCAGGATATCTTCGCTCAGGGCGCCCAGGTGACCCACGGTCCGCTCGTCCAGGAGGATATCGGCCTGGTGTCCTGTCTTGTAGAAGGGGTGCTCCGACGGCTTCACCGAGATATCCGGCAGCAGTGCCTCGGCCAGGCCCTTCATGTCGTAGAAGTCCACATCGCGTGCCTTGCCGGACCAGTGGGTTTCTTCACGCTGGCCGGTGATCACGGCTCCCAGCCTGACCTGCTCGTGCGGCAGCCTGCCCTTTTCCATGGGGAGAAAGCACTTGCCGATCTCGAAGAGGCTCATGTCCCTGCGCTGGAGGCTCTTGTTCCTGCCCGCCACCATGGCGAGGCCCGGGATCAGAGAAGGCCGCATGGCCTTCATCTCGTCGGAAATGGGGTTGAGGAGCTCGAGCGCCTCCTCCATGAAGAATCCGTTCCACCTTGGCGAGATGAACGAGTAGGTGATCACCTCGGTGTATCCCATGGCGCACATGGCGGTGCGCAGGGTATCGAAGCTGAGCTTCTCCACCGGCGATATCACGGGCCTGAAGGTGGGCAGCTCGGTCTTTACCTTGTCCATGCCAAAGACCCTGATGAACTCCTCCACCAGATCGATCTCCCGGGTGACGTCGTGCCTGAACGCGGGCGAACCCACATTCCAGCCGTCTTCCGTGCCGGCAAGGACGAATCCGAGCCTGGTGAGGATGGCCTCCACATCGCGGTCGTCGATTGTGTCCATGCCCAGGACCCTGCTCAGATAGCTCTTCCGCAGCGCGATCCGCCTCGGCTTGAGGTCGAGATGATTCACGTCCACCACGCCCTTGAGCACCCGGGCGCCGGCAAGCTTCTGCATCAGATATGCGGCGCGGGTCGCGGCCTCGGCCTGGATGCCGGGGTCGATCCCCCGCTCGAAGCGGTAGGACGCCTCGGTCGAGATGTTCAGGCACTTGGACGTCCTGCGGATGCCCACCGGGTCGAAGAACGCGCTCTCCAGCACCACATCGGTGGTGGTGTCCATGACCTCGGAATTCTCGCCTCCCATCACGCCGGCAAGCGCCACCGGCTTCTCCCTGTCGCAGATGAGCAGGTCGTCCGGTCCCAGCCGCCGCTCCACCGAATCCAGGGTGGTGAACAGCTCGCCCTCGCCGGCCTTGCGCACCACGATCCCGCTGCCTGCGATAAAGGACGAGTCGAACGCGTGCAGGGGCTGGCCGTACTCGAGCATCACGTAGTTGGTCACGTCCACGATGTTGCTGATGGCCCGCACGCCTGCCTGGAAGAGCCGCCTGCGCATGGTGAAGGGGCTCTTGCCGATCTGTACGCCCTGAAGCACCCTGGCCGCGTACCGCGGGCAGGCGTCCGTGTCGAGGATCTCCACGCTCAAACGATCCGCCGCAGGGGTATCTGTTTCTACCAGGGAAAGCCCGGGCCTTTTCAACTCGGCCCCAAACACGGCGGAGAGCTCCCGGGCGATGCCGATGACCGAGAGAGAGTCCCCCCGGTTGGGGGTGACGTTGATCTCGAACACCCAGTCTTCCAGATCCAGGGCATCCACCAGCACATCGCCGGCTTTAAGGTCCGTCTCGATCTCCATGATTCCGGTATGGTCGTCGGTGAGGCCGAGCTCGCGCTCGGACACGAGGACTCCGAACGATTCCACGCCCCTGATCTTCGCCTTCTTCACCTTCATGCCCGGCCCCAGGTCCGTGCCGATCGGGGCGAACGCGCTGAGCATGCCCTCGCGGCAGTTGGGGGCCCCGCACACCACCTGGAGCGTTTCCGATCCGGTGTCCACGGTGCAGAGTTTGAGCTTGTCGGCATCGGGGTGCTGCTTCACCTCGATGAGCCTGGCGCAGACGACCTCCCTCGGGATGGTCTCGTGGATGATCTCCTCCACCTCGGTGCCGCTCATGGTGAGCGCATCGGCAGCCTCGCGGGCCTCGCGCTTTACGTCAAGGTATTCGATGATCCATTTGTAACCGAGTTTCATGGCCTTCCTTCTCAGGCGAACTGGCTTAAGAATCTCAAGTCGTTCTCATAGAACAGCCGGATGTCGTCGATCCCGTACTTCAGCATGGCGATCCGCTCGATGCCCAGGCCGAACGCGAACCCGGTCACGCTCTCGGGATCGATATCGACGTATTTGTAGACGTTCGGGTCTACCATGCCGCTGCCCAGGATCTCGAGCCACCCGGAGTTCCCGCATACCCGGCATCCCTTGCCCTTGCACATGATGCAGCCGATGTCCACCTCGGCGGAGGGCTCGGTGAAGGGGAAGAACGACGGCCGGAACCTCAGAGGCACGTCCGTGCCGAAGAGCCGGTGGATGAACTCGTAGAGCACGCCCTTGAGATGGGCCAGAGTGATGCCCTCTTCCACCCACAGACCCTCGATCTGATGGAACATGGGCGTGTGGCTTACGTCTGAATCGCACCGGTAGACCTTGCCCGGGGCGATAATCCGCACGGGCAGCCCGGTCTTTTCCATCACCCGGATCTGGACCGGCGAGGTATGTGTGCGCAGCAGGATGCCCTTGTCGAAGTAGAAGGTGTCCTGCATGTCGCGGGCCGGATGGTGCTCGGGGATGTTCAGGGCCTCGAAGTTGTGGTAGTCGTCTTCGACCTCGGGGCCCGACGCGATGGTGAACCCGAGGCTCATGAAGATGTCTTCCAGCTCGCTGATCACGGAGTTGATGATATGGATGCCGCCCCTGCGGGGGGTCCTGCCGGGCAGGGTCACATCGACCCCGCCTGCGGTGGAGACGCGCTTGAGCTCGTCGAGCCTGTCTGCCAGGGCCTGCTCGATGAAGTTTTTGAGCTTGTTTGACAGGGCGCCGAAGCGGGGCCTCTCTTCCGGACCGAGTGTTCCCATCTGGCGGAGAATGGAGGTGAGCGCCCCCTTTCTCCCCAGGTACTTCACCCGCATGGGCTCGATGTCTTCAGCTCGATGTGCCTGACCGAGTTCCTCGCAAAAGGACTGCTTTAACGCTTCAAGCTGCTTTTCCATTTATGACTGGGATACGTTCTCGACGATGTAGGAGAATCCCTTGGGATCGGTTACCGCGATATCCGCCAGAACCTTGCGGTCCAGGCCGACGCCCTTGGCGTCGAGCGCGTGGATGAACCGGGAATAGGTGTATCCCCGCTCCCTGACGGCGGCGTTGATCCGTGCGATCCACAGCCGTCTGAACTCGCGCTTGCGGAGGCGCCTGTCGCGATATGCAAAGGCCAAACCCCTCTCAAGAGTCTCCTTGGCCGCCCTGAGCAGGTTGTTCCTGCCGCCCACGAATCCCTTGGTGAGCCGGTGGAGCTTTCTCTTCTTCCTGATTCCGATAATGCCGCGTTTTACTCGCATGGGTCTTTTTTCCTCTGTTGTTTATAGATAAGGCAGCATCCGCCTGACGCCGCACATGTTGGCGGAATCCACCAGGGTCGCCTTTCTCAGGTTCCGTTTACGCTTGGGGCTCTTCGATGAGAGCAGGTGACTCGCGTATGCCTTGTTCCTCTTCACCTTTCCCTTGCCGGTGAGCGAAAATCTTTTCGCCGCACTCCTGTTTGTCTTGATCTTCATCTTGTTTGCTCCTCATGTTTTCGGGGCGAGCATCATGACCATGGTGCGGCCCTCGGTCTTGGGTCCGCTCTCGACGACGGCGAGATCCTCAAGCTCCGAGCAGACGCGCTTAAGTATCTGCATCCCCTTGTCCATATGGATGATTTCCCGTCCCCGGAATCGTATCACAACCTTTACCTTGTTCTTCGCCTGCAGGAACCGTTCAATGTGCTTGAGCTTGAACTGGTAGTCATGCTCATCGGTCTTGGGCCGGAACTTGATCTCCTTGATGACGATGACCGTCTGCTTTTTCCTCGCGGCATGCTCGCGCTTCGATTTTTCGTACTTGTACTTGCCGTACTCCATGATACGGCAGACAGGAGGGTTGGCACTGGGTGCAACCTCAACGAGATCCATGCCATAATCCCGGGCACGCTCGATAGCCACAGGCACGGTCATGATCCCCAGCTGCTCTCCTTCAGGAGATATGACCCGGACGCTTTCCGAGGTGATCTGGTCATTGACCCTGATCGTGTCCTTGCCTCTTCCGGTTTTTTTAAAAAAGTCCTTAGCTATAACACCCTCCTTGGGAAAAATTACGCGCTTATGTAACCCAGAGATATGCTTATTGTCAACATGCTTTAAACCACAGGCTGTGCCTCGCGGACGATTTTGACGAACTCGTCCACGGTCATGGTCTGCTGGTCGCCGCTGCGCTCGCGCACGGTGATGGTGCCCTCTTCCTTCTCCCGGTCGCCCGTGATGACCATGTACGGCACCTTCTGCTGCCTGGCCTCGCGGATCTTGTAGCCGATCTTCTCGTTTCGCGCGTCCAGCTCGATCCGGACATCGCTCTTCCGGAGCCGGTCGGCCACATCGGCGGCATAGCCGGCCTGGGCGTCCGTGATGTTCATCACAACGGCCTGAACGGGCGAGATCCATACCGGGAACGCACCGGCGAAGTGCTCGATGAGCACGCCGATGAACCGCTCGATGGAGCCCAGGATGACCCGGTGGAGCATCACCGGCCGGTGCCGCTCGCCGTCGGAGCCGACGTAGTGTATGTCGAAGCGCTCGGGCAGGTTGAAGTCGCACTGGATGGTGGCGCACTGCCAGGATCTGCCGATGGCGTCCTTGATCTTCACGTCGATTTTGGGGCCGTAGAACGCGCCGTCGCCCTCGTTGATGTCGTAGGGCAGCCCCTTCTTGTCGAGCGCGTCCTTCAGGGCCTGGGTGGCCATGTTCCACATCTCTTCGGAGCCCATTGACTGCTCGGGCCGGGTGCTGATCTCCATGTCGTAGGAGAACCCGAACACGGCCATGACTTCCGCGACCATGTCGATGATGGCGGTGATCTCCTCGATGAGCTGGTCCGGCCTGCAGAAGATGTGGGCGTCGTCCTGGGTGAACTGCCGGGTCCTGAGCAGGCCGTGGATCACGCCGGACTTCTCGTTCCGGGTGACGCTGCCCAGCTCGAAGTACCGCAAGGGCAGATCGCGGTAGCTGCGGACCTTTGACTTGTAGATCATGATATGCGAGAGGCAGTTCATGGGCTTGATGCCATAGAGCTGACTGTCGAGCTCGGTGAAATACATGTTCTCTTTATAGTTGTCCATGTGTCCGGAGATCTCCCAGAGCCTGCCCCTGAGGATGTTCGGGCCGTAGACGATGTCGTAGCCCCTCCGGAAATGGAGCCTTTTCTCGAACTCTTCGATGAGGCTCCTGAGCCTGCCGCCCTTGGGCATGTAGATCACGAGCCCGGGGCCTGCGTCGTCGGAGAACATGAACAGGTCGAGCTCCCTGCCGAGCTTACGGTGGTCGCGCTTTTTGGCCTCTTCCAGAAAGTTCAGGTAGCTCTTGAGATCCTTGGGCGAACCGAAGGCCGTACCGTAGATGCGCTGGAGCATCCGGTTCTTCTCGTCTCCCCGCCAGTAGGCGCCCGCGATGGACAGGAGCTTGAACGCCTTGATGTACCCGGTCGAGGGAACGTGCGGCCCCCGGCACAGGTCGACGAACGAGCCCTGCTCGTAGAGGGAGACATCGCAGACCTCGTCATCCATGTCCTGGATGATCTCTACCTTGTACGGCTCGCCCTTTTCCCGGAAAAAGGCCGCGGCCTCCTGTCTGTCCATATCCTTACGTATAAAGGGAAGATCGGCCTTCACCAGCTCTTCCATCTTTTTCTCGATCTTTTCGAGATCCTCCGGGGTGAAGCTCTGGCCCCGGTCGAAATCGTAGTAGAAACCGTCCTCGGTGGCAGGCCCGATAGTGGGCTTTGCGTCGGGAAAGAGCTGCTTGACCGCCTCTGCCATGACGTGCGCGGCCGAGTGGCGGATGATGTGCACGCCCTCGTCGGAGTCCGCGGGCACGGTGGCAATGTCCTGGCCATCGGCCAGAGGGGTGCTCAGGTCGACCAGCCGGCCGTCGATGCGCGCGGCCACGGCGCGCTTGTCGCGAACCACGTCCCTGATGATGGATCCATCCGTGGAAATGCTCTTACCGTCCACGGTCACGGTACGCTGAGACATATGTTCTCCATAAAAAATAGTAGGCACGATAGGGATGCGAACGTTGTGTCGCGTGCCTTCAACGTGCCTGATTTACGATACTTTTTGCTTGAGCTGTGCTCGAAACAGCTGCAGGCTGCTTATCGGTACCTTCTCAGTAATCCGGAATTAGCACGATTGAAAAATGAAAGCAACAAAGTTGTAAAAAATAATGATTATAGAGTGTTGTTGGCTTCCACCCGAAACAATTCTCCCAAAAACCATTGCCTGCTTCTCAAAGGCGGCAGCCCCTCCAACATCTGGATATTGCCTTTATATTTGTTTCCATCCTTGGCAGCCTATCTTGGCAGCTCCAATCGAAAATCCCCGGCCCTGATGACGTTGAATGTGTCGCAAACATTTTCTAGTTGACAAGACTATGGTTTTATTATATATTTATTGATTGATTCTAATGAGTATTGATCTGCCTTGAGGAGGCAACCATGAAGAAGACTGCATATGCTTTGATTTTTTCGGTATTTTTTCTCGTGTCCTGCTCAGATTCTCATAACAGCAGCAGTACTGCCCTGTACAGTGAACAGGGCTATGCCACGTTGGGTGAGCTCGTGACGTTTATTGAGGAATCAACGGCCCCTGACAGCGACAACGACGGCATTCCCGATGACGTTGAAACCGACATATTGGGTACCGACCCCAATCATCCGGACAGCGACAGGGACGGCCTGTCAGATTATCAGGAGATTTTTGCATCCGTGTTGTTCGATCCTGGCAGCTTCATACCGGATAAGGACCGTGACGGTGTGATCGCAGCTCTTGATCAGGATGACGACGGCGACGGCATCCATGACGGCGAAGGCTATGATAACGATTCCGACGGCATTCCCAATTACCTCGAGATATATGGCTATGTGTATGACTGGATGTCAGGCAAGTGCCTGCCCTGGGACACCTTCAGCCTTGACCGGCCTTACTATAAGACAGACCCCAACCAGCGCTCATCCGATCAGGATCCGTTCGACGATCTGCTGGAGGTAAGCGGCCTGAATATGGACGTATCGGTCCAAACACCGGGTGATTACCCTATGGTGCCGGCAACTCCCGATATTCTCATTCGATTGCTCGGGTGCAGCGTGACCTTGAACCAGGACATCGAGTATTCCCAGGGTGAGTCGATCGAAAAGGGGACCTCCTGGACCACCACCAATGAAATCAGCAGCTCTGTCTCCCATGAATGGCATGTCGATGCCGGTGTCGAGCTCATGGTGGGTGCAGAATACAAATTCGGCGGCGCCGACGGAGGCTGGACAGCCAAGGGAGAGATCAAAACCAGTGTATCGGGTGGTTACAGCCAAAATGCCTCGCATTCCACGACGTATTCACAGGCTTCCGAAAGCCATGAAGCTTCAACCGAAGAGTGGTCAAAGGCCGTCACGACCAATCCGACGAATGCCGCCAATATAAAACTCTTTCTCAAGGCCTATAATTACGGCACGGCCATCGCCAGCAATATCAGGCCGACGCTGACCCTTCAGATCGGAGGGCGGTCTGTTGCGACCCTGACCCCTTCCACAATGATCAGGATACTCGAACCCGGATCCACCTATCCTCAGGAAAGCGGCGTGTACTGGGTGGTGGACAAAGATGATTCGGGCGATCCGATCGTTCTGACCCTGCAGGACCTGCAAAACTTCGAATGCGGCCTGCCGGTCAGCATCACCCTGACCCAGATCGAGGCGGACGTCATGAAAATGGATCCTGATTCCGGTGACTACGTCAACGTTGGTGACTGGAGCAACTATATGGCCCGCTGCAGGTCGGTCTGCGCCGATCTGTTCATGGAAACGGGCGACGGCAATCTCGTGCACCGCATGATTTATGCCGATGACAGTGTATCGGCCCCGCATACCACCCTGTGGGACGCATTCCACTGGGGCGTCAACAATATGCAGGACCTTTACCGCGATGCAATCATCTTTGATTATTATGATGCCGTAAACGGACAAACCAGGACCGCCGACATCAGCGACTGGAATTTCCGTATCGATGCCAACACGCTCGCACTGAACAATATCCATAATCTCGCGGACCTGGATAGTGATTTCAACATCGGCAACCTGCGTCTCAATGCAGACAGTGTAATCTATGCCAAGGCCCCCCGCGACCCGGCCATCCACGGTGACGGACCCACCATCTACTATGCCTATCATGATCGGGAGTTGAAGCAGGTGGTGGCCTGCGTGAGCGACTATGACGGCATCGAGTCGGTGGAGTGTGGAATCGAAGACAGCGATTATTCCATGACGCGCCTGTACGATGGCTCCATGATATTCGAGTATTCCTATGAAGGCGAACCGGTAACCGGGGAGATATTCGTAAGAGCGACAAACAAGGTGGAGGGCGTTACTACCCAGAAGGCCCAAGAGAGACATCTGCTGGTCCTGCCCCCCGAGGCTCCTGAAATAACGCTGGCCACGGCAAACATAAACAACAGGCTGATCAGCATCGACGTAGCCTCCGGTGCTTTTGGTCTTGAATGGGTCCGGGCATACTACCCTGACGGCACATACGACGAGATGCCTCTTCTGGAGGCCGACGACAGCACCGTTGAAGACCGCAGATGGTCTTCCGTGATACTGATGCCCGACCAGATCACCCTCGACAATTACGACAAGGTCGAGATAGTCGCGATGAGCGAATCCGGGTTATCGGCGACCTTGAGCGCGACACCGGTCTCGCCCCAGGCTTGCGGCCATGAGATAGATGGAAGCTTTCTTTATCTTTACACCGCCGACGATATTTTCTACCTCTCCACGTCTTTGGATGTGCTGGATCTGGATGATGCCGATCGCTGTTTCCGCGATCGTCAGACTTTTGATGATCCCATGGTTATACCCTTTTTTGAGTCGTTGTTTACCACATGGCTGGGTGAATGCCATGCCAGATACCTTCTCTCCCCTACTTCAATGAATGAATGCATGATCTATTTCGATTTCAGCTCGATAGAGATAGATTTTGACAATATTGGAGACGACACGGTTGATGCAAGGATCAGGTTCCATGAGGACTGCAGGTATGCCATCCTGAAAGGGGCGAGTTCGGACTACGCCGGCATTTCGAGACATTACATCGAAAATAATGCCCTTTTATATGGCTATGATGAACCGATCGAAAAGGGTGATGTCATAATCGTAAAAACGATGTGGGGCAGATGCTCGAAGATCCTTATCACACAAAAAGAGGTTGTCGAGACGCCATATTCCGTCAGCATCCTGATCAGGTATGATTTCGTGACATTCAAAAACGACAGTGACTTCTGACAACAAATCCTGATCGCGGAAGGACCAGTTTGTAGAGCGAATGACCGGCGCGATCGGTGCTGAGCCACGCCTGCAGCCGCAAGGGCGAATGCGAACTGCCTTGTCATGGAAACACCGGTAGATTCCCAAGCGAAGAGGCATCTCCCCGTTCCGCCAGAGAACCCGGTATGACGGCGAGGGACAGGGGAATCGACCGGGAGATCGCAGGGGATGAATCGGTCAGCGGCTTGCGGTACAGCGATGAGGTACAACTGAGAGCATGGAACCATACTAATGAAATGGTAGGCACGCAGGGATTTGAACCCTGGACCCCCACCGCGTCAAGGTGGTGCTCTCCCCCTGAGCTACGTGCCTGTATGTGCCCTTTCGATAGCCTGTATCTTTGCCATTTGTCAACCGGATTTTATGGGCCTTCCCCTCGTGAAATCCGCATGAGTTCTTAAATAATATTCCATGACTCAAAAGGTTCCCTCACAGGGTCAGGTGTGATACAAAAAAACCGCGAGAAAATTATCGAGAAAAAGACGAGGAATACCCATGATGAAAATCCCTGCACAAGAGATCGCCTTTGATTTCGACGGTGTCGTGGCAGACACCTTCCGGCTGTTCGTGGAGATTGCCAGGACGGACTATCATGTTTCGATCGAATATGAGGACATCACCGACTATGACTTTCTCAAGGTGATCAAGATGGAGCTGGACGATGCCATAAAGATCATCGACACCATCACCTACCTGCCCCATGAGATCGATCTGCTCCCCAACCTGGGTGCCATGGAGGTTCTCTCCCGGCTGGCACGGATCTCGCCGGTGCTGCTGGTCACAGCGCGGCCCGTGGCCGAGCCCCTTGAGCGCTGGTTCAAAAGGCACGCACCTAAGCTGCCTCCCGGGCATATCAGGATCATAGCCACCGGAACGAACACCGCCAAGCTCGAGATCCTTCAGGAAGAAGGTGTGCGCTACTTCATCGAAGACAGGGTGGACACCTGCCACCTGCTCGCGCCCGAGGGAATCACGCCCATCATTTACGACCAGCCCTGGAACCGGAAGGACCACTCCTTCCTGACCGTGAAAAGCTGGGACGACATCTCTTCGCTCATCAACTGGAACGGCATGGGGTGAGGCCGGGGCCAGGAGGCTCCGTCGAGCGGGGCGGGGCCGGCACGCGCCTGTCCGGAACACACGGGAGTACAGAGAAAGGATCTTGATTCCTCCTTCTTAAAATCCGCTTCCCGAGGAAGGGAAAGAAGAACATATTCCCGTTCGAGCTTTTGGGATTCGACTGGGCCGGAGGGCTAGCCCTGGCCCTGCTCCAAGCCTGAAAGCTTGAAGGGGAATGTGACCCCGCCTTCAAAGTCCTTCCGGGAAGCTGACATCTAAGAAGGAGGAATCAAAGAATGAACCCCGGCTTGAGGCGGGCGGGGGTCAGCCCTCTTCCTTGAAGGCCTTCTTGAGCGATTTCTCGATATAATCGATGTGCTCCACGGTCAGGGCCTTTGCCGCATCCGCATCGCGTTTCTCAATGGCCTCGTAGACCTTCATGAGCTGGTCGACGATCTTGCTCGAGCTCTGGTCGATCCTGGCGAGCTTCTTGCGGCTGTAGGGGAACGCGCCGGTGAGCACATGGGCTATGGTTTCCCTCAAGTGCACGAAGATGGTGTTCTTCGTGGAGTCGGCCAGGATGTCGAAGAAGTCGGAGTAGAGCTTGCCCCCCTCCTTGGAGACCAGGACCTTATCCGCCCCGATAACGCTCAGGCGGTCGATGATCTTCTTGAAGCGCTTCTTCTGCTCCTTGGACACGTTCATGGCGGCGAGGTATGCGGCCTCGGAATCGATGAGCCTCCTGACGGCGAGAAGCTCCCAGATCTTGTCGTGGTTTACGGAGATCAGGTCTTCGATGGACGTCTTCACGTTGTCGGTGAGCGACCGGACATACTTGCCCTTCCTGTCCCGGGACTCGATATACCCCTTGGCCTCGAGCAGCTTCATGGCCTCGCGCAGAGAGATCCGGCTGATGCCGAAGAGCTCGGTCATCTCCTGCTCGGAGGGCAGCTTTTCACCGATCTTGAGCTTGCCCTGGGCGATGAGGTCGATGATCTGGTTCATCACCAGGGTGGGGATGTCGGGCGATTTTTCGATCCTGGATAATCCTGTCAGCTTGGTCTTCTTCACCATGTTCTCCTGCTTTGCCTCATTGGCATATGATATAACCATATAGGAATATGCCCGTGAGATAAAGATATACTTATAATGCTTTGAAATACAACTGTAAAATCGTCATTACGCCTCAATGATGAATTTAGGACGGAAATCGAGATAATCGGCGGACACGAACTCGAAGCGGATGCCGTCTATGGTCCGGTTGAAGCCGCCATAGTCGAGGCTGCCCAGATGCATGTGTCCGAACACCCAGACATCGCACCCGTATTCGCGCGCAGCCTCCACCGCACGGCTTTCCCTGCCGTGGAGGGAGATGGGGGGAAAGTGGGTCATGACGATCCTCCTCTGAAGACCGCCGGGCAGAGAATCGAGGGAGAGCCTGAGCCTCTCAACCTCCCGATCCCAGATCTTGCCGTCGTCGGGCGAGGCATTCTCCAGCTGGAGCGAGGGGTCGATCCAGAGCCTGGTGCCGGCGACGCCGGTGCCGCCGAACACCACGGAGGTGTTCTGCAGGGGGATCACGGAAGGAGGCAGGGCCTTCCTCACCTTGCTCAGGCTCGACCACCAGTAGTCGTGGTTTCCCCTGATGATCACCTTGGTGCCCGGAAGCTCTTCGAGAAAGGCGAAGTCCGGGGCCGCCTCGGCAAGCCGCATGGCCCAGGAGATGTCTCCCGGGATGAGCACCACGTCGTCCTTCTCCACGGTCCCGGTCCAGGCCTCCCTGATCCTCCGGGGGTGATCCGCCCAGGCAGGCCCGAAGATGTCCATGGGCTTGTCCACGGCGAACGACAGGTGCAGGTCAGCGATGGCAAAGATTCTCATGGTCCTTCCTCTTGGCCAGCATCTCCCGGGCTGTCTTGCAGTCGGCTGCGATCTGCTCGATGAGATACTCCTTGTCGGCGAACTTGATCTCGCCCCGGATGTACTCCACGAACTCCACGGTGAGCTCGCGGCCGTAGAGGTCGCCCTCGAAATCGAAGATGAAGGCCTCGATCGAGGTGCCCGTGTCGTCGAAGGTGGGATTGTTCCCGATGTTCACCACCCCTTCCCGCTCCCGGCCGTCCATGCGGATGTACACGGCATAGACCCCGTAGGCGGGAATGAGCTCCTTGTCGGGCCTGACATTCGCCGTGGGAAAACCGAGCCCCCTTCCCCGCGCCATGCCGTGCACCACGGGCCCGTGGATGCGGAAGGGAAACTTCATGAGGCGGGATGCGCCCGCAACGTCGCCCGAGAGGATCATCTTCCGGATGCAGGTGCTGGATACTACGGTCCCTTCGAACGCCACCGGTTCCATGCACTCCACGAAAAAGCCCATCTCCTCGCCGGCGCGCCTGAGAAAGGGAATGTTGCCCTCAGCCTTTTTCCCGAACACGAAGTCGTGTCCCACCACCACACCCTCCGCCCCGATCTTGCCGATGATCACGTCCTTCACGAACGCGAGCGGGTCGGTGTCGGCATACGCACGGGTAAAGGGCACGATGACGAGAAAGTCCATGCCCAGGCAGCGGACGGCCTCGATCTTTTCCTCCAGGGTGAAGATGAGCTGCGGGGTCACGCCCTTGATCACGGAGGCGGGATGGGGATCGAAGGTGTACACCACCGACACCCCGCCCAGCTGAGCCGCGTGGGTCCTCACCCGCTGAAAGATCTTCTGGTGGCCGATATGGCACCCGTCGAAGTTGCCGATCGTCACCACGGGTCTGGTGAACAGGGAAGAATCTATGTTGCTATGGTTCCTTATCACTTCCATCAGATACGTCCTTGACATTTAAAAAGTGCAAAACTATATATGGGAATCACCTGATTATTTCAAGTACCAGCGTGCCGGGATGGCGGAATTGGCAGACGCGCCAGATTCAGGTTCTGGTGGGCGCAGGCTCGTGCAGGTTCAAGTCCTGTTCCCGGCACCACATTCCTCCCCAGTATTCAACACTGTATTTCCTCAGTCACTTGGCATATAATGCATCCAAGCGTGAAATGCCTTTCAATGGGGTGCCTTCATCGTGCAGACACCCCTTGAACGGCCGTATCCAGGAGGTTTGTCGGCAGCCCCTCTCCCCGTGGCAAAGAGGCGCCGGCCGGAAGGAGCCTCCCTTGAGCGGCAGACGGTGCTGAAGGAGCATCCATACATGCTTTCTGACGGAAAGAAAAATGTTTTTGCACGGCTCAACGACGACCAGCGCCAGGCACGCCGGGATGCCATCATCGACGCGGCCGAGGCAATATTCGCAGAGAAGCCCTTCAACAAGGTCAACATGCGGGATATCGCCAGACTGGCCGGCATTTCTCCGGCACTCATCTACCGCTATTTTCCCAACCAGCAGCATCTGTTCATCGAGGCCTTTCTCCGCGGGGCCAGCGACCTCGTCCCTGCCCTCGACGGCTGCATCGGCACTGCAGAACCCGGCCTTATCGAAAAGGTGGCCCGGATATTCATCACCTATCTCACCGAGCACGAGCAGTATTTCAAGATGATGACCCACTTCATGCTGGAAGGCTCGATAAACGAAGACCTCCAGGAAAGGCTCAATGCCATCGAGCGCTCCGTGCTCGACCAGTTCGACCGGATGTTCATGAAAATGGGCGCAAGAAAGGACGTGCGAGGACTTTCCCACGCCTTCTTCGCCGCGCTCAATGGCATCCTCATCACCTACCGGCGGCATCCGGGAAGGACTGTGGACGAGGTGCGCGAGCACATGGAGCTCGTGGCGCGCGTCATCGCCCGTATTTTCGAAAATGAGGTGCAATCGGAGGCAATGAGGAAATAGAGCATCGCCGCCGCAAGCAGCGGGGTGTTATTCGGGGCCTTGCATGTGAAACCGGCCCGCCTCTCACATTTTCAGCTCTTTCACGGTTACCTCTCCGGCCCCCTCCACCTCATTGAACGCCAGGTCCTGGTAGGCATGGAAGAACTCGTGGCAGAACGCATCCCACCGCCTGCAGATGTCCATGGTCTTTTCGTCCATGGCAAACAGGCTCGGGCAGGCGATGAGCTCGTCCATCCCAGCTCCAAGCCTCTGGATCAACTTCTCATCGGCCCCTGCGAGCACGTGCCGCACGAACTCCGAAGGCCGGTACCAGTCCGACACCCGCTGGAAGTCGCGGTGCATCTGGGTGAGCAGGACGTTTCTCGGGCCTTCCCAGAGTTCGTTGATGGCCGAGTCCCGGAACAGCCGGGGCAACGCCGAGAAGTCCTCCATCACGCCGTGGCCGCCGAAGACGGACATGGCCTGCCGGATCACATCGGTGCAGTCCCACGAGGCCGTGATCTTCTGGAGCATGATGAGCTCGCGCACGTCGAAGCGCTTCTTCTTCGTCTCCTCGGTCTCGTCGGTCGCCAGCCCTCCCTTGAGCCCGCCCGGCAGGTTGAGAAAATCCCGGTAGAGCCTGAAGGCCGCCGCCACGGTCCGCTTCGAGAACAGCTCCATGGAGCGGAGCTGGCCTTCGAGCATGGGGAAGTTCTCGATCCGCAAGCCGAACGCATCGCGAAACTTTGCATAGGCGCGCGCCTCTCTCACCGCCCTGGCCATGAATGCGGCAGCGGAAAGCCCTACCGTGAGCCGGGAATAGGTGAGCACGATGCCCACCACGTTGGCCACACCGCGGTTGAGCGGGCCTACCGGAAAGGCGAGAGCGCCATTGAACGTGAGTTCGGCCGTGGTGAGCTCGGAGGTGCCCATCTTCCACTTGATGCGGTCGATGGTATAGCCGTTGCGGACCTCCTTTTCCTTGTCGCCCTCGAGCCATGACGGAACCACGAAGAGCGCAACGTCTTCGGAGCCCGTGGGCTTGGCCGTGACCACCGCGTAGTCGGCGTGTGTGGCCGAGCAGAAGAACTTGGTGCCGTAGAGCCGCCACTGCCCGTCTTCCTGCACGGCCTCGAGCACGTTGGAGGGCACATCAGAGCCGCCCTGGATCTCGGAGAGATACTGGGCGCCGATGGCAAAATCGCCGTCGATGCCCTCCTTGCAGTGCTTCAGGATGCGCCTGGTCTCGGGCGTGTCCGCGTACTTCTCCAGCAGGGCCACCAGCCCCTCGGTGCAGGTGATCGGGCACGCGACGCAGGCCTCGCCGTTCTGATAAACCAGGTACATCTTGGCAAGCCTGAGCCAGGGCGAGGTCTTTTCGGAGAAAAAGGCCTCGGAGAAGATCTCCTTCTCCATGATCCCGGTCTCCAGCGGCCGCACGATCCGGTCGATCCGGTGGTTGTGGCCGTCATAGTGCTTGATGTAGGGCCGGTGCTCGGGCCAGGAGATCTTCTCGGCAAAGTCCCGCCACCGGTATGATACATTCCCGGACATGCGGTCCAGATCCTTGTGGACCGCCTCCCACTCGTCTCCGCTGAAATGCCGGAGCACCTTCTGGAAAAACGTATCGTCGCGATAATAGTTCACGCTGCTGCGCCACTCGAGAAACTCATCGAAGCTGTACGGATTGTTTCTGTTCGGCACTGACATGGGCTCACCCTCCCTTTTCGGCCTTAAACGGTATGTCACTGTTGCATGAATGGGATTATAGAAGATTTCTCCCGGGGTGTAAACACTGTTTACACCCCTGAGATGAAAATAACCGGTAACGTGGAAGGGCGCAAGTCCTGCCGGCCTTCATCCGGCCTGGGAGAACGGATGAATCTACCCTCGGCCGATCAAATCACCGACATCACAACAAGGGGTCGTGATCCTCGGCGGCAGAGAGAGGCGGCCTCGTTCCGTCCAGGCCGGACTGATGCGATCCCCGCCCGGGCGCTCCGATCCCCATCCCTATCGCGGGAGGGCCGCCTGCTCACTCAACCAGGCCGTCAGCTCGTCCTCGATCGGAATGATGTAGTGAACGGGATAAAGCGCCTGCAAGGCACTGCTCGAGAGGAACTCTTCGTACCACCGCTTCTGCACGGGGATGAGGCGGGTGAGGATGTGCGGTTCGGCCATGCCGAGCCTTTTGGCGAGCTCGACCTGGGTCATGAAGACCGGACTTTCCTTAAGCCCGCTGACCAGGTAGCCGAACATGCTCGCCTTGACGATCCGGATGACCTTGCCCTCTATCCGGCCTTCCCACTCGGTGGTCACCTGGTCTCCCGATTCCAGGCGGGATTTCAGCTCGCTGAATCCGCCGCCTGTGATATTCGTGCAGAAGTCCAGGAGCTCGGCCTGGGTAAGGCTGCGGGGAAGCACCCTGACCTGACGGTAGGGCCGCACGAGGTACATGACCTCGTCGTATCCCTTGACGATCTGAAGCGAACGCCGCTTGCCGATATCGAGGAAATGGCCGTTGACCTTGACACCTCGCATGTCGTCGCGGGGTGAATCCAGGAATTTGATCAGGGCCTCGGGAGTTCCGGCCACGGTAAAGGTGAGAGGGATCACCCCCATGATCGAGAGCGCCCAGACGATCATGACGAGAAAGAATCCCGCACCCAGCACCCATATGGTGCGCGCCAGCTTTCTTTTCTGTTCAGCCATCCTTGCCCCTTTTTGATGCCCTGTTAATCAAACAGGAAGGTGTTTCCCGCCGGGATCCGCCACCATGGGAACGCATGCGGATAAAACCCCATCCCCGACTCGGATCGGGATTCCTTATATGCGAAACCTCTTCTCTTTATACCATATTTCATTTCCGGTGCTATAAATGTGAACCCGTCCCCGATTAAGAGTCGATGAGCTGCATCACCACTTTTCTGAGCTTCGGGTCCTTGATCTGCTTCACGTCTTCCGGATCGATATTCAGCTTTACCACGGGCCGCTTTGCGGGGGTCCGCCTCTGATACGGCCGGCTGTTCAGAGAGAACCTGGCCTCGAGCTTTTCCACCTTGATCCTGGTGACCTTGTATACCTTCTCGGCCACGGCCGGTCCGAGAATGCCTATCTGCTGCACCCACGCCGGCGAGTCGCAGATGACCGCCAGGGTCTTGCCCTTGAGATGAACCGGCTCGGTGTGGGCGGCCAGCACGTCTCCCGCGATCTCTGTCCACTGGTCGCGGATCTTGATGATCTTGCCGAATCCCCAGCGTTTCCTGTTGAGAATGTCTGAAAGTCTCTGCATGCGCGTATAATCAACCAATGCGGGCAAAATTGTCAATTCTTTTTCCGTTTCATGTGTTTTGTCACGATTATTGATTAATATCTCCCGGGTTTGATCATTTTTGCCTGTCCCCTTCCCGCCCGATGCCCGTCAGGCGCGTTACGGGCGCCCCGGCTGTCCATCAGTGCGCCTGTCGCTCGTCCAGCAGGGCCGCGAGCGCTTTCATATCCTCGGGCATTTCGGAGGTGAATTCCATGCTCTGCCCTGTCTCCGGATGGGTGATCCCCAGCTTCCAGGCATGGAGCATCTGCCTGCCCAGTTTCCTTACCCGCGACCTGACCACCGGGTCGGTGATGGTGTTGGCCCGCTTCCTGCCGCCGTACTCGGGGTCGCCCGCCACCGGGTGCCCCATGTCGGCAAGGTGCACCCGGATCTGGTGGGTCCTGCCGGTCTGGAGCGTGAGCTCCAGAAAGGAAAACTGCTCCCACTGCCTGATCACCCGCCAGTCGGTGACGGCCTGCCTGCCCTGCGCGACCCTGGAGCTCATCTTTTTCCGGTCTTTCGGGTGCCGGTCCATGAAGGTCTCGATCCGGCCGCTCTGCTCGTCCATGCGGCCGTAGCAGATCGCCTGATACACACGGGTATGCCGGTGCTCCTTGAAGGCCATAACCAGGGCGTCATACGCCCCGGCCGAGCGGGCGGCCACCATGACCCCTGAGGTCAGCCTGTCGAGCCGGTGCACGATCCCGGGCCGCTCCGGGCTCCCCACCCCTGCGATCTCGGGATACCGGTACAGGAGCGCGTGCACCAGGGTTGCCCTGTGCACTCCCGCCCCGGGATGGACCACCAGCCCTGCGGGCTTGTCCAGCACGACGATGTCCCGGTCCTCGTAGAGGATGTTCAGGGGGATGCCCACGGCATCCGGACGGGCGTGAGCCTCTTTTTCCCCGGTGATTTCCGCCTCGATCCGCATGCCTGCTTTCAGCCTGAACGAGGGCTTCCTCGGTCTGCCGTCCACCAGGACCCGCCCTTCTTCGACGGCACGCGCCGCCAAGGTGCGGGTGACACCCAGACCGCGGGAGAGAAAGACATCGAGCCGGGCCTCATCCTGCCCGCTGTCCACTATGACATCGAGCGTCTTTTCCACAGGAACCTCTTGATCCTCGCCGTGCGCATCGCCTTCTTCAGGGCGGGCACGGCCCGGGCCGCGGCCTGGTAGCCCGCCGCGATGTACTCCTCGATGTTGCCGAAATCCGACCACGGCGCGTCGCCTACCTCGGGGGAGATCACGAAGTCGGCCTCGCGGATGCGCAGCGTGTTCATCAGCGCCCGGGCGATGTCGTCCGCTCGAAAGAGCACGTCCATGCTGTTGCTGATCTGCTCGTCGTACTTGAGGAGTGCGGTCTCGCGCGACACATCGACACCGAGCACGAAGTCCGCGCCGAGGAACCTGGCCGCGGATACCGGGACCCGCTCGGCCCAGCCGCCGTCCACGTACCTGCTCCGCCCGATCTGGACCGGCGGCAGCATGCCCGGCACCGAGCTCGACGCGCGCACCGCCTGCCGGACGGAGCCCGAGCGCAGGATCTCAGGATAACCGGATATGATATCCAGGGCCATGCAGGCAAAGGGCAGCCTGAGCCCGGAGAAGTCCTTGTCCGGGACGAGATCGTCCACCCCGGCGAAAAAGACCCCGGCAGGAATCATGGACTTCATGAACAGGAACCGGTAGAACAGGTATCCCTTGCGTGCCGTGCCGTAGAACCGATCGAAGAGCCCCTGCTCGTTGTCCGGCGACGAAGCGAGGCGCCGGGCGTTTTTCTGAAAGTCTTCCGAGCCGAGGGCTCCGCAGACGATCTCGCGGGTTTTCCCGATATCCAGGGTGTCGGCATAGAGGGCGCCCACGATGGCGCCCATGCTCGTGCCCGCAACCATGTCGGGCACGATGCCGGCGTCAAAGAGCGCCTGCAGTGCCCCGATGTTGGCGAGCCCGCGCACCCCGCCCCCGCCCAGGGCCACTCCCAGCTTAAGACCCATGGCCGAGTGCCTCGCGGATCTTTTCAGCCAGCACCGGGATGAGGGAGGGATACACGGCCTTCATGTCGAAGATGAGCCGGTCCTCCTCGATCCGGGCCACCACGGCCGGGCTACCCCTGCGCAGCCGGGCGTGCACCGCGACCGATCGTGGCGTGGTGATCGCCAGCCCGCAGGAGGGGAAGCTCTTGGTCGGGGCGGACCCGCCGCCCACCACGGCCCGGGTGGGGACCACCTCGGCCTGCTCGATGTTCAGGAGGGACTTGAGCTCCTCGGCCCGTGCGCGCACGTCGGTCACGTCCTCCATGATCATCCGCAGGACCGGGATGTCGTGGTACCTTCCTTTTGCGAGGAGCCTGAGCGTCGCGCCCAAGGATGCGATGCCGAGCTTGTCCATGCGCATGGCCCGGTGCAGGGGGTTGGCCGCCATCTGCCCGATGAGCCCGGACTTCCCCAGGATGATGCCTGCCTGCGGCCCGCCCAGGACCTTGTCGCCGCTGAAGGAGAGCACGTCGGAAAACTCCAGGCAGCCCGGTATGGTCCACTCGTCCGGGATGCCGCAGGGGGAAAGGTCAAAGGGAATGCCCGACCCCATGTCCACATAGAGCGGGATGCCGAACTCCCGGGCCAGGCCGGAGAGCTCGCGAAGCTCCACCTCGTCGGTGAATCCCACGATGGAGAAGTTGCTCCGGTGCACCTTGACGATGAGCCCGGTATTGTCCGTGATGGCCGAGCGGTAGTCATTGAGCCGGGTCTTGTTGGTGGCGCCCACCTCGCGCATCACGGCCCCGCTCATGCTCATGACCTCGGGCATGCGGAACGAGCCCCCGATCTCCACCAGCTCGCCCCGGGACACAATGGCCTCCTTTCCGCGTGCAAGGGTGTTCAGGACCAGCAGCACGGCGGCGGCGTTGTTGTTCACCACCAGGGCGTCCTCGGCGCCGAAGCAGGAGCGGGTGACGGGCCGGATATGGTCCTGCCGCGACCCGCGCGACCCCTTTTCCAGGTCGAACTCCAGGTCGGAGTACCCCCGGGCGGCCGATACCAGGGCGTCCACGGCCTCATCCGCCAGGGGGGCCCTGCCCAGGTTCGTGTAGACCACCACGCCCGCGGCGTTGATCACCTCTTTCAGCCCCGCCTCCATGACCGCGGTGATCTCGCCGGCAACCCCGGCCGCGACCCGTGACGCATCCGGGCTCCGGCTGATCCCGCCCGATCCGATCGCATTCCTGATCTCTTCAAGGGCACCCTGGACCGCCCGCTTGACCAGCTCGGGCGCATAGGGCAGCTCCGTCAGCGAGGGCTCCTTCAACACGACATCGACCTTGGGTATGCTCCGGTATGCATCGTTCACGCAGCCTCTCCTTTCTTTCACTGTCAGGCTAAGGCATTTCCCGGGTTTCCGTCAAGCAATACTGTATATTGAGAGGTCTCAGACCTATTTTTAGGCCGGGAAGCTGCACAGAAGGTGGTAGACCAGGTACGGGCGTTCCGGTGAAAACCGGTTGCCTGCACACTTCATTTTGTGTATGGAAAAGTATATTGTTTCTGTTTATATGATGATATGCACTGTTTTAGGGGGGTTCAAGAAAAGTGATCGAGCATGCGGAGTTGAGCGGATCGTGGAATGATGATCACAAAGAGAACCCTAATAAGGTACTGGAGAGTCGGATGCCGAAACCGGAAACCATAGACCGTCATCAGTGCCACGGCAAAGAAAAGGAAGAGAAGTATAAGGACCGCACGGCCCTGGACTACTGGTGGGGCCTGCGCGAGCTGGCTGCGGACTTCGACATCGGCAACTACGAAACCGTTTCCGGCGAGGAGCTATCCCGCCGGCAGCAGAACGAGGTCGCCTATATCCAGCTCCTGCACTACACGGTCGAGGTGAAACTCTCCGGCGCCTTTTACCAGATGGAACACATGGAGCGGCTGTTCAGCTCTCCCCTGGGGGGAGGTTCGAGCCTGGACCTGCGCGTGTTCGAGGCCAAAGAGGCCTTCGACGCGGTGAACGAAGACATGTACCAGGCGTCCTGCGCCATCGCGAACCAGATCTACATGCTGCTCAACAGGCCCGAGTACACCCCCATCAAGGTGGACCAGCGCCGCCCGGTGGCCATGAGCCCCTCCGACCTGCGCTACTGGCTCAAGCTCAACAGGCACCCCAGCTTCAAGACCCTGAGCAACATGTTCAACGACTGCGAAAAGCAGCTCGACATCCGGCACCACGCAACCCACTACGGCGCGGTGCCGGTCTTTGCCGACAAGGACACGGGCATCCTCTACCTCCAGAAAAACTTCCAGATCGGCGAGCTGCTCACCAAGTACGACGTGCTCTACTACAAGAAGTCCGGCAAGCCCATGGCGAACCTGCTCGAAGCCTCCAGGCCCCGGGTGGCAGGCCTGTGCTCCTGCATGAACCGGATATTCCGCCACATGTACCTGGGCGATATCTTCGAAAACTATCTTCAGAGCCGTAGGATCAGGCTCAAGGAGAGCTACAGCCCGTACTGGGGCAAGTGATGTCCGCACCGGTGATCCCGGGCGCGGAAGTCAGGCGTGCAGACAGCCGGTCTCCGGTTGTCCGGCGCCTTTTCATGAAGCGGGGCTCTGCAATGAATTCCGGGGATCCGGCTGTTATCGGTCAGGGATGAAGGCGGCCGCCGTTCAGGGGCGAGAAGAGGAGGAAGAAGCAAGAGATTGAAAGAGCGCAGATATCCAGCCGTTCCCGGCAGCGTCATTGCGTATCTCCTCCTCATCCTCGCTGTTCTCCTCTCCTACTACCGGATCCTTGACAACGGGTTCATCAATCTGGACGATCCGCTTCAGGTCACGGCCAACAGCAACGTTCTCTCGGGAGTTACCTGGGAGAACATCAAATGGTCTTTCAGTTTCCAGTCCCCGTGTTCTCCCCTGACATGGCTCACCTATGCGGCAACGGTTGATCTGTTCGGAGCCAGCCCGGGTCCGTTCCACGCGATCAGCCTGCTGCTCCACTTGGCGAACAGCCTGCTGCTTTTGTATGCACTCAGGATCCTGACAGGCGATTTCTGGAAAAGCTTCGCTGTTTCCGCTCTGTTCGCAGCCCACCCCATCAATGTGGAGTCAGTGGCCTGGATCGCAGAGATAAACAATGTCTTAAGCGGCCTTTTCTTCATGCTAACCCTGATAGCGTACCGCTTCTATAGCCGGGCCCCCGGCATCTGGAGATATATCATCGTGGCTGTGGTTTTCGAGTTGGGACTCCTTTCGAAATCTTCTATCATGACACTTCCATTCATTCTGCTTCTGCTCGATTTCTGGCCGCTCAGACGGATAGGGCTCGAAAGAACAGCCCGATCCATCCGCCTGGCGGGAGTCCCCCTCAAAAGGCTCGTCCTTGAAAAGCTCCCTCTGCTGATTCTCTCGCTCATCTCTCTTGCTTCGTCATTGCTGATGCAGCCTCAGCACACTACCTTCACTTCCCTCTCGCATGCGCCCATGAGCCTTCGAATCAGCAATGCGCTCGTCTCGTATGTGAAATACCTGGGCAAGCTCTTCTGGCCCGCCGATCTCGGCGTCTTGTATCCTTATCCCGGTGCAATCCCCCTGTGGGAGACTATCGGGGCGATAATCGTGCTCTCGGCAGTCACCTTCTTCGCCGTGCGGACGTTCCTTAGGCGCCCATATCTCATGGTAGGGTGGCTCTGGTTCCTGGGGTCGCTCGTGCCCTTCCTCGGGATCATCCAGTCGGGCCTCTGGCCCGAGATGGCCGACCGGTATTCATATATCCCCTTTATCGGTGCCTTCATCATCCTGTCGTGGGGGGCATCAGACCTCCTCTGTCTCGTCAGGGCAAAACCCGTCCGGTATGCAGCGGGTGCTGCAGCAGGGGCCGCCGTCTGCGTACTCTCGCTGACGACCTGGGTCCAGACGGAATACTGGAAAGACAGCGTCACTCTCTTTGAGCACGTGCTCACGCTGAATCCCGACAACGAGCCCGCGCAAGGCAACCTCGGCTCGGCTTTGCTCAACCTGGGCAAGACTGAAAAGGCGCTGTTCCATCTGGAAGAAGCCCTCCGGCTGAAACCATACTCGGCAGATACGTGCTTCAATCTGGGCATGGCCTATTCCCTGCGGAATGACCATGAGAAGGCCCTGCTCCACCTCCGCAGGGCAATTCAGATCGATCCGGACGATACCGGCTCATATAATCTCGCAGGCAACATCCTCGCAGCCACGGGCCGGATAGACGAGGCCGTAGAATATTATAACGAGGCGCTGAAACTGAACCCCCGGGATCACGAATCGTACATGAACCTCGGCAACACCATGCTCAAAAGCGGGAATATCGACAAGGCCATCCAGTGCTACCGGGAGATCATCCTCATCGATCCCGGGTGTGCAGAGGCGTACAACAACCTCGGGACAGCGTATATCAACAGGGGGGATATCGGGAACGCATACAGAAACTACGCCCTTGCCGTGCAGTTGAGGCCCGATTATGAAGACGCCGTCGAGAACATGCAGAAGATCGATAAGCTCCGGGACGCGCTGCGGGCATCCATCGACGGCATTCAGAAGTCAGCCGCCGCCGACCCCGGGAATCCGGCCCACTACGTGCAACTTGCCGGGCTCAAACTCCGGATGGGTGAAACGGACGGGGCCCTCGAGGATTATCGTCGTGCCCTCTCGCTGAGAGAAGACTCGCTCGAGGCGCTCAACGGTCTCATCCTGATCTACTCGGAAAGGCGGGAGTATGCGAGCGCCCTCGATGCACTCCGGAAGATCCGCGGACTGCAGCCGGACAATCCCGATGTCTACTACAACTTTGCATGTCTCTACTCAAGGCAGAACAACACCGAAGAAGCCGTCAAGTGGCTCGGCCTGGCCGTTGAAAAGGGCTTCGGCAACTGGGAGCTGATCAGGAAAGACCCGGACCTGGCCGGTATTCGAAATACGCCTTTTGTGAGGGATCTGATGAAAGATCGTCCGGAGAAGCCTGCTGAGGAGTTCTAGTTATCCGGTTGCAGAATAGGGATAGCCGGAGGTCCCTTCCGACACCCGATTACGATCCGGGGTCTGCCCGCAGGGTGTCTGGCTGCTGTTCCTTCTGCATGCTCTCCAAGAGGTTCTGATACTGCGGGGTGTTTCTGATGCTGGCCAGATCGTGATCGCCCTGCATCAGCTCCCGGTTCCTGAATCCCCGGTCCACAGCACCGGCCAGCCACTGGAGGGCCTCGTCGGCCCTGCCCTGCCTGGCGTTGATGCAGGCGATGTTGTAGTAGACATCGGGGTTGTCGGGCTGCAGATCAAGCAGCCGGTCGAGGACCGCACGGGCCTTTCCGTTGTCCCCCGCCATGGAATAGGCTACGGCAAGCCTGCCCAGGACCCCGGGGTCTTCCGGATGGTCCCGGCTCTCCTGCTCGAGTCTCTGTGCTTCGCTGCGAATATTCCCTGTGTATGCACGCGCCGATCTCAGATATTCAGCCGCTTCCCGGTTATCCGTGTCGATAACGAGCGCCCTTTCGAAGTGCTCGATGGCCTCTCCTGCCCTGCCCTGATTCATCAGGACTATGCCATATGAGCAGTGGGCCTCGCTGTCGCCGGGGGCCAGCTCTACCGCCCTCGACAGATCCTCTGCGGCCCGGCCGATATCCCCCTTTTTCGCCCGGAGGATACCGAGATTGTAGTATGCTTCGGCATGCACGGGATCGAGTTCAACGACAAGGGAAAAATGTCTGATGGCGTTGTCCGGGTCCCCTCTCTGTGCGTAGATGGTTCCGATTCTCATGTGCGCTGAGACGTCCTCCGGATCGGAGCGCACCGCCCTGGACAGATAGTCAACAGCCTCATCCAGGTTTCCCATCCCATGGTGCAACTGGCCCAGATTTCGCAGAACGATCGAAGCCGCTGGGTTGATCTCGAGAGCCTCGGCATAATGATGCATCGCTTCATTTTTTCTGCCTGCGTTCGCATAGGAGTCTGCAAGCTTGGCGTGGGCGATGATATTGTGCGAATCGATGTCGAGCGCGTGCGAAAAGAGCGTGATGTCGTCTTTCCAGAACCCCACCTGCCTCACCGTGAGCGCGGTCAGGGCAAGCAGAACCATGCCTGCTGCAAAAGCAAGAGCCGCTTTTTTCACATGCATGACGCGAAAGAGACCGGGCACTCCCCAGGAGATCGCGATAAACAGGCCGATGTAGGGAACATACGCCCATCGCTCGGCAATGGCGGGCCACAATCCGCCCTGTATCAAACCGGACACGGGAACGAGCGTGCCCGTATACCACAGCCACCCCACGAGAAAGAACGGGGCCCGGAACAGGGAAAATGCCGCGGACGCCGTGACCAGCACCACGATCCCGGCAGCTCCGGCTGCCTGCCACAAGGGGATTGCATCGGGGTAGGGATAGAAGAACATGAGGTCAACGGGCCAGACCATCTTCCAGGCATAGAGCAGATAGGACACGATCGCATTCTCCATGCGCAGCCCCAGGGGGACCGTGTCAAGGGTGACCGTGGAGCCGACGTGAGCGATCGACTGGGAAGAGATGACTATTGCAGCCAGCGAGAGGACGATCAGCGGCAGCTTCTCGCCGACGAGGCGCGTGACCGGTTCACCCCGGTAGAGCATCCGGGGGTTTCCACTCTTTGCTTTGTCGCCATCACCCCGGGCAAACGCGATGCGCCCCAGAGGCCAGTAGTCCAGCAGGAGAAAGACGAAGGGGAGCGTGACGAGCATCTGCTTTGCGAGGAGCCCCAGGGTGAACAGGCCCGCCAGCAGGGCGTATCGCGAGAGGGTCTGTTTTTGCGTGTAATAGTAATACGCGATCATGGAGAGGAGCCAGAACGAGGTGCTCAGGAGATTCTTCCGCTCCGCGATCCACGCGACAGAGTCCACGTTCACGGGATGCAGGGCGAACAGGGCCGCGACGAACGCGCTCTTCCACCGGGCACCGGTCATCGTCTTCAGTACGAAAAAGAGCAGCAGGCTGTTGAGTACGTGGAAAGCCACGTTGACAAGGTGGTGCATGCCCGGATTCAGGCCGAACAGCTCACAGTCCAGCATGTGCGATACCATGGACAGCGGGGTCCAGTAGTGCTTTTCCGGAAAGCCCATGGCCCACGCGAGGCCTTCGGCCGTGATTCCGGACATCACGTGCGGGTTCGCGCTGACATAATCAGGATCGTCGAAGTCGATGAAGCCGTAGCGGCCCACCGGATGATAGACGATGAGCACGGCCATGATCAGGACCGCACAGATCGCGAGATCCTGCTTGAGGGATCGGGCTGTTCCCGTGCCTGCCTTCATCTCACTCATATTCTTTGTCTGATCGTTCTGCCTTTGTCGGACCTCTGTGCTTCGCGCCATTGATTCCCCTCATATGTCCATGCCCGGAACCTGATGCCTCAGGATGACCTGAGACAGCTCAGATATCTCTTCTGTCCCTGACAATCCTGCCGGGATTGCCCGCGATGATCTTGTAGTCCGGGACCTCGTCCAGAACGATTGCGCCGGCCGCAACCACGGCACCCCGGCCTATGGTCACGCCGCCCCTGATAAAGGCCTGAGCGCCGATCCACACGTCGTCGCCGATGCTCACGGGCTCCATGAGGTGGTCAAGAGACGTCATGGGAACATCCGTCCTGTCGAAGCAGTGCGCGGATGAAACGATGACCGCGTTCGGCCCGATCATCACGCCGCTGCCCATCGTGACGCCGCCCCTCGCATCGATCAGGGCCCCGGTGTTGACGGAGAGATAATCACCCGCCTCGATGCCGTAGGTG
Source organism: Deltaproteobacteria bacterium (assembly GCA_018433775.1). Lineage (GTDB taxonomy): Bacteria > Desulfobacterota > Desulfomonilia > UBA1062 > UBA1062 > Phosphitivorax. The sequence continues at coordinate 67,626 of JAHDQN010000056.1, forward strand.
TGCGTCAGGTAGACCCCGGAATAAATGAGCGAGGACTTTCCGAGCCTCCTGAAGAGCCAGCCGTAGACGGCCCTCCTCAGCAGGATCCCCTCCATCCCCGGAATGTGGCGGCAGAAGAACCCGAGGTATTCCTCGGTCGCCAGATGGAGCAGGTGCCCCCGGTATTTCTTCGTGAACCGTGCTATGGGATTAGCCGTCTCTGTCATACGCTTTCTCAATCCGCCGTCATTTCAGCCCCCCGGGACCGCCGTATCCGTCCGCCCGCGGGCCGGGGAAACACTCGCGGATGATGCCGGGCTCCAGGATACGCCATTGCCGCTCCTGCTTCAACCTCTCAGATAAACTTGATCTTTCTCATGGCGAACATCACCATTCTGAGCAGCAGCCAGCCGTGCCGCCATCGGTCGATGTTCGTCTCGCCATAGGTTCTCTCCGCATACCGTATGGGCATCTCCACGATCTTCAGGTTCATCTTCGCGGCGCCCAGCAGGAGATCGAAGTCGCCGAACGGGTCGAAGTCGCCGAAATACGACCGGTTGTTTGCAAGGGTTTCGTAGTTTTTCCTGCTCAAGACCTTGGTGCCGCACAGGGTGTCCTTGATCGGCTGCCCGAAGAGCCAGGAAAAGGCCAGGGAGAAAAACTTGTTGCCGAGCAAGTTCAGATACCGCATGGCCTGCTTCTCCATGGGGTACACGAGCCGGACCCCGTTGATGAAATCCCCGTTTCCGTTCACAAGGGCCTCGTAAAACCGGGGAAGGTCTTCCGGCGGCACGGTCATGTCCGCGTCGAGGATCATCAGGATGTCACCCGAGGCCTTCTGAAAGCCCAGCCTGACCGCGTCGCCCTTTCCCCTCCCCGGCTGCCTGAAGAACTTCGCGTTCCTCTCCGGGTGAGCGGTGATCGCCTTTTCGATGGCCTCGCAGGTATTGTCCTGCGAATTCCCCTCCACGAATATCAGCTCGGTTCCGCCGCCCATCTCCGGGGTGCGCCGGAATATCTGCTCGATGTTGCCCGCCTCGTTCCGGGCGGGAACGATCACCGACACGACCGGAAGCGGCGAGGATCCGGCGTCCTTCATGCGCGGCCGGGCAATGATCATGTTCGTGAGCCCGAGATATCGGAAAGGCCATATTTTCACGAGATACTTGTTCGCGAATTCCGACAGGAAGGGAACGCGGAAAGGCACGAGGATCTCCAGCCAGTGCCTCACGACATCATAGCCGGTGAGCTCGAGCATGTTGGCGATGTCGTCTGCGGTCAGCCAGTTTTGCGGCAGAAGCGGCGTGGAGTATCCCAGCTTCTGGGTGACGAACAGCGGCAGTTCCCACACCCTGCTGAACGAGTTGATGATGATCCGCGTCTCGGGACGGGTGAGTTTTTTCACCTGCTCGAAGACAGCCTGCACATCCCAGAAATCGTTCACCGCATCCGAGAGGATCACGACGTCGAAGGTCTCGTCCACGCGCAGATCGTGTGCGTCGCACTGCACGAACCGGAGCCCGGGATGCCGGACGCCCGCGCGCCGGATCATCTCGCCCGAGAAGTCGACACCCACCCCGTCGGAAGGCTCGAGCGATGCCAGCAGATCGCCCTGCCCGCACCCGATCTCGATGACCTTGAGCCCCGGTGAAACGAGATAACGGTATACCCTGGTGAGTCTCTCGTGATAGTACCCGCCCCGGGAGGCCCACGTGTCCAGCATCCGGGCCACCCGGTCCCAGTGGCCCACTCTCTTTTCCCGATATTCCCGAGCCGCCCGTGCCTCCGCTCCCTTATCGTCTCTCATCACCAGGCATCACTCCTCAAAAAAGAATATCCCAGCTCCAATGCAGCTTAAAAAGGCTTCACCATCCTAGTCCGCACACCGCTGCCCGAGAATCTCCTTAAAGAGTGCAGACTCCCGTATGTTGCCGAGATCCCGGTCCTCCCGCAGCAGTCTGCAGTCGCTGAAGCCGAGATCCACGGCCTTCTGGAGTGCCTGCATCGCTTCGTCCTCCCGGTTCATCATCGCGTTCACACACGCAAGGTTGTAAAACCCATCGGCTTTATCCGGCTGAAATTCAACTATTTTCCTGAGCGTTTCTCGGGCGTCGTTCATTCTGCCCGCCATCACGTATGCCCGTGCAAGCCCGGCCATGGCATCGACCCCGTTCGGATAGAGCGAAAGGCATCTCCGGTACGATACGAGCGCGGAGTCATAATTCTGCTTCTTCACCAGAAGGTCGCCCATCTGCCGGTGCAGATCGGGTCTGTCAGGATCTCGCGCGATCGCCCGTTTCAGCTTCAGAACGGCCGGGTCGAGGGGGTTGTCGATGAAGCACATCACCGAGACACGCTCATCCAGACAGAACCGGTCGAGCAGGAACATGCTGTCCGCAACATACCGGGATATGGGGTCGTCGGAGGGGAAATTGAACTGTTTGTCGAACCATCCGTACTCGTCTTCCGCAGAAGGCGACGCAATCAGCCCTATCATGCTCTCGAAGACGAACGCGAGCCTGGGCGTCCTGTTTCCATCCTTCATCTTCTCGACCGATCGCTCAAAGTATTCCCTCGACCTCGAATCCAGGCTGGTAAATGAATGATCGAGTGCGGGCCTCCTGTGCGCGATCATATAGGCCATCGGCGATATCACATAGGAAATGATGAAGTCGTCCGGTGCGGAGTATTCTCCTGAAATCTCAGATATCCATTCATAGAGCCCTCGATAATAAGGGTTGGTAGAAATCCCCCTGCCGAAGCCTTCCTGGATCTGTACGGTCGCGTGCTTCGGCTGCACGTCGAAGAAGGTGAACATCCAGTCGGCCCATGCGGTGGTGAGATAGAAGGGCAGCAGCACCAGGGGCAGGACGAATACCCGGGGATACAGCGCATCGCTTTCTTGCTTCACGAAGTTTCCCTGTTTCTCGAGGTTTCCCTTTTTCACAAGAGAAAAGAGCAGCAGGGCCGATGCGGCTGTCAGGGGAATTGCGCTGTGCAGGGTCAGAAGCACCCCGTTGGTCGAGAATACACTGGCGGTTATTGACTGGACGGTGGCCGGCACCATGATCGCGAGCCCCAGCTCCTCCTCGGGCGAAAGTCGCTTCCGGAACCAGACCTTACTGAAAAGCACGACCCAGTACGCGGCGACCGCGCACATAAGCAGCGAGGTGAACCACATGGGGCTGCTGAACCACCCGTGGTAATACGGCGCCATGAGGCCGAAAAGGGACGTGCGTATGACAAAATACATGAGTATCGCGGCAACAGCTGAAAGGGCAAAAAAATACGCTGTGCCCAGTTTACGGTATCCCGCGAAGATAACGAGCAGAAACAGCCCTGTCACCCCTGTGTGCTGGAGCGCATCCCAGTTGATCCCGGTCAGGGTCCAGTGCGCATTGACCATGAGCCGGGAAAACGAAAGCACGGACTCCACATAGGCACGGTTGTAATGGATGAGAAAAACCGCCCACAGTATGACAAAAGGTGCGAGGGTGAAGCACAAATCGGCGAAATCGTATTTCCGTTCCGCACTCGATGCCCGCAGCAGGAGGTAGATCAGCACCGGTGAAGCAACCACCACGCTCAGGTACAGCGCGCTTATGCTGGTACCCCACAGAGACATCCCGGCCCCCACAAAGAAAACCCGCTTCCAGAGCCGGGAGCCGCTGTATAAACCCAGGATCATGAACGAGACGAAAATCGTGAGAAACAGGTGGGGATAGGTGTAGTAGCTCAAGTTCGAAATGATACCCTGAGGGTCGAGGCCGGTGAAAGCGAACAGGGAGAAGACCAGGGGCAGGTACCAGTACTTCCGGTAGGAATGATACAACGCGGCACTGAACAGCAACAGTGCCGCGATCGTAAGGAAATACTGTATCTCCCGGAATCCCAGGAGGGTTATGTCGGGAAACATACGGAAAATTATAGAGTTGATCAAGGTATAGAGGATCAATGTGTCAGTCAGGCCGTCTCGGACCAGACTGTCGCCTGCAGACAGCCTCCAGCTTTCGGTCATGTGGTAGCCTTCGTCCAGAAAGTTGAAGCCGTATTTCAGCTTTATCCACCCCAGGACAGCGGCGACGACGAACACAGCGAGCCCGGCCCCGAAAAGGCAAAGCTCGCTCCTGCGGGTTACTGAAAGGTCCTTCATTCCATACTCTTCATCTAAAAGTGCAAGTTCATGAAAAATTGTTCTCGTACCAGTCGTACGTCTGTGCGATCCCTTCCCTCAGGCCCATCCCAGCCTTCCACCCCAGGGCATGAATCCTCGATACGTCCAGAAGCTTTCTGGCCGTGCCGTCCGGCTTCGTCGCGTCCCAGCGTATGTCCCCGGTGTAGCCCACGATGCCGGAGACGAGCCCGGCCAGGTCCCTGATGGACAGGTCTTCACCGGTCCCGACATTGACGAACTCCCCGATCTCGCGGGCGGAACAGCGCTGCATGAGAAACACGCACGCCCCGGCCAGGTCGTCGACATAGAGAAACTCCCGCCGCGGCGCGCCCGTCCCCCAGAGGGTGACTACGGGGGACGAAGCCTGCTTGGCCTCGTGGAATCTCCGGATGAGGGCGGGAAGCACATGGGAGGTTTCCAGATCGAAGTTGTCGCCCGGCCCGTAGAGGTTCGTGGGCATGACGGACAGAAAATCCGCGCCGAACTGCTCGCGATAATACCGGCACAGCTTGATCGCGGCGATCTTTGCGACGGCATAGGCCTCGTTCGTGGGTTCGAGGGGGCCGGTCAGGAGATATTCCTCCCGCATGGGCTGGGGGGCGTTTTTGGGATAGATGCAGGAGGAACCCAGATTGAGAAGCTTTTTCACCCCGAACCGGTAGCTCGCATGGATGACATGGGAGGCGATCATGAGGTTCTGATAGATGAACTCCGCCGGACGGGTGCTGTTGGCCATGATCCCGCCCACCCTGGCAGCGCAGAGAAACACGTATTCGGGCGATTCCTGCGAAAAGAAATCCTCCACCTCGGCCTGCCTCGTCAGGTCGAGCTCTGCATGGGACCGGAGAACGAGTTTGCAATAGCCCTCGCGCTCGAGCCTGCGTCTGACCGCAGAGCCCACCAGGCCGTTGTGGCCGGCAACGAATATCCGTGCGTCCTTATTCATTTCTGTTCATCACCTGAAATCCGCTGTTGAGGCAGAGCAGGTCTCTTCTCGACTCTTCAAGATCGTGCTCGATCATCTCCGAGATCATCTCCTCGAAGGATATCTTCGCCTCCCACCCGAGCTTCTTCTTTGCCTTGCCGGGGTTGCCGAGCAGGGTATCCACCTCGGTGGGCCTGAAATATCTCGGGTCGATCGTCACCACCGCGTCTCCGCGCCTGAGATTTGTCTCGCAGTCGCCCAGGGGCCTGATATGGGCGGCCACGCCGACCTCCTCGGCACCCGACCCCCTCCACTCGAGATCGATGCCCGCCCTGGCAAACGCCAGGGTGCAGAGATCGCGAACGGAATGCTGTCTCCCGGTCGCTATCACGTAGTCGTCCGGCTCGTCCTGCTGCAGGATGAGCCACTGGGCGACCACGAAGTCTTTTGCGTGGCCCCAGTCCCTCAGGGCGTTGAGATTGCCGATGAAGAGCCTGTCCTGGAGGCCCAGAGCAATCCTGCTCGCCGCCCGGGTGACCTTGCGGGTGATGAAGGTCTCGCCTCGGACGGGAGACTCGTGGTTGAAGAGGATGCCGTTGCACGCATAAATGCCGTAGGCCTCGCGGTAGTTGACCGTGATCCAGTAGGCGTAGAGCTTGGCGACCCCATAGGGGCTCCTGGGGTAAAAGGGCGTGTTCTCGTCCTGCGGAATCTGCCGCACCTTCCCGAAGAGCTCGCTGGTGGAGGCCTGGTAAAACCGCACCCTTCTCTCCATGCCGAGAATCCTCGCCGCCTCCAGGATCCGCAGGGTGCCCATCGCATCCGACTGGGCCGTGTACTCGGGGGTTTCGAAGGATACCTGGACATGGCTCTGGGCGCCGAGGTTGTAGACCTCGTCGGGCTCCACGTCCTGGATGATCCGGATGATGTTCGAGGAGTCGGTGAGGTCTCCATAGTGCATGAAGAACCTCACGTCTTTCTCATGGGGGTCCTGGTAGAGGTGGTCGACCCGGTAGGTGTTGAAGCTTGAAGACCTCCTCTTGATGCCATGCACCTCGTAGCCTTTGTCCAGCAGCAGCTCGGCAAGGTACGAGCCATCCTGCCCCGTCACGCCGGTAATCAATGCCTTTTTCATTGCAGCATCCCTTCTGGCCGTCTGATTGAGACGATAGAGCATACCACGAAAAACCGTTTTTATCATACAGGGATATCGCGTTCAAGCATTCCCGGTTGACAATGACGACGGGATTCACCTAAACAAGTACCACTGCAATGGCGGAAGGACGGCACACATCTTGCCGGAAAAATGAATGATCGCATTCAATAAAAAGACTCTTGCCTCCCTGGGCATCGGCCTGATTTTCTCTGCCGTGGCCATGTATTTCACCTTCGTGAATATCCCCTTGCGGGACCTGGCCGCCTATCTCGGACAGATCAATTACTGGTGGATCATCCCCTCGCTGCTCATCGCCTTTCTGAGCTATATCATCCGGGTGTGGCGCTGGCAGATCATCCTGCTCCCGGTCAAGCGGTCCGGTTTCTGGAGCGCCTTTCATCCGCTCGTCATCGGCTTCATGCTCAACTGCATCCTCCCGGGACGAGTGGGGGAGATTGCCCGCCCCGCCATTTACTACAAGAGGGAAAACGTTGAGTTTTCAAAGGCCCTCGGCTCGGCCGGCATGGAGAGGGTGATGGACGCGGTGAGCCTGCTCGCGTTCTTTATCTACATCCTGGCGACGATCTCGATCGATCCGTCGTTTGACATCACCTTTGCCGGTTATCATCTGACGCCCTCGGTCCTCGACACGATCTGGAAGACCACCCTGCAGATCAGCCTGGTACTGGTTGCGCTCATCGTATTCATCAGCATCCCGAAAACGCGCGGGCTGCTCAACCGGTTTATCCTGAGCACACCCGGCGCACTCTTTTTCCTCGGCGATCACACCCGTGAGAGGATCACGGAAGGCGTTTGCAGAAAGGCAACGCTCGTCCTCGACAATCTCTCCGTGGGCTTCGACATCCTGAAAAGCCCCGGATACCTGATCCTGTGCCTGGTGCAGTCGTTCGTGCTCTGGTGGCTCCTGGGGCTATCGCTCTACGTGCTCTCGCTGGGGTGCCCGGGCATACACATCACGATCCTCCAGGCATTCGCCGTGGAGATCATCGTCAGCTTCTTCATCACCCTGCCCTCGGTCCCGGGCTTCTGGGGGCTCTGGGAGGCAGGCGGGGTGTTCGGGCTGATGATCTTCGGCGTCCCGGCCCAGGAGGCCGCAGGGATGACCCTGACCTATCACTTCTTTCACCTGATCCCGGTCATCATCGTCGGGCTGATCTCTTCGATGATCATCGGCATGAGCATCAGCCAGACCGCGCACAACGGGCATGAGGCCCTGCAGATGGCGGAAGAGGCCGAAAATGCAGAAGCTGACCGCCGAACCATCACCCGTAATAAATCCTGATCTGCCCTCAGGCCGGCTGTGTGCCTCAACGAGACATGAGGAGATCCCGGTAGTACGGAGTGCCCCTGATATTTGCCAGATCAGGGTCGGACTTCAGCAGATCCCAGTCGCTGAAGCCTTTATCGATCGCAGCTTCGAGCAGCCTGACAGACTGCTCCACATCGCCCTGCCTGGCGTATATGCAGCTCATGTTGTAATAGACGTCCGGGTTGTCCGGCTGGATCTTAAGGATTTTCTCCAGATATTTCAGCGACTCGCCGTACCGCGCCTTCAGGGCATACACAATGGCGAGGTTCTGCAGCGCGGATACCAGGACCGGGTCTCTATCCAGGGCCTTCAGGTAGTTGATCTCCGAGCTGTCCAGATCGCCCCTTTCCCGGTAGATATCGCCCAACCTGCTGTAAAGCTCCGGCCTTGCATTATCGATCGCGATCGCGCGACTGAACTCGGAGACAGCCTCATCCGTCATCCCGCGCTCCTGCAGCGCGGCACCCAGCTCTACATGGGCCTGCCAGGCCAGCGAACCGCTCGGGGGGCGCAGCCGGCTCACCTCCATGGAGGAGACGACCCCCTTCGCCGTATCGATGTCGCCGATTGCCAAAGAGAACCGGAGCACCTTCAGCGCCTGATGGGGAGTGAGGCCCTCTCCGGAGACGTTCCCCTTTCGCATCTCGTCGGGTACAGGGATGCCGCTCCGGACAAACACGCAGGCGGCAGGCCCGTAATGGGCGAGCGTCCACTCCGGCGACCCGGCGAAATACGCCAGCCCGGGAAACCGGTACGACAGGCACCAGAGGTCGCAGGGGTATTTCCGCAGGAAAGCCTCCACGTTTTTGCCGAAGAGGAAGTCGACATACTCGCCGTACCACGACCGGTAGGGGAAGTACCGCGCGTCGATAAACACCTTTGTCTGCGGCCACAGCGCCCACAGGAGATACGATCCCGAGTCGTAGTCGTTTCCCATCCTCAGCCCGGCATAATGCGCCCGGATGAATTCCGCCTCCTGGTACGGGCTGACATAGCTGCTCGAAAAGCCGAAAAACGGTTTAGACACCGAATCGTAGAGCGCCCGGCACGAGAAGAACAGAACCGCCGGCACGATCAGCATCCGGAACGTCTGAGCCGCTGCCCGGGGCCAGCCCCTGAAGGCTCCCGACATGTCCGGAAGAAGGTGGATGGCGGTCAGGGGAAAGACAATGGCCCAGAAATACGTTGTCCGGATGAACCACGCATAGAGCACGCCCAGGACGAGATTGGCGAGGATGATGGTGAAGTCGATTCTCCTCTCCCGTATTCTCGGCCAGAGAAGCACGGCCAGGACAACGCATGCCAGCACGAAGAAATCCACGAAATGGTGCAGGGAAGACATCGAGTCGAAAATCGACTGGTACGCGGTCACCGAGCTGAAGTCCTCCAGCTTGGCCTGAGGATTCAGGACCAGGTTCTGCACGAGCTGGAGCGGGTATCTCCACCCGTAGGGCGTGAGCAGCGTGACCGGGGCGCAGAGCAGGAGCGCCGCGAAGAAGTGCCTGCGGATATGCGCGGGAAGCCTCTCCCCCCAGGGCAGCACGCCGTTGAGAACCTCTCCCGCGAACAGCGCCACGAGAAAGGTCATGCCGAACACGACCCCGCCATGGGTGTTCATCCAGATCAGCAGCAGGGCCGGGAACAGGTAGGAGAGCCACCACTTCTGTGTGCCGGCGGACCTGACGGCCAGCCAGACGCACGCGGTCATGGTCATCAGCCCGTACGAGAAGATCTCGGGCTTGATATGAACTCCGGCCGGAGCCATCAGGACACCCGCAAGACAGACCAGCCAGGTCAGCGGATGCCGCAGCACTCCGCATTTTGCGGCGAGCAGGGCCGCAGCCCCGACGAAGAGGAGGGCGAACAGGTACCTCAGGACAAAGAGGGACGCCATTCCCGCCTTCTGGTAGAGGGCATAAAGCACGATCTCGGGCAGCCAGCAGCAGTAGATCTCGTCCCCCTGCGAGGGGGTCCAGCTGAAGATCGTGTGATCCGGAACAAGGGTGTGGTTCTCCACCATGTAGCGGGCATACGCCAGGTGAAACCAGAGGTCGCCGTCCTTGACCGGCTCGGCGTACACGACGAACAGGGTGCAGAGAACGAGCGCGACGAGAGCCGTGCAGACCCACCCGCTCAGAGGCAGGCTCCCGGGAACATCGTGACCGGCCGGGGGCTCAGGGGCAGGGACATCGGACGTCATCGCACGTTCCCTGCGCCGGTCCACCTGTCTCCACCACCCGGCCCCGGCTCTCATTTCCTGAAGAAACAGGCTACTTGGTCGGCCACCCGGTGGACCTCGTCGCTGCTCATCCCGTAGTACAGCGGCAGCCTGACCAGCCGGTCGCTCAAATCGTCGGTCATGTCCATGCCGCCGCTCACCCGCCCGTATTTTTTCCCCGCAGGCGAGGAGTGGAGCGGCACGTAATGGAAGATCGCCTTGATCCCCTTCGAGCCCAAGTGTTCGATGAGTCGGGTCCGCTCATCGAGCGATGCCGTCAGCACATAAAAGATGTGGCCGTTGTTGGAGTCCTGCCCGTCGATAAAGGGGAGCCTGATCCTCCCCTCCTCTTCCAGGGGCCTGAGCATCTCCAGATACCGGGAGAAGATCCGGCGCCTCACTTCAACCACCTTGTCCGCCAGCTCCATCTGAGCAAAGAGAAAGGCGCTGACGAGCTCGCTCGGCAGATAGGATGACCCGACATCGACCCAGGTGTACTTGTCCACCTGGCCGCGGAAAAACTGTGACCGGTTCGTTCCCTTTTCCCTGAGGATCTCGGCCCTCTCGCTGAACGTATCCCGGTTGATGAGCAGGGCTCCCCCCTCCCCGCTGATGATATTCTTGGTCTCGTGAAAGCTCAGGCACCCGAGGTGGCCGATGGTGCCCAGATACTTCTTCTTGTAGGTCGAGAGAAGCCCCTGGGCCGCGTCCTCGATGACGTACAGGCCTTTCTTGCCGGCAATTGCGAGGATCTCGTCCATGGCGCAGGGAACGCCCGCATAGTGCACCGGGACGATTGCCCTGGTCCGGGGGCCCAGGGCCTGCTCGACGAGCTTCTCGTCGAGATTGAGGGTGTCGGGCCGTATGTCCACGAACACCGGGACCGCGCCCCGCAGCACGAAGGCATTGGCGGTGGAGACAAAGGTGAACGAGGGCATGATCACCTCGTCGCCCGGGCCGATGCCGCAGAGCATGGCCGACATCTCCAGGGCCGCGGTGCAAGAATGCGTCAGCAGGGCCTTGCGGCAGCCGATGCGCTCTTCCAGCCACTCGTGGCAGCGCTTCGTGAACGGCCCGTCCCCGGCGAGCTGGCCGTCGATAACGGCCTGCGCGATGTAATAGAGCTCCTGCCCCACGATGAAGGGCCTGTTGAACGGTATCGATATGTTCTTGTTATCCATGACAACCTTACTTTCATCCGCCAGCACGGCATCTCATCCTTGCGCGCTGATGGCAATTCCCAGCATGATGATCACAAGCCCGGCTATCTTGGGGAGATTGACCGGCTCATAGAAAAAGACGCCGCTGAATATCAGGACCAGGACGAACGACAGGCTCATGAATGGGTATGCGAAGCTGAGATCGAATTTCGTCATTGCGGCCATCCAGCACAGAGAGGCAAGAAAGGCCGCGGCAAAGGCCGACAGAATCCACAGGTTCCCGAACATGGATATGAGAAAGACGATTTTGTCGAACCACCGGTCCGGCAAAGGCGACCCCTTTGCCATCTGCCACTTGATTACCAGCTGGCCGTATACGGTGAAAAAAATGGTCCCGAGTATATAGAGGTATCTCATCTCATCTTGCTATAAGCGCCTCTCATGCCCGAAAGTGTCACGCACATGTTCCCTATGTGACCGAATATTCTCGATAGAATGCCATATCATCATGCCTTTGTAAACCACTTGTGAAAGGTATAAAAAGAGTGGCTCGGCTCGAAACCCAGCCTCACCCACACCTTCTGGACCGCAGTGTTGGTCACCTGGGTCGAAACGACCATGCTCCCGAGGCCTCTCTGTATGCACCACTCCATGCCGCCTGTCATGAAACGGCGGTAGATCCCCTTGCCCTGAAACTCAGGCGCCACGCCGAAGAGCACACCCTCTCCCACGCCTTCGCTCTTTTCGCGCATGGTGGCAAAGCCTGCGATCCCGCCTTCCGGCGACTCAGCGATCAGCACGGTGTCGGCCGTCTCGGTCGAGATGCAGGAATTGTATGCCCAGTCCGTGTAGACCTCATCGCAGGCATCTCTGTCGAGCCTCGGGTCTGCATGATAATGGCCGAAATACCCGCGAAAGGCCTCTTTCGCCACCTCCCTCACCGCATTTCCATCGCCCGGCACGGCAGTCCTGAGGGCCGGTCCGGCCGAATCAACGGGAACCCCTCTCTTTTTCAGGTCGCAGGAGTAATAGAGCAGGGTGTCCATCAGGGAAAACCCGAGCCGCTCCATCTCCTGGGCCGCCTTCAGCTCATCCGAAGGGCACCGGGCGATGAGGAACTCGACCCGGTGAATTGCACAGAAATCCATGACCCGGCCCATATCGCCCGCACGCAATGGCGAGGTCTTGGCGGTCTTGACGCCGAAGCGTTTCTCGTCCAGAGCCGAGAGGCTGACCAGCGGGATATCTGTTCTCATGGCATTTCCGCTGCTTTCCTGCTTGTCCGGTCCTCGGCCCCTTGCTCACCGGACCGCCGGTCGCGGATCTCCCTGACGACGCTGCTGGGCCGGTCCAAGCTCCGAAAGTGAATCCTGGCGAGGTATTCCCCGAAAATGCCCAGCATGAGCAACTGTACGCCGGAGAATATGGCAATGGTGCACGCCAGGAATGAAAAGCCGGGGACACTCCCCCCATGCACGATGTAGTTGATCACAACGAACACCAGCACCACGAAACCAAAGATCGTGAACAAAAATCCGATGATGCTCGCAAGCTGGAGCGGGAGGGTGCTGAACCCGGTCATCATGTTGAACGCGTGCGTGACGAGCTTCCATAGGGTGTAGTTCGATGTGCCCGCCTTGCGCATGTCGTGCCGTACAGGCACGGAAGCGAACTTTGTCGTTCCCCAGGTGAGCAGGACATCGAGCGAAACGAACGATCCCCGGTAGTCGGCAAACGACTCGCGCACCTGGGTGCGGAATGCCCGGAAGGCGCTCGCCATCCGTGCGGTCCCCGCGCCGATCGTCGCCTTGAGCGATGATTTGGTGATGAAAGAGGCCACGTCCCTGAAGATACCGTGCCGCTCCTGGAGCGGGGGGCCATAGACCACGTCGTATCCCTCGGCGAGCTTGGCCAGGAGCTTGGGGATCTCCTCGGGCGGGTGCTGGAGGTCGTCGTCCATAGTGACGATCGCCTCGTGCCGTGCCTCCCTGATGCCGCACAGCAGCGCGTTGTGCTGGCCGTAGTTCCTCATGAGGTCGACACCCCTGATCCAGGGATGCTTCAAAACCAGGTCACAAATGACCTCCCAGCTCTCATCCCTGCTCCCGTCGTTCACGAGAACCAGCTCATACTCTTCGCCAAACGATTCCAGGACCGGCTCAAGCCGGGAGACGAGATCGGGCAGAATCTGGCTGCTGTTATAGACCGGAACAACAACGGAAACATTCATCGGGCCAAACTCCTGTCAGTCCGCATACAGTGAATTTCGTCGGCACGAAACCAAAACAATAATATTATTTTCCTCTTATATACTCTTTGTAAAACGAAGTACACCTCACATTGTACATATCCCGGTCGTTCTTCAGGAGGTCCCAGTCGCAAAATCCCCTGTCAACCGCCTTCAACAGCCATTGAACGGCCTCTCCGGCGCTGTTCTGCAGGGAATACAGGCAGGCGATGTTGTAATACGCATCCGGATCTGCCGGGTTGAGCTCGATGACCTTCTCCATGGTCGCGATGGCATTGGCGTAGTCGCCGGCGAGTGAATAGACAAAGGCGAGCTGCTCGAGAGCCCGGGAAAAGCCCGGCGATATGGCGATTGCCTTTTGGTAGCTCTCGATCGCTGCCTTCAGATCGCCTGCCATCCTGTTGAGCTCTCCCATCTGGTGATGAAGCTGCGCATTGCCCGGATCGGCATCCAGGGCCTTGAGGGTTTTGGCGCGAGCCGCATCGATGCCTTCCTTGCGCCTGAGCACCAGGTCGAGATTTTCCTGCGCGGTCTCGTTGTCAAGGTCGAGCCGGACGAGCTCCCGGAACTGCTCGACTGCCTCGTCAAGATCGCCTCTCTCGTAGAGGAGCGCCGCCAGGGTGTTGCGAGCGCTCACGTGACCGGGATTTATGCGGACGGCCTCCTGGTAATGCCGGATCGCCTCCATGTCCCTGCCCTGCTGCCTGAATATATTGGCCATATTGTAGTAAGGGTCGGCATAGCCCGGCCTCATGCCGAGAGCGTCCCGGTAGTGACCGAGGGCCTCGGCGAAATCGCCCTGCCGGGCGCGCACATTGCCCATGTTGTTGTGCGCCTCGGCATAATCCGGGTTGACATGCACCGCCCGGGCAAATTGGTCGAGCGCTTCCGCGGACATCCCCTGTTCCGCATAGCTCATCCCCATGAGGTTGTATGCGATGTCGAGCCCGGGGTCGATCGCCAGGATCTGCGCATACTGCTCACGGGCCTCCTCGTGCCTGCCCAGCTTGTCGAGGGAGTTGCCCATGCCCAGGTGAAACTGCTTCCGGCCATCGCTACCCATCGCCTTGTCCTGTACCTCAGCCAGCACCAGGCCCTGCCGGTAGTATTTCAGGGCCTCGGCATGCCTCTTCGTGCTCGCGAGTGCATCGGCAAGGTTTTTATAGATCGCATACCTGTCAGGGGCGAGTTCGATGGCCTTGGAGAAATGCACGATCGCCTCTTCGACCTCGCCGCGCTTGACGAGCACCAGGGCCAGGTTGTTGTGGGGCCTTGCGAGGCCGGGCGACTTGTGCGCGCAGTCCCGCGCCATCAGGAGCTCGTCGGCGAGCACCTCGTTGCGCTGATAGGTCCACAGGGAAAAGACGCCTGCGATCACACACAGCACGGCCATCCCCGCCCACCGTGGCCTGATGTATTTGAGCGCTGCCGCAGCCAGGAGAGCAATGACGAACATCGACGGCAGGTAGGTCCGGTGATCGAATATGATCTCCAGGCCGATGAACGACGACTCGATCGCCAGGTTGCCGAAAAACCACAGGATGGCAAAGGACAGCAGCCTGTTCTTCCTGGCCGTGACAGCCGCCAGGACCAGAAGCGCTACGATCAGACCCATGGAGGCGGCTGTCGCCGGGTCAAGGAGCGAGATCGACAGGGGAAAATCATGTTCCAGGTTGAGCCTCGACGGATGGGGAAGCAGGATCTGGCTCAGGTAGAACACCACCACGACGAGCTCCGTGAGCACCCGCTGCAGCATGGTGAACTCGCGGAAGTAGTAGGCCACGAGGATGTACTGCAGGAAGTGGACACCGGCAAACAGGACCAGGAGGAGAAGAACGAAGGCGATGATCCCGATCACCGGCAGTACCTGTCGCCTGGCCCACTGCCGGCTCAGGTCACGGAAGAAGTACCACTCGTAGAGCAGGATGAAGAATGGAAGCGTTGCAGCGATCTCCTTGGAGCCTATGGCGAGCGCACCGGTGACGATGCTGCCGAGATAGAGCCACCACCGCGTTTTTCCCGTCCCCAGCCTCCCCCTGACATAGCACAGCATGGAGAGGATGTAGAACATGGATGCCATGCTGTTCATCCGCTGGACGATGTAGGTGACCGACTGCGTATGCAGCGGGTGCACGACCCACACGAGCATCGCGAAGAACGCCACGTGAGCGGGGTCGAGCCCTTCCAGGATGCCCGGGCCCGACGTCCTCTCCCGGGCGATGACCACGGTGGTCTTGATCAGGAAGAAAAGCGCCAGGCCCGCGAGGAGGTGGATCGCGACGTTCACCGCGCGGTAGCCGGCCTGGTCGTACTGGTGTACATAGTAGTTGAAGGCAAAACTGATGTTCGCGACCGGCCTGTTTTTGGCCACGCTCCGGATGCCTGCGTCCACCAGGCTGCCGATGCTCGGATCGTCCACGCGGATGTGGGTGTTCTCCAGGATATTGGGATAGTCATCGAACATGAACGGGCCGTGCAGGGTGTGGGAGTAAAGCGCCGCGCCCAGGCCGAGCACGGCGAGGACCGCGACCGTGAGGATGACCGGCCGGTAAACGTCCTTACCCCCGTCTCCCGCAGAAGCTCCTGGTGCCGCCTTGTCGCCGGGCTTTTCCCGGGCCGCATGCCTGTTCGTCTTCATGGAAACACCCTAAAAAAACAATGACAGCTTGCCTGCCGCTTTCACAACTGCCGCTTCACAAAGCACTATTCTATCATCTGCACGGCCGGCTCTTCAACGGCTATATTCCCGGATCATGCACGTTTCGGGGAGAACGCGGACCGCTCTACCAATGATCGCCAAAAAAGCTCACTGAATATGAGACATTACAATGCCCTTGACACTATGGCAATGATTCCGGATAATTACTTGTGATTTTTTTTAAAATGGGGGCCTGTCTATTCCATTTCACCCATGAGGGACGGAGTCTGCGCGATGAGCGCCGCGGGAGGACACTCATGTTTTTCCGGGGCAATAGCCGATGGTTCCGGTAGAGCGGAGGGAAGCCATGTACAGAGATAAATCGGTCTGCGTGGTGGTGCCGGCGTATAACGAAGAGACACAGGTCGGCAGGGTCATCGAAACCATGCCCGCCTTTGTCGACAAGATCGTGGTCGTGGACGATGCGAGCAGGGACAACACCGCCGCCGTGGTGCGGAAGTACCAGAAGACCGAGCGGCGGATCAGGCTGATCGTCCACGAGAAGAACCAAGGCGTGGGCGGGGCCATCGCATCGGGCTATAAATGGGCGCGCGACAACGAGTACGACATGGCCGCGGTCATGGCGGGCGACGGCCAGATGCCCCCGGAGGAGCTGCCCTCTCTGCTCGACCCCGTGGTCGAAGACCGGGCCGACTACACCAAGGGCAACCGCCTCTTCACGGGCGAGGCCTACGAGAAGATACCCAGGGTCCGGTATTTCGGCAACGCGTTCCTCTCCCTGCTGACCAAAATCGCCTCGGGCTACTGGCATGTGGCCGATTTTCAGTCCGGGTACACGGTGATCAACAGGTGGGCCCTGAGGATCATCGACTGGGACAGGATGTACAAGCGCTTCGGCCAGCCCAACGATCTGCTCGTACGGCTCAACGTGTACAGCTTCCGGGTGGTCGACGTTCCCATCAAGCCCATCTACAACGTGGGCGAGAAGTCGAAGATAAACATCTTCGCGGTAGTCTTCACCATAAGCTGGCTGCTGCTCAAGCTGTTTTTGTGGCGGATGAAGGAGAAGTACATTATCCGCGATTTCCACCCCCTGATATTCTTCTACTTCCTGGGGATCGTGTTCGGCGGCATCACCTTCGCGCTCTTTGTCCGGCTGTTCTGGTACTGGCTCGCCTTCGACCACATCCCGCCCATCAACGCCCTCGCGGCCATGTTCTCGTTCATGTCGGCCAACCTGTTTCTGCTCTTTGCCATGTGGTTCGACATGGAGGCGAACAAGGACCTCAAGGGCACCAGCGTCAGCCCCCGGCAGATCGCGGAGCTGAGCAACAGGATCAAAGCGAAAGAGATCGAAGAGGAACCACACGAGGGCGAGGCCGTCTGACCCGCAGGGAATCGCCGCAGGCATGAAAAGGAGCTTCTTACAATGAAAGGGATCATTCTCGCAGGCGGCTCGGGCACCCGCCTCTACCCCATCACAAAGGTGGTGAGCAAGCAGCTCATCCCCGTGTACGACAAGCCCATGATCTATTACCCGCTCTCGGTGCTCATGCTCGCCGGGATCCGGGAGATCCTGATCATCTCGACCCCGGCCGACCTCCCCAGGTTCCGCGAGCTCCTGGGAGACGGGTCGCAGTGGGGCGTCTCCTTCAGCTATGCCGAGCAGCCGAGCCCGGACGGGATCGCCCAGGCCTTCGTCATCGGCAGCGGGTTCGTTGGCAGGGACCATGTCTGCCTCATCCTGGGCGACAACATCTTTTACGGCAGCGGGCTCTATGCCAGGCTGCAGAACGCGGGCTCGCTCAGGCAGGGGAGCATCGTGTTCGGCTACTGGGTGAACGACCCGCAGCGCTACGGCGTGGTGACCTTCGACAAAGCCGGCCGGCCGGCCGACATCGTGGAGAAGCCCGCGCACCCCACCTCCAACTGGGCGGTCACCGGGCTCTACTTCTACGACAACCAGGTGCTCGACATCGCGAAAAACCTCGAGCCCTCGGCGCGCGGAGAGCTCGAGATCACGGATGTGAACAGGCGCTACATGCAAAACAACGAGCTCCAGGTCGAAAAGCTGGGCAGGGGCTATGCCTGGCTTGACACCGGCACCCACGAGTCCCTGCTCGAGGCGAGCACCTTTATCGAGACCATCGAGAGAAGGCAGGGACTCAAGATCGCCTGCATCGAGGAGATCGCCTTCAGGATGGGCTACATCGACGCCGAACAGATCGTCAGGATCGCCTCGCCCATGAAAAACAGTGGATACGGCTCGTACCTCATGCAACTGGCCCGCAGGACCAATGAATAGTCAAAAGCACACTCAAGAAACCGCCGGTACTTTCCCGGGTTGACACAGATGAAGGTCTGCATCCTCACCACGTCGTTTCCGCTGAAGCCGGGAGACCTATCGGGAATCTTTGTCCTGGAGCAGGCGCGTCATCTCGTCCGGCTGGGGGTAGACGCAGTAGTGCTTGCCCCGCACCACCTCGGCGCGCCTAAAAAAGAAACCATGGACGGGGTGTCCGTGCGCCGCTTCCCCTACCTGCTGCCCGAGTCCCGCCAGAGCCTGTGCTATGGCAGCGGGATTCCGGACAACATCCGAAAGGGCATCGGGAACAGGCTCCAGCTCCCGTTTCTTTTCATGATGTTCTTTGTCCAGACACTCGTTCATGCCAGGAACTGCGACATCATCCACGCCCACTGGTCTATCGCAGGGCTCTCTGGCCTGGCCGCGGCGCGCATTCTGGGCAAGCCCGTCGTGCTCACCATGCACCACGGGTCGACCCGGGCGCTGACCGGGGTGGAAAAGTTCATGCTCGAACACATCGACTGCGTGCTGTGCAACAGCTCGTTCACCCGTGCGCAGGTACAGACGATAGCTGCACCGAAGACGATCAGGGTCATCCCTCCCGGTGTGGATATACAGAGATTCCAGCCTGCAAGGCAAGACGTGGTGAGACAATATCGGCAGCAGGCAGCGCCCGATGGCTGTCCCATCATCTTTACCATGGGGAGGCTCATTGAGTGGAAAGGGCACGCGCACCTCATCGATGCCCTGCACCTGCTTCCCTGGAACCAGGAATTTCGCCTCCTGATCGGTGGAGACGGCCCTCTTCGCAAGGACCTGGAAAACCGGGTAAAAATGCATGGCCTGGAGGGCAAGGTAACGTTCCTGGGGCCTATCCCCCATCAGCTCACCCCGATTTACTACACAATGGCTGACATGTACGTCCAGCCGTCTATCATCGACGGCAACGGCAATACCGAGGGCCTTGGCCTCACACAGCTCGAGTCGTTTTCATGCGGAACCCCGTGCATCGGCTCCAGGGTCGGCGGCATCCCGGACACCATTGTCGACGGCAAGACCGGCTTTCTCGTGGAGCCCGCACGGCCGGATCAGCTCGCGGAAAAAATTCTGGTGCTCCTGCGGGACAAAAACCTGCGAACAGATATGGGCAGAGACGGGAGGAGGTTTGTCGAAGAGCACTTCTCCTGGGAAACCAAGGCAAAAGAGCACGCTGAGATCTACGCAGGGATGGTTCGATGAGGAGGAAACGTATATCATGAGAAACTGCAAGGTCATGGCGCCCATGGGCTGGGGCGGCGGCGCGTATGTGGTGCACAAGATCCTGGAGCGGCACATCCCGGACTACCGGGTCGTGCCGTACAACCCCTACTGGACGCTGTTTCCCTTTGCCCTGGGCATGGCCGCGCCCACGAAAGGCGCCGACATCGTCCACACCACGCAGGACTACGGGATCTTCTTCCAGAAAAAAGACGTGCCGATCGTGCTCACGCTGCACGGCTATATCCTCGACCCCTGGATGCACGCCTACAGCACCCTGGCCCAGCGCGTACACTATGCCACCGACCTGCGCCTGATCACCCGGCTGTCGCTCCTGAAGGCGGACGTGGTCACGGCGGTGAGCCACTTCATGGCCAAGGTCGCCCGGGAGGACCTGGGCATATCCAGGCCGATCAGGGTGATCTACAACGGGATCGACACGGACTTCTACACCCCGCTTGCGCAGCCCCGCACCGGACGCAGAGAGGTGAAGGTCTTTGTCACGGGCAACCTCACGCTGCGCAAAGGAGTGCAGTGGCTGCCCGGGATTGCCGCAAGGCTGCGGAAGGACATCACGATCTATTACACCCAGGGGCTGCGCACCAGGTTCGACCTTACCGCGGTGGAAGACCTCAAGCCAGTGGGCCGGGTGCCCTTCAAGGACCTGCCCGACCGGTACCGCGACATGGACATCCTGCTCATGCCCACGGTGCGCGAGGGGTTCGGGCTGAGCGTGGCCGAGGCCATGGCAACCGGGCTCCCGGTCGTGGCGAGCGACTGCTCGTCGATCCCCGAGCTCATCGACCACGGCAAGGGCGGTTTTCTGTGCCCGGTGGGCGACGTGGACGCGTTTGCCGAGAAGATCAATTTCCTGGCGGAGAACCCGGAGGTCAGGAAGGAGATGGGCGCGTACAACCGGGCCAAGGTGGAGAAGATGTTCAGGCTGGACCAGATGATCGACGGGTACAGGAACCTGTTCGAGGAAATCCTGAGCAGCAGAAGATAATGCCTCGGACCTGCGCCATCGCCATCAACTATCACGGGGCACGCAAGACCGAAAAATGCCTGCGGTCTCTCATGGGCCAGGCCGTGGACACCATACTGCTCGTGGACAACTCGGCGTCGCCGGACGAGGCGCTCAGGCTCGCCGAAATTGTCCGCAGGCTCTCTGAAGAAAAGAACCCGCCTGCCCTCTCGCTGCGCGTGAACGAAGAAAACCTGGGGTTCGGCGGGGCGGTCAACCGGGCCATCGGGCAGGACATGCTGGACACCGGCGGCCACGACTACTACCTGCTCATCAACAACGACGCGCAGGCAACGCCCGGCATGGTCGAAAGGCTCGTGTCCGTGCTGGAGCAGGACGAGGGCATCGCGCTCGTGGCGCCCGCGGCGGCGGCCGGAGGCAGGGTCGAGACCTATGTCTGGTACAACAGGCTGCTCGGCGCGGTCTCGCACCGGAAGACCTTCGCGGCCTTCCCCTATCTCCCGGGCTGCTGCCTGCTCTTCAGAAAGGGCCTGGTCGAGCGCGAGCCGCTGTTCGACGAGGCCTTTTTCATGTACGGCGAAGACGCCTTCCTGGGCTGGAGGCTGCAGCGCCGGGGTCTGAGGATCTTTTGCGCAGAGGACGCGCGGGTGCTGCACGAGGGCGGAAAATCATCGGCCCACGGGGGGTTCTTTTATGAATACCACCTGGCCCGCTGCCACATGCTCATGGCCTTCAAGGCCCGGAGACATCTCCTGGAGACGCCGCTCTTCGTCCTGGGCCGGGTGCTCTTTCAGACCGCCCGCGCGGCGTGGCGCTCGATCAGGTATGCGACACCCGCCCCTGTCATTGCGCTCCCGGCATGCTGGCTCCCCCTGAAGGTCAGGCCCGCAAAGGGCGAAGGGGAAAGGAGCGCACGGCATTGAGCGGCGGCATGCAGAAGGGCGGCCTCCGGGACGGCCTCCGCGCGCTCGTCATCAGGCACCGGGACCTTCTCGCCTGCGCCGCCCTGGCCCTGGCGGCCTGCCTCGCATATTGCCGGCTGCCGGGCAACGGGTTTGTCAACATGGACGACCCCCTGCAGCTCCTCGACCAGGTCCATGTTCTGACAGGCCTCACCTGGGACAACCTGCTCTGGTCGTTCAGCCTGGAATCGTGGTGCGGTCCTCTCACCTGGCTGGCCTACACCGCGTGTTACGAGGCCTGCGGCCTGAACCCGGGGGCCTTCCACATCCTGAACCTCGCCATCCACCTCTTGGCCGGGATCACGCTCTTCATCGCGTTGAGGCGGATGACCGGCGCATTCTGGCGGAGCGCTTTCGTGAGCGCGATCTTCACCCTCCACCCCGTCAATGTGGAGTCGGTGGCTTGGGCGGCCGAGCTGAACAATGTGCTGAGCGGCCTGTTCTTCATGCTCGTGCTCCTGGCGTACCATTGGTATACCCGCAAGCCCGGCTGGAAACGGTACGTCGTCGCCCTGGGGCTCTTCGAGCTGGGCCTGCTCGCCAAGCCCGTGCTCATGACCCTGCCCTTTATCCTGCTCCTGGTCGACCTCTGGCCGCTGGGGAGGATCCGTGCGGCCGCCCGGGAAGGGGAAGGCGCGGGCGGCGCATGGCGGCTGAGGCTCGATGGCGCGCCCGTTTCCCGGCTCATCCTCGAAAAGATCCCGTTTCTGATCCTGGCGCTGGGGTCGTTCCTCTACAACGTCAAGGGCGCCAACATCCGCATGGGCCTGTACGGCGCCGAGCTCACCCCGCTGGGGCTCAGGCTCTCGAACGCAGCGGTCTCCAGCGTGAAATACCTGGGCAAGCTGTTCTGGCCCCATGACCTGGCCGTTTTCTACCCCTACCCCGATTTCATCCCCCTGTGGCAGGCAGCCGGAGCGTTCCTCGTGCTCACGGCCCTGACCGTCGCCTTCATCCGGGCCGTGTCCCGCCGCCCCCATTACCTGGTGGGCTGGCTCTGGTTTCTGGGGATTCTCGTGCCCTTTCTCGGTATCTTCCAGGCAGGGCTGTGGCCCGAGATGGCCGACCGCTACGCCTATCTCTCGTCCATAGGGATCTTCATCGCGCTGTCCTGGGGCATGAATGACCTGCGTGAAAGATGCAAGCCCTTCCGCCTTGCCGTGCCCGCTGCAGGCTCGCTGGCCCTCCTCGCCCTGGCCGTCCTCACCTGGGTCCAGGTCGGCTTCTGGAAGGACAGCATCACTCTCTTTACCCACACGCTCGCGTCGACCCGGAACAACTTCGTGGCGCACAACAACCTCGGGAGCGCTCTTCTCGACCGGGGCCACATCCGGCTCGCCATCGACCATTTCGAGCGATCGATCGCGATCAAGCCCTTTTTTCTCGACGCGCACAGCACCCTCGGCCGCGCGTATTACATGCAGGGGCGCTATGACGAGGCGATCGACCGGCTCAGGACATGCATCCGGATCAATCCGGGCAAGGCGTTCATCTATGCCAACCTGGGCAACGCCTGTCTGGAGATGGGCCGGTATGACGAGGCAATCGACAACTTCGACAGGGCCCTCGGCATGGACCCGGTCCAGGAAAGGGTGTGGTACCGCCTGGGCGAGGCCTGCATGAGAAAGGGCGACCTGAAAAACGCTACCAGGTGCTTCCGGGAGGCAGTGCGCATCATGCCGGGCTATGCGGATGCCGCGAACGCGCTGGACAAGGCGGGCCGGATGCGAAGCGAGCTGGAGGCCCAGAGCCTGAAGATCGAGGGCATGCTCAGGGCCGACCCCGCAAACCCCGTCCTGCTGTCCGGACTGGGAGACATCCATCACCGGGCAGGCGAATATGACAAGGCCCTCGCACGATACCGGGAGGCCCTCTCGATGGACCCGGCACTCATCCAGGCCCTGTACGGGATCGCGGCCGCTTCCTCGAACACCCGCGACTTTGCGCAGGCGCTCGACGCCCTGGAGCGCATCCGCCGGTTGCAGCCAGGCGACCCCGCGGTCTACTACAACTTTGCCTGCATCTACGCCAGGCAGAACCTGGTCGACGAATCCATAGCCTGGCTCAGGAAGGCGATGGACAGGGGCTTTGCCGGAACGGACCTGATAGCCCGCGACCCGGACCTGGCAAACATCAGGAACACGGATTTTGTGAAGGGGCTGATAAAGAGCAAATGAGATTCCGTGGACCCCCGGTGCGCGAATTATCAAGGTATGGAACTTACTTGCAGAGAAACCTTGGCGGATATGTGGCGATAATGACGGCCTCGTGGCCAACGCGGAGAATGATGGTAAGGACGGGGTGGTGATTCGGAACTGTTTTATATGCCAAAATAACTCTTTCAGGGATGGAATCATGTCAAAAAAATCAATTCTCATCTGGGTACTCATCATCTTCTTTCTAGCCACTGCCCTGCACGCAGGAGAATCAGACCAGCAGAGGGTCGTCACCGAGCAGCTCATCATGAGCCCAAAACCTACCGAGTGGATCGAATCGACTCTCCAGATAAGCAAGGATTGCAAACGTATCGCATATGTCCAGAATGTTGATGGAATGAAATGCGTGGTGGTCGACGGCAAGGAGGGCAAACCGTATGAGAATATCGCACTGGGCAAGAGTGTTTTCAGCCCTGACGGCAAACGATCTGCCTATGCGGCGCTCAGGGGCGAGAAACGATTCGTTGTGGTCGACGGCGAGGAACAGAAGCACTACGACGCCATCGGCAAGTCCGGTCCGGTGTTCAGTCCGGACGGGAAGCACCTTGCATATGCCGCTCGAGACGGCGGAGACTGGTATGTGGTGGTGGATGGGGTTGAGGGTAAGCCGTACAACGGCATCGGCGACAGCTCGCCGGTGTTCAGCCCCGACAGTGCCCATATCGCCTATGCAGCCATGAGTGGAAAGCTGTTTTCGGGAGACATGTGGTTCATGGTCCTGGACGGAAACGAGGGCAAGCACTACCGGGGCATCGGAAAGGGCGAACCGGTCTTCAGCCCCGACGGCAGCCGGCTGGCATATGAGGCCCAGGCTAAGGAAAAATGGTTTATGGTGGTCGATGGGGCAGAAGGCAGAGAGTACGACGAGATCAAGGACGGCACGTATACCTTCAGCCCCGACAGCAGCCGCTTTGCGTATGTCGCCATGACAGGCGACAAGGTCAACAAGGATAACTATGTAAATATCAGATACTTCGTTGTCGAGAACAACGAGGAAGGCAAACGGTATGACGGCGTCGGGGCAGGCCCTCCCGTATACAGCCCCGACAGCAGGCGCTTTGCCTATGTGGCGAGGCAGAGCGGCAGATATTTCGCGGTCGTCGACGGAAAGGAAGAGAGCAGGAAATTCGACATCATCGGCCCGAGGAGCCTCATGTTCAGCCCCGATGGCAGGCAGGTGCTGTACGCGGTACGGGAAAGCAACAAATATTATTTCATGATGGACGGGAAAGAGGGAAATCGGCATGACGGCATCTCGATCGATTCCCTTGTCTTCAGCCCCGACGGCAGACACATGGCATATGCCGCCCAGACCCGGGGGAAGCAGTGCGTGGTCGTTGACGATATGGAAGGTCATCTCTATGACATCATTGTTGTTTTTGGGGGAGGCCGCATTGTGTTCGGTGGACCGGACAGCTTTTATTACATTGCCAGAAAGGGGGATGCGCAGTTATTCCTCGTAGAGGAAAAACTCATATCTGGTGGAAAAGACTGAACACAAGCATGGGCTCTTGTTGAATAACTCATATTATTAAATACCTATCGACGGCTTTTTGCTGTACGTTTTCAAGGGCGGTCATATAACGGAAGAATCAGAATGATCCATCTGTTCAACGTGTCGGACGGATGAACCAACTTTTTCTATTTGATGCTACAGCAGGGCAAGGAAGGAGGCAGGGATGGGAAACGAGAAGATCAAGGTCAGCATCATAATCCCTCACTATAATCAAAAGGAGTGTCTTCAGCACCTGTTTCCCTACCTGGCGGATCAAACCTTCGATAACTTCGAGGTCATCGTGATTGACGACTGCTCTCCAGACAAGACGACAGTCCCCTTTATAAAAGAGCTCATCAAAGGCAAAACCAACATGCACCTCGTACAGAACGAGGACAATCTCCGTTTCGTAAGGACCTGCAACAAGGGGATCGGACTGGCAAGAGGAGAATACATCTGCCTGCTCAATCAGGATACCGAGGTCGACAGCCATTTTGTCCAGAGGAACGTGGAGATCCTGGACTCGGATTCTTCAATCGGAGGGCTCACCTGCTCCATCGTCGATCAGTATGGACAGAACTGGTTTACCGGGGGGCGCTACAGAATGGGGCTCCCGGCAAACCTTCTCGACGACTTCATAGGGATACGCCGGGTTGATTTCATCGCGGGCACCGCTGCCTTCTACAGAAAAGACGTATTCAGCAAGATCGGGCTCTTTGACGAGAACTACATCATGTATCATGAAGATATCGAGTTCGGCCTGAGACTGAAACACCACACGAACTATAGGCTCTGCGCTTTCTCCGACAAGCTCGTAACTCACATTCTCGTTCCGAGCATGCCGAGGAGTGACGTGTGGTACTACGACAGCAGGAACCTGATGCTGCTCGCAAGGCAGTATAAACCCATGAGCCTGCCCGTGGTCATTGCCCGGATCATGCTTTTTGGAGTCGGCGTGCGCATCATCCGCGCTGCAGCAGATGTGGTCAAGCTCAAGTTTTCGCCGGCTAAAAACCGGATGAGCATAGCCTTCGCCAGTATCCTTGGCATGATCGAGGGTGCAATGGCGAAAAAGACAGGGCATTCATATTCATGATAATGATTACCCTGGCAAGGCATCACCTGCGAAACGACTAATGATACCCTTTATATCCATGAAGAAGCTGGACTTCGGAAAAATTGCTGACAGGTTCATGCCTGAACCCCTGAGATATTACTGGGACAACAGGAGCACATCGCCCGTGGGGTACAGGATCGCACACGGTGCGTTCTGGTCAATGATGGGGGCAGGCATACCGCAGGTCCTGAACCTGGTTACTGCGGTGGTTGTGGCTCGTTTGCTCGGCAGGGAGCAGTACGGAGAGTTCGGCATCATCAACAACACGGCGGGGATGTTCAGCATTTTTGCAATCCTCGGCCTGGCAATGGCGTCTACGAAACATATAGCGGAATTCCGGAAAAACGATCCTGACAGGGCCGGTCATATAATAGCACTCTTCAGCCTGCTGGCAATGGGGACGGCTTTACTCATGTCGGCTCTGCTCGTCATTACTGCGCCATGGCTCTCTGTGAATGCCCTTGCTGCCCCCCATATCACGAATCTTCTGCTCATAGGGGTGGGGATCATTTTCTTCGGAGTGATAAACAGCGTACAGATGGGAGCACTTTCGGGATTCGAGGCATTCCGTACAATTGCGTGGATTAACAGTCTCTACGCAATTATCATGCTTTTCCTTATAACCTGCGGGGTCTATCTTTTCGGAATGCCTGGCGCCATTTGGGCTATTGTTATCGCGTTGGCCGCAAATTGCGTGATCAGCAACCATGAGCTGCGCAAGGAAGCCCTTCGCGCCGGAGTGCCGATCAGCTTCACGGGATGCAGCAAAGAGCTTCACATCCTGGTTGGATTCAGCCTGCCGGCCATACTGGCAGGAATGATGTTCACTCCGGCAAACTGGGTTTGTTCCGCCATGCTCGTCAATATACCGAACGGCTATTCTGAGATGGGAATTTTCCAAGCCGCGAGCTCCTGGCAAAAAGCGATCCTGTTCCTGCCGCAATGCCTGAATATGATCGCGCTGCCGATGCTGGCGGATTTTCATGGTGCACAAAAACGCCGCCAGTATCGCAAGGCCTTCTGGTATAACACCATCCTTGTCGGGGCCAGTGCTCTGGGAGGAGCAATCATAGTATCTATTGCTTCTCCCTATATTATGAAAATCTATGGTTCTTCGTTTGAGCCCGGATCATTTGTTCTCGTTATTCTGGCTTTTGCCGCTTTTCTGGCATCTATTGCAACGTATATCGGTGTCACCATGATCTCGCAGGGGAGAGTCTGGCTCTGCACGGCATCGAGTGCACTGTGGGCATTGGCGCTCATCGGCTCGGCTTATTTCCTGATACCCGGTTATGGGGCACTCGGCTTCAGCCTTGCAATGCTCATGTCTTATTTCCTCCAAGCACTATTCATGGTGTCATGTGCAGCGATATATGCGCATGAACAGCCGACTCTGGCTCCGACAATGGAACATACATAATCAGAGATGGGCGGCGCAGGTAATTGAAGTGAATTTTTTATTTAGATGCTGGAGCGATAATACATTTACTTCTATTAGGAATAGGTATTAAACCCTAAAAGAGATTAAAAATGAGTGAAACCTTTGCACAATACTGGCAATGGCAGAGCCTGTCAGGTTGCTGACTCTCAGCGGACAAGTCCATTAATATTAAAATATCATTAATGATATACCCCTTCTAGTATGGAATGTATGGGGAAAGGTAATATAGGATTCAAGGAGTATGAGAGAAACATGGGTTTCTTAGATCTTGAGCTTAGCAATACATTGGGGTCTTCTTCTAAGGATGCAAAGTTCTTAAAGGAGATCCATGACTATATCAGGTAGGAGCCGATCGATAGAATACTGGTTGATGTGTACCCGTAGGCAGGGCAGCGCTTGGCAACAGTGTATATCACCCGGTGATGCTGGCTAGAGGCTATGTTGCTATAGAACTGAAATCATCCTCGACTTGAAGTCGAGGGGTTCAGTGGCTACGTCGAATAAATTCGACTCATACAGCCACTGATAATACGAAATCGGGGTAAACGTGTTCCTCATTGCTTGTCACCTGCAGGGGGACATCGCAGACTCTTCTCTTCGCCTAAAGGCGAGGGGTTTCAACCATCCCCGATAGAGACACTAATATATTTTCAGAATTGAAGGCAAAATTGTAACACCAATCCATTTACGTCAAGGTTATAGCTGAATGAAGAAACTGCATGAAAAGATCATGAATTTGATTAATGATCGTTACAGGCGGTCGGCATACTCAATTTGGCCTGAGTTCACCAATCACTGCAACTTCAGATGTATCTATTGCCCACATTCCGTGTATCAGAAGAAGTCAAATGGCGGTAACCAGTTCAACCGCATAAAGGGCCATATGTCCGAAGAACTGTGGAACTTGGTATTGGAAAACGCAAATAAGCATGCTTGTTATCTTGGACTTGGTTTCTTTGGAGAACCTCTTCTGCATCCTGCATTTCAACAGTACATTGAGATGATTCCCAAGAATCGCTCTTACAAGCTGGAAATATTTACCAACTGGTCCTTGGTGACGAGGGAGGATATGGAGACTCTGAAGCATTTTGACTGTGTCCGCATAAGCTTCGATGCTTCTTACTCGGATCTATGGGAGCGACTGTGCCCTGGAGGCGCGGTTCTCGACCTGAACGGTGAACCATCTCAGGACCGGTATGGTACGATTGTCAGCAAGATGGAGTACTGGCTTTGCCAACCAGACCATGTTCCTACCAATTTACACTGCGTTGTATCATCAGCAAACGAACACGATACGGAAACACTTATTGCCAAATGGAGGCCGAGACTTAGTCCAAGGGATTACATATGGACCAAGACCATCATATCATACGGGGGAGTCATGCAGGACAGGCACATGAAAAGAAACCCGTGCGATATAATGTCAGCTCGCAACTTCCTTATCGCATGGAATGGAGATTGCACCCCGTGCAACCTTGATGTCAACATTGAGTGGAATACAGGAAATCTACTCAAAGCAAGAGATATCAAAAGAATCGTAAAAGGAGAGAAGTGGAAAGTGGCCATGTCCAAGATAGCTTGCAAGGAGGGCATCTGCGTCAACTGCTTCGATTCAAATAACAGAACAGATGATAAGTTTTATTATGGTGGAGAGACAGGGGTGCGGACAAGGCAATAGAGACACTTTGATAGTCATGGATATTGGCATTGGAATCAGAAGTCACCCTTAATTGTGCCAGCATATGGGATGGCGGGGCAGTGGCAGGTGTGTATTTTTGGCATGGAAATGCTGACGAGCATGAGCAGAATGGGGACGGTCTTGACAGAAAAATGTGTCCTTTACGATATTTTGAGGAACAAATACCAATCGGCTCGAGATAAACGCTTTTTGCCGCATTACGCAAAAGTCTCAATATTCACTGGCTATCAATGAGAGGAGCTAAAACATATGTCTCATTACATGGAAGAGTATTTGGATGTGCCTTTGGAAAAGGCTCTTCAGATCATCGGAGGCAGCATAATTGGCCAAACGAGATACTTCGGCGTTTGGACAATGAAGAGTCCCATGGATTCTTGGGTTTATCAGGAGATAATTTTTGAGACCCGGCCTGATGTAATAATCGAGATCGGCAATTTCAATGGAGGGAGCACACTGTATCTGGCACATCTTTGTGACCTGATAGGCAAAGGTCGGATAATCGGCATTGACCAGTCCCACAAGACAGTGCCGGACATTGTAAAGCAACACCCGAGGATAACCCTTATTGAAGGAGACGCCTGCCGAAAGGTTCCTGATATAAAAAAACTTGTTACAGATGATGAAAGAGTCATGGTGATAGAAGACAGCTCGCACACCTACGACAACACCTTGCATGTATTGCGGGCTTATTCAGTATTCGTAAAGCCCGGTGATTACCTCATAGTCGAGGACAGCATCATTCATCATGGCTTGAACCACGGACCGGATCCAGGCCCGTACGAGGCAATCGAAACTTTCATAAGGGAGAATAAAGATTTTGTGATCGATAGAAACAGGGAACACTTCCTCATAACCTGGAATCCCAAGGGTTATCTGAAACGAGTATCTTCCGATGCGAGTCCGGTATATTCGGATTATCCAAACAAATCTATGAGAAGGATAAACATGGCATCAGTACTCCATGTCTTGCAGCTGTTTATTCCTCCAATCTTCGTTCACCTGATCAGAAGATTCAGAGATCGATTTGCGTGAATAAGGAGATACAATGACAATATCATCTGCTGAACTTTATCTTGATTTAATGAAAAAGACGCTTGCCTTTACCTTATGGCCTGAACCGCCAAGGCCGCTTACTTTCTATTATGACAGGTTAAACCCGTTGACAAGAACCCTCTTATTAACCATTCATCGCATACTGAAGTTTAAGCAATTGAATCTTTTTCATGAGATAACATTTACTCCAAACCAGAGGATAGAGGGCACTATTTCGTACCCCGGGTATGCTGATACGATGATTGGCATGAAGCGTCTCGACAATATACAGTCCTGTATCGAGGCCGTGATAAGAGAAAGAATAGAAGGCGATCTGATTGAAACAGGTGTGTGGAGGGGCGGAGCCTGCATATTCATGCGATCAATCCTTGCAGCCTATGGAATAGATGACCGTAAAGTGTATGTTGCGGACTCTTTTGAAGGCCTGCCAAAGCCTGATGAAGGGAGATACCCTGATGATAAGGGCGATAAGATGTACACAATGAAGTATTTCTCAGTATCTATGGAGGAAGTGGAGAACAATTTCAAAAAGTATGGACTCCTCGATAACCAGGTAGTTTTCTTGAAAGGATGGTTTAAAGACACTCTTCCCAGAGCCCCTATAGAAAAGCTCGCAGTTATGAGGCTTGACGGTGACATGTACAGTTCGACAATGGATGCGCTGGTGAATCTGTACCCGAAGCTCTCGAAAGGAGGATTCTGTATCATCGATGATTATGGCTGCATAGACAAGTGTAGAAAAGCTGTGGATGATTTCAGGGAAGAGAATGGAATAAAGAGTGAGATAAAGGAAATCGACTGGACCGGCAGATTTTGGAGAAAAGAATAACCTGTCAGTAGTTTAATGGTTGACAGAATCTTTCAGAGCCGAGATTGCTCGTAGACCGGCCAGTGAGGCAAAAGGCAGATGGAAGCGAAACCGAGGATATCGATAGCGCTGTGCACATATAACGGGGAAAAGTTTCTCAAGGGGCAGTTAGACAGCTATCTCCAGCAGTTACTGCCTCCTTGTGAAGTAGTCGCTTGCGATGATGCCTCTTCTGACTCCACCCGTGTCATACTGGAGGAGTTCTCGCATAGGGCGCCCTTCCCCGTCAGGATTTTCCACAACGAAAAGAACCTTGGTCTAATAAAAAACTTCTCGAAGGCAGCGAGTCTGTGCACAGGGGATTATATCGCATTCTCCGACCAGGATGATATCTGGCTTCCTGATAAACTGGATGCCTGCTATCGGATGATGAAAAAGGCCGAACAAGAGCATGGTGATGATACACCACTCCTCGTTCATTCAGACCTCCGCCTTATCGATTCCCACAACAACATCATTGCCCCATCTTACCTGAAAGTAATCGGCGTAAAGCATGTGCAAAAGGAGCCGTTGAAATCCATTCTGGTCCGTAATTTTGTTCTGGGATGCACAAGCCTGTGCAACAAGATCCTCATTCGAGAGAGCCTCCCTTTCCCTGAAATCATCATGAACCACGACGGCTGGGTTGCAATGATTGCTGCAAGCCGGGGGAAAATCCTCTTCATTCCGGAAGCAAAGGTCCTCTACAGGCATCATGATTCCAATGTCACGGCATGGGCAAAGCCCTTTTCATATACTGAATACTTAAAGGCACTCATGACCGGACGGCTTTCACCGGACAGGGATGTGAGAATGCAGATTTGGTTGCTCCACCAGGCGGAAGAGCTTGAGAGACGCTTGGCGGCTCTTTCCGATAATGTCCCCACCTACCTGAAAAGATACATTCACGCCCTCCGAAAAGGGGGCATAATGAATACTCTCAATATAATACTCTCTGGAATTCGGGCGCCAGGATTCATTCCAACCCTGCTTTTTATATACCGTATAGCCAGAGGAAGGCATATTCAATATATAAAACAGATGTGATCTGATAGCCTAAAATGTACCCTCAGTCCAAGATTGGCTGCGGTTCTTACCCAGGGGGATTATTTCTATGAAGGTAATTAAAAACCTACAGAGAGTGTTGAATGATTATAAGTCACTCTATCCGGCACTATTGTGGAAGAAGCAAATTATATCGGACTATTTTCATGCAGTCGTCTTCAAGTCCAAGGTGAAAGCCTCAACACCTTTCGGGTTTGATCTTGTGACGCGCAACTATATTACAAACCGGTTGATGTTAAAGGGTGCATTCGAAAACAGCGAGTTGGAGATCCTGAAAAACAGCATGCTCAATTCTGACGTATTCGTGGATGTAGGGGCCAATATCGGCTACTACTCGTGCCTGGCGCTGTCTCTTGGAAAACATGTGGTGGCTGTCGAGCCCCAGCAGCAAAACCTCGAGTGCCTCTTTTCAAACATAAGCAGCAACGGATGGTTCGACGCCGAGGTCTTTCCTCTGGGATTGAGCGACAAGCCTGGTCTGCTCACCTTGTATGGCGCTTCCGGACCCTGTGCTTCCCTGGTCAAAGGATGGGCGGGATATTCCTCGCGATTCAAGCAGTTCATTCCAGTCAACACGATGGACAACATTCTCGGCGACAGGTTCATGGGAAAAAAACTGCTGATCAAAATCGATGTTGAAGGTGCGGAGTATGACGTGCTGCGAGGTGCAATGAAGACACTGTCCATGCAGCCGAAGCCAAATTGGTTCATTGAAATCAGCCCGAGCCTTTTTCACCCCGGAGGTTTGAATCGGAACTTTGAAGCCACCTTCGATCTTTTCTGGAAAAACGGCTATGAAGTCCGCATCGCGAATACAGAAAAAAGGCTTGTCACACCAGCAGACATCACGCTCTGGATGACAGACAAAGGCGTGTCTGTGAGTGATTATAATTACCTGATGGTGCCAGAAAATAGTGAGGTATAATAACTCATGCACGGTAACGTCAGGCTCTGAATCCGCTCATCCTGTCATGCCATAGTGCTCTCTGTATAGGTCAAAGACCGAGACATCTCTTTCCGAGCTGTACTTATCATCTACGGAAAATATATTTTGAATCTCATCAGATAAAAATGTTTTATGTTCAACGACATATTCCATCAGAAAGTGGGACATGTCAGGTGAAAAAGTGAGGTCCAGCAAATAGTCTCCGTGATGTTTGACCATGTCTTCAACATAATCCAGAGCCCCTGCATGGATTCTGCTTATCGAGTCGAACACCTTTTGAGAAAAACCAGGCTTACCAAACACAGGGTTCACCCTCTTATTCTCACGCTCGAACTTCATGAACTGCCCATCCGGTGAAGTCAGCAATCCCTCCAACACGAGAACATATGCATAGACGGGGCTGATCTTGCCGGACACAGGGTTCTTATACCCGAAACAATCCTTCATGCTGCTTCCCGGATATCGGATGCCTTTCAACTGATGGTCTATCGTGACAAAATAATATCCCAGAGTCGGCTCCTTCATGATCTTTGAAAGGTAATATTGCATGGAGCCCGAATATCCCAGGTCAACTACGGCAATATTCTCATACTCGCTCAGACCCATTCCACGGCAATATTCAAGATAATTATTTCTTTCGATCTCTGCTTCCTGCAAGATCTCCTTTTTGAAGAGACTTATTACTCGCCACACCTTTTCTCCATCTTCAGGAAGCGATACGGTCTCGAGGATGTTGGGAATGCCATCACCGTCGATGCCGAATCTGGAGAACAGCAGATATGATAGTGTCCCCGTATAAGGTGCTTCCAGTAAATCCTGGAGATCATCCTCACAAAAAACCGATGCAAGGGAAGTAGCCCTCCTGGAAGCCAGAAAATACCTGCTTTCGATTCGTTTCAAGGGTCTGCCTTTCGCTTCGAGACAATCCAGAATCTTGTTATAAAGCTTTTCCAGAAAATATCCCTCTCGCGCCAGAAACAGGAGCATGTCCGCATTGTCGCGCTGTGCATTCTTGATAAGCCAGGTTATGAACGTGATGACTATCGGCCCGAACACGACATATCCCATGGTGGACAAATCCTGTATCGCGTATTTACCCCTGGCAGGGTGCAGCGCAAACGGGCTGTTGAACTCTTTGGCAACAATGGTGCCTGTGACGGCTGAATGTGCCGGATCTGTCTTATGGCCGAGCTTTTCGAGAAAAGCATTCCCGAAATTTGTATTGTGAAACAGACCTCTGCCGGACATAACGTGATAAGCGGACAACCCTCTGGAGGTAGGCAAACGGTAATCGGAACGCTCGTTATCGCCTATGTGCAGGCAGATGGAATCATTCCCTATATGATCTTTATAATGATCCCACAGAGCTCCGGTATCTTTTCTCTTGCCGAGCTCTGACGACAGAATGATTTCATCATATCCCGACAGCCCGCACTTTAAGAGCATCTGCTCGATATCACGCCTTCTCAGATACATGTCGGAGATCAGTATTATCCGTTTGTTTTTTGATTTGGCATAGTCGAAAACTTTGACCATTTCTCTTCTTGGTATGCACAGAGCAATTTCATTCTGGATCTCGATTTCTTTTATGCTTTCGCAAGATGACCTGGGCAGCTTGGTACTCTTGAGGAATTCAGCATAGATGTCATCCAGCGTGCAGTCACCGGTAAATTCATTACCTGTCCTGAGCCGAAATTCTGCCTGCTTTCTCTCTCTGGCGTAGCTGATATCGATTTTCAGCTCCCTGCTGATTCTTGTCTGCACGATCTCAAAGGCTGCATCGGGGTCCAGCAAGGGTCTTGTAATGAGTGTATCGAATATGTCAAATGATATGACTTCAAAGTCGTCAATGATTCTGCAAAGCTCATCCCCGGTTTTATCCCAGTACTGCCATAAATTCTTATCCCCGGCGTTCAGTCTGTAGACCTTTTTCTCTGCATTCACCTCGGCAAAAGTCATTCCACGGCTTCTCACAAGGGGGACCAATGATTTCCGTATTGCACCTGCCAGACCCGAGCCGGATTGACACTCTTCGGCACGAAGATCCTCACGTGACAACCGTAGATTCAATAAAGGTCTAATCGCGTCCACCTTTGCCCAGAACATGCCTTCAGCCGGGAAGTCGATATAACTTGCGGAGGTTCTGTTCAGATTCAGCGTCTGGAAAATCATTCGTTCGAGTTCTGTGTTCGAACACTCGGCATACTCCGTATACGGCACGCCGGGATGGGGTTCCGAATAAACGAGGCCAACCTCTTTATGCTCCGAGAATATATTGAATATACTCACAATACCCGTGGCAGACCCCAGGAGGTTGTGCAGGATATGTTTACACTGCCCAGGCTGCCGGCAACGGGTGTGGATGTGGCAGACATAGTCTTTTTTCAATATATCCTCTGCATGGAGGAAAAATACCGAGGAGATGTGACCACCCCTATCCGGCACAATCTTTATCTTCGGTGTCCCGGCTATTCCACATTTTTTCCATTTGTCCCGCAGTATGTCTTTGCTCGCTGTATCGCGCACAGAAAGGAATAAATCATACTCGTATGGTATGTGTGATAAATAATCTTTGATCTCCTGAAGTGAACCGATTTCAGAGAAAAACACATGAACGCCAATTCTCCCCTGCTGTCTATTCATCGGGACTTCAGAAAAAGAATATTCATCCCTATATACACGGCTGATATTGACATGTTGTGACAGCCATTCCTGGCGGCTGATCTCTTGTATATAGGCAAGAATTCCCTTAAGACCGTCATTGCGGAAAATCCGCAATGTTATTCTGAGGGAAGGAACCAGGCCTCCATTTATGTCCGATATTCTAAATATTAAGGACCAGGCGATTCTGAGGCGGTTCAGCGATCTCCGTATTCTGTTTCTTTTCGTCTTCCGCTGCTGAACAGCCACGATAGATCCCCTCATGATATCAGCTTCAAGGGCACGGAAATACTCCTGCTGTATATCAGCTTATGGGTACGAAAACGTCTCGTCACTCAGCCGGTGTGCTCTTTTTCAGTGACCTGCCGACGCAGATGACACTCGAACAGGCAATCCATGGTGAGATGCTGTCGAGCACTTGTGAGATCAGCCTCCCGAGAATATTAACCCGGAAATTTGTTCCCCTGATCACTCTCAAGAATGGAAAGTCAACCCATAGGCCCACGGCATGATTCTTGGAGTCGTAGAAATCATGAGGCCTGGTTTCCACGATTTCAAAGCCGGCTTGGATCAGGAAGTTCTCCAGCTCGGTCCTGGTATATCGGTACTCGGCAAAATGATAATACCTGTTCTCCTTCCCGGATAAAAGCCTTAATCTCTCAGGGAGAAGACGCTCCGCTGCATCATACAATGCCCCGGATTTGGATTTGGACCAGCCTGAAACGAGTATGGAGAGCGAACCGAAAAGCGATTTTACGGCATTCCGTATGGGCCTTCTGTAGATCATTCTGATCATGTTTACCGTAGGTACCGATACGATGGCCAGTCCACCCGGCTTCAGGAGCCGGTATGCCTCTTTCAAGGCAGCATGGGGCCCCTCCTCGAAATGCTCTACCACTCCCATTGATATATACCCGCCAAAAGAGTTGTCAGGGTATGGGATATCGAGGATATCCCCTGCTTCCACCTGAAGAGTATCATCGAACTCCTTCAGCTTCGTAATCGCAAACTCATTGTTATCGATGCCGAGGATATTGTATCCGAGCCGATGGAGGTAGATCACCCATTTGCCGAATCCGCAGCCGGCTTCTACGATCCTTTCGTCCTTTGAGAGGTATCCCAGAAACAGGTCCCGGGGTGGGGATTCGATATCGCACGCCTCCAGCTCCTGCTCGATGGTCCGTGCTGTCCACATGTTGTCCCACATGTCGCACTGGGGCTTGTTGTCGAAATAGAATTCCCTCTGCATACCTGCTCCTAAAGACTGCGCTATATTTCAGGATACAGCTCCTGAAGCTTGTCGTGCGTAAAGAGAAACACCACGCCGTCCACCACCGGGTAGGTCTTGCGGCACTGCGGGCAGTCAAACGACAGGTCACGGGCCGTCAGTGCGGCCTCTGTGCCGTTCTCCCTGCACTCGGGGCAAATGAGTACGTCGCCGATCCTCCTGCCCGCGCCGGTGAAGTTGCCGGCCTTTCTGCATATGCCCGAGATATTGCCCCCGAGCAGATAGTTCAGGAGATACCTGATCCGTGATGCCGGGTTGAACAGGCTGGATTCGATGAGGCCCAGCGACTTCAGGCGTACGTCCTTTTCACTGAACACCTCCAGCGCCCGCCTCCACGCCCGCACCGGGATGTCCTCGTTCTCGATGATGCCGTGGTCCACCTCGTTGCAGCTTTTCTGCCCGAAGAAATAGTCCAGGCCCTTCCTGAGGGTGCTCCTCCCGAGCTGGCTGCCGGAATAGATGTTTTCCATCCTGTAGAGGTTTAAGTGCAGGATCTTCCGAAAGGGCTCTTCGTCGAAGAAGAAGCATCCGCCCGGCGAGAGCACCCGGAAGATCTCCCTGGCGATGGGAAGGGGGTCGGGAAAATGGTGGAGCGTCTCGTAGCAGAACACGAAGGGGATCGAGCCGGTCATGAAGGGCAGGCTGTTGGCGTCGCAGCATACCCTGAAAGGGGCCCTTTTTTTGCCGAACACCTTCTGGTAGTGGGCGCAGCTCCTGAGCATGTCAAAGGAGATGTCTACGGCCGCACCGGTTGCCCCGAGCTCGTTTTCCATCACGAGCGAGCGCTGGCACCGCTCCGCCCCGATCTCGACGTAGGGTGAAAGCGGGATGCCCGCGCCTCTCAGCGAGGCCATCCGGCCGAGCGTTTTGCGCATCCGGTCGCCGAGCACGCCTTTGATGCTCTCCGCGTCGAACTCGTCGTCAAACTGGGGATCGCCCTCCACCTGCTGCAGGAAGAGTTTTTTCCTGAAATCGATCTCGCCTTTCTGGTTGTCGATGTGCTGCTTTTTCAGGGTCATGGTATTTTCACTGCGCTCCCGCCATTGCACTCATCAAAAGATACGCTCCGTGAAGCCGCCAGGTTATGGTGCTGCCCGTGGTGCGGCGCCCTTGCGGGGCATCGCCGCCCCGGCAGCCGCTCCGGCAGCCGCTCCGGAGGCCGCACACAGCAGTCGCGGCAACCCTGCCGCCAAACCTCGGCAGGATACAAGGGTGCAGGTCCTCAGCCCGACACCCCTCCCGGCACCATGCTTGCATGACGGCCCTGCTCACAAACGATCACAGGACGGACGCCTGCCCGGCATCGGCCTCACCGCTCTAGTCCGCAATTTCAACCGTGAGCTTCACGATGTTCAGCAGCACCTGTGTGCTGGATGCCATGCTGGCCTTCAAGCCCATGACATGAAAGCTGTTTTCTGAGTCGAACACAATGCTCGACCCTTTGAGAAATCCGACAAACCGCTCTTTGCCTTCTACGCCATTGACCACGATGACCCACTCATCTCCCTTCTGAGCGGTATAGGCAAGATGTCTCGAGTCGGGGGAGAAGGTGGGAATGGCGACTCCGCTATAACCCTTTGACGGCACGCCGTTGTTCACGACAAACCAGTTGTCGCCCTTTTTCGCCATGTAGATGGCATGCCGGGAATCCGGACTGTAGCTGCCCGCGGATATAAAGTCGTACTTGGCCTCAGCCTTTCCGTCGCTGACCATGAACCAGTCGTCGCCGTTTTTTGCCATATACATCATCCGACTGGAATCCGGGCTGTAGGTGGGCAGGAAAATGTCTCCGAAGCTCGGGCCTTCTTTGTTGTCGATGATCGCATGCCACTTGCCGCCGCTCTTTACGGTGAGAATCGAGTGCTCGCCGTCATGGCTGAAGCCCAGGTCTCTGATGTCCTCGTATTTTTCCCCGGGCTTGCCGTCAACGACCATGCACACCTTGTCGCCGTCAACGGCGAGGTACGCGATGTGCTTCGAGTCGGGGCTGAAAATCGGCGCGGCCACATTGTCATACCGCGCGTCCTCTTTGCCGTCGCACACCATGAATCCTTTATCCCCGATCTTTGCCGAGTAGGCGAAACGAGAGCCGTCAGGGCTGAACCTGAACGCCCCGATGAGATCGTAGGCAGGCCCTTCCTCGCCGTCTTTCACCACAAACCACTTGCCGCCCTTACTGGCAGGATACACGATATGCTGCGAATCCTCGCTGAAAACCGGGAAGGAGACCTGGTCGTACTCTTTCTGCTCCTTGCCGTTCACCACGATGACCATCTTCTTGCCTTTGACGGCGGCATAGGCAAACCTTTTTGAATCGCTGCTGAACATCAGATTGCTCTTCGAGGGAATGCCGTCGTATTTCTTGTGCGGCTTGCCGTCGAAAACAACAAAGTTTTTGCCGCCCTGTTCCGCGATGTATGCCAGGTGCTTTGAATCGCTGCTGAAGATCGGAACGCTCACATTCGTGTACTTTTCGCCCTCATCAGAGCCCCGCACGATCATCCAGTTGATGCCTTTTTTCGCCTTGTATGCATACTGCTTCGAGTCAGGGCTGAACACCGGGGTTTCCTTGCCGATGGAGTCATAGATCTTCTGCGGCTTCCCGTCATAGATGATACAGAAGCCGTTCGCTCCTCGTGCCACGCAGGCCGCATGATTCGAATCAGGGCTCGGGATGAGCGATTCCTGATAAATCAGATAACCCTCGACGGGTTCGATGACACTGGTTATCTCTTCTTTCAGGACGATCTTCTGCTCTGCCGTGGCCGGCATCGGCGCCACTATACAGAATGCCACGAACACCATCAGGCCGGTTGCTGTCTTTTTCATCACCAAATCTCTCCTTCCAGCAGGTTAAAAGAAATGAGCCGGCTTTTCGCTGCCCAAACACAAACATCGTGTGCGCAAGTATACCTCGCTGTGATAAAAGTTGCAAGGAAAGCCAGATGATCCAGGGGGACACATGCCACCGGCTTCCGGCCCGTGCCGCTGTTCTGTGGCGTAACGGCTTACATGCCGATCGTGAAGCCATGGAGTGCCTTATCCGTCACCACCGAAAGACCTGGTTCAAGGAAATGACCCATACCGACATCTCCTGCTTCATCTCCAGGCCCGCATAGGGATTGTAGACGATGTCGGTGAAGTCGATGGAGTTCATGTTCCTGCTCTCGTTGAACCCCACAAACTTGTCTTTGAGCTGCACCAGGGTCACGTTCAGGTCGATGGCGGTGGGGTGCTGGATCTGCTTGAGCAGCTCATGCAGATCCTTTGGCTTGGGTTTGGGATGGTCCTCGATGACAAACCCGACCCCCGCTGAATAGATGTCCATGTCCGACATGGGTACCGGGCCGAAGAACTCGTCCTGCACCGACGTCGGCCTGGGCTCGTATCCAAGGCGTAAGGCGAGCCTCTTGATGGGCCGTATCTCGATGCCGTAGCTGAAATGCCATGTGTTTTCGAGACCCAAGTCGATATGCATGGCCTTGGGGCTGTTCATGTATCCCAGCATCCTGGCGAACCTGAACAACTGTATCTTCTGGTCGAACTGGACCTCGAGCGCCGGCCAGGCCTCCCAGTCGGTCCAGTGGGCGTCGCAGGTGAGCACGAGCTGCTTGATCGGCTTGAGCTTGATGCCGAGCTGCAGGCGGGCCGGCCAGGTCATGGTTACCGTTGCAGTACCCTTTTGGTGGGGCACGGCCTGATAGGGCAGGTCGAACATGGCGGCGGTGATGATGGTCATGGGGGAGCGCCCGAGCCAGGCAACGGTGTTCTGGAAACGCTGCCCGTAGGTAAACTTGTAGTCGCCCTCCATGGTCGTCTCCGACTCGCTCTGGTAGCAGGCGCCGAAGGCAAACCAGGAGGTGGGCTCCCACAGAAAACCCAGGTTGTACGAGGTGGTGAAGTAATCCTCCACCAGCAATTCCAGCTCTGCGGCCTTATCATAGGGGTCCATGCCGCCGCCGAACCAGGGCGGCGGGAGCGTGAGCTCGGATATCACGGGGATCTCCAATCCCTCGGTGGATTCGCCCAGTGCGCCGGTGAGCGCCACCATGGTGTTGGGGGTCCTCAGGTTCGACTGAAAGCTGAACAGGGTGACCCCCAGTCCCACCGAGGCGCCGACAGAAAAGGTATCGGTCAGCCTGTATGCCACCGCCGGGGCCGCCAGCACCATCCTGAGGAAGAACGCCTTCCTGCCCATAAAGCTGAACGGGTCTCCGCTGTGGTTCTTGAGCCCCACCGCAAAGGGGGCATACTGGCCGAACCCGAAGGTGAGCCGCGACTCGGGCTCGGGCGGCTTGTAGATGATCCCCATGCCCGCACCTGCCAGATAGGGGATCTCGTAGTCCACGATGGGGATCACCATGTACCCGCTCTGCTGCTCGGCCTGCGCGCCGTCCAGTGGGTCCCTGCCATCGTTGAACCAGCCGCCGAATGGCGCCCAGGGTTCACCCGTGTCCGGGTCGATCCCCTGGGTGTACGTTGCCTCCCGCTTGTTTATGGTGAATATCAGCGCATTGTCGAAACGGCTGGCATCATAGGTCGCCAGATGGGCCGGGTTGAAATGCACCGCCAGCCCGCCGCAGCCCTCGGGATAGGCGGTTACCGCACTTCCCATGGACGAAGCCGCGGGGCAGACCGCGAGCTGCTCGAAAAGTCCGGCACGCGTTATGCCCGGGCAGATCATCCCCGCCAGCAGAAACATGCATACAAAAAGAAACCTCCTCAACATCATGTCTTCTCACCTCATAGTACAAAGCTGAACGGGGCCCTGAAGGAGAATGAAAAACCCGAACCCGAAAGACTGTAACCGAGAGTGAAAGATAGTGTGGTCTTGTTTGTGGCCTTCCAGCCGACACCCACGCTGAATGTCGCTGAGGCGGCATCTCCCGATTCTATGGGTGCCAGTCCCTGATAGCGGTATGTATTGCTGAACTGGTAACTGTAGCTGAACGAGGAGTTCACCGATACCTTGTATGAGAGGGCATAGGCGAGCCCTGCTCCCACGGATATGGAGTCACCGGTCTCGACCTCGTCGAGTATCAGTTCTTCAAAGACCCGGTAGTCCAGGTCTGTGGCGTCCATGCGGTAGGTGTAGCCGACGTTCCAGAAGGCCACCACCGGGTCGATCTGTTTGCTGAAGCTGGCTGTGAGGCCGAAGGCATAAATGCCGCTGCCCGTGGAGAGCTCTGTCTCGGGATTGACCTTGTAGGGGCTCCTGCCCGTGGGCATAACCGCGCTCAGCCCCAGTATGGTGCGCACCTCGCCCGCCTTTGACTTGAACGGCTGAAACGTAAACCCCGCGGATATGTCGCCGATATCGGTTTCGTCCAGCTCTTCTTCCGTGCCCACCTTGTTGTAGCGGTAGACAAAGGGCACGCTCGTGCTCACGGACGCGTTGTCCAGAATGCTGTATACGGTGGTCAGGGTGTGCGTGATGGTGTGGTGCACCTCCCGCTCGATCAGGTACTGGTTGGTTATCCTTTCGTTGGGCGAATATGAATAGCCCAGGGAATAGTCGATCGCGAGGGTATGTTTGGGATCAAGGGAGTATTCTCTCCCCACCGCCTCGAGCACTTCCTTCTCCTTTTCCTGCTTCTCCTGCTCGGTGATCTCCAGCTTTCTCCTGGCGCGCCCTTCTTCCGTCAACTCATTGATCCGCTTCTCAAGCTCTTCGATACGGTTCAACAGCTCCTGTTCCTGACTCTGGGCATTCACGCCGGCAGGGCAGACGCAACAGCACAGCAGCATGACAATGATAACAGCGAGTTTCTTCACGTATGGTCTCCTCTTGCAGTATATAACCTGTCAATCCATGAGTCCGGAGCCCGCTACACGGCATCAATAGGCATTGATGCTCTTGAACTGGTATCTCCTCTCCACATCCTTGTCCGAGCTTCCGATCGATTCCCTGAACCTGTGCTCCTCGTCAACAATGTACGAA
Source organism: Deltaproteobacteria bacterium (assembly GCA_018433775.1). Classification (GTDB taxonomy): domain Bacteria; phylum Desulfobacterota; class Desulfomonilia; order UBA1062; family UBA1062; genus Phosphitivorax. The sequence continues at coordinate 110,753 of JAHDQN010000056.1, forward strand.
CGGGCATGCTCAGGCAGAACATCGCTCGTCCTGATGATGTCGACAAGCCGCAGATCCTCATCCTTGAGCATGAGCGCGTTCATGGTGATGCCGCCGTCGGTCACGAGAAAGACGATGTTCTGGTCCCACATCTCCTCAAACTCGGCCAGGGTGAAGCTGATATTGCCCATATACGGGTCGGCAAAGAAAACATGGTCGGCATATATGCCTTTGAACACCACAAAGTGCTTGTACCCGAAAAACTCGATGGGTACGATGCAGGGCATATCGAGCCCACGCAGGTCTTCGATCTCGGCGGTGTATCCCGCCCCCTTATACCCGAGAACCGTGACGAACCGCTTCATGTCCAGCAGGGAGAATGCGCGCCTCGCCTCTATCTGATTGATGTCGCCGTACTCCATCAACCCCTGGATCACCTGCTGCTCGGTGAGGTCCTCGCCCAGGTAATACTTCAGGATGGTGGCCAGCGCCGCCGACCCGCAACTGTAGTCAAACTGCTGTTTGACGATGTTTTCGTCCTTCAAGACGGAAAACGGTTTGACCTCGTATTTCAAAACCTGCTGAATCCCCGGCGTGCTCGGATATACCCGCAACTCGTTCTCCGGCACCTCCCTGATCGGGTGAAGGGAAGAAAGCAAAGCCAGCGCAATAAGAAATGCTGCCAAAACCTCCATATATTGGATTCTCCCAGATTTGCCGGTGCCTGTCAATTACCAGGTATCTGGATGCCGAGATGATGAACCGTAATACCGTCGATGGCGCACGGGCCGAGCTGTTTCCCGCCGAAGTCCACGTTTTCCACCCGGATGGTTCCCGACATGGGTATATTGTAGAATACAGAAGTGCTCGCAGTGAGGCCATCGTCATAGGTGCCGACATCGATGGTCATCGGCCTGTTGTCGGCAAAATCGCCGATCTTGAACTTGCCCAGGAACATCCATGACGTGGGGTCCTCGGGAGAGCCCACGGCGTTGCCCGCCAGATGGATCCCCGTCAGGCTCAACGAGGACGAGGAGGGCTGGGTGTTGAAGGCATATTCCAGGGAATCCAGCGTGAGCTCTGTCTGGTATTCCAGATCGATGCCGCACTGCCCGCCACCGCGGGAGCCTATGATCAACGAGTCCGATGTCCCTTTCCTCATATTCGACAACTGGATGCTGCCGAGATCCTGGTCACAGAACACGAAATTCCCCACGGTGATGGTGCGGGGCTCGACCCATGTGGAGAGGTTCATGAATATCCGCGAATCGCCCTCTTCGGTGGTCGCGACGTCAATGGTATTGTACGTCCACTCGTCATAGGAAAAAGGGGTGTCCATGGAAAAATATCCACCCTCGCCGTCATCGATGGTAAAGTTGTTGAACTCCATCCAGTTATGGGGGGTATGATCGGTGTCGGAGAAGCTGTATGAGTCGCGGGTGACCCGGAGCTGGGAACCTCCGATCACATAGTTGATTCCCGCCTGGGCGGTCACTCCCGACAGGTCTTCGTCATCCACCTGGCACATCTGTGCCCGGGAAAGATCCGGCAGGAGGACGAGACACGTGACGCAAGAAAAAATGATGAGGCCGGTGGCAAGAAAGCGGGATTTCCGATAAGCCGGATTCATACCTTCATCTCCTTTCTTTCCCGAGGTCTTCATGAGGGCCAAGGCTTCCATCCAACAACTCTCTCATCGATCGATATATGAATAATCTTGAGAAAAGAAGTGTCTCTCCTTTTCTCCAGACTGCATCTGCTTATCGCATATACGGTAATAACAGCCTCTTATCTCCCGGCCTTCCGCATCATCGAAATCAGTGGGCCCAGATATCCACCCAGCTTCCGTGCCGGATGACAAGGCTGACATCCTGCATGTAAATATCACCGAGGGTGTGCGCGTCGGCGCTGCCCAGATATGCCGCAGAGTCCAGCCGGATATTGCCGGTGATCGGCCCAGCCACGTCGATGATGAACGGGCCTGTGAACAGGATGTGGACTACCGTGACCGGTTGGCCGGCTATCACTGACGCATACACTCCATTCCAGGCAGAGGTCACATCGATGGCGACCGTGCCTGCGATCGTGACAGGACCGCCTATCGCGAAATCCTGGATCCCGATGTAGCCGCCCGAATTGGAGGCCCCGATCCAGTCGCCCACTCCGCCGGGTTCTCCCTGACTGCCTCCGGGCAGGCCGTCGGTGTCACCCCAGGAGAGATAGCCTATGTCAATGCGGTCAATGACAAAGTATGTGGTCATGAAAATACCACACCGTGAACCCGGCCTGGGGTTATACAGGTCGACATAACTGACGGGATTGATATAAACCCCGAGGGCGCCGATGTTCACCTCGCCGAGCATCTGGTCGAGGAAAGGATATCGGCCCAACTGAACGGCGAAGTGCATATGGTCTGCCGTGATCTGGAGCGAACCGAACCCGATGCGCACGAATGTCGCCCCGTTGTAAACAGCATACGTCGGGTCGGTCGCGACATCGATGGTAATGGGCTTGAGCATGGACCAAGAGTTGTACCCGTTGTACGTATCTGTTTCGCGGGCCTTGATCCGCAGGTTGTAGATGTCGAACCCGGTTACGCCGACATAGCCTCCTTCGGGCATAATGGACCACGCGCTGTCGCGCACGCCGTCGTTGTCGCCCCATGCCATGGTGTCCATGTGGACGTTCATGGTGATGTCGGCATTGATGTTCACCCCGGCCTGGCCGCAGACGCCTGCGAGCAGCGAGTCCGGGGCCGGCGTCATTGCCATGAGAAAAACAGGAATAAGTGCGAATAAAATCAGGAGTGATGTGTTTCGCATTGCCTTTGTAAGCATGGTCAGCCTCCCTGAAACTCTCTCGTTTTTTTCTCAATAGAAAGGAGGGTTCCGAAAAACCCTCCTTTCCATGATTACATCGCTATTACATTTACTACTGGAATTAGTGGGCCCAGATGTCTACCCAGCTGCCGGCAGCAATATCAAGACCGAATGCGGAGATGTAGATGTCACCCAGGGTGCCTGCATTCGCACTGTCCAGAGCGAAAGCAGAGTCGAGTTTCACATCGGCTTCGATCGGACCGGTCACGTTGATATTGAAGTTGGTCGGGAAGCTGATGTGAACGATTGTGGTCGGGCCATGATCCTTGAAGGGAGCCATCCCAGCGCCTCCGCCGTACACACCCGTGTCATCGTACACAACGTCGATCGCCACGGTACCGGCCAAGAGGATCGGGCCGCCTATCCTGAGGTTGTCAAGCCCGACATAACCTGCGGTATTGGTAGCGCCGATCCAGTAGCCCACGCCACCAGCCACACCGGGATTCCCGCCGGGCAGACCGTCGGTGTCGCCCCAGGACACGTAATCGAGCTGGAACTCGTCGACTATGATGTTGAACTCCAGGTTCACGCCGCAGCCGGCATGAGCATAGATGTCAACATAGCTGTAGGGGCTGATGTAGATGGCCATGTCACCGATGCTCACCACGCCCATCAGCTGGTCGAGGCCTGCGGCAGGATCGGTGCCCAGAGCCACGTTGAAGCTCATGGCGTCCATGGTGATCTGGAGGGAGCCGAGGCCGAAGCGGACGAACGTGGTGTCGGCTACGCCTGCCTTCTCGGCGGTGGCCACGTCGATCGTGATCGGCTTCAGGCCGGTATAGCTGCTCCAGCCATTGTAGGTGTCGGCCTCACGAGCTTTGATCCTGAGGTTGGTGATGTTGAACCCGGTGACTCCAACATAACCGCCGTTGGGTATTGTCCCCCAGGGGCTGTAGAGCAGGCCGTCGGCCTCGAAGCCTCTGATACCGTCTTCATCGCCCCATGCCATGGTGCCGATGCTGATGTTCATCGTAAGGTCAGCATTGATGTTCACTCCGGCCTGGCCGGTGACATCGGAGAGGGTCTGGTCTGATACCGGTGTCATTGCCATAACTGACAGCGGCAGCAACATGATAGCCAAAAACGTCAATACTCTCTTCATAACTTAATGCCTCCAAAAATTTATTTTTTGTGGTGCCTGTTACTTACTGTTTTAAGTGTTTACCCAACTGCTTTTTACTACTCGACTTCCGTTCCTTGGTTTTGGTACCTCCTGTATCACCAGCGCCTGCGCATCACCCCCTTTTCACGATACCTTGTTATCATCACAACCACAGGGGCTTTCGGAGATGCTCCGTAATTTCCATCTCCCTACATCATTTCAAAACAACTGCATGCAAAGTCCCTGTCAGGTTCATTCACAGTTCCGCTCATGCTCACGGGGTAATCGTTGCATTGTTCCAGTTGAACCACCAGCCGGAGTTCCTGTCCATGGTGACGGAAAACTCCGAGTTGTTGCTGTATATCGTCTTTGCGCCGAGATTCAGCCGCCTGCCGTCGACAAGGACGCCATCGGTGGGATTCTCGATATGGCCGCTGAAGGAAATAAAGTTCGCGCTGATGGGGCCTGTCATGGACGGGGTGCCTACCCTCACGAAATTGAGCTGCCGGTTGGCAGGGTCCGTCATGTTGGAAAAACCCGCTTCGATAAACAGTCCCTTGCACACGAGGTTCTCGGTAGGCGAGCCCAGAGACACGCCTTCCCAGTCTTCATCCCAGCCGTAGCCGGTGATGCCGTTGTTGTAGTAGCCCATTTTCAGGGAATCGATCTCGGTATAGGTGGTGGTGACGACGTTGAAGTATGCCCGGGCTACCTGATTATCGAGGGTGAAACTGGAAAAGCCTTCGCCGGTAATCTCTGCCAGCGTTTCATCGCTGACTTCCCACATCCAGGCGTGGGAGGGAGAACAGACCAGGCACGAGACAAGAAGAACAAGGAAAAACATCCATTTTCGCATTGATCTCTCCGGAATCATGATATGCTCAGGATGCACGCTTCTTTCTCTGATCTCCATGGGCTACCCATTCAGCAATAAGCATGCCATATAAAAATATCTATAATTCAATTAGTTATAATCTATAATCGATCCAAGGGTGGGTAAAAGGGAAACATTTTTCCATGGATTAATGAAAAGATTTTCATTCGATACAGACCGTATCTCCTGGCAGAAACGAGGGAAATCAGCGGTTCCGCGGGAGACCGGCCGGTGGAACGTACCGGATATCTCGGGGCGGAGAGGCTGGGCTGTGATAATCTCCCTGAAGCAGGACCAAGGGAAAGATCAGATGTTTGATATTACAATATAATAATATAGGATACAAGGCCCCAGGAAAGCTACTCCCTGCTCGGGTTGCTCGCTCAGGGAGCCACCGGTGCCGCAATACCGGTGACCATACGATCCCCGTCCGATACGCCGATCGCGAGGGAAGACTCGGTGTGAACGCCCTGGGTATCGTAGCTGGACACATAGGTGGCCAGGCCTTCCAGGTCAAAGGTGCCATTGAGTGTGAGCGAGACATCGTACAAGTCGGTGCCGTGCACATCATCGTCATAGTGTATCTCGATGATGGTCCCCTCGAAGGTATTCTGCGGGTCATGGGTGTCGGTGCCCGTTACAGTCGCACTCTGGCCGTCATCGTTGGGAGTTATGGTGAAGGTAAGGGTATTCTCCTTCCAGAAGGCATCGCCGATCTGCCACTGGCCCGCGATCCTTTCGATATCCGCGGATATGCCGGTGGTGGTGTAGTTGAAAAACTGGAACTGCCAGAAGTCCCTGTCGGCTTCCGGCGTGCCGGTATACCAGTGGACTCCATTCAGAAAATAGATGGAGAGAAACGCTTCGCCATAGATGGAGATGGCTTCCACATCAGCGGTGTACGGGTCCAGGCCCTGAGTGTTCCAGGTATAATGGTCCAGGACGCCCCCGAATATGGTCCTGGTAGGAAGGGTATAATTGACGTTCAGGGAGCCTTCGGGGCAGACGAACTGTGTGGCGTCGCCGATAAACCGGGCCTCTCTCTCCTGCGTGATGACCCCTATGGCGAAGATGTCGTCGTCGTCAAAATCCAGGAACACATCATCGACCGCATCGGGGTCGATCGCGTCGTCGGCTCCGGAAACGAAATACCCTGCCCAGGAGCCCACCAGATCCATATCGCCTGTCGGCGGCAGAACCTCTCCGGGGTCGGTGTTGTCCGAACCGCTTTCACACGAAACGCATGCACATGCCAGAAAAAAGAGTGTCGCGATAAGAGAGAGTATCCGGTGCCACTTCATATGTCCTAACCTCCTACACAGGTTCTCGCTGTCCGGCCCGGCAGAGATGACTGCAGATGAGACCTGCAACGGCTTCCATTGCATGACAGGGAAAAAAGCAGCAGCCAAAGGGAGCGGACCTCATTGTAATGTTTTATTTAACCATCTTTGCCCGGTCTTTGCAACAGGTATGATCGAGGAACGGAGGTGTCGGAATAAGCAAGGTTTTTCCCTTTAGGAGAAATTATTTTCTTTCCGCCGGCGAATCAGGGACTTTTGCGGTTGAAATGCCATGTCTTATTCGCCTCCTGCAAAATGAGGGGCAGGGAATAAAACTTGCATATCTGCATCTCGGATCGAACCGTTGCATTGCCCCTGTGCGAGAGCCGGGGTGTGAAGGTGTTTTTTCCAGGCAGCACACATGAGAGAAAAGGACCAAGGTATCGTGGAATGAGCCATATTGCAGCCGTCACTGTTTTCATCCTGGCATTTCCGCTCGTTGTCTGGAGCGCCGGAGACCTCCCGGGCAAGGCAGACGGCCCGGCTTCTCCCGCCATGACGGCAGCCCTCACCCAGGATGAAGAGATCTTGGTGTCGGCACCGAGGAAACAGCAGTTTCTCCGCGACCAGACATTCTCCTTCTCGATAAAATCCGGCGGCGCATTCGCTGTGTACGACAGCGATTTCCGTGATTTCCTGGACTACGGATTGTCCGTCTCGCTGGGTGCGAAAAAAAAGCTCAAGGAAAAGATCTCGTTACTCGCCTCGCTCGAGGTGGTCATGCTCAGCGGCGAGTGGGACACGGGCAGCAACCGGGAATCGATCATCATGGAGGCGGAAGAGACCTTCCCCGGCTTCAACGAGCCGGGCGTCACCGCAGAAGACATCCCCGGCGAAAACCTGGGCAGCAGCTACCACGGAGAAGGAGAGGCCATCATCACCAGCGCCGAGCTGCTCCGGAGGATCGACCTCGACACCACCCTCTACATCGTTCCCCTTTCCGTCAACGTTGTCTATGAGCACCACGGAGGAGACAAAAAAAGGATCAATCCCTATATCGGAGGGGGCCTGGGGTTCTGCATGGCGACGCGCGAGGTGGAGAGCGACGCGATCAGAGAGCAGTCTTTCCAGGGCTCTGAGTACCGCATCATGCTCGACGATTCCGAAACCGTGTTCGGACAGCTCCTGCAGGTCTTTGCCGGTATCGAGATTCCCTTCAAGCACAACATCAGGCTCGTGGCAGAGGCCAGCACGGCCATGTACGATCTGGACAACTTCGACCCCGTGCTGGAGGTTTCATACCGCACCGACAACCCCGATTATTACGCGGGCGACGACATGTCCTCGTGGAACTATGAAGACCCCGTCCAGATCGGGGTGTTCGAGCAGGAGATCATCTCGACCTTTTCCATCGGCGTGGTGATCCCGTTCTGACACTTTTTTTTAAGAATGCCTTTTCCCGCATCACCAATTGCGTGCAGTTTGTTTGATACTTGAACCATAGATATGATACTATAGTCATTCTCAATACATCGATGATTACTGTTATCGGGAGGAGATTATCATGCCGCCGAGCCGCATGAGCGAGGAAGTAAAACCCCTGAAAGACAAGATAGACGAGCTCAGGCATATCCAGGAAGAGCTGCGGATCAAGGAATTCGCCATTGCCTCGTCAATCAACGGCATTGCAATCGGCGACCTGCACGGCACCATCACCTATGTGAACCAGGCGGCCGTCATGATGTGGGGCGGGACTGACCCGTCGGAGATCATCGGCAAGCCGGTGACCGTGTTTGCCGAGTCCGAGCAGGAGGCCCTGGGCATCATGGAGACCGTGCTGTACAAAGGCGACTGGGCGGGAGAGATCAACGGCCGGCGGAAAGACGGCGCCCCGATCACGGTCCTGCTCTCGGCAAGCCTGGTCCGCAATGAAACGAGCGAACCCGTATGCATGATGTGCTCCTTCGTGGATATAACCGACCGCAAGAAGATGGAAAAGGAGATGCGGGTAAAGGACAGCGCCGTGGCCTCTTCCATCAACGGGATTGTCATTGTCGACCTCGATGGGGTTGTCACCTATGTCAACGATGCCGCGCTCAGAATGTGGGGCACCGATGATCCCGGCGAGGCAATCGGGAAATCCGTGGTGATGTTCGCTCAGTCGCAGGAAAAAGTGCTTGATATCATTTCAATAGTCCGCAGCAGGGGGAGATGGGAAGGCGAGATCGATGCAAAGGGGAAAGGCGGAGAGCTTTTCACCGTGCTCATCTCTGCCAGCCTCGTGCGGAACGAAAATGGCGAGCCCATCTGCATCATGTGCTCGTTCGTGGATATCACCGACCGCAAGCGCATGGAGGAAGACCTGCGCATCAGGGACAACGCCATCGCTTCTTCAATCAACGGCATCGGCATATCCGACCTCGACGGCAACATCATCTATGTCAACGATGCCGCCTTGAAGATGTGGGGTGATGCCGACGCCTCCGAGGTCATCGGCACCTCGGCGCTCAACCTCGCCCAGTCAGAGGAAGAAGCCATCGCCATCTACCAGGCCGTGCTGGAAAAGGGCGGATGGACAGGCGAGGTGTCGGGATTCCGCAAGGACGGCTCACCCGTCACGGTCCTGCTCTCGGCAA
>JAHDQN010000018.1 GCA_018433775.1 Deltaproteobacteria bacterium
ATGGTGGCGTGTTTTTGTACAAAGATAAAAAAGTGGGAAACCAGCATCAGAGGGAGGAGCGAGGTATGAGGTAATCATGGGTTAAATGAGGTACCGGGAGGGTATTCGGGTATTTGCCCCATGCCGTGCGGCGAGAGCCGGGAGGGTATGCAGGGGCGGTATCCGGGCTTCAATCTATGGGAGAGAGGAGGTGCCCGGTATCCGGTGGATCTCCCATCAACTTTTAGATATCTCGGCGGGAAACATGTGCCTGCCGAGAAGCACAAACAAATTAAAGGGGGAATTTGAGTATGCAGAAATTCTGGGCTTGTCTTTTGACAATTGGTTTAGTCTTTGTCCTTTCCGCACCGGCACCGGCTGCCGACAAATCAATCGAGGACCGGGTAAAGGCGCTGGAGGACACGATCGGCAACTGGACGATCTACGGCAGTGCGCGTTACCAGACCTTCTATAACGACAACAACATCGATGCCGACACCGATGACAACGATCTCAGATGGGATTCGGCGGCCAATGCCAGGCTGGGCGGCAAGATGGTCAAGGACAAGATCACCGGCGTGTACGAGGTCGGTCTGGACGACGATGCCGGCACCTATACCCGCCTGATCTACGGGGCCTATGACTTCGGCTCCGGCATTCTGGTTATCGGTCAGGACTATACCCCTCTGGGGAGCATGTTCTACAGCAACCAGGTAGGTGCCGACGACACCGACCTGCTCGGCTGGGGTGCGATGTACGGACACAGGGTCCCGCAGATCAAGCTGAAGTTGAAGAGCGGTCTGGAAGTCGCTTTTGTGGAGAACAAGTCATCGTCGAAGCTCAATGCCTTCAGCGGTGATGTGGACGTCCTCATGCCCAAGCTCGAGGTACGGTATAACCTCAAGTCCGGTGCATTCTTCGCGGATGTATTCGGCGGATACAGCACCTTCAAGGTAGAAGATGTGGTTATGACCGATGGCGGGGCCAACTACGGCGACGAGACCGTGAACTCCTGGTCATTCGGTGTCGGCGGCGGGCTCAATCTCGATCCTGCTTTTATCAGGGCACAGGTTTACATGGCCCAGAACATTGCTGATGCCGGTCTTTGGCATACCGACAGCGATGGAGCCAAGTTCGACGCACAGGGCGGTATCGTTGACGAGGATAACCTGGGCGCACACATCGTGGTGGGAACGAAACTCGCCGGCAAGTATACGGTAGAGGCAGGCTTTGGTTATGTCTCTTCGGAGTATGACGAGAGCGGCGCCGATGCGGACACCGCCATGTCGTATTACCTCAACGCGACGATTCCGGTCTACGGCTCCTTCTTTGTCGTGCCCGAGGTTGGCGTGTTCGACTATGCCGACGACGAAACCGGCGAAGACGAAGACAAGGATACCACCTACTTCGGCGCCAAATGGCAGATCAACTTCTAAAAG
>JAHDQN010000050.1 GCA_018433775.1 Deltaproteobacteria bacterium
AGAGCGACTCCATCATCAGCTGCGAGGACGACTGGGCCGAGATCCTCTACAGCCTGAGCACGACCGACCTGCTGCCGATGGACTACATCGACCTGGCAGGGGACAAGGAGCTGGTGTTTTCCGTGGGCGGCCAGGAGGTTACGGCCACGATCGGCAGTGACCAGAGCATCCGGTTTGACGACCTTGCCCACCTGGCGCTGCTGGATGCGGATGACTTCCTGACCATCCGCCTGGCGACGAACAACGACGCAGGCAATGTGTTGTGGGAGTATGCGCTCATAGATTACCTGGGGTTTGTTGATCAGTATCCTGACAGGGCCTGCAACGAGCCAGGCGGATCGTACGACAACGGGGACAGTGATAATTTCTTCCTGCGACAGGATGGAGATTATCAGAATCTGGATATCTACTACTGGATTCTGCCTGAGGACCTGGTGGTGACGGATGCACGGGTGAACATATACCGTCAGACAGATGAGTTGGATGAGCAGGCGTTTCCGCCGATAGCGGGAGAGAAGATAGCGGGGACGAACACCTTCAAGACGGGAAAGGGCTTGCACGTATGCTGGCCGGATGTTCGTGAGGCAGACGGGGCGTTTCGTGATGCTGGATTCTATCGGTTGGAGCTGGTGGTGACGATCCTGAAAGACGGTCACCCGCTGACCCTCCGTACGCCGATCAATGACGGGGACGAGACATTGCCTGGCTGGCAGTGTCCTCCTGGTGGCTTGGCGGTACACGACCTGGTGTACAAGCACCGGCCTGATATCTATGTGGGAGCGGGCGAGGACGTGGCGCGAAACGGCCCGGTGCATCCGTTTTCTGACGCGATCACGGACAGGTACCGGTTGTTGAAGGACAACACGCTGATAGACGGCCCGGTGTGGGAGGGGGACCCAACTGAGAACTACAGTGAGTTTGGTACGTTTCCGCATGAGGGCCTAAGCGATACCCACACCGTTTTGCAGGCCTCGGTAGCGCACGACTCTGCCGGGGTGGAGGATCACTACCTGGACATTGATAACGAGGACAGGGGATGCACGGACGGAGACCCGTATCTGCTGCATCGGAGCCACACCTCTGCGACTCACCCGAATTATGTGTTTGTGCACTACTGGATGTACTCTACCGCGAGCCATTCTCCGTATCATACTACGACGGGAATGCTGAACAATTCATTTACCCATGAGGCCGACTGGGAGATGGTGCAGATAGCAATTCAGCTCAGGTCTCGTGAAGACATTTCAGACAAATCGAGGTGGATTATGCCGTATGCGGCTACCGCGTCGCAGCATTACTATGGCCAGACACTGGCATGGCGGGTGGATCAGAGCGATGATACCGCCTCTGTTCCCGAGCAGCGGTACGTGAGGACTTCCGAGGATGGGAACAGGGTGAAAATCTATATTGCTGAAAATGCACACGCCGCGTATTTTCGTGATGGTGATATCGACGCTGATGTAAGGGCGGGCGTTGGCACACAAATACAGTATGATCCGGATATTGATCTGTATTTTGATAGAATCAATATGCCAGAAAGAAAAGCTTATCAGCTACTTTGCCTAAAAAGATACAGTGATAATAACGGCATATATGACTGGAGCGGGAGATGGGGAGAGGAAGCAACCCTGACCGATTGGGTAGTGCCCCTGCTTCGGGGACCGCTGTTCCGCCAAGCAAATGACGGGGCAGGTCCATCATTTCGGATTGATGAGAACCCGGTTCACTTCCATAACAGATGCCGAAAGATGATAGATGGTCAGCCTGATGGGTTGACAGAATTACAATAGGAGAGATGCCGTGCGTAAGAGTGCTATGGTGAATGTTTTGATGGTGTTGTTCCTGTTCATGGGAGCTCATGCTTGGACTTACGAGATTGATTACAGTAAGGAATACCAGCTGAAGATTCCTGAGATAACGATGGAGGCCAGGGATGTTCATTCGAGGATTGTCCTGCATAAGGTCAGGCTGTCAGAGACCGGTGGGGACACGTTCCTGGTAAAACCGCTGAGTAAAGAAGACTTATGGGCAACATCGTTGTCGGAACAAACACAGAAGAAGGGATTTGAAGGCAGGATAGTATCAGCGGATGTTGTCGAGATCTCTGGATACATGGGTTTGGGTGAGGTAGGGGCCAAGGTTATTTTGTCCGGGCATCTTATCGGGAATAACGTCATGAAAGGTACGTCTGTGATTCAAATACTGGCCCCGGACGCCTCGGTGAGCACACTGGAGTACCGATCGCAATGGGCACTGGAAGAGGTCGATAATAAACAACCCATAGAGATATCGAACACGGTTACCTATCATGGCCCACCTCCGAAATCGTTCAAGGCCACGACGTCAACTCCAGAGGAGCGGGCTAAATGGCCTCTACAGAGTGATGCGGGAATTAAGAGTATGGCGAGCTATAGAGTTAGTCTGAGGAATGATTTATACAAGTATGCATCGCAAGATCTAAAAGTTTTTTATAACCGTATCTTGGAGGAGCTCACCTGGGACGAGATCAGGTACACCCCGGGAATCCTGCTGTTGATCGATCACCTTGCGAGCCTGGAGGAGGCGGACAGGGGGCGCATAGCAAAGGCATACGTGCGTGACGGGAGCGTGCAGTTCTTTGACGGCATCTCATATGGAGAGCTGCAGAAGACCCCGCCGCTGTTTGCCATCCTGCACGCAGCGGGTCGGATGGATCAGGGAGAGGTAGAGGCTCTGAGGCGGGAGTCGGATCTGTTTGATGGCATGTACCGGGCCTATGAGCAGATACCCGAGGATGAGCGGGCGGAGCTGTCATTGCACGAACTCATGGTTGAGGTTTCGAAGAACCTGCCTGTGAATATCCGGAAGCAGTACTTCGAGCGCTCCGAGAAGTTGCAGGAGTACGTGGCCTCGTCGAGAGGGGATGATTTGAGGCCCTGGTATCGATAACGTATGGAATGTACCAGTCCGAAGAGACGGACTCCGGCCATGCGGCCGGGGAAGTGACCGAGCTCTTCCACTGCCTGACCTGGACCGGATCGGGCGTGGTCGAGGGAGAGTTCGGCACGCCGGTGGACCTTGCGGTTGATTCACAGGGCTGCACCTATGTTCTCGACTATGCCAAGGCAAGGGTGCAGAAGTTCGACTCTGAGGGCGGGTTTGTGCTTGAATGGGGTGCTCCCGGGCAGGGCCAGGGCGAGTTTGTCCACCCCCAAGGGATCTGTGTGGGTGCAGGTGAGCGCATCTACGTTGCCGACAGCGGCAATCACCGCATCCAGGTGTTTGACTCATCCGGGGTGTTCCTCCTGGAATTCGGGGAAAACGGCACTGGTGACGGTCAGTTCAACTCGCCGGTGGATGTTGCGGCCGGTGCCGCGGGTGATGTCTACGTGGTGGACCAGGGCAATCACCGTGTGCAGCGGTTTGGTGCCACAGGAGAGTATCTCTCGAAGTGGGGTGCGCAGGGTTTTGGTGAGGCCCAGTTCGTGTTGCCTTCAGGCATTGCAATTGACGCGGCCGGGAACTGCTATGTCTCGGATGCGGGCAATCACCGTATCCAGGTGTTTGCTTCGGACGGTACCTGCACCACCCGGTGGGGCTCTCAAGGCAGCGGCAGGGGAGAGCTTATCTCGCCCTCCAAGGTTGATATCGACAGCCAGGGCAGGGTCAACGTCGTGGACCTGGGCAACTCGCGCATCCAGGTTTTCAGCGCCGCAGGAGAGTTTATCAGGGAGTACGGCTCGGTCGGCTCGGGCCACGGTGAGTTCATGTTTGCGCCCGTGGGCGCGGGCATTGCCGCCCACGGTGAGGATGTTTACGTGGCCGACGGCGGCAACCGCCGCGTCGTGGGGATTGCGGGTATCGAGAAGCGCTATGGCTGGGGCACGGACATGACCAAAGCGGCGGTATCCCGAGAGGAGGTGGGCCGGCTGGTGCAGGAGAACACCGCGATAGCGAGCGGCACCGAGGTGCGCACCTGGGAGGTGGAGCTGCCGGGGGATACCTACCGGGTAAGCCTTGGCTGCGGTGACACGCAGTACTCGGCCGGTCCGCACCGGGTGGTTGTCGAGGGCGAGGTGGTGGTGAACAACGTCTCGACCGCACCGGGAGAGGTGCACCAGGTGAAGGATGTGCCGGTGACGGTAACGGACGGAGCGCTCACCGTGGAGATCGGGGGAGAGGAGAGCCCGACCCTGATCAACTATATCCGGGTGGAGAAGGAGCTTGATCCGGGAGAGGAAGGAATACCCAGGACCGAGGTAGCGTCGCTTTATGACAGCACCGAGCACCCGTATCCGTCCGTGTACCGGGTTGAGCTGACCGACCCGTCCTCCCGTGAGGGTGAGACGGTGGTCGCGGGCTCGGAGAGCCTTGCGGGCGAGGTGATAAACGAGAAGACCCTGGCGCTTGCCCGTGAGGACAAGGTCCTGGTGACGCATCCGCTGCTGTTTGCGCGCATCAGCCCCGGGCAGGCCCTGCCGGTGCTGCCGGACTCGGTCAATGTGCTCTTCGGCTATGACGTCAAGGGCACGATCACCAAGGGTGCAACGAGGAAGGTGACAATCCCGCTGGTGGAGATCGTCAACAGGGTGGTGCTCTCCAAGGGGCTTGCCGACGATCCTCAGACCGCACAAGACGAGAGCAGGGACAGCGACGACTGCTATGTGGCCGGGGAGGGCGCTGACATGACCCCGAACGGCAAGCCGGTGCCCGTGGATGTATATTACCGGCTCAGGGAGCAGGTTGAAGCGGTGAGGATGGAGATATCCTGGAAAGGGCAGGACGGGTTTGTCCGCAAGCGAGAGCTGCACGGTCTGCCCGCGGCCGGCGGTGTTGAGCTTAAGGCGCAGTGGGACGGCAGGGACGAGGCAGGCGAGTATGTGACGAACCTGCCCGAGGGGATCGTGCACGTGCAGATGCGGGTGCTTAAAGGGGGCCAGTGGTACATGAGCGACAAGCACCGGCTCTACGAGCTCTCGTCGTACTTCCGTCCCGAGATCTATTTGCAGGCCACCGAGTTCAGCCCGCCGGCGAGCACGGAGATCATGCTCAAGCACTACCGCATGTTCTACGACAGCCCTGTTGGAGGTTTTCTGCCGGGAGACCCCTTTGATTTCCATATAATCTCACCGGGACCGGGCGATATGGCCGATGTCATGGCATTGTTCAATAACGAGCGGTACTATATGGATCTCAACGACCCGAGTGATGGGAATGTGTATGGAGATTATCCCGAGAACTGGAGGAAGCGGGGGTTTGGCGGAACAGCAGAGGAGACGCCCACGCTTTATACCCATGCCGTCACCAGGACCATCGTGGAAGACATAGACGGCACTCCGGAAGACCGGACAGCGGTGTTCCTGCAGTACTGGATGTTCTATCCATCGAGCACCCCGCCCATCGGGATCAACGGGAATGCGAACTGTTGCCGGTATGATTCCGGGGGAGTGAGCCAGGTTACGACGAACGATCAGGAAAAGACCACGACGATAACCAACAGTACCAGGAGCTGGAGGCCGAACGAATGGCTGGGGAGGAAGATACTGATCTTCCGGCCCAACAATGGGTTCGGGTACTGGTCTGAGGTGGTTTCAAACAGTACGAATTCCCTAACCGTCAGGGGGAGATTCGACAATGCGGTAGCATATAGGATTCATGAAGGAACAGACACGACCTTCCACGAGGGTGATTGGGAGATGGCCATGCTGGTGGTCGAGATGGATCCTGGCGAGGAGATGAAGGGGAGACCCTGGCTGAGATCAGTTACCGCCTCACAGCATTATACCGGGCAGACCTTGCCCACGAAGACCGGCAGGTATGCATCGAGGCCGGAACTGAATAAGCAGGGCGTAGAGTATGATCCCGCAGGGGTTGATTATGTTCAACTGAGCGGACACAGGCCAAAATTGTATATTGGCGCTGGAAGCCATGCGACGTTCTTCAAAGAGGGTACTTTCGGGACAATGCTGCCTTTTGTTCCTGCATCACTTGAAGAGGGTATATCTATATCAGGATTTTATACTTGGACGCGTGTTTATCTATCCGGAGAAGATGAAGTCTCAGCTGATTCGACTGCACCTCTAAACTCTGTGGCAAGTAATGATTATGAACTCAAGGTTTTACCGTACCATGCAGCTCAATGGAAAGGTCATTGGGGTGAATATCTTGGAATAAAGGGTGGCCTCCACGCAAGTGGGGGGAATCCACCTTGTAAACGTTCTGATAAATTCGATGAAATCATGTTAACAGATTTTGTGAATTGGCATAACCGGTATGTTCAGAATGGGAAAAGGAATTGCCCCGGCACACAGGAATTTGTAAGGATAACTGTTAAATAGGAGGAGACTTGGATTTGTTCTGTGGTGTCACGTCAAAGACAAGGTGTAATAAGGGTTTATTGGCTGGGTTATGCTTTGGCTTATTATATGGGTTTATTGAGTTGTTGTTCATCTTGATATGTTATTTAGACATAAAGCTATTGCATGGATTTTGCCTATTTTGGGTGATTTCTAATAGTTGGGTATTTCTTATCGTAACATTGTTTGTAGAAAATGCCGTTGTCGCATTAATTTCATGTGTGTTTGTTCATTTCGCAATAGGGTTCATAATAGGCAAACAAATTCACAGAAGATCAGAGAAGAGTTTTCATATAAAAATATTTTTGTATAGTTGGATTTCTTACATTGTAGCCTTTCCTGTCATAAGAATATCTGGATCTATACTGACGGTTCTGTTGCAGACCATCATCGACCCGGGTGGATGGTGGGCATAACGTCCGATAATACCCTGTCTACCCATGATCGATCCTTCCACCGGAATGATCCGGGTGGAGGATGGTTCAGGATCCGGCGACATCCGGGTCCGGGCGACGGACGCCGAGTTTGATACGGTGTACAAGGATGCGTGGGTGTGCGTGGGGTGCCTTGGATCGCTGTAACGATGACCTGGTCATGAAAGAGCTCGGTCCAGTCTGTGAATGCCTTATTGGAGGTCAGGATGGTGCTGGCCTTCTCGTAGCGGTTGGCGACGAAGCTGGATAAATTCTCAGGTTCGGTTTCATGGGTGATGGTCTTCCTTCCTACCCGGCCGCCACATTTTTTTACCGGCGTTTCAGGGGCCTGTACTGTTACGCTATCGAGCCGGCAGCAGCATCAGCACCAGGCCGCGGGGGATCATGCAGCCTTGACAAGGTATGTCTTGGAATTACTATAGATAACTAGTGCACCTGGATGCATGGACAATCACCTCTTCATACAAACCTTCCCGCCATGTTTGCAGCGTGCATGGCAATGCCACCGGCCCGGGATTCGTGTGTATCTGCTGATGTTCATAGCTTAAGGAGATATTTATGTGTCCGGACCCAACCCGGTATCTGTCTCAGCACAGGATGCAGGCATTTGGCGTATACCCTGTGGGCGACGGGATAATGTTCCGGCTGTGGGCACTTCTGAACACCGATATTCAGCTCGTGCTCTTTGATGAGGACGGCACCCAGACACGCCGCCGGATAAGTGACGGGGAGAACGGCTTACGGTCTGTTGTCGTGCCAGATGCGAGGGACGGACAGCGCTATCTCTGCGATATAGATGGAAGGATCAAGAGCGGTCCACGGCAATGCCGGCATCGGGCCGTATCCGGCCGTCATCCTGTCGCAGTGAGGGCAGGGGAGGGGGGTGTCAGTTTATTCGATGGAAGCGATGGATAAGACAGAAAACCCGGCTGAGGTTTTTCTCCAGCCATGGCTTGATTTCTCTGAGTCTCTGATCCATTTCTGGAAGACCTGGTATCTCGTCGTGGCAGAACATTCTGCCGTGGTCTTTTTCCCTGCTGCAGTTCACCCGCGAGATCAAAGGCACCTCCGAGCTGGAGGCAAAAATCGTCACCGAGGTCGCAGGGTACGGGAGCCAGCTGGGCACGATCATGGATATCATCGAGGTGATGCAGAAAAAATATTCCTTCGATGTAAAAACCCTGGACGAGGAAGAAGCGTATATGTACCTGAAGTTCAAGAAGCTCGTGAAGGATGTCAGAAAGCTGAAGGCATAACCGGAATCATGAAAACCGTGAAGGGTTCATATTACGCATTTTTTGTCCCGCAGGGCGATGCCGGGGGAAATGGGCGAAATGTGGATCCGCCCACAACTTCTGGGAGCATATGTGAAATCTGAATCTTCCTACAGTTCCCCTGATTTGAGAAAATGTTCTTGGATGCTTGAGAAAAACCATGAATTTTCCGAACAGGACGGCATGTATCGACATGGGATGACAGTAGATGCGCCCGTGGGGGATACTTGGATGCCACCGGAATGACGGACCTCACGAAGAAGAGATCATGTATTCGCAGGATACCACAGCAAAGAGACCGCTGCATGGAGAGTAAGGGATGCGGATAATCGCCCGGAACAAGAAGGCCAGGGAAACGCTGTGTCAGAGCGAGACCAGGTTCCACCTCCTGGCCGAGAAGATGAGGGATGTCATCTGGCAGGCGACACCCGACATGGTGTTTACCTATGTCAGCCCTTCCTGTGAGCAGATGAGCGGTTACACCCGGGAGGAGCTCACCGGGAGCTCGATGTTCCGCCTCCTCGCCCCGGATACGCCTCCGCATGTCATCGAGAACATCCTTGCCATGATGGACCGCGTCCGGGAGACCGGCATATCCGCAAACCCGGTCTTCGAGCTCGAAGTCATGCGTAAGGACGGGGTTGTCATCCTGACCGAGGTGCTTACCAGCGCAATCTTCGGCAAGGATGGAGAGCTGGAGGGCTATCAGGGCGTGACCCGCGACATTACCGAGCGCAGGCTGGCCGAGGAGGAGAGAAAGACGCTTGAGGCCCGGCTCATCCAGTCTCAGAAGATGGAATCCATCGGGACGCTGGCAGGCGGGATTGCCCATGACTTCAACAACATCCTCTCGGCAATCATCGGGTTTGCCGAGCTCGCACGGCACGATGCCGATAATCCTGAGAGGGTGAGAAAAGAGCTCGGCGAGGTGCTCAAGGCAAGTGAACGCGCCAAGGGGCTCGTGAATCAGATCCTCGCCTTCAGCCGCAAGAGCGAAACCAGATACCTGCCCGTGGACCTCGGGGCCGTAGCCGGGGAGTCTCTGAAGATGCTGCAATCGATCCTGCCTTCGACCATCGAGATTCGCAGGCACCTGCCGGGTTCATGCATGGTCATGGCCGATTCCACCCAGATCCATCAGGTGATCATGAACCTTTGTTCCAATGCTGCAGACGCCATGGAAAAAACCGGCGGCGTGATCGAGGTGAGCCTGGATAAGGTGCTGGTGGAAGAGGGTGCCGCAGAGCCAGGCCAGGATCTTTCTACCGGCAGCTACGCGAAACTCTCTGTCAAAGACAACGGCCATGGCATACCGCCTGAAATCATGGCGCGCATTTACGACCCGTACTTTACCACCAAGAGAGTGGGCCGCGGGACAGGCCTCGGACTGGCCGTGGTTCACGGGATCGTGAAAAGCCATGGGGGATCTATTGTATGCTCGAGTTTGCCCGGAGAAGGGACCACCTTCGATATGTATCTCCCCGGGACCGTCTCGGGCGAGGATTGTATGGAGCCGGAGGAAGCAGTCAATCACCCTGCGGGGACGGGAAGGGTCCTGTTCGTCGATGACGAGTCAGCCATTGCATCGCTGGCGGAGAACATGCTGGGCATGCTGGGATACGAGGTCATCGCGAAGACGAGCAGTATGGAGGCCCTGGCCCTCTTCAGCGAGAACCCTGCGGGGTTCGATCTTGTGATCACCGATCTGACCATGCCGGGTATGACGGGTGACAGGCTGGCCGCCGAGCTCACGCGTATCCGCCTTGATATTCCCGTCATCATCTGCACCGGGTACAGCGATCAATTTACCGCGGATGACGCCCGGAACCTGGGGATCCGTGAATATCTCCAGAAGCCCCTGGACCTGGTGACTCTGGCCGGGACCGTCCGAAAGGTCCTCGCCAGGGCGTGATGCCCCCTTGTGCAAGCTGCTGGATGAAAGCGAAACCGGGCAGGAATGCGACCTGTCTCAGACTTCACCCATTTGAAGAGATTACTTTTTACCGGTCGACTCTCTGAACATCTTGTCAGATATAAGATAAAGATATTTTGATTATTTGTCAAAATAATAGTGACTTGAGTATTTATATTATGATGGAGGGGCGTAACATGAAGAAAATCATCTTTACCTTTTTACTTGTATTTGCTCCGGTTCAACCAGATTTCGCCGACCAGCAGTTTTATATCGAGGTGCTGCAGGTCTCAAACATCGATCTCTTCGATATGGCGTACAGCGGTTTTCTGGAAGAGCTGGCGAAACAGGTATCCCGCCTGTTTTCAGCGCGGTTGCCAACCCGGTTGTCGTGGGATGCAAGTCACAGGAAGTTCCAGATGTCGGCTTCACCGGGGCCACCCTGTATCTTGATCCCCTTGCCCTGTTGACCCTGTCCCAAATAGCTGTTCCCGACATAAAACTGATGGGAATGATCCACAGCGATGACGACAATGCCATAGCCTTTGCCGAGGAATCGCAGAAAAAGGCCTCTCTGCTGGAGTTCACCATCGTGACCAAACAGGTAAAGAAATCCGACCCGGTCAAACCCGTCGCGGCAGAGCTGTTGGCCGCCGGAGACTGCATCGGCGTTCCCCTGGATACGTACTATGGCCTGAAGGACAGCCTTGCCGGCAAGGATATTCTGAATTTCGCCCGTGAGAACAATCTGCCTCTGTTTGCATACATGAATTACCCCATTGCCGGTGCAGTATTATACATCGGACCGGACTTCAAGTATGTAGGCGGGCTCTCGGGAAAACAGGCAGCGCAGATCCTCCTTGAGGGGAAAAAGCCCGAGGACCTTCCCATCCTGAAACAGGACGAGCTTTTCATCTTTACCGATCCGGCAACGGTCGAGCGGCTGGGGCTGACCTTTCCCGATGCACTGGCAAACATCGCAAAGCCGGCCAAATTCGTCCGGTAAAAACAGGGGACGTCCGTGAAATTTGGACATTCTGGCAGGGAGGGAGAAGCAGGGAGCGTCTAAAAGGTCTTCGTCTCGTGTCTTTGACTTTTCGCGTGGTGAGAATTCGACATGAACTTATGGAGCCCCTTGCAGGGGAAGACATTGTGTCTGGGAAGAATAAAGGGTTTTGCTGTGTGCAGAGATCAAGGGGTGAAGAATCGGGCAGCGAAATGTGAACCCGTCCCCGATTAATCGTTCGGGTTGATATTACCGATAGCTATATCAACATCTGGAATTTCTGTAGAAGGGGGATAACAGCTATGAAGCATTTTCTGAAGATAGGGGTCTGTGCTTTTGTTTTTCTGTTTGCAGCCCTGACGGGTTTTGCTCAGGACAGGGTGTATACGGTGGAAGTTCTGCAGGTTGCTGCAGTGGCACCGTTCCAGCTGACCTATGATTTCTTTGTGGATGAGCTGGCGAAGAACGGTCTGGTACAGGGCAAGAATCTGGTCATAAATCGAGCGATCATCGATTTCGACCTGGAAAAGGCCGGGTTGTGGAAAAAGCTCGGCGTGCTCATGCGGATCAAAAGCGAGGCATCGAGGATAGCCGGTCTGAAACCCGACCTGGCCGTAACCATCGGCACTCCCGCCACCAAGTATGCAAAAGATGCGATCATCTCGGCCGGTGTGCCCCTGGTGTTCACAAACGTGGCCATTCCGGAAACAGCCGGGTGCAAGTCGCTCACGGAAGCAGGGCCGGGCTTCACCGGAACCACCCTCTACATGAACATCCGGGATGCCCTGAGCATCGTGAAGCTGGCCTTTCCCTCGGTGAAGACCATCGGAATCGTGCACAGCGATGACGACAATGCTGTCGCCCATACCGAGATGACGAAGAAAGAAGGACCTGCGGTAGGCTATACCATTGTGGCCAAACAGGTCGCCAAGAACGACTCCATCGAACCCGCCCTCCACGAACTGATCGACAAAGGCGCTCAGGCCTTCATCGTTCCTCTGGACACCTACTACGGCATGAGAGACAACGAGCCTGCCAAGGAGCTTGCCGCCGTGTCTCTGGAGAAAAAGGTGCCGGTCATCAGTTTCATGCATTTCAAGTGCCCGGGTGCGGCTTTGTATATCGGTTCCGAGTTCACCACCATGGGCGTGCTGGCTGCACAGCATTCGGTGAAGATTCTCAAGGAAGGCGTGAGCCCCGATTCTCTGCCCATCCTCAGGCAGGATGATCTCACCATCATGGTCGATACCAGTGTGCTGGATCCTTTGGGCATCACGATGCCGCTGGAGATACTCCAGCTCTCGAAGTCGGTTGAGTGAGTCTGGGCCGGAGGCCGGATATCCATCGAACAGATGTCCGGCCTCCGGACCCTGTACAACCGGTTTTGAGAACCGGCTTCCGAATCCGGCAACCCGAAACAGCAAGACACGAGCCTTTTCGGCCATAACCACGGTTGTCAGGCCCGGGGCGGGTTATTGGCGACAGGCACTAAAAAAAGCCTCCCCATGCACATAACAATCTCCCTGCACGGCTCCTGCGGCGCACCTCATGCCCTCCCCCCATACCCTGGCTCATGCAAAACCCTCGAGGCCTTCTCCCGGCGGATATGCACCTGCAGCGCCCGCTCAGCGCGAGGTCTCCTGGGTGCCGGTGGGCGCCATGATCTCGCCGGTGCAGTAGCGCGAATCCGCGGAAGCCAGGAAGACATAGAACGGCGCCAGCTCGGCCGGCTGGGTCGGGCGTTTCCAGAGCGAGCTGTCGCCGAACTGCCCGACGTAATCGGTGGAAAGGGTTGACGGGATCAGGGGAGTCCAGACGCTGCCGGGTGCCACGCAGTTGACCCGGATGCCCTTTCCGGAGAGCTCCTGGGCAAGGGCCTTGGTAAAGATGTGTATCCCGCCCTTGGTGGCCGAGTAGTCCACGAGGACGGGCAGGCCTGACAGGCCGGTGATGGAGCCTGTGTTGATGATGGTGTCCCCGGCCTTCATGTACCTGAGCGCATTCTGCGCCATCCAGATATAGCCGATCAGATTGGTCCGGACCGTCTGCTCTACCTGCTCAGGCGGTATGTCGACAAAGTTCGCAGCCTCTCTCTGATAGGCTGCATTGTTGACCAGCACATTCAGCCCGCCGAGGTCGCGCACCGTCTGGTCCACGATCCTGGCGCAGTCCTCATGCTTCTGGACGTCTCCGGCTATACCGATGCCCTTCTGTCCTGCATCGTTCACCCACCTGAGCGTCTCCTGGGCGTCGTCGTCCTCGTCATAATAGGCGATGGCCACGTCCGCCCCCTCCCGGGCAAAGGCAATGGCCACTGCGCGTCCGATCCCGCTGTCTCCTCCGGTGATGAGGGTCTTGAGCCCTTCGAGCTTCCCGCCGCCCTTGTAGGTCATTTCTCCATGATCTGCAGGCGGATTCAGGTCTTTTTCATGGCCCGGCCAGTTCTGTTTCTGGGGAGGAGGCGGACCCTGCTGGCTTCTATCCCGGGCTTCCCTGGGGTTTCTGCTCATGTTCAGTCCCTGATGCATGGTATCCATACTGGTTTTTTCAGGCATGATTATTTTCCTCCGGAAATATTGGGTTTGATTTTTTCCTGGCGAATAGAAAGGATGGCTCGTTATCGGAATGATACCGCTAAGCGCTCCTGCAGCGTCCGTCGTATCCGGCAGGGGGAGATGATCGGGAAAGCAATGCAGCTCACTCGACAGCTGCTTTCCTGCTCAATACCTTATCATCCCAGCCACTGCGGGTTTCTGCGGGTGCTGTCGAAGATGTCGGATGACTTGTAGAGCTCTAACCGGCCCTGGTCTGCAGCCGGCGCCGTCTTTGCGAGAAGGGCCGAGATCTCGTCCTTGTCCATGGGTCTGAAGCTTCTCGCCGCCCCGAGCGCCTGTTCGAGTATCGGGAGACTGTCGCAGCCGGTGATGACGACGCTGGCCGGCAGGTTCATGACGTAGTGCAGGCATTCGACAGGGGTCACGACAGTGCTTTCCAGGATGATCTGACCGCCCAGGGATTTCATGCCGAGCACGCCGATCTCTTCTTTCACCAGCACCGGCAAAACCCGTTTCTCAAAGCTGTCGTAGTGGGCGTCCATCACGTTCAGCGGCATCTGTACGGTGTCGAATCGAAAGCCGCTCTCATTTGCGAGCTCCATCATCCTCAGATGAATATCCGGGCTCTTGTGCCCGGTGAACCCGATGTACCGCGCCTTGCCGGACTCCTGCGCCTTGAGTGCGGCATCCAGGGCGCCGCCCTGCGAAAAGATGCGCTCAGGGTCTTCCATCCGGATGATCTCATGGAACTGGATGAGATCGACATAGTCGGTCTTGAGGCGGCGCAACGATTCGTCGATCTGCCGCGCAGCCGATTCTCTGGTGCGGCCGTCGAACTTGGTCATCAGAAAGGCCTTGTGCCGGTAACCGTCACGCAATGCCTTGCCCATTCGGATTTCGCTCTGCCCGTCATGATAGTCCCAGGAGTTGTCGAGAAAGTTCACCCCGTTGTCGATCGCGGTGCGGATGATGCGGATGCTCTCCTGCTCGCTTGGCTGCATGCCGATATGAGATCCGCCCAGACCGATGATGGAGACCTTCTCGCCGGTGCGCCCCAGTATGCGGTAAGGAATGCCTTCCCTGGCACCGGCAGACCGGTCAGGGACTCTCATGTTCGTGAATGGATTCCAACCCGGTTGCCTTCACTGTCCTTGAATATGCCGATGAACCCGTATTCTCCGATACTCTTTTTCGGAACGAGAACTGTTCCGCCTTGTGCTTCCACACGGGCCAGTGTGGCATTGATATCCGGAGCGGTAAAGTAGACGAGCACACCCGTGTCAGCCGGGACATACCCCTCGCCTTTTACCAGTGACCCCGCTGCGCCGATGGCATCCGGCCGCATCGGGAACCAGGCCATCCGGAAAGGCCCCACCTGATGTTCTTCGAGGCCGATCTCGAAGACATGCTCGTAGAATCCCCGTGCCCGTTCAAAATCGTTCACGGGAATCTCGAACCAACCGACCGGATTCCATTTCGATGCCATGCCGCTCACCCCCCTTGTCCGGACATCACCAATCACGCGCGACGATGCTTCACCGGGTTTAAGCCTGGGCTGATCCGCCCGGTACATACTACTTAACAATAACGCTCCGCGATGAGATAAAAACAGTGGGGACGTCCGTGAAATATTGACATTCTTGATCTCGAGATTATTTTTTCTGCCATGCCGAGGAAATCTCGAATAGATGCTGCAGGTGCATTGCACCATATCATCATCCGGGGGATCGAGGGGAGCGAGATATTCAGAGACGATCATGACAGACGGGCATTCATCGATCGGTTCGGGAATATTTTGCTTGACACTCAGACCGGTTGCCTTGCCTGGGTTTTGATGAGCAACCATGTGCACCTGTTGCTCCAAACGGGTGCAGAGCCCATATCCACCGTAATGCGGAGGCTGCTGACCGGGTATGCCCAGCACTTCAACCGCCGATACAAACGCCACGGGCCGCTGTTTCAGAACCGGTACAAGTCTATTTTATGCGAGCAGGACACATATCTGCTCCAGTTGGTGAGATATATCCATCTCAATCCACTGCGGGCGGGCATGGTGGAAGATGTCGAGGCGCTGAGGCGGTATCGCTACAGCGGTCACTCGGTACTGATGGGCATGAGCGAGTGTGAATGGCAGGATGACCGGTCAGTACTCGCTTTATTTTCAGAGAAGATGTCACAGGCCAGGCTGCGGTATGAATCGTTTGTAGCAGAGGGCGTTCAGCTGGGCAGGCAGCTGGAACTTACCGGAGGAGGGCTCCTGAGATCAGCAGGTGGCTGGTCGGCGCTCAAAGCCCATCGGAAGGGCGATGCGAGGATAAAAGGGGATGAAAGGATACTGGGAAGCAGTGAATTCGTCGAGAGAGTGATTGCCAAGGCCTCGGACAGTTATGAAAAAAAGACCCGTTTTGCCAGCCGGGGAATCGATATGGAGCGTCTTCTGGCAAGCACAGCCCGGTACTATGAGATAGCAGGAGAAGACCTTGGAAATAGGGGCAAAGGAAGGAAGACAGCACGGGCCCGGGCGGTCTTCTGTTATCTTGCCGTAAGAATATTACAGCTGAGTTGTGTTGAGGTCGGCATGCGTTTGAATCTCACCCCGTCGGCCATCAGTAAATCAGTGGCGCGGGGCAGGGCGGTCGTTGAAGAAGACGGGAATGAAGAAGCCCTGCTCTCGCCATGAACCGCCCTTGGATCGCCGGAAGCAAGATGGCTTGAATGTCCAAATGTCCAAATTTCACGGACGTCCCCCAAAAGAGTCCCATTGATTTACCCGATCCGGATGTCATTATTCATTGTGGAGACCATCGGAGAGTTCGTGCGGAATGGATGCTGCGAAAGGATATATCATACGGGAAGCTGGATCGGGTGACGCACAGGCCGTAGCCTCGCTCTTCTCCCAACTGGGGTATCCTGCTTCAGCCGAGGAGATGACGGGAAGGATCGAGACCCTGTCTACCCTGCAGGAATACAAGACCTTTGTCGCAGAGGCGCAAGGCGAGGTCGTCGGGCTCGTCGGGGTCTATCTCGGGCGTTCTCTCGAATTCACCGGCATGTACGGGAGGCTGACCGCGCTCGTCGTCGATGAAAAATGGCGGGGGCGCGGGATCGGAAAGATGCTGATCGACAGGGTGGAATCCTGGCTGGCAGGCCAGGGCGCCCTTCTGGTCGTTCTCACCAGCAGCAGCCGGCGGAAGGATTCCCACGGGTTCTACCGGCACATCGGCTACATGGACACCGGACTCAGGTTCACGAAAAGGCTTTATCAGGTGCCCTGATCAAGCCTCCTCCGGCTCCGGGCTCGTCCTGGCTCTCCGGGCCTGTCTGAAGGACGGCCTGATCCTCACTATCGAAAAACTTTTTCCATACACGATCACACAGGACTGGTCCACCCGCGCCGCAGGCTTGCATCATAACCGAACAGCCCGTAAGAGACGCGGGATTTCTCCACCCATTGACGGGCCAGGGCAGGAGTGTTACGACACTTCAGGATCTGAACCGTCATGCTATGAGGTGGAAAAGGTCTCGCTCCATGGCTTTGCCGGATCCCCGGCGAGCCCACGGGCATGATTCGGTGCGCAGCGGCAACAAGCACTGTGCGCTATAGATCCGGTCTCTCCCCGAGCCGGGAACGATTTGTTGCCACGGCATGTAACAGGAAGAAGGCACCATGGCATCTGAAAAAACTGCAACCATCTGGACCAGGGATTTTACCTCGCTGTGCTCGGCCAACATGGCCCTGTTCATGAGTTCGCACATGCTCACGCCCACCCTGCCCCTGTATCTGCTGCACATCGGCGGCAACAGGAGAGACGTGGGATACGTGATGGCCGCCTACACCGTCGGCGCCATGGTCATGCGGCCAGTTGCGGGCGCGCTTGTAGATCAATGGGGCCGGAAGAAGACCACGATCCTGGCCCTGCTGCTCGCGCTGATCGCTACCGCGCTCTACCGCTTTGCGGGCGATGTTTCGCTCCTGACGGCTGTGCGGGGTTTTCACGGTCTGGCCTTCGGTATGGTGGGCACGGCAATCGGCACCATGGTGATCGACACCCTGCCCGCTGCGCGTTTCAGCGAGGGAATCGGATACTTCGGGCTCACGTCGTCCTTCTCCATGGCGATAACCCCCATGATCGGTTTCTGGCTGATTCACCGGTTCGGGTTTTCTATGCTGTTCTTTACGGTCGTGATGCTTGCGATACTGTCCTTGAGCAGCAGCCTGCTCGTACGGAGCACGCACGATCAAGCAGGCGGCCCGCCTGGCGGTGGTCCACCCGGCCCATCCGGGAGAATCCTGACCGGCCTGCTGGAAAAGGCAGCCCTGCCGGCGTCCGGGGTGATGTTTTCCCTCTCGGTCGTGTTCGGGGCCGTGATGTCCTTCATCGCCCTGTACGCGGCCGAGCAGGGGATCACCAATATCGGTCCCTTTTTCACCGCCCTTGCCCTGGTCATGCTGGTCACCCGGCCTCTCTCCGGTCGCTGGGCGGACAGAGGCGGCGCCATGAGGATCCTGCTCATCGCTCACCTGGCAGTGTTTCTCGGTCTGGTGACCGTGGGCCTGACACACACCATGGGCGGGTTCATCCTCACCGGGGCGCTGCTCGGCGCAGGGTTCGGCTTCTTCATTCCCACGCTGCAGGCCCTGGCCGTGCGGTATGTTCCGGCAAACAGGCGCGGAGCAGCCACCGGCACCTACATGATCTCGATCGACCTGGGCATCGGCCTGGGAACGATTCTCTGGGGCCACGTGGCAGAAGCTGCCGGGTACCGGGCCATGTTTTTCGCCAACCTGATCCCCCTTGCCCTGGCAGGGGCGATTTTCTACCGGTTCATCCACTCCCGGCAGCCTGCCCGCCCGGAGTGAGGGCAGGCCGCCTGCCGGACCGAGGCTGTCCGGTCATATGCGTGACAGGGTTGCAGGGTATTGGTATTGTCTACCAGGGCATGGTTCTGGTATGTGACTGATGATATTAAAAATCTTTATGGAGAGACATCCTTGGAAACAGAACATATCGCTGTAAAGAACGAGTATGAGGGAGCGCTTCTGCTCAGGGAATGGGGGATCCCCGTGGTGGATCAGATCCTCGCTGCAGACGATGCTGAGGCTGTAGAGGCGGCTGAAAAGCTGGGGTTTCCCGTGGCCCTCAAGGTCTGCTCGGAAAAGGTGCTCCACAAGACGGAGCAGAACGGGGTCGTGCTGAATGTCTCCGACAGGCAGGCACTGACAGCGGTGGCCCGGGATATCCTTGCCAGGTTCGACGGCGCGGATCCCAGGCTCCTGGTGCAGAAGATGGCGGGGCCGGGTGTCGAGATCATCCTGGGCGCGAGGCGCGACCCGGTTTTCGGGCCGGTTGTCCTGGCCGGGATCGGGGGCATCTTTACCGAGATCTTCCGTGACACGGCCGTGGAGATCGCGCCCGTGAGCCTGAAGACTGCCCGCGCCATGCTCATGCGCCTGAAGGGCGCCCCCCTTCTGCAGGGATACCGGTCCCGGCCGCCCGTCGATATCGACTCGGTTGCCCGGGCGTTGCAGGCGCTCTCCAGGCTCGTCGCGAAACGGCACGACATAGTCGAGATCGACGTGAATCCATTGATCGCCCGCGAAAACGGCGCGCTGGCCGTGGACGCGCTCGTCCGCTGCAACGGGAAACCGCGTGCCCGGAAGGTGAAGGCCCCGGCCGCAGGTACGGTCGATCCATTTTTCAACCCGGGCTCGATCGCGCTCGTCGGCGCATCCAAGACCCCGGGCAAGGGTGGAAACATCATCCTTCGGAACCTGCTCAAGGCCGGTTTTGAGGGCAGGATATACCCCATCAACCCGGGTGCGGACGAGATCCTCGGCATGAAGGCCTACGCCAGGGTGAGCGAGGTACCCGGCCCGGTCGACCTCGCCATGTTCGTGATCCCCAAAGCGGCCGTGCCGGAGGCCGTGAAAGACTGCGCGGCCAAGGGCGTGCGGAGCCTCATCCTGAGCACCGGGGGCTACTCGGACGCCGGTGAATCCGGACTGGCAGAGCAGAAAGAACTTGCCGCGCGCACCCGCGCGGATGGGATGAGGCTCATGGGCCCCAACAGCATCGGCACCATCAACCCCCGGGCAGGTGTCGCCACCCCCATCGTAGGGCTCGAACGGATTCGGCCGGGAGGGGTGTCGCTCATCGGGCAGTCCGGGGTTTTCTCCTCGGGCTGGGGACGCTGGATCGCTGATTTCAGGCCGTTCGGGATCGCCAAGGTGGCATCCATCGGCAACAAGGCCGATATCAACGAGAGCGATCTCCTGGAATATCTCGCTGGAGACGATCAGACCACCACGATCGGCATGTACCTCGAGGGCGTCGCTGACGGCGGGCGGTTTATCAGGGCCGCGGCATCTGCCTGCTGCAAAAAGCCTGTTGTAGTCGCGAAATCCGGGCGGAGCGAGGCCGGGGCTGCAGCCGTAGCCTCGCACACCGGGTCCCTGGCCGGCTCGGATGTCGTATTCGACGCGGTCTGCCGCAGGACCGGACTGGTGCGGGTGCGCGACTCCGAGGCCTTTTTCGACACGCTCTCCGCGTTCGAGTCGCTGCCCCTGCCGCGCGGCAACCGCATGGGAGTGCTCTCCATCACGGGCATGGGGTGCGTGGTGGCCACGGACGCGGCCGAAGAGCTGGGCATCGAGATTCCCCCGCTCAGACCAGCCACCCTGAGCAAGCTTCGGCAGATCATACCGGCCTGGGCACCGGTGCGCAATCCGGTGGATGTCTGGTCCGGAGCGGAGCAGCACGGCTCGAAAAAGACCATGAGCCACATCGCAAGAAGCCTGCTCGATCAGCAGGATATCGACGCGCTTCTGATCGTCTTCGTGCTCATGCCCGAGTCGATCTTCGACATCGGCGAGGCCTTTGCCGATATCATCGAGGCCCATCCCGGCAAGCCGGTGTTCGTCAGCTATTACGGCGGCACGAGAAAAGAGATGCTGCACATCCATGAGGGCTTTCTCCGGCTCGGCGTCCCTGCCTATCCGACCCCTGAACGGGCACTCTATGCCTTCAGCCGGATGGTGGATTACGCCTGGTTCAAGGGGTTGATAAAAAAGCAGAGGTGAAGACGTCTGGCCCCGGACAGGAGAGGCTTGAAAGGGAATCGGCCGGAGCCCCTCTCCTTTTGGGGAATGTTTTGTTACGATAACGAAAAGGGAAAACAGACTACCTTCTGGTAATAAAAAGTGCGGATTCTGTCACCGGTCGAAGGGGAGAAGCGCTGCTGTCTTTTCTGCGCAAGTCGTGGGAATATGCATCTGCAAGCTCCCGGTATTCAGGAGGGGAGGTGGGCATGGACCAGGCGCACAGGCAGTACAGAGGCCGCAGGCCGAAGGCATGATCCGGCCCTCGCCATCCCCTGCGACCATGAACACGGTCTCCATACCCGGTGATCACGCGCCCCGGTCATCACGATTCTGCTTCCCTTTATCCCCAGAAGATGCAGCCTTCCTGGTTGAATCCTCCTTCGCGTCCGCTACTTAAGGACTGAGAAGGAAGGGACACATTCCCGTATAAGCTTGCCGCATCAACTGGGGCTAATGCTTGTCCTCAGAGGTTCGCACCGTTGATCGGCCTTTGAACCGGTGGCCAAGGGCAGCAGAATCGTATCCGCGCTTTTCACTCGCGGCAGCGTTTTTGCACACAAGGGACATGGACATCAGAGAACTCGACCTCACGGCCTATTCGGAAGCCAAACCCGCCAGATCCGTGGACCTGCTCTTTATCCACGACTCGGTGGGAGGCGAGCTCATGGCAAACCCGGGCAGAACCATCGGAGAGTCCGAAATCCTGAGAAGCCACCCGAACGGGGGAGGGCTCAGGACCCTGCTCTCGCAGAACAACTACGTGACCCACGAAGCAGCAGACGGGTCGAAGATCGCGGCGGGCACCAATGTCTGCCAGTGGAACCGGAGATTCCGCGACCAGATGAAAAGGATTCTCGCCACCCGGCATCAGGACAAACTCTTCAGCGACGACACCAGGAACCGGGTGGTCGTGTTTCAGCCGGCGTCTTCCGCCAGCTGGATCGATGATGAGGGGATCGAGCCCGGCAACCCCGATTCCTGGAAAAAGACCGTGGCAAACTACAAGGCGGCATATAGGGCACTCCTGGATCATTTCCGGAAGGAGCCGGACACCCTGTTCGTCGCCGTCACCGCACCGCCTCTGGTGAGACCCGAGTCAACGAAGGGGATTGTCGGACGCATTCTGGGAAAACCGGACCAGGCCGCCACCGAAGAGGTGGGCAAGCGGATACGCTCGTTCAACAACTGGCTGAAGCACTTCTATTCCGGGTGGCTGCACGGCTATCCGCTGATGAACGTGGTGGTCTTCGACTACTATGACATCCTCACCGCCGACGGCGTATCCAACTGGCTCCGATACCCCACGCGCATCGGCAGGCGGGACCGTCCCAACACCGAAGGCAACTCACGGGCCGCGCAGAGGTTCATCCCCTTCATCAACAGGGCCATGAACCGGATGGCCGAGCAGCAGAGCCCGTTTTTCGCCGGCAGGCCGCATCTCTTTGCGAACAAGGCCGCCGCCGGGTAGCATCACACATCCCCTTCAGGCGGGATTCGGGTTAGAAACCTGCTGGCTCCACGCCTGTTTTGTGCTATAAGTGTGCCCCTGAAAAAAGAGCAGGGCATATGAGAGACAGCAGGCAGGCGACCAACAGTACGAACACTCCGGATACGGATCTTCCCGATGCCCGACAGACAACCGTGGGCAGAGGCTATGCCGAGGGCGTCAAGGACGCGGTTCCCGTAATCATGGGGTATCTCGCCATCGGGCTCGCGTTCGGGGTGGTCGCCAAGACGGCGGGCATCACGGTGCCCGAGGTCGCGGTCATGTCGCTGATCCTGTATGCGGGCTCAGCCCAGTTTGTCACGGTCGGGCTCATCGCCGCGGGCGTGCCGGCCTCGGCCATTATCGTGACCATCTTCCTGGTCAATGTGCGCCATCTCCTTTACAGCGCCGCCATCTCCCCCCACGTGCGCCACTTGAAGTTGTGGCAGAACGCCCTGATCGGCGCGGAGCTCACCGACGAGACATTCGCCGTAGCGTCGAGCCGGCTCGGGCAGGGCGTGCCCGCCCGAGCGGGCTGGTTCCTGGGCATCAACAACATATCTCACGCCACATGGATTGTGTGCACCACCGCGGGCGCTGTTCTGGGCAGCGCGATCACGGACATCCGGGCACTGGGTTTCGACTTCGCGCTTGCGGCCATGTTTGCCGCACTCCTGATCCTGCAGATCAATAACCGGCCCACATGGATGCCCGCAGTCGCCGCGGCAGCCGTCGGAGGCGGGGTCGCCCTGTGCGCATCGCTGGTCGTTCCGGCGAGCTGGGCCATCATCGCGGCCACGCTCACGGCCGCGACCGTGGGCATGGTCCTGGAAGAAAGGGCGGTTTAGGGTATGATGCGGACCCAGGTGCTCCTGATCATACTCGGGGCTGCGATCGTCACGCTCATCCCGCGCATCGCGCCCCTGGTGCTGCTCAGCCGCATCACCCTGCCCGGGAGGGTCGTGCGCTGGCTGGAGTTCGTTCCCGTCGCGGTGCTGTCGGCCCTGCTGGCGCAGGCGGTCGCCATGCCCGAGGGCAGGCTATCGTGGCCGCCCGAGAACCTTACCATGGTCGCCGTTGTCCCGGTGCTGCTGATCGCGGTGCGCACGAAGAGCCTGATCAAGACCGTGGCAGGGGGCGTGATCGTGATGGCGCTGCTTCGGTGGGTGATGGGATAGGCCGGATGGACCGCCGGCCCGGCGTGCCGGAAGCCCCGTCGTTGCGGCGCGAGCCGTGATGCCCCGCGCAGTCTGACTCCTGAGGAAGTCGGGCAGAGGGTTTTTTCTCATCCCATCATCGCTGCAAAGGCCTTTTGATCCGGCCCTACAAAGGGCACTTCGTCGGGCACGAGCGCGATATACTGGAGCAGCTCGTCGGCCATGCCATGGGCCGCCGGGAGGTGGCTGCTCAGGATGGTCCCGGGAGAGAGCCCGTAGAAATAGCTGATCGTCTTCGCAAACCCGTCTCTGTCGATCGTGTGCAGCCAGGGCGAGTCCACCCTGGTCCAGAAGACCATGCCGTCTTTGAGCCTGCTCGACCCGATATCTTCCGCGCCGCCTGCTGGTTCGGACATCAGCGCACCGAAGCAGTCAGCGCTGAAGAAGGTGGAAGTCTTGTGATCGTACAGGCCGGTGGTCTCGGGGGCGTCGTAGGTGGGAGGCCTCACCGAGGTGAGCCTTCTGCCGCCCACGTCGATGCTCTGCCCGGGGTTGAGCAGGTGAACCCGATTGAGGGGAAGAGGCCTGAACAGGCTCATCTTGCCCAGGCCGAGATAGGTGGTGACGACCTTGAGCCGGGGAGCTGCCTCGAGCATCCGGTGGAGGCTCCCGATATGGTCCTGGTCGTTGTGGGTGAGCCACAGCCACCTGAGGTCGTCAGGATCGATCACCGAAGAGAGGTTTTTCATGAACTCGTCGCTTAAGGCCCACAGCCCTGTATCTACCAGGACCGGCTCGCGGGACTTGAGCACGAAGGCATTGACCGGAAGCAAGCCATAGCCCGGTATGGGAAAATACGAAGGCAGAACCTCGATATCCGGACCGGCCGGATAGGGGTCGAATATCGTGGGTACGTCCATACGGCTCTCTTTTCATAGGCGTCCGGGAATCGGCAGGAAACCCCGCGCCATTGTTTATGATTAAGGATATTCAAGGCAGGGCGGTTCTCAAGTGCACAAGTGCCCGGGCGGCTCGCGGGAGACCATGCGCCTTTAGGGGCCTCGGGCCGGCCGGGATCCTCAGCCCGCGGAGAACAGCAGGTCGCCGTAGCGCTCCATGATTTCACGCACGTCGATCTTCTGTACCTCGGTCTTGGGGATCTCGTCCACGATCAGGTACCTGTCGGGAAGCGCATACTTGGGCAGATCGCCTGTCCTGACAAAGGAGTGCATGAATTTCTCGATCTGGACGCTGTCCACCGTGGCCCCGTGCGCATCGTCGATCACCACGAATACGGCCGGCCTCTCACCCCACACCTCGTCCGGGACAGCGACCACGGCGGCGTCTTTGACCCCGGGGTATTTTCTCACCAGATTCTCGATCTTCAGGTGGGAGACCCATTCGCCGCCGCTTTTCGAGACATTCCTGACGCGATCCGTGACATGGATGTACCCGTCCTTGTCGATGAAACCGAGATCGCCGGTGTAGAGCCAGCCATGCTTCCAGAGATTCATGGTCTTTTTCGGGTCGCGGTGGTATTCGCGGGCCAGCCAGGGAGAGCGTATTATGACCTGGCCCTGCGACAGGTTGTCGGTCTTCTTCAGGTGCCCCGAGGTCTCGGCGATTTCGACATCCACCAGGGGGGCCGGCAGCCCGGCGCTGGCGAGCACCTCGATCTTTTTCTTGGTGGTGCGCCCATCGAGGTCTCCCTTGAGATGCGTCATGGAGACGAGCGGGCAGGCCTCGGACAGACCGAAGGCAGAGGTGACCTGCAGGCCGCGCGAAAGCGCTATCTTGGCCAGCTTCTCCGACAGGCGCGCCCCGGTGACGATGAGCTTGCACGAAGAGAGGTCCAGCTCTTTTGCATAGGGGTGCTCCAGGATCATGTGCAGCGCGGTGGGCACGCACACCGAGAAGGTGATCCGGTATTTCGTGAAGAGATGGAGCATGCACTCCATCTCGAACTTGCCGGTGTATACCTGCTGTGCGCCCAGCATGGTGGCCAGGTAGGGCAGGCCCCATGCATGCTCCTTCCACATGGGCACCAGGGGCATGAACACGTCTTTTGACGAGAACCGGATTTTCGAGGAATACGAGCCCAGGGTCAGCCCCAGGGAGAGCGTCTGCAGAACGATCTGCCGGTGCGTGAACGACACGCCCTTGGGCAGGCCGGTCGTGCCCGAGGTGTAGTAGAGCGTGGCAGGGGTGTTCTCGTCGAAGTCCTCGAACTCGTACCCCGGCGGGGCCTGGGCGAGCAGATCTTCGTACTCCCCCGTGAAGGAAAAGAGCGGCTCTTCCGGGTGATCGGTCTCGGTGATCAGCACCAGGTGATCCACGTGCTCGAGCGAGTCCTTCACTTTTTTGAGCAGGCACAGAAAGTCTTCATGCACGATAAGGACCCGGGGAGCGGCATGCGATATGGTGTGGCCGAACTCGTCGATTCCCTGCCGCCAGTTGAAGGTTGCGAGCACCGCGCCCATCATGGGCACGGCGAAGTAGCTTTCCAGAAAACGGTGGGAATTGTAGTCGACCATCCCGACCACATCGCCCTTTTTTACGCCAAGCGCCGACAGGGTGCCTGCCAGACGCTTGATTCTGTCCTCCAGGGTAGTATAGGTGTAGGTGAGCCCGTCCCGGTAGCAGATCGTCCGGGCAGGAGCGTACCGCAGCGCCGAGGTGAGGATCTTTTTGATAATGAGGGGATATTCGTAACTGGTTCCCGATGAAAACAGGAGTTCATTCATGGTGTTCTCCTTTGTTGATAAGAATCAGCAACGTAAAATAACATGCGGGAGCCGGCTGTTTCCATAGGGGGGGTTCTGATTTCATACCCTCCAAAAGTCCTGCCCCGGCCCCGGAAAATGACTCATCCAAGCGGTAGGAATTCCCGGATACACCGGTGTAATCATCCACGCCGCGCAGAAAAATCCATAGTGAAATATTGCCGGTATTCTGGTAACGGATAATGGGTCGAACCAGCGGTGAGACACCATGAATGTTCCGGCGGTCCGGTCCGGCGGGTTGATGATTCAAAGAGGAGGTGAACATGCTGTACACCCTGGCGAAGGTGCTCAATGTCCTGAACTCCGAGGCGGATCCTTCACAGATAAGCCTTGCGTTCGCCCTTTCCATGATCGCGGGCTTGACCCCGCTCATGAGCCTGCACAACCTCGTTGTGATCTTTCTGGTGCTCGTCCTCAGGGTCAACCTCAGCGCGTTTCTGCTGGGGCTGGCGATCTTCTCGGGCCTGGCGTATCTGTTCGACCCGCTGTTCCATGCCGCGGGGCTTTCCCTGCTCTCGGCGCAGTCCCTGGAAGGGCTCTGGACAAGCATGTACAACATGCCCGTATTCAGGATCGCGAGGTTCAACAACACGATCGTCATGGGCAGCTTCGTTGTCTCGCTCGTTTTGTTCCTGCCCGTGTTCTTTCTCGCCAGGGCGGGCATCGTGCGGTATCGCGAGCGATTTCTCGCGTGGATGAAGAAAACGAAGCTCGCTCAGGCGATCTGGGCGAGCACCTTCTACAAAATCTATGCGTCTCTTCCCGGCAGGCACTAGGGAGGGTGATATGAGAAAGTGGATACGATGGAAAGGGCTCCTGGCCTTTGTTGCGGTGACGGCCCTGCTGGCGTTTTTCTGGCTCGTGCTCGTGGATGACCTTGTCCGCAGAGGGATCGAGCGGACGACGGCCTTTCTGGTGGGGGCCGAGGTGAACGTGGACAATGCGGACCTCACCTTCTCTCCCCTGGGTTTCGTGGTCTCGCGGATACAGGTGACCAACCCGGACAACCCCGCGACGAACGCCCTGGAGATCCGGAGGATGGCGTTCACGCTGAACACCCCGCAGCTCTTCATGCGCAAGACCATCATCGAGGACATGAGCGTCGAGGATGTGGCGCTGGGTACTCCAAGAGAACGTCCCGGGCGCGTCTACCGGAAGACCGCCGAAGAGGTGTCTCCCGCCCCCGGAGAGAGGGCGTCCTGGTTCGAGGTGCCCGACATCTCGAGCGAGGACGTCAGGCAGGCCCTGGAAGATGCGAACCTCGGGACCGTGAAATCCGCGCGAGCCCTGAGCGAAGAGATCGAGAACAGGAACGAGTTCTGGGACCAGCGGATGGAGCAGCTCCCCGACGAGGACCGCCTGCAGGAGTATCAGGCTCGCATCGAGGCCCTGAGCCGGACACAAAAAGGCGATATCAGCGCCCTGCTGCGCAAGGGGACCGAGGTGAAGGACCTGTACTCCGACATCAATGCCGATCTGAATCTGCTCAAGGACAGCTATCGGCGGTTTTCGGAAGACTACCGGACCGTCACCGCGCAGGTGAGCCGGCTCTCCGAGCTGCCCGCGCAGGATGCCCGGCGGATCGCCAAAAAATACGGCCCGAGCCCCGAAGGCATCGGCAACATCAGCTCCATGCTCTTCGGCGAGCAGGTAGGGGTGTGGGTGGAGCGATCGCTGAGATGGCACGAGAGGATCAGCCCCATGCTCGATCGCAGGACCCTGACGGCGGAGGAGCAAAAGGAACTCATGCCGCCCCGCTCCGAAGGGATCGACATGCGTTTCAGGGAGTATGCGCCGGTGCCCGATTTCCTGGTCAGGAAGGCGGCGGTCTCCGTGCTCACCCGCGGGAGAACGCTCACGGGAACGCTCGCAAACGTCACCCCTGATCAGGATATCCTGGGCCTGCCCATGACCTGCCTCTTCTCGGGGGAGAATCTCGAAGGCATGCAGGGCATCCGTCTCGACGGCACCTTCAACCATGTCGACCCATCGAATCCGCGTGACATGGTGCGCCTCGCTCTCGACGGCTATGACCTGCGTCCCAGGGAGCTCGGCCGGGAGATCCTGCCCGTGGAGCTGCAGCAGGGCATCCTTGACACGGGCCTCACTGGAGTGGTCTCGGGCGGGTCGGTGGATGCGGATGTGGCGGCGGCCGTGAGATCGGCCCGTTTTCTGGTTCGCCAGGCTGATGAGCAGGCTGCAGGCCTGAGCGCCGCTGTGGAAAGGGTCTTTTCGGGGATCAGCGCGTTTTCCCTGAATGTCGGCGTCTCGGGCGAGCCGGAAAACTATGCCGTGAACGTGTCCTCAAACCTTGACGAAATTTTCCGGGGCGTCATCGATACCCTTGCGAAAGACCTCACCGCGCAGTTTCAGGCACAGGTGAGAACAGCGCTCGAGCAGAGTGTGAGCGGGCCGATCGGCTCGGTCGAACAGCAGGCCGGGTCGCTCGAGCGGATCGACAAAGAGCTCTCTGAGCGGATATCCTTTGCCGAGTCCCTGCTGAAAAGCAACGTGTTCTCCCTGCTTTAGCCGATTGGGCGCCAAAATGGGGTCACGCCAAAGCGGGGTCAGCATAAAACGGGTTCATAAAACGGGGTCAGGTCATAAAACGGGGTCAGGTCTCAACATCTGACACTTTTGTGTCAGATGTTGAGACCTGACCCCGTGACTGATGTGACCCCATGACCTGTGCTGACCCCATGACCTGTGGCCCCATGGTGACCTCATGGCCCCACGTCCGGAGAATGGGGGTGCTGCCGCTGCACAGCGCCCGGTTCCACCGGCTGCCCCGGGGTTGCGAAACCGCCGGAGGCTCTTACTGTAGCCTCTTGTATCCGGAGGGGATGTCGAAGGTGCCTGCGGCAAGGGCGTCGGTGGATATGGCCTTCACCTCGGTTGTGCTCGAGAAGAAGGGCTCATTTGCATCGGGCCTGGTGCTGTCGGACACCTTTTTGGACACGGCTTTTGAGACCATGCTTCCCAGCCCGCCGAGCAGGTCGTCTTTCCCGGTGGGGATAGAGATGCCGCCCGGCTCTTCTTCGGCCTCGGGAGCGGCGGGCATGTCGCCTTCCACGCTCCAGTTCACCACGGTGCGGATGGGATAGCCCTTGACCTTGGTCATCTCTTTCTTGAACTTCTCGAATCCCTTTGCCAACTCCTCGTCGGATGCGCCGCTGGCCATGGCGAACGCACCCATGCCGAACTGCTGCATCTCATCGGGGGAGACATTGATGCCCAGCTTTTTCATGTAGGCCTGCGAAAAGGCCTTCTGCTCGGCCTGGAGCTTTTTGATGGCAGGGGTCTCGGACGTGGTCCAGAGGCTGGTATTCATGGTGTTGGCGGTTTTCTCCTTTGTTTCCAGATCCTGAAGTTCAACGATCCAGGTCATGAGATATTCCTCGCAGGCAAAACCGTTGATGGTCTGCTTCGCGCCGGTCTTCTCGACCTTAAACTCGCTCCTGGTCACCTTGACCAGGGGCTTTTCCTCTTCATCGATCTCCTCGCCCTCGCCCATATCCTGTCCGCCCTTCAGCTCATCCGGGTCGAAGCCGGCGAGAGGGCTCTCGACATAGGTCTTCTTCTTGGTGTCGAGTGCCCAGATCACGCCTTTGTCTATGCGGGTGATGGTGGTCGTCTCGCTTTTGCCGGCTGCCCAGGAAAGAACGGCGCCCGTAAACTTGATGGATGACGTCTCGATCTGTCTGTCGCCCTGTATCCGTGTGATCGTGGTTCCCTCGTACGCACCGTTGCCGCCGAAACCGCCGAACCGGATGAACGACTCCACCGTGGCGTCGGCCCAGGCACAGGAGAATCCCAGGAGCACGCACAGCACCGCGGCCGGGAAAACCATCTTTTTCATAATCCCTCCTCTTTCTCGTTGAGCACTGCCTTTCTCGGCAGAGACAGAATATCGACAGTACGGACGAAGTCAAGCGAAATCATTCATGAAACCCTGTCTGTCAACCCGCCCCGCATCATGCACGGCGCCCCAACCGGCGCGCCTTTTCATCCTTGACTTTGCCGCCGGCCGGAGCATACCTGTTTGTATCATGGCCAGACAACGGCAACTACGCATCGATTTCGACACCCCGGTCGATCGCCGGCGCACCGGAAGCCTCAAGTGGGACCTCTATCAGGGCCGGGACATCATTCCCCTGTGGGTGGCCGACATGGACTTCGCCGCCCCGCCCGCCGTGATCGCGGCCTTGAAAAAGCGCGTGAGCCACGGTGTGTTCGGCTACACCCTGCCTCCGAAAGAGCTTCAGGAGGTTGTCGCGCAGATGCTGGAGCGGGAGCACGGCTGGAAGACCGACCCGCAATGGCTGGTATGGCTGCCCGGCCTGGTTACCGGCATCAACGTGGTCTGCCGGGCCGTGGGAGAGACGGGCGACGCGGTGATGACCACCACTCCGGCGTACCCGCCTTTTCTGAGCGCCCCCGGGCTCTCCGGCAGGTCGCTGATCACGGTGCCGCATCTCGATGACGGCACCCGCTCTGTCTTCGACTTTGCCGGCATGGAGCAGGCCATGACCGGGAGCACCAGGCTCTTTCTGTTGTGCAACCCCCAGAACCCCACGGGCCGGGTTTTCGCCCGCGAAGAGCTGCTCCGTCTGGCCCGGATCTGCCTGAGCCGGGGCGCGATCATCTGCTCGGACGAGATCCACTGCGGCCTGGTCCTGGACCCGGACGCTCGCCACCTCTCGATCGCGGCCCTCGACGAGGAGATCGCGCGGAGGAGCATCACCCTGCTTTCTCCCAGCAAAACCTTCAATCTTCCGGGCCTGGGCTTTTCTCTGGCCGTGATCCCGGACAACGGCCTGCGCGAGCGCTTCCGGCAGGTGATGGAAGGCATCGTGCCCCACGTGAACACCCTGGGCTACATCGCGGCCCTGGCGGCCTACCGCGATAGCGCGGACTGGCACCGGGCCCTCATCGACTACCTGAGAACGAACAGGAAGCTGGTGGAGACCTTCGTGGCCCAGACGCCGGGCCTGAGCATGCGCCACATGGAGGCAACCTATCTGGCCTGGATCGACTGCCGGCAGCTCGGCACGCAGGACCCTGCGGCATTCTTCGAGCGGCACGGAGTGGGCCTTTCGAATGGAAAGGATTTCGGCGCGCCCGGGTTCGTGCGTCTGAACTTCGGGTGCCCGCGCAGCACTCTTGCCCGGGCCCTGGAGCGGATGGAATCGGCAGTAGCCGGGCAGCGGGGATAACCCTCGGCCTTGGATAACCTCGGGGCAGCAGGGGCGGTAACCGGCCCTTATTCCGCCCGGGATCCTTGAGGTTCGGTTCGCATCGGTGTGCAGCGAAGGCCCTGTTCGACACTGGAGGGTTCGATTCCCCTTCGTGTCCGCTTTCTCTTCTCTTCCGGTTATGCGGCCTCCCGCATCTCTGCCCGCATATCTTCGATGCCCCGGTGCACCAGATCTTCGGTTTTACCGATGATCGTCGAGAGCCAGGCCGGAATGTTCCCCAGCGTGTCCATGGCCTGGCCGATGCCTTCTTCCATGGCGTCTGCCAGTATATCGAGCTTTTCCTCCGAACCGTCCCACAGGGAGCGGGCAAAGTCGAGGATCCGCTGCGCGGTGTTCTCAGGGCTGAAGAGATCGGTGCCGTAGGTAAAGCCGCCGAACCGCTCCAGCTCATAGCCTGTCTTGCGGGTCATGCCCTCCCAGGCGTAGTCCATGGTCATCCGGGTGCCGTCCTTGAACTCGATCTCCACGTGCAGCGATTCCTTTTCATACGGCGAGACGGACGAAGAGGGCAGGTACCTGTTCAGCAGGATTTCTTCCAAAGGTTTCTGTGATAGCTGTTGCTGCGGATACAACTGCGCCTGGATGACCCCTATCCCTGATATGTTCATAATTCAACCTCCCTGTCTGCTACAGAGAACAGCAAAATTCCAAACATCAACGTACACCCTATAGGGCAACTCAGGCAAGTAAAAGTACATGAAGACAGGAAAATTGAGAAAACGGTTTTGACATAGTGGTCGGACCATGGTACGCTTTTTCTTACCCATCTTTGCCGCCCATCATGAAAATGACTGTATAACCGGGGATCTGTCCCGGCTTGTTCCGGTAAGAGAAGATACAGCTCAAAACCAGCATACGGGTCATCCACACACCCTTAATGACGGACGTGTGCACCTTGACTGCGGAGAACGGCAAGGCGATTTTCTTCTTTGAGATACAGGGAGGCCGACCGGCTGCCCGCCTGATGAGCAGCATCCGCTTCATACAGGAGGCCACATGGCTTCGAAGATAATCTATGAACGGTTTCTGTGGTTTCACGGCCAGGCAAAGAGAGGGCTGTATCCGAATGCCGCGGCCATGGCAAAGCATTTCGAGATCTCTGTCAAGACCGCGCAGCGCGACATCGGATTTATCCAGAACAGGCTCTTTGCACCCTTGATATACGACCGGTCAAGGCGCGGCTATGCCTATGAAGATGCATCCTATGAGCTGCCCGCCTCCTGGCTCAATGCCGATGAGCTCCTGGCGCTTCTCGTCTCGTTCAGGCTCGCATCCACGGTGCCGGACAGCGGGATGAAGGCCGGGATGAAGACCTTTCTGAATCAGGTCCTTTCCCTGTACACGCACGAAATTCCCATAACCCTTGAAAGTCTTGGAGAAAAGGTCTCGGTCAAGAACATCGGGTATTCGGTGACGAGCGGAAAGACATTCCAGCAGGTGCTCGATGCAGTGCTGCACACCAGGCCGGTCAGGATCGAGTACTACTCTCCCCACAACGATGAATGCACCAGTCGGGATATCCTGCCACTGCACCTGCTCTCCTACATGGGCACGTGGCATATCGTGGCCCACTGCACACTGAGAGACGAGCTGCGGGACTTCGCCCTCTCACGGATACGCACGATCGAGCCCTCCGCAATGGAGATACCCGTGCCCGCAGGCACCGACTCGATCAAGGAGTATCTCAGGTGGAACTTCGGCATCTTGAGCAGCACCGAGACCATCGAGGTGTGCATCCGCTTTGCCCCCGGGATCGCCCCCTGGATACAGGAGCAGGTCTGGCACGCGAACCAGAAGATAAAAAAGGAACCCGACGGCTCGCTCTGCCTCAGCTTTCCGGTTGCGGACTTCCGCGAGATCAAGCGGGAGATCCTCAAGCACGGCTCGCAGGTGGAGGTGGTTTCGCCTCCTGCCCTCAGAGACGAGGTGAAAAAAGAAATAAAAAAAATGAGCACCCTCTACACATAGGACACTCTATGGGGGGGTAGGTGTGTTAGGGTAACAGCAGGAAGCTGTGTAATAGATAAGAAAAAGAGAGGGTTCCATGTTTTTCAAGGTGAAGATATGAAGGGGCTGCTTCCGGAAGACTATTCAGGGCTTCTGCAGGACATCAAGGACAGGGTGCGCTCGGCCCAGTATGCTGCGCTCAAGGCAGTGAACAAGGAGATAATCGCCCTGTACTGGGACATCGGGCGTATGATCGTGGAGCGGCAGAAAGGTGGCTCCTGGGGCAAGGCAGTCGTTGAACGGCTTGCTGCGGACCTGAGGGATGAGTTTCCGGGGATGAAGGGGTTTTCGGCGCGCAACATATGGTACATGCGCAGTTTCTATGCAACGTATTGCACCCGATCAAAACTGCAACCACTGGTTGCAGAAATCGGCTGGACACATAACCTCATCATTCTCGACCGCTGCAAAGACGATCTCCAGCGGGAGTTCTACATCAGGATGACCCGCAAGTTCGGCTGGAGCAAAAATGTCCTTGCCCATCACATAGAAAACCAGAGCTATGAGAAAACCCTGCTCAGTCAGACCAACTTTGACAAAACACTTCCGGAAGAAATGAAACCTCAGGCAAAACTTGCCCTGAAGGATGAATACACATTCGATTTTCTCGAACTCAGCGAAGAGCATTCAGAACGGGAACTCGAGCAGGCCCTGATAAGCAGGATGGAGCACTTCTTAAGGGAGATGGGCGGCAATTTCACCTTCCTCTGCAGCCAGTACCGGCTGCAGGTGAGTGATAAAGAATACTTCATCGATCTCCTTCTCTTTCACCGCAGGCTGCAGTGCCTTGTCGCCATCGAGCTGAAGATCTCAGAATTCCAGCCGGAATACATAGGCAAGATGCAGTTCTACCTCGCCGTGCTCGACGACCTGGTGCGCATGCCTCACGAGAACCCGTCCATCGGCATCATCCTCTGCAAGACCAAGGACCGAATCATCGTGGAGTATTATGCGCTCAAGAACTCAGGAAAACCAATAGGAGTAGGCGAATACCGGATAGTGAGCAGGCTGCCCAAAGATTTGAAAGGACAGCTTCCAACGCCGGAGCAGATCGAAGTGCTGTTGAGGGATGAGGAGTGAAAAACCATAAATCGGAGAATACATCCATTGCCGC
The DNA here is from genome assembly GCA_018433775.1 of Deltaproteobacteria bacterium. Lineage (GTDB taxonomy): Bacteria > Desulfobacterota > Desulfomonilia > UBA1062 > UBA1062 > Phosphitivorax. The sequence goes on from JAHDQN010000050.1 coordinate 34,424, forward strand.
AGTCTATCAGCAGATCAGGGAAGTGCTCACCCATGCACGCAGCCAGGCATACATCGCCGTCAACACAGCCATGGTGCAGGCATACTGGAACATCGGCCGGATCATTGTCGAGGAAGAGCAGCACGGTGAGCAGAGGGCGGAATATGGAAAGCGATTGATTGACGGCCTTTCGGGCAGACTTTCGCAAGAGTTTGGCAAGGGCTTTGATAAGTCCAACTTATGGAACATGCGTGCATTTTATCTGTCCTATCCAATTCTCGACGCACTGCGTCGAGAATTGTCCTGGACCCATTACCGCCTGCTGCTGAAGCTGGATCGACCGGAAGTGCGCCAGTTTTATACAGAGGAGTGCATTTCAGCCGGATGGAGCACGCGGCAGCTCGAACGGCAAATAAATTCATTGTATTATGAACGCCTCCTGGCAAGCAGGGATCGTGAGCCGGTGCGCCGGGAGATTCACACACTGGAGCCCGGCCCGCAGCCCGAAGACATCATCAAAGATCCCTATGTCCTCGAATTTCTCCAGCTCCGTAAAAATCCGGGTTTCTTGGAAAAGGAGCTCGAGACAGCCCTGATCGACCGGCTGCAGGAGTTTCTTCTGGAACTGGGAAGAGGCTTTTCCTTCGTAGGCCGGCAAAAGGGCTTTACCCTTGATGGTCAGCATTTCTATATTGATCTCGTATTCTACAACTATCTCCTCAGGTGCTTCGTTCTCATCGACCTGAAGGTCGGCAGGCTGACCCACCAGGATCTCGGTCAGATGCAGATGTATATCAACTACTACACCCGTGAACTGATGAATGATGGCGACACCAGGCCCATCGGTCTCATCCTCTGCACGGACAAGAACGAAGCTGTTGTGCGGTATACCCTTCCTGAAAACAACGACCAGATATTCGCCTCACGCTACAAGCTGTATCTCCCGAGCGAGGATGAGCTTGCCAGAGAACTGGAAAGGGAACGCCGGGTTATTGAGATGGAGAAGGGATTGGCTGGGGACGGCACTGAACATACTGAACCCATTTAATGAATGTTTTTGACAAGTTATATGATAAATGATAAATTATTATCAATACTTGCCACACACCATGAAAGTAATTGCATTCATAATGCTTACATAATCTGTTTTTTGGAAAGAGGAGATGCCAGATCTGATCAATAAGTCGGGTACGGGCTTCACCCATGATGACGGACGTGTGCACCTATTAAGGTTAAGGCAACATAATTATGTTGTGTTTGATATCGAGACTACAGGTCTCGACCCGAAGAAAGGAGATCGTGTCATAAAAATCGGCGCTGTTGCCGTCAAAGAGGGTCTCATGGTTGAAGAGTTTCATAGCCTGATCAACGCGCCCCGAAAGATTTCAAGGGGGGCGCAAAAGGTCCACGGCATAACGAATGAAATATTCACAAGGGAGCCTTCGCCGGAGCAAGTCTTTTCCAATTTTCAAGCCTTCATGAATGGCAGTGTCTTAGTCGCTTACAACGCCAGGTTTGACATGAGTTTTCTAAAAGCCGAGTTCCACTGCCTGGGCCTGGATTTGGCTGACCGATATCGATGCACCCTCAAACTGAGCCGGAAGCGCTGTCCCAAATTAACCCACTATTCCCTAGTGCTTGCCTGCTGGTGTCAGTTCGGCGCTTTGCCTGAAGGGAGTCGTTTGCACCGTTCGCTGGATGATACACGGTTACCTGCAATGAACTGGACCAGATCAACGGAGATAGCCAAGTGATTAATGCGAAGACCCCCCCTAGCTTTTGGGCGAAAACCACAGAAAAAGGAAAACCAGGCATTTCTGTTTATGACCACATGATAAATGTAGGGTGTGTAGCGCACTGTATCGCTGAAATGTATCCAGTATTGCTGGAACGCTTCCAGATTGAGCCATCGATAGTTAGCGCGCTTGCTGCACTTCACGACCTCGGCAAGATTTCCCCAGGCTTTCAGCGTAAGTGTAAAGCCTGGCTGGAAGAGAACAATCTGTCAAAGATAGATCGCAATTATGTTTGGGACACAGCGATGGAGTCTGACCATGGGAAGGTATCGCATGCTGCCATCCAGGCTTTACTTGTCGAGTTTGGGGCAGACCATTCCACAGCAAAATACCTATCCGCCGTGCTGGGAGCTCACCATGGTCGTTTGAATCCCCCTAATGACCGCGGATATCGGCCATCCAAAGGAATATCCGATTCGTCAAGCCGGATCGATTGGGATGCTGAACGCAGAATCAATGCACAAAGGATCTGGGATCGTTTTGCTGCAGCTGATACCTTTTCTGAAATGGACGACTCATCCCCACAACTGTGGTGGCTTGCGGGGCTCACTTCTGTTGCCGACTGGATAGGTTCCGATGAACGGTTCTTCCTGCCAGACGAGAGCAATGAAACAATTGATAAAAACGATGTAGCTCATGCCGCTCTTAAGGCAATAGGTTTCAAGAAAATAGAGCTTATTCCAGGACTTTCATTCCATGACTTGTTTCATGATCCAGAGCATCCTGAAATATCCTGGCATCCCAATGAGATGCAGGAGAAGGCATATCAAATCATCACCGGGCCTGGAGTCTACCTCATCGAGGCTCCCATGGGTATGGGTAAGACAGAAGCGGCACTGTGGGCATCATACCAACTACTGGCTTCGGGCAAAGCAACGGGCATTTATTTCGCGCTTCCTACGCAAGCGACCAGCAACCGGATGCACCTGCGAATGAAGGAGTTCGTGCGGCATGTTTCGAAAACACCCAGTGCAAGCCGATTGATCCATGGTAATTCATGGCTGTTTGACCAAGATGTGCAGCTCCAATCGGCAGCTACCTGCTCTGAATCGGTGAGAGAAGATGCAAGAACTGGGAGAGACTGGTTTGCCTCCTCGAAGCGCGCCTTGATTGCCCCCTTCGGCGTCGGGACTATTGACCAGGCTTTGCTTGGCGTGGTGGCTGCAAGGCATTTCTTTGTTAGGCATTTTGCTCTTGCAGGTAAGGTTGTCATTCTCGATGAAGTCCATTCCTATGACATCTATACGGGAACCCTCATCGATAAGCTCATAACAACGCTCGAAGGACTGGGCTGCACCGTCATTATACTATCTGCAACATTGAGCGGAAAACGGTGCGGACAAATTATCGATTGCACAAATGGAGATTCAGACGATGCCGATCTTCCCTATCCAGTCATAGCCGGGCGGTCAGAAGGGTATCCACTTGCTCCAGTCTCTGTGACACCGCCTGTTCCGAGAGCTGTCAATGTGGAGTTTAGTTCGGTAGAAAATGCCGCCAGGGACGCCGTAGTACTCGCCCGAAAAGGTGGGGCCGTAATCTGGATCTGCAATACCATTGATGCTGCACAGCGGCAGTATCAGCAGTTTATCGATATGACACATAAAGAATTTCCTGTTGGTCTGCTCCATGCGAGATTTCCCTTCTGGCGGCGCGAAGAGCTTGAGCACACATGGATGGAACGGTTCGGAAAAGATGGAGCAACCAGATGCGGCTCGATTCTGGTGTCCACCCAGATAGTGGAGCAGAGCGTCGATCTCGATGCCGATCTCATGGTTACAGAGCTAGCACCTACCGATATGCTGCTCCAGCGCCTGGGGCGGCTCTGGCGGCATGAACGCGGAGTTCGGCCGGCAGGTCGGGCACGACTATGTATTATCGAAGAAGAACTGTCTGTCAAAGAGTTTCAGCGTCTTGAACCAAAGGCGATTGTGAAAGCAATGGGCAGCAAATCTCATGTATACTCCCCTTATGTTCTCCTCCGTTCTCTCTTGGTCTGGAAGCAAGCACAGCCTCAAATATCAATACCAGTGCAGATACGACAGCTGATCAGGTCCACCTACAAAGAAATGGAAAACGAGCCGGATTCATGGATGCAGCTTTATAACGAGTGGTTCGGAACAGATTCAGCAAAGGGGATGGCTGCCTTACGGAACTGCAATATCTGGCAGGTAGCCCTTGAAGATGCAGAAGGTGTCCAAACCCGACTGAATGAACTGCCAACAACCGCAATGGTTCTTTGTTCCCAGCTCACAGAACAAGAAGCGGTCTTTTTGGACGGGTCGCGGTTTTATTTAGGGAATGGCCAAAACCGGCTTGCGGCAGCGCAGGCGATTCACAAAAACTTGGTAAGGGTCCCAGAGTATTGTTTTGATCATATCCAGCACATTGAAGCATTTGCAGACTACCTTTATGGCAAACAGTGCATAGGGATTGTTTCTGAGAACGGAACAGTCAAAGTGCAGGGATTAAAGAAGGGCTTTCACTGTTTTTATTCAAATGAGCTGGGACTTGTCATGGAAAAATAACCTGGAAAGGAGGAAATATGAATGTCGCCTTTGATAGATGGATTCCGGTTGTAACAACTTCGGGCAACCCGGAAAAGGCGAGTCTTGCAGAAGTCTTTACCCAGGGCAATGCCTATGCGGACCTTGCTGTGCGGCCCCATGAACGGGTTGCACTGATGCGCCTCTTTCTCTGCATCGCCCATGCAGCGTTGGATGGACCGAGAAATTACCCTGAATGGCGTGATGTGCCGAAACAGTTGGCTGAAAAAGTATACATGTATTTGACTAAATGGGATGGAAAGGGATCGTTTGAGTTGTTTCACCCCGATAAACCCTGGCTACAGGTAGCTGCGCTGAGGGGGGTGGAAAAGGGAAACGGCAATGCAGGACAGACTTCGCCTGTGGCTCTTCTTGATTTTGAATTAGCGACAGGTAACAGAACAACTCTTTTTGATCATTCAGGATCAATGACTGTAAGGATGATCGATCCAGGAAGAATCGCTTTAAATCTCTTAACATTTCAAAACTTCTCTTCTGGCGGAGGCTCCCCCGTTGCTCAATGGGATAAAACTAAAACTATGCAAGTGGGAAATCCTGATGCGCCGTGTCTCTCGCAATCCATGGCTCACTGTCTTCTCAGGGGCAGGAACTTGAAAGAAACCATACATCTGAACCTGCCTACATATGAGCGTATTGGAATGCTTTACCTTGGATATTCGTATAACAAGAAAGAAAAGAAAGACTTGTTTGCCAAAGTAGACCTTGGCCGGCCAGTATGGGAATGTTTTCCTGGCACTCCTGAGGATTCAGAGGCAATTGTGAATGCAACACGGACATACATGGGTCGATTGGTACCAGTCTCCCGGTGGGTACGCCTTATCGAGAATACCGACCAGATGTATTGCTGCAACGGATTTAAATACGACACTTACAGGGATGGTTTCCCTGCCGAACCGACATCATCAGTTCGCTTGATAAAACGTAGAGACAAAAAAGGAATTGAAACAGAAGAAAGAAAGATTGTCGGCATCGGCCCAGGCAGGGCTATTTGGCGTGAATTGTCAGCACTTATGGCAAAGCGTTCTGCCGAAGGGCTTGGGGGGCCGCTGGCAATGGATAATGCACCAAACGATATGGCGTATGACTTTCACGTCTGTGCCATGATCCGAGATCAGGCGTCTATGGATATTGCTATTGATTCCGTTTTTCACATCAGGCCCGCTCTCCAGAACAACCTTGGTGCTTATTCGGACGAGGTGGCCCGTTCGGAAAGAATCTACTATCGCCTTCGCAGAGCTGTGGGAACTTATCGCTCTACAATCGACAATGACTGGGTGCCTCGTGTTAAACGTTCGCAACCCAGGGACCAGTCAAAGCTTAAGGATCGCTTGGCACAGACAGCCTCCCTTTTTTATTGGACAACTGTCGAAAAGAACCTACCGCTCCTGATGGACCATATCGAAGCCATCGGAACAGATAACGCGATACCTACACGTGCGGCATGGAGAAAAATGATTTTTGCTGCTGCCTGTGATGCCTATCGGACTGCTTGCGGACAGGAGAGCCCACGGCAGAGGCATGCCTTTGCCAAAGGGTGGCAAGTATTGACTTCAAAAAGAGAGGAACCTGAACAGGAGATGAATGAGAATAATGAGGAGGATGTATGAGTTGGCTTCTCGAAAGGCTTCAAAAATATAAAGACGATCGGGGGATGATGGCCAACCTTCGATGTGTGCTTGTGAAAAACAAAAGACACCGTGCCTGGCCTGCACTAAACCGTCTGGGGGTGGCAATCGATGATGAAATAACGGCTTTTATCGCTGGGTTGTTCGCTTCCCATCCTGAAACAGTGGGTACAGGAAATTTAGGAAATACCTGCAAGTCAGTCGAACAGCTGAGGAATGAAAAGCGAGGCGATGATAACAAACTGACCCCTACGGAACGCCGCTTCCAGTATCTGCTTGCCGCTGAGAGAGGAGAGGAGTTGTATCAGCGCGTTCTTCGTATGGTCCTTATGGCAAAGGCCCAGGGTATCTCAGTCAATTACGAGCAGCTGGAGACTGATCTCAAATTCTGGGGTGACCGCATAAAAACAGAATGGGCTGCTGCCTTCTGGGCAACAGGTTCAACGCCTGTCTACGAGGAGGGGGTATGACCTGGCTGGCCCGGTTGGAAATCGATTCGGAAGCCCTTCGTGCTAAAAACATTTCAGATGATTTCTATGCATGGCACAAAATGCTGTGGGAGTGCTATCCTGATGCCCCGGATGCCAAACGGGACTTTCTGACGCGAGTGGATCAACTGGAAGGGGCTTTGCGGTTCTGGGTTCTAGCTGAACGCAAGCCTGTGCGCCCGCACTGGTGTCCTCCTGAAGGTTTTGCCGTGAAAGAGATAGCCCAATCGTTTTTCACACACAAGTACTATGCTTTCGACATGCGGGTAAATCCCGTGAAGAAAAAAGTACAGCGTGGCACAAATGGAGAAACTTTATTCCGGTCGAATGGAAAACGGAAAAGCGGGAAACGGGTACCCCTGGTTAACCCGGATGAGCTTCGTGCATGGCTCGATCGTAAGGCGACATCAGGAGGCTTCACAATAGCCGATAACAAGCCACTTGAGATCGGCCCCATGAACGAGTGTTTTTTCAGGAAGAAAGATAAAAGGACCGGTAGGGAACAGTCGGCCTACCATGGAGGAGTCCAGTTCCGGGGAATCCTGGAGGTAACCGACCCGGTAAAGTTCAGATTTGCTTATTGCCACGGCATCGGTAGCGCCAAGGCCTTCGGCTTCGGACTGATGCTGCTGGCGCCGGTAGCACTGTAATACTACAAATTACGAAGGAGAATACCATGAAGCATTTAGAGTTACATATCATTCAATCTGTCCCTGTCGCCTGTCTAAACCGTGATGACCTCAACTCCCCGAAAACGGCAATTTTTGGCGGAGTGCAGCGGGCAAGGGTATCCAGCCAGTCATGGAAGCGTGCCATTCGTGAAATGGCCAAAGAACTATCTCCCGCCTTGTTCAAGGGGGAGAGGACTCGATTAATGTTTGAACCCCTTCTTGAGGAAATGAAAGCTGCCGGGCTTTCTGCCTCTGAGGCTGAGGATGGGGCAAAAAAGATCGTTGATGCCCTAGTGAAACTGGACTCGAAATCGAATGATAAGGTAAAGTCTACCACGTTGTATTTCATGTCCCCCCTTGAACTCAAGACGCTGGCAAAATCCTATGCGGAAACGAAAGATGTCAAAAAGGCATTGAAGGCGGTTGATGCTGGTGTTTTAAAGGATGCCGCTGACATTTCGATTTTCGGCCGTATGGTAGCAAACGACCACTCGCTGACAGTCGAGGCGGCTTCCATGTTTTCGCATGCCCTTTCAACTCACAAGGTGGATAATGAGATTGATTTCTTTGCAGCAGTAGATGACTTGCAGCCCAAGGAAGAGACCGGTGCCGGAATGACCAGTACGCTTGAATTCAATTCTGCAACTTTCTATCGGTTTGCAGCACTCAATCTCGACATGCTGGCTGATAAAGAACACCTTGGCGGCATGACCAGTGATGAAAGAAAGAGGGTCGTGCGTACATTTGTGGAATCGACTATCAAGGCTATGCCGGGAGCACGTAAGAATACCATGAATGGCAACACTCTGCCGACTTATGTACTTGGCGTGGTCCGGGAGAAGGGGCATCCGATCCAATTGGTAAATGCCTTTGAGAATGCTGTACGGCCCTCTTCAGGCTATTCAACAAAATCAGTTGATCTGCTCAAGGCGGAGTACTTGAATCTGAAGAAAACATGGAGCTTGAATGCGGTCATGGAGAAAGCAATTCCCGAGGTAAACATGCATGAATTCCTGGATGAGGTAGAAAAGCATGTCATCTGACAAAAGATATATTGCGCTCTCCTTTGAGGGGCCGATCCAATCCTGGGGATTCGACAGTCAATACAATCGTCGGTATACCGGTCTCATGCCTACCAAGAGTGCTGTTGCCGGAATGTGCTGCGCCGCATTAGGCTACTCACGTGGGAGCAGAGAGGAACACGTTTTCCTGGAAAGGTTCGGTGCAATAAGAATGATTGCAATAGCGATCCCCCGGAAAGTCGGAAAAAACGATTTGAAGGTCCAGAGGATGCAAGATTATCACACCGTAGAGAATACAATGCGGGCCAGAGGTGTATTGAATACCGATTGCGTCCTGACCTATCGTCAATACTTGACAGATGCATCTTTCGGAGTCCTTTTGGAAGGCGATGCAGATCTTTTGAGAGAAATCGCTGCAGCACTTGCTGATCCGAAATGGGGCATCTGGCTCGGGAGAAAGACATGCATCCCTTCTGCCCCGGTGCTTGCCGGGTTAAAGGACAATTTTGGCAATCTCTCGGGTCTGGTGAAGGAAAAGCGTGAAGATGCACTGATCCTTCTCATTGGTGAAAAACCACTCGAGTGTTTTACCTATCAGGAAGAAGCAGAAGCATTTATTGATGGAATAGATACAATTAATGATACACCTGTATCATTCGCATCTGAGCGAAGGTTATTCTCACCAAGGAGGGTTCGTACCGTTCGTGGCAAGGCAAAGGGATGATATACAAATCCAAGGCCTTCGGCTGCGGCCTGATGCTCGTACGCAGGGCATAATAAATCACGGATATGCTCCTCAAAAGGATAGAAAATGAAATCTTTTGACCGCGATTTTCTTGAACGTCAAGCGATCCCGATCGAGTTCGCCGGGACCCTGCGCCTGTTGGGAGAATATCGCGGCAGGCAGGATCTCTTTGCGAAACAGATGCCCCAGGTTCTGAACACCCTCAGACAGGCGGCTATCATCCAGAGCACAGAGTCATCAAACCGGATCGAGGGAATAGTCGTAGAGAAAAAACGTTTAAAGCCTTTGCTGGAAAAGGACGCGCCTCCTGAGAACCGCTCGGAAGCCGAGGTGATCGGCTATAAGAACGTCCTGGCCTGGATTCACTCAGCCTATGATCGGATTGAGATTATGCCGGAAACGATCCTCAAGATTCATCGCGATATGTTGGGCCGAACGGATCTCCCTGCAGGAATCTGGAAACGGCGGGATAACACGATTGAGGAACGTCTTCCTGACGGGCGGTGGATCACCCGATATGTGCCTGTTTCAGCACGTGAGACCCCATTTTACATGAGTGAGCTGTGTACCCGCTTCGGACGCCTTTGGGAAGAAGGCCGGGTAGACCGCTTGCTTCTCATGTATGCCTTTGTCCTCGATTTCCTCTGCATTCATCCTTTCACTGATGGAAACGGTCGGGTTTCCCGGTTGCTCACAGTGCTGCTGCTCCATAAAATCGGTTATGATGTGAGCCGGTATATCAGCATTGAACGTCTGATCGAGGAAAGTAAAGAAAGCTATTATGATGTGCTGAATCGTGTTTCCGCTCAATGGCACGAGGCCGGTCATTCTCTTGTGCCCTGGTGGGAGTATAATCTCGGGCTTTTGCTGGCAGCTTATCGGGAATTTGAAAATCGCTTGGGCTCTGTGCGTTCAAGTCGCGGTTCCAAGACAGCCTGGATACGGGAAGCCGTTGAACAGCTTCCCAAGGAGTTTGAGATGAGAGAGCTTATCCGGGCATGCCCGGGGGTCAGTCGTCCCATGATCCGTACCGTTCTCGAAGCACTCCGTCGTGAAGGCAAACTGAAGGCATTGGGAACAGGTCGAGGAGCCAAATGGCAAAAGGTGATAATATCGGATAAAGATGATAATAAACGTGATAATAAGGATGGCTGAGAATGGCTGAACCAATTCTACCGCCTTTGAAGCCGATCCCCATGAAGGACAGGGTGTCAATACTCTTTGTGGAGAAAGGCAACCTCGATGTTCTGGATGGCGCTTTCGTAGTAGTGGATAAGAACGGGGTCAGGACGCACATCCCGGTCGGAGGGGTCGCCTGTCTCATGCTGGAGCCCGGCACCCGGGTGTCTCACGCCGCTGTTACGCTTGCTTCGCGGGTCGGATGTCTGATTGTCTGGGTCGGGGATGCGGGAGTGCGGCTCTACGCAGCCGGCCAGCCGGGTGGAGCGCGGGCAGACCGTCTGCTTTATCAGGCCAAGCTGGCCCTTGACGACAATGCCCGCCTCAAGATCGTCCGCAAGATGTATGCGATGCGATTCAAGGAAGAACCGCCTGCAAAACGCAGTGTCGAGCAATTGCGGGGAATCGAGGGGGTGCGTGTTCGCAAGATGTACGAGCTTTTGGCCCGGCAGTATCGGGTGGAATGGAAACATCGCAACTATGATTATACCAAATGGGAAAGCGGCGACATTCCAAACCGTTGTTTGAGCTCTGCCACTGCCTGTCTCTACGGAATCTGCGAGGCTGCTATCCTGGCAGCAGGGTATGCACCGGCGGTCGGTTTCATTCATACCGGCAAGCCACAGTCTTTTGTCTACGATATTGCAGACATATTCAAGTTCGAGACTGTAGTCCCTATCGCATTCCGGATTGCTGCCCGGAAGCCGCGTGAGCCTGAACGGGAGGTCCGGCTGGCCTGCAGAGACATATTCAGGCAAACAAAGCTGTTAAAGCGCATTATCCCCGCGATTGAAGAGGTGCTTGCAGCCGGAGAGGTAAAGATGCCTGAGCCGCCGCCCGAATCTGTCGATCCGGCAATACCGAACAAGGAGGGCATGGGCGATGCTGGCCATCGTGGTTGAGAATGTGCCTCCACGGTTGCGCGGACGGCTGGCGATATGGCTGCTTGAGGTGCGCGCCGGAGTCTATGTGGGCAAAGTATCCCGCCGTGTACGGGAGATGATCTGGAGTCAGGTAGAGGTGGCTATTGAAGATGGGAATGCCGTGATGGTGTGGAGTACGAATACCGAGTCCGGATTCGATTTTATGACATTGGGCAAGAACAGGCGGATACCCAAAGAGATGGATGGGATTAAACTGGTTTCATTTCTCCCTGAGAACGATATTTCCGCGATGCAGGAAAAATAGTGATCCGGTAGTTGATCGGGTTGGCCCCCTATCAGTTGTATGCAAGGTGAACGGCTATGCCCAAGTATCGCGATAAAATGAGACTTAAGAGATACATAAAGAAGCACGGAGAATGCGATCCCCTCACTGAATATCTTATCTGCAAAGGATTCAGTGATGGGACAGTGGTGACTGGATTGGAAATTTTTGTTGATTCATGGGAAGAAGCTGTAAAATGGGCCATTGGCAATTATGATTCGGCAGACATAGAGTATGATCTTTATCAAAGGACAACGCTCTACCAGGTATTGAGACATGCTTCTCCTGAACAGATAGCGCCTTTTGCGGAAAGAATAGAAAAGGCTGATAATTACTATAAAGAGCATACGGTAGAAGATAACACCCCTTATGAATCATATATCGATGAAAAGCTGGATAGAAAAGTTCATTGGTGGCTTTTCCGCTCACCGAAAATTGAGCCCGGCAAATAAAGTCATATAAAGGACATCCGGCATAATGGAGAATAAAACAAACACTGACTCAGGGTGTCTTTACATAAGAAAAAACCCCGTAGATTTTAAGTCGAAGAATATCTGACATGATGTCAGATGGTTACAGGAAGTGTGTTCCCCACATGCGTGGGGATGAACCGAATCCAAGGCGGTGAGTTGCCTACTCTGTTTCGTGTTCCCCACATGCGTGGGGATGAACCGATCGAGAGTGTTATCATCCAGGGTCGTGAGTTGTGTTCCCCACATGCGTGGGGATGAACCGGTTCGTGGTGGACAACGGTCTCGGCGTGAGCGGTGTTCCCCACATGCGTGGGGATGAACCGAGCTGCAGATACGCGGCGCTGCCCGCCCAGATGTGTTCCCCACATGCGTGGGGATGAACCGTTTAGACAACTTCATCAACGGAGGTGGGGAGTGTGTTCCCCACATGCGTGGGGATGAACCGGCCCAGCCTTTTGCCCGCGAGCAGCTGGATGAGTGTTCCCCACATGCGTGGGGATGAACCGGTCATCTCGCCCTGCAACCCTGCGGCGGTGTCGTGTTCCCCACATGCGTGGGGATGAACCGTGCCGGCACCACTCCTGGGCGCCGATCATGACGTGTTCCCCACATGCGTGGGGATGAACCGGGCTCGTGCATGCTGTCGATACTGTCGGTATCGTGTTCCCCACATGCGTGGGGATGAACCGCACTTGACCGGCCCCGGGTTTTATGGAAAGCGTGTTCCCCACATGCGTGGGGATGAACCGGGAATACCCTTTGCCTGCACCGAAGATGGGGCGTGTTCCCCACATGCGTGGGGATGAACCGCGAAAAATCATCGCCGCGTCCGCGAAGCAGCCGTGTTCCCCACATGCGTGGGGATGAACCGCTGGAGGTAAGATTCGGCGTGCCCACGGGCGCGTGTTCCCCACATGCGTGGGGATGAACCGTGGTCAACGACGCGGCCGAGCAGGCAGGCGTCGTGTTCCCCACATGCGTGGGGATGAACCGGACTTGATGCTGTCCCTGCGGACCACGGATGCGTGTTCCCCACATGCGTGGGGATGAACCGGCTGTCGAGCACAACTCGGCAGGGACATACAGGTGTTCCCCACATGCGTGGGGATGAACCGTCGTTCTTCTTCCACGTAGGCCCGGTGAGGTCGTGTTCCCCACATGCGTGGGGATGAACCGCCAGAAGCGCGGGTAGCTCTCGCGCTTGCCGAGTGTTCCCCACATGCGTGGGGATGAACCGAGGTCGTCCGCGCGCTCGCCCTCGGACTGGTAGTGTTCCCCACATGCGTGGGGATGAACCGGAAAAGGCGCGGCGGGAGGAAAACGCAAGGGCGTGTTCCCCACATGCGTGGGGATGAACCGATGGCTGGTCGGTATGCGAGCTCGCGTCTATGGTGTTCCCCACATGCGTGGGGATGAACCGGCCAGGCTCACGTCGAGGTCGCCCTCGGACAGGTGTTCCCCACATGCGTGGGGATGAACCG
>JAHDQN010000020.1 GCA_018433775.1 Deltaproteobacteria bacterium
GGCGGTCACGCCAAGATAGTCCTTGATATCCTTTGTAATGCGTTTCTCCATGTTCTGCAACTCGCGAATTTCATCCGAGAAGATCTTTTCGCTCACCTCGACCTGAACCTCCAGGGTGTCCAGGGAGCCGTCCCGGTCGACGATGAGCAGGTAGTGCGGCTCCAGGCCGTCGATGCCCAGGAGCACGCTCTCGATCTGGGTGGGGAACACGTTGACGCCCCTGATGATGAGCATGTCGTCGCTCCTGCCCGAGACCCGCTCCATGCGCACGAAGGTCCTCCCGCACTTGCGGACCTGCGGCAGGAGCCGCGAGATGTCCTTGGTGCGGTAGCGGATGAGCGGGAAGGCCTCCTTGGTCAGCGTGGTGAACACCAGCTCGCCGGGCGTGCCCCAGGGGAGCACCTCGCCGGTTTTGGGGTCGATGGTCTCCACGATGAAGTGGTCCTCGTGGATGTGCAGGCCGTTGCGGCCCTCGATGCACTCCATGGCCACGCCCGGGCCCATGATCTCGGAGAGGCCGTAGATGTCGAGCGCGGTGATGTCCAGCTCGCGCTCGATCTGCTCGCGCATGCGCCCGCTCCAGGGCTCGGCCCCGAGGATGCCGACCCTGAGCCTCAAGGACTTCATGTCCACGCCCATCTCCTTTCCGGCCTCGGCCAGAAAAAGCAGGTACGAGGGCGTGCAGCAGATGGCGGTGGGCCCGAAGTCCTGCAGCAGCATGATCTGCTTCTTGGTGCTGCCGCCCGACATGGGGATGACGCTCGCACCCAGCTTCTCGGCGCCGTAGTGCGCGCCCAGGCCCCCGGTGAACAGGCCGTAGCCGTAGGCGTTGTGGATGATGTCGTTCTTGTTGAGGCCGGCCGACACGAACGACCGGGCCATGAGCGTGGCCCAGGTCTCGACGTCGCGCTGGGTGTAGCCCACCACCGTGGGCTTGCCCGTGGTGCCCGACGATGCGTGCAGACGCACGATGCTGCTCATGGGCACCGAAAACAGGCCGAAGGGGTAGTTGTCGCGCAGGTCCTGCTTGCAGGTGAAGGGAAGCCGCTTGAGGTCGTCGAGGCTCCGGATGTCGTCCGGGGTGACCCCGGCGCTGTCGAAGGCCTTCCGGTAGAAGCCCACCGTGTGATAGACCCTGCCCACCACCTGCTGCAGCCTTTTGAGCTGCAGGGCCTCGATCGCCTCGCGGGGGAGTGTTTCGAACTCTTCGTTATAAATCATCTGATACCTCCTTGATGATCAGCATCATTGGATCTTGATCTGCCTGCCCCTTTTGAACCCTTCGATGTTCGCGGCCCGGATCTTCTCTTTGAGCATCGAATTGATGGCATCATACCACGCCGACTCGGGCGGGTCCAGCAGGGTGGAGAGCAAACCCAGCAGGATGATGTTCACTCCCCGGGCATTGCCCATCTCTTCGGCGATGGCCGTACCCGGGACCAGGTGGATGTTCGGGGTCCTCTCCCTGAGAAAAGGGACCACGTCCGGATACTTCCGGCTGCCGGACACGACCGCGGGCGGTGCGAGACGATATTGGTTGATGATCACCGTGGCGTCCTTCTTGAGATATTTCAGGTACCTGGCCGCCTCCAGCTCCTCGAACGACAGCAGGATGTCGCAGCCGCCAAAGGGGATGAGGGGGGAGTCCACGCGCTCGGCAAACCGCACGTGGGACATGACGCTCCCGCCCCGCTGGGCCATGCCGTGGATCTCCGACTTCTTCACGTCGCAGCCCGAGCGCATCATCACCTCGGAAAGCATGTCGGAAGCCAGGATGATCCCCTGCCCTCCGACTCCGGTCATCAGCACGTTCATTTCTCACCTCCGATGGCCCCGGGTGCGCAGAGATCGGCGCACACGCCGCATCCCACGCACATGTCGCTGATGTGGGCCTTTTCGTCCCTGAACTCGATGGCGGGACACCCCAGTCCGATACACACCTTGCAGCCCGTACAGGCATCCGTGTCCACCGTGAGCGCCCTGCCCGGGACATTCCGCGACTTCAGCAGAACGCAGGGCGCCTTCGAGATGATCACGGACGGGCCTTCGAACGCCAGAGCCTCCTTCACGTCCTTTCTGGTCTGCTTGACGTCGTAGGGGTCCACGGTCCTGACCCACCCTATCCCCAGCGCCCTGACGAGGTTTTCCAGATCCAGGTTCACGGTCCGCTCTCCCCGCACCGTGACCCCGGTGCCCGGATGGTCCTGCGAGCCCGTCATGGCCGTGGTGGAGTTGTCGAGGATCACGATGAGCGCCGCGCCCTTGTTGTAGGCGAGGTTGAGCAGCCCGGTGATGCCCGAGTGATAGAAGGTCGAGTCTCCGATGACCGCCACGATCTTTTCCTTCCCCGGCCCGAAGACCGTGGCCATGCCGTGGGCGTGGTTGATGCCCGCCCCCATGCACAGGCAGGTGTCAATGGCCGAGAGCGGCGGGAGAAACCCCAGGGTGTAGCAGCCGATGTCGCCCGCGATGAAGCACTTGTTGCGCTTCAAGGCCCAGAGCATGCTCCGGTGCGGGCAGCCGGGGCACATGCTGGGAGGCCGAGGCGGCAGATCGGGCTGGTCCCCGTCTTGAAGAGCGATCCCCATAACAGCGCCCCGGATGATGTCCGGGTTCAGCTCACCGCACAGGGGCAGCCGGTCTTTGCCGTGGCAGTCGATGCCCAGGGCCTTCACCTGCTCCTCCATGAACGGATCGAGCTCTTCGACGACCCAGAGCTCGTCCACCTGGGCAGCGAACTTTCTGACGAGATCTTCCGGCAAAGGATAGGACAGCCCCAGTTTCAGGAACGAGGCGTGAGGAAGGGCCTCTTTCGCATACTGGTAGGCCACCCCGGATGAGATGATGCCGAGCTTCGGACTGCCCATCTCCATGACATTCAGGGGCGAGGCGTCGGAATAGACTTTCAGCGACCGGATACGCTCCTCGATCACGGGATGGCGCGCCCGCGCATTGGCGGGCAGCATCACCCACTCCGCCGGATGGCGCTCGAGGGATGGCGTGCGGCAGCCGTTTTCCCCGCCCAGTTCCACCACACCCATGGAGTGGGAAATCCGCGTGGTGGTGCGCAGCATCACCGGTGTCTCGAACTCCTCGCTGATCCGCACGGCCTCGACCATGAAGTCCTTGGCCTCCTGAGAGGTGGAGGGCTCCAGCATCGGCATCTTGGCGAACCGGGCATAGTGCCGGTTGTCCTGCTCGTTCTGCGAGGAGAACAGCTCGGGGTCGTCGGCGCTCACCAGGACGAACCCGCCCCGGATCAGGGTATAGGGCAGGGTCATGAGAGGGTCCGCGGCCACGTTCACCCCCACGTGCTTCATGACCGCCATGCAGCGGGCCCCGGCATAGGATGCCCCGGCGGCCACTTCCAAGGCGACCTTCTCATTGGGCGTCCACTCTGCATGAATCGCGGGGTACTCGTTCGCCACGGTCTGCAGTATCTCGGTGGACGGTGTGCCGGGATATGCCGAGATAAAGCTCACCCCCGCCTCGAACGCCCCCCGGGCGATCGCCTCGTTTCCGCTCAATATCTTTTTCATCACGTATTCCCCTTGACTCGACTCGGATATAAAAAAGGCCATGGCGTTCACCCATGGCCTTTTCTCTTTCCCGCCGGAAACCCTGGCCTATGGGCAGAGCGTATGTAACCCGCTAAAGATGAAGAAATAAAAGCCCAAGAGTTCCAGTGTGTTCGGCAACATGATAGTGTACAATATTCTATAGAAGTATTTTGGCTGTCAAGCCTTTTTGCTCAGGGGCAATGGACCGGACATCCGTTCCCCCCGTCCTCCCTGACACCCATGTTTTGACATGACCTGCGCTGTGATCCGGGGCGGACCGGGGAACAGGCCCTATCACCCCTGCTCTGCCCGGAATCACCGCAGTCGTTCCGCCATGTTTGATTTTTCCCGAGGATGTACATATTATTGTGATATTTCACGAACCCACTGAAAATTCCGGAGGGGGTGGATGAAAATAGCCATCGTATACGACAACACGGCATTCCGGAAAGATCTGCGGCCCGACTGGGGTTTTGCGTGCGTTGTCGAAGACGACGACCGCCACACGATCCTTTTCGATACCGGTGCAAACGGGGCGATACTGCTCGCGAACATGGAACAGATGCACATAGACCCGGGGGATATCGAGGAGGTGTTCATCTCGCACGGGCATTTCGACCACACCGGAGGGCTTCCGGCGTTTCTCGGCGTCTACCCGGACGTGAAGGTGTACTGCCCCGAGTCGTTCAGGAAGGTCCGCAGCGCGCGGGAGATCGTCACCGTGGAAGACTCCCCGGCCCAGATACACGACAACGTCTTCTCGACCGGGGAGCTCGAAGGGATCGAGCAGTCAATGGTGGTACTGACGAAGAAGGGCGTCGTGCTCGTGGTGGGGTGCTCGCATCCCCGGATGTCCCACATCCTGAAGGCGGCGTCCCGGTTCGGAGAGATGTACGCGATCGTGGGCGGGATGCACGGGTTCCGTGATTACGAGCTCTTCCGGGGCATACGCCATATCTGCCCCACGCACTGCACGCTGCACATCGACGAGATCAGATCCTCGTTCCCGGATGCATACACACCCGGGGGCGCGGGCAGGGTCCTGGAATTCTGAACCTTAACCGGCTCCTGTTCATCATGACGCCTGCCGTGCAAGCGGCACGGCAGGCCGGGGCCTCGCTGACGGCAGTTTTCTTTACCCTGCGTCGGACGCGCCCAGGACGACCGGCATCTCGTCCGACTCATCGACGGCGCTCTCCTGCCCGTGATTCGCCCTGTGCTGATAGACGTGGACGTCCCTCTGGGGGAAGGGGATCGAGACGCCCTGGGCGTCGAACTGCTTCTTGGCCTTTTCCACGGTGTCGAAGTATACCCCCCAGTACTCGGAGGTTTTGGCCCAGGCCCTCACCTCGAAGTTCACGCTGCTGTCCGCAAGCGCCTTGACGATGATCATGGCTTCGGGATCTTTCAGGATCCGGTGGTCGCTGTCCACGATGTTGCGGAGGATCTTCCTCACCTTGTCGATATCGTCCTGATAGCTCACCCCGAAGAGCATGTCGACGCGCCTGGTTTCATGGGCCGAATAGTTGACAATGTTGTCGCCCATGATCTTGGCGTTGGGGATGATGACGAGCTTGTTGTCAGGGGTCTTCAGGGTGGTGGTGAAGACCTGGATCTTGTCGACCGTGCCTGCCACGCCCGCGCCTTCGATGTAATCACCTGCCTTGAACGGCTTGAATATGATCATGAGGAAGCCGGCGGCGAAATTCGCCAGCGACCCCTGCAGTGCCAGGCCGATCGCCAGGCCTGCGGCGCCGATGATCGCGATGAACGAAGTGGTCTGAATGCCGAGCTGGGCGAGCGCAGCCAAAACCACAAAGGCCATGAGCGCGATATAGGTGAGGTGCTCGACAAAGGAGACGATGGTCGGGTCCACCTTCCCGTTGTTGAGAAAGCGCTCGGTCACCTTCGAGATGCCCTTGGCCACCCATCGCCCGAGGACCAGGATAACCACAGCTGCAAGGATCTTTATTCCATAAAAGGCCGCCATCTCCTGCAATTTCATCAACAGCCCTTCCATATGCATCCTCCCCATTCTTTTTTTCTCTTGCTCACCTGTCCGGATATCCCGGCACGAATCCCGGCAGACAAGGTACTGCATCATGATTCCGAACGTGCCGCCTGTCAACAAAAATACTGGGAATTCGGCACCCTTCGCCTGATATTCCCAAAGCCGCATCCCGTGCGAGCTTCCGGCCGGGGCCGGAAAGATCGTGTTCCATGTCGAAATACTTTTTGACACCCCCCTGAAAACCACGGGGTAAGAGTACTCCTTCTGCCTGATGCTGACAGCATTTTGCCGGCATCGCCCTTCATGCCTCCGCCGTGCACGGCGCCGGGAATGCAAAGGCGAACCTGGCTCGGATTCAGTTTGATGAAATGATCTTGTCGGCATAAACCGTCTTGACAGATACCTCAATCTTCCGATAGCCTCCCAAACGCTAGAATAAGGTGGGCATCAGAATGGATAGGAAAGAGGCTTGGATTGCCCTCGATCTCATCCCCGGTATCGGGCCCAGAAGCGTGATCAGGCTCCTCGAGATTTTTCACACCCCGGAAGCAATCATCTCCGCGCCGGTTGCACGGATCAGGGAGCTGAACATCCTGAACCAGGCGCAGATACGCGGGATGAGCCGGGGTGTTGACAGGGATGCACTCAAGCGGGTGAAGACCGCGATCAAGGAGCACCGGTTTTCCGTCGTCACCTGGGACGACCCGGAATATCCCCAGGCCCTGCGGCATATTGATGACCCTCCCGTGGTGCTCTATGTACGCGGCAGCCTGGAGGACTTCGAGCCCGCAGTGGCCGTGGTGGGAACCCGGGCACCTTCGCGATACGGCAGCGACACGGCATACCGCCTCTCCCGGGACCTGAGCATGCGGGGGATCTCCATTGTCTCGGGCCTCGCCCGCGGCATCGACACCCGTGCCCACACCGGGGCCATGGAGGGTGAGGGAAGGACCGTCGCGGTGCTCGGCACCGGCATCGACGTGATCTATCCCCCGGAGAACACCGGGCTGGCCGAGAAGATCGCAGAGAGAGGCGCGGTCGTCTCCGAGCTGCCTCCCGGCGTGCAGCCCGACCCCGGGAACTTTCCCCGGAGAAACCGGATCATCTCAGGCCTCTCTTCGGGGGTGATCGTGGTGGAGGCGGCCAGGCGCTCCGGCGCGCTCATCACGGCACGCCTGGCAGGCGAGCAGGGGAGGATGGTCATGGCGGTACCCGGACCCGTGACCAACGTGCGGGCCCAGGGCCCCCACCGGCTCATCCGGCAGGGTGCGGTCCTGGTCCGGGATGCGGACGATGTCGTAGAGGAGATCGCTCCCCAGATCAAGGGAATGATCGAAACGTCCGAAACGTCCGGGCAGGCGCACGATGAAATCCTGAGGCTCATGGGCGGCGGCCCGCTGAGCATCGACGAAATCGCCGGCGAGCTGGGGCTCGAGGTGGTTGACGTCGCCAGGAGGGTGAGCATACTTGAGTTGAAAGGAGAGGTCGTGAGAACCGAGGGCAACAGATTCATGGCAAGGAGCATACATGGCTAAATCACTCGTGATCGTGGAGTCACCCACGAAGGCGAAAACCATAAAGAGATACCTGGGCAATGACTTCGAGGTCCAGGCCACCATGGGGCACATCAAGGATCTGCCCAAGAGCGTGCTGGGGGTGGACATCGACGACGGCTTTGCCCCCCACTATCATGTCAAGCCGGAAAAGCGGGAGACCGTGAAGAAACTGCGCAAGCTCGCGGAGTCGGCCGATACCATCTACCTGGCGTCCGACCCCGACCGCGAGGGCGAGGCAATCGCATGGCACGTGGCCGAGGAGCTGAAAAAGTCCGACGCCTCCGTTGGCCGGATCATCTTCCACGAGATCACCAAGAAGGCGATCGACCAGGCCATAAAGAAGCCGCAGCCGCTCAACCAATCGCTCTACGATGCCCAGAAGGCCCGGCGCGTCATGGACCGGATCGTGGGCTACACCATGAGTCCCCTGCTCTGGAAGCGGGTGAAGCGGGGGCTGTCCGGCGGCCGCGTGCAGTCGGTGGCGGTGCGCCTCATCTGCATGCGCCAGGAAGAGATCGAGAAGTTCGTGGCCCAGGAATACTGGACCATCGACGCGTCCCTTCAGACGCCCGGCGGCGAGGCTCTCGCCGCCAAGGTCGTGAACCCCAAGGAGATTCCCGACGAGCAGACCTCGCACCGCATCGCCGGGGAGATCAGAGGCGCCAAGCACATCACGGTGGAGAAGATCAAGAAGCAGGTGAGGCAGAAGCACCCACTGCCGCCCTACATCACCTCCACGCTCCAGCAGGCGGCCTCGTCCCGGATGCGCTTCAGCGCCAAGAAAACCATGATGATCGCCCAGCAGCTCTACGAGGGCATCTCGCTCGGAAGCGGAGAGGTCACGGGCCTGATCACCTACATGCGTACCGACTCCCCCACGGTCTCGGGCGAGGCGATCCAGCAGGCCCGGTCGTTCATCCCCGAGGCGTACGGCAAGCCCTACCTCCCGGACAAGCCCCGGCAGTACCGGGCCAAGAAGTCGGCCCAGGAGGCGCACGAGGCCATCCGGCCCACGGATGTCCGCCACACCCCGGAGGCGGTCAGGCCCTATTTGAACAAGGACCAGCAGACCCTCTACGAGATGATCTGGAGGCGGTTCATCTCCTCGCAGATGACGAGCGCGGCCTTCGACCAGACCACGGTGGATATCGCCGCGGGGAACGTGGGCATGCGGGCGACCGGCTCCATCATGCGCTTCGACGGGTACCTGAAGGTCTACGGCCTGCAGGACGAGAAGGACACCCTGCTCCCGCAGGACATCTCCGAGGGCGACGTGCTGACGCTCAAAGACCTGTGCGAGAAGCAGCACTTCACCCAGCCGCCTCCCCGCTATACCGAGGCGAGCCTCATCAAGGAGCTCGAGGAAAAGGGCATCGGCAGGCCGAGCACCTATGCACCCATCATCTCCACGATCCAGGATCGGGGCTACGTGACCATGGAGCAGCGCGCATTCGTGCCCACCGAGCTGGGCAGGGACGTGAACCAGCTGCTGGTGAAACACTACCCCCACATCCTCGACATCGGGTTCACAGCCAAGATGGAGGACTCGCTGGACGAGCTCGAAGACGGCAAGTCCGACTATGCCCGCACCATGCACTCCTTTTACGACACCTATAAAAAGGAGCACGAGCAGGCCGCCTCGGAGATGAAGAACCTCCGGGCCGAGCAGAGGCCATCGGGCATCACGTGCGAGGTGTGCGGCAAGGACATGCTCATCAAGCTGGGCAAGAACGGCTATTTCCTCGGCTGCGCGGGCTACCCCGAGTGCACGAATACCCGGGAGTTCACCCGGGACGAAAGCGGAAAGATCCACCCCGTGGAGACGCCCGGTCCGGAGCCTACGGACGAGGTGTGCGAGAAGTGCGGCTCGCCCATGGTGCTCAAGAACGGCCGGTTCGGCCCCTTCCTCGCGTGCAGCAACTACCCCGCGTGCAAGAACACGCGGCCTGCGGTCAAGACCGAGATGACCGACAAGGTGTGTGAAAAGTGCGGCTCGCCCATGGTGGTCAAGAGCGGAAGATACGGCCCCTTCCTGGCCTGCAGCAACTACCCCGCGTGCAAGAACATCCAGCCCTTCCCCCTGGGGATCAAGTGCGCGATCCCGGGATGTTCGGGCGAGATCAGGCAGCAGCGCTCCAGGAGAGGCAAGACCTATTACTCCTGCTCGCAGAAGGGCTGCCCCTTCATCAGCTGGACCAAACCGGTTCAGAAGCCCTGCCCTGCGTGCAAGGCCGAGTTCATGATCAGGAAGGGAAAGGCCCTCGTCTGCCCCAACCCGCAGTGCGGCCACCATGAAGAAGACGGATCGTAAGGTCCGCGTCATCGGCGGGGGGCTGGCCGGCGTGGAGGCGGCCCGGTTCCTGTCGGACAGGGGCCTGCTGGTCGAGCTCTTCGAGATGCGGCCCGTCAGGAGCACCCCTGCCCACAAGACCGGCCTGTTGGGCGAGCTCGTGTGCAGCAACTCGCTCAAGGGCACGGACCCGCAAACCGCCCACGGCCTGCTCAAAAAGGAGATATCCCGCCTGAACTCACTCGTGCTCCGGGCGGCACGGGAAACGAGCGTGCCCGCGGGCAAGGCCCTGGCCGTCGACCGGGAATCCTTCGCCGCGGCGATCACCCGCGAGATCGAGTCGGACGAGCGCATACAGGTCGTGCGCCGGGAGGTGTGCGAGATCGACCCCCATACCCCCACCATCGTGGCTACCGGTCCGCTGACCTCCGATGCCCTCGCGGCGCGCCTGGCCGACATGCTGGGGAGCGAGAGGCTGTTTTTCTACGACGCCGTCTCACCCATCGTGGACGGGCAGAGCATCGACATGAGCCGCGCGTTCTTCGGCTCGCGCTGGGAGGAAGGCAGCACGGACTACCTGAACTGTCCCCTGGAAAGAGACGAGTACGACCGCTTTGTCCGGGCGCTGCTGGAGGCGGACCGGGTGCAGGCGCATGCCTTCGAGGACGCCCGTTTCTTCGACGCGTGCCTGCCCGTGGAGGTGATCGCCGGGCGCGGAAGCGAGTCGCTGCGGTACGGCCCCATGCGGCCGGTGGGCATGGTTGACCCGTCGAGTGGCAGGCGACCCTATGCCGTGCTCCAGCTGCGCAGGGAAAACCTGAAAGGCGACGCCTACAACATGGTGGGGTTCCAGACGCGGCTTACCTACCCCGAGCAGAAGCGAATCTTCTCCCTCATCCCGGCGCTCTCCCGCGCAGTGTTCCACCGCTACGGGAGCATCCACCGGAACACCTACTTCGACTCGCCCCGGGTGCTGAACCGGGACTTGAGCCTCAAGGGGTATCCCCGCATTTTTCTCGCAGGGCAGCTCACCGGCGTGGAAGGCTACGTGGAGTCCGCTTCCACCGGCATCTATGCCGCAATCGGCCTGCTGTCGGGTCTCCGGGGAAGGGATCTCCCCGTCCCACCGGCCGACACCGCGCTGGGCGCCCTCATTCAGTACATCACAGAGCCGCGTGAAGACAGACTTCAGCCTTCGAACATCAACTTTGGAATCATGGAAGCCCCGGTGAACATCCCCAAGAAAAGAAGAAAAGAGATACGACTTGAGCGTGAGGCCATGTCATTTGAGAACTGGTGCCATTCTCTGTCCGGTTTGATCTGACTGACGCACTGAAATTATCGACTTACCGGGGCAGGCAGCAACCTGCCCCTTTTTAGACTGTTCAGGCTACGCCTTCATTACATTTGCTGCCTGCGGGCCTTTGGGGCCCTTTACCACCTCGAAAACTACTTTGTCTCCCTCTGCAAGTGTTTTGAATCCATCCTGCTTGATGGCAGAGTAATGCACGAACACATCGTTGCCGCCATCTTCCGTGATGAACCCGAAGCCCTTTTTCTCATTAAACCACTTAACTGTTCCTGTAGCCATGCACTTACCTCCGTTTGCAGCCCCTTCTCTGGCAAGGAGAAGAAACCGTAATGCTGTTGTCTGGAAAAACGGACTTCCCAGAAACCTGAGGAAAACTTACAGAGGGTTTTACCGCGGGTTACTGTGGTAATTTCGTATTCCAGCTAAAAACCATATAAAGGCAATTTTTCATGCTGTCAAGGAAGAACGATTGAAATCTTTAAGGAAAATGACAGCCTTGCATGCCGGACACAACACGTGTTGCTTAGGAGTTGTTTTTTCCCTGCTTTTTCTCTTCCAGATACCCCTTGAAGCATACCGGTGAAGTTGTTATGCATCATTCTTGCGAGGGAAAAAATCCCCGGGGCTGCCCAGCCCCGGGGGATGCAAAGGAGCACACATGATGATGGAGGCGGTCGAGGGACTGAAACCGGAGGGACTGTGGCGGTATTTCCACGAGATATCGCTCATACCCAGGGAATCGAGACACGAGGGACGCATCAGGGAATACATCGCAGGCGAGGCCGGGCGGCTCGGCCTGCGCCACGCCGTGGACCGGGCGGGCAACATAGTGGTCTACAAGCCGGGAGGGCGTTCCGGGCGGGCGGTCATCCTGCAGTCTCACCTGGACATGGTCTGCGAAAAGGACGAGGGCACGCTCCATGATTTTCAGAAAGACCCCCTCCGGCTCGTCCGCAGCGGCGACTGGATCGGCGCACAGGGAACCACGCTCGGCGCGGACAACGGCATCGGCGTGGCGGCCATGCTCGCCCTCATGGAAGACCCCTCCACCGCCCACCCGGACCTGGAGCTCCTCTTCACCATCGACGAGGAGACCGGGCTCACGGGCGCCAACCTGCTCGACACGGGCCTCCTCTCGGGCAGGACACTGATCAACCTCGACTCGGAAGAAGACGGCGTCTTCATCATCGGCTGCGCAGGGGGAAGGAGCACGCACCTCAGCCTGGACATCCCGTTCCAGGATATCCGCGAGGATCTCACTGCGGTCCTGGTGAAGGTCGCGGACCTCACCGGCGGCCACTCGGGCACGGATATCCACCGGGGGCGCGGCAATGCAGTCAAGCTCCTGGCCCGCTTTCTCAAAGACGTGCCTCCCACGATTCCCTTTCGCCTGGCATCGTTCTCGGGCGGGAGCAAGCACAACGTCATCCCCCGGGAGGCCCAGGCGGGCATCCTTGTCCGCAGGGAAGACCTCGAGTCCCTCCGGGAGCTGGCTGACCGTGCCACCGTTGTGTATCACGGCGAACTGAGCGGCATCGACGACGGGGTGAAGGTCCTGCTCCAGGAAGAGGGCCCTGCTCCGGCGCGGCAGGCCGCGGCGCCCGGGGACGCGGCCCGGCTCCTGGACCTCGTCCATGCCCTGCCCCACGGCGTAATGAGCATGAACCCGTCCATGGAAGGCCTCGTGATCACCTCCACGAACCTCGCGATGTGCCGGTTTGCGGGCTCCAGATTCGATATACTCACCAGCCAGCGCAGCATCTACACCTCGTCTCTCTGGGACGTCTCGGAGATGATCGCCTCCATCGCCAGGATGGCGGGCGCCCGGGCGGAAAAGCTCCACGACTACCCCGCGTGGAGGCCGGATATGGACTCTGAAGTTCTGGGCATCTCGCGGCAGGTATATGCCGGGCTTTTCGGTGAAGAGCCCGGGGTCGAGGTCATCCATGCGGGCCTGGAGTGCGCCGTGTTCGCAGAGAAGATACCCGGGCTCGACATGATCTCGCTGGGGCCCACCATCGAGCAGGCCCACTCCCCTTCGGAGCGGGTGCTCGTGCCCACGGTGGAGAAGATGTGGGTCCTGCTCGTTGCGCTGCTGAACAGACTGACCGATCGGCCGGCAGCCTGAGCCAACGGCCGCCTGAGTGGCCGGATCCTTGAGCGGTTGAGCGGGCCACACCATGAATAATCAGGTCGCCTCCGGCGTGTGTCTTTTTTTGCCCCTGCGCCAGGTGCTCGGCACACCGGCCCCCTGCCCTCAGCGGGTTGCCGCGGCAGGCTCGTCTCATCCCCCTCTCACCGCTGCTTCACGGGAGACACGGGATTTATCTTTGCACCGGGCCTTACAACCGGTTGTATTCTCCCGGTCAAGGGTATAAACTATGATGAAAATTCAATGAGGTGATGTGCATGAAGGATGGTTATAAACTGATGGGATTCCAATACGAGTTCACGGGCAGCCTCTACAGCCTGGGGCAGATTCCCCGGTGCAAGGTCGCCATGCTGGATCACCTGAAGCACGGCGACAAGCTGCTGATCGCGGGCGTGGGCCACGGCACCGAGGCGGTGGAGGCCGCCAGGCGGGGGATCGATGTCACCGCGGTGGACATCTCGAAGACCATGCTCAAATACATGCAGAAGAAGATCGACCGGGTACGGCTCGACAAGCCCATCCGGATGATCAACAACGACATCCTCCTGGAGAGGCACCCGGAAGAATTCGATATGGTGATGGCCAACTATTTTCTCAACGTCTTTCCCCGGGATAAGATGCTCGAGATCCTGACCCATCTCACCACCTTCGTCAAGCCGGGCGGCGCCATGGTGATCGGCGACTTCACCCTGCCCCGGGAGGGGGGGAGACTCTACAGAGCCTTCCAGACCGCCTACTGGTACATCGCGGCCACGATCTACTGGGCCACCGCGGACAACGCCATCCACCCCATCTACGACTATCCGGCCCTGCTCGGGTCGCTGGGCTTCGAGATCGAGGAGATCAAGAACCTCAAGATGCTGGGTATGAATTGCCACTGGTCGATTCTGGGGAGAAAGAAGGCCGGGGCGCAGGCCGTGTCAGGGTCGGCCGGGCAGAAGTAGTCCGGGGCCGGCACCGGGCCGTAGCAGCCACACACACGGGGGCAGGCCCGGGGGATGATCGCTCCACCCTTATAAAGACCTGTGGCGAGTAATGTGAACCCGTCCCCAAATCAGAAGAAGTTGGACAGCTTGAACATGACGAGGAAGGGCTTGAAGGGGAGCATCTCGCGGTGGCCGCCGAACACCTTGTTTTCCATCCCGCCGAACCGCGACTTGGTGAAGTAGAGCCCCGTGAAGCTGAAAATCCGGTTGCCGTAGCGGTACAGGAGGCGGTTGATCCTCTTCTGGAGCCTTGATTCACCCGGCATATCGGCGTCGTCCACCACCAGGGGGCACAGGCCCAAGTGCAGATCGCGCACTCCCTCCTGCCTGAATACCTCCATGGCGTGGACCATGAGCGGGTAAAAGATGCCGGGCTTGAACCTCGTGCTGAAGCGCGAGATGTTGGGCACGTAACCGGTGACCTTGTTTTCCCGGTAGACCGGATCGAAAAAAACGAACCCGATGAGCTCGCCGTTCAGGTAGGCATGGAACTTTCTCGTCTCGCCCTCGTACTCCATGTCCATGGGCCGGATCAGAAACCCGATCTCCCGGTTTCTGACCCTGCGCGTCTTGAGCCATTCGTCCGTGAGCTGCCGGCACCTTTCGCCTTCGCACTCCTCGGTGATGAGAACGCCCTCTTTCCTGGCGTGGTTGACAGATGTCCTCAGGATCTGCTTTTTCTTGCCCTTGAGGTCCCACGACTGGAGGTCGAGGTCGATCTCAACCCCGAACTGGGTGGCATAGTATCCGAACCTCTGGTGGAGTATTCCTGCCACCTGCTCGGAAATCTGCACGAAGGTGGTGCTTTTCCCGTCTTTGAGCAACTCGGCAAGCAGGGTCTCGCGGTCGGCAGGGTCGCACACCGGGTCTGCGATGGTCAGGCGGCTGCCCCACTTTTCCCTGAAGGCGATGAAGCCCACGCCCGGAAGGTCGAAATAGTGCATATCGGGCTGCAGCGTGGAGAACGACATGCAGTGACTCCCGTATTTCCGGAGAAAGGCAAGTCGCTCGTCCAGGGAAAAGAGGTCTACCCTGCCCCTGATCCTGTCCCGGAACGGGTCGAGTGCAATCACCCGGGCTGAAACACCTTCAGCAGGTTTTGCCTTTGCCGCCACACTCATGCCATCACCCCCCTCTTGTGTCCTGTCTCCTTTTTAAAGCGTCCCGCTGCCATTGCATTCCCTTGCCCGGGGCCCCCTTGCCTGCATATCTCCCCCTGCAGGCTCGAGATTCCGGCTTATACCTGTCGACACTGTACTCTCGTCCTCTAGCGGTTTTTTCCCAGGCGCTCGTGGCTCGTGACCCAGTCGAGCGAGGCGATGGCCCCTGCCAGCGAGATCTCGCCGGCCGTAGCCGCGGCTGTCACGATCTCGGCGAACTTCAGGGCCTTGCCCGGGCCGTAGCATCCCAGCAGCTCCAGGCACTCACGCTGGGTGGGCAGACCGGTGCCGCCGCCGTAGGTGGCCACGATGAGGGAGGGCAGGGTTAACGAACCGTAGAGGTCGCCTTCAGGCGTGATCTCGGTGCAGACCATGCCCGAGGATGACTCGGACACATTCGCCACGTCCTGGCCCGTGGCGATGAAGATGGCCGCCAGGGCGTTGGACGCGTGCAGGCCGTTGCTCACCGCGCCTCCCAGGAAGGCGCCGAGCTGGCAGGCCCTGCACAGGTAGTCGAGCGTCACGGGATCGACCCGCATGTTCTGGATCATGAACTCCCGGGGGATCCGGATCTCGCCGATAACCCTCTTGCCGCGGGTCTTGAGGTTGTTGATGAACGAGGCCTTCTTGTCGGTGGAGATGTTGCCGTCCATGTAGAAGTGCCTGACCGTGCTCACCTGGGAGAGGATCCAGTTGCATGCCGTAAACGTGCACATGCTCACCATGTTCTGCCCCGCGGCGTCGCCGGTGAAGTAGTTGAACCGCAAATACACCAGCCTGCTGGCCACGTAGCGCTCGATGTCCAGGAGCTTTGCCACCTTGGAGCCAGACTCGGCATGGCCCCGTATATCTTCCATATGCCTGTCGACCCACTGCACGAAATCCCTGGCCTCCCGGGCCGAATCGAAGGCAAAGGCCGGGGACCGCTGCATGCGGTCTTCCACCACCGTGACCTTTACGCCGCCGCACATGTTGAGGAGCTTCATGCCACGGTTGTAGGATGCAACCAGGGTGCCTTCACTCGTGCACATGGGGATGAAGTATTCCCCCTTCGCATGCTCTCCGTCGATCAGGAGCGGGCCTGCGAACCCGAGCGGCACCTGGGCCACGCCCGAGAAGTTTTCGATGTTGCCCTCGGTCACACCCGGATCGAATGAGTATTGCCTGATGTGGTGCAGGGCGGTTCGGGTATACTCCTCGACAAAGTCCTGCCGCTGTTTGACGATGCCGGGTGTGTAGTTGTGCTGCTTGTCGCAGGGGAGCCTGTTGGAGCTCGCGCGGGCCTCGACCACCGAGTCGGACGCCTCCAGATCGATCCTGCCGAACAGGTCGGTGTGACAGGAGACCGCGATTACATGCTCTCGGCTTCCGGCCAGCGCCGGGATGCGTACGTGGAACTCCACGTCCTGGCCCATGGGAAACGGGAGCGGCATGTCCGGGCATACCTCCCCGGCATTGATGCACGTCCCGTTGTTCTTCACGACCACGTCGTCCAGCCTCACCTCATGCCCGTTGATGGCGATGCCCTCGATCCCGGTCAGCCATGCGCTCTTCAGGGGATTCTTGATGATGAAGGACACGCCGCCTTCGATATTCTTCAGACTTCCTCTGCAGTAGATCTTTTCCAGGATAATGGGCGGTATGGGGATACGGCCCCTGGTTTCCGATGCACCGTGGACCAGAACGAGCCCAGGCTCTTTCGGAGTATTCTTCATGACACTCTCCCTCTTGAAAAAAATGAATCAGCCGTTTTATTTTCGCAGCGAATCAATGGTATGAACCTTAAGGGCAAGCCCTGGGCCCTACTGAAGCCGCAAGCGGCGGGGAATGTGGCCCCACCTTCAAAGTCCTCCGAAGCGGACGCGAAGGAGGATTCAATGAGTGATCCGGTAAAAGAAATTTTCACGGTCAACCGACGAACAAGATTCATGCCAGAAAAATCACCGGCAAATTATATCATTGCCCGCCTCTAATGTTTAACGATAATAACAACATACATGATAACATTCCGATACCCTGTCACCGGCCAGGGTAATCCTGTTCCGTTCTATGAGAACTATTTTTCTCTCAATGTGAAAGAAGGGCAGATATCATGCGCCCTCATGGTTGCATGGACATCGCACACATGGAGATCACCAATCTCCTGCCCCCCAACTGCACGTCAGGGTCAGGCGGGATACAACAGATCCAGCTCCATATATTTCGCCGCGGGGTCGGGATTGAACCGGTAGGGGGCGATCTCCCTGAACCCCAGGCTCTCATAGAGCCGTATCGCCGCCTTCATGCGGTCCAGGGTGTCGAGCCTCATCTTCTCGTATCCCAGCACACCCGCCTCGCGGACGAGCGCTCTGCACAGGCTGCTCCCGACTCCCCGGTTCTTGAACCGGTCATACACGAACAGTCGCTTCATCTCGCAGATACGGGCCTCGAGAAGCCTGAGCCCCACCCCGCCCGCAGGCACACCCTCATGCATGGCCAGGAGAAACAGCCCGTCCGGAGGGCCGTACATCTCCGGGAAGTTCAGGAATTCCCGGTCGATATCCTGAAAAGACAGATCCATGCTCAACCACTGTATATAGTCCTTCGTGATCCGGATCGCGCAGGAAAAGTCCGAGTCCGTGGAGCAGTGTCTGATCTCGATCATGTCGTTCTTCCGGTCGTCTGCCATGGCTGTGGTTTCAGATGATACAATGAGAGAGCCATAAAATCCATGCCCGGTTATAACAAGGTATTGGGAGATCATGAAGAAAGAATTGCGCGTAAACGTAAGCGGATTTCAGGACCGTCCGGACCGGGCCCCCTGAATATATGCTCCCCGCTGTTCAGAGTACTTGATATCCGGCACGACAATGGTGCATCATCCACGTCGACAGGCACAAAAATGCCCGTGCCTATCCGAAATGCTCACTTCCCAAGCCTCAGCAAAAGAGAAACCCCAAGGTAACAGCCGCCTGAGAGGCATAACCGGTGCCGGGCAACCGGTTAAGGAAAACCAGCCCGAGTCTGGACCTTGCGGGGCGCTACCCCCCTGTTCCTGTCTGACCGAAGACAGAACCGATGATCTCCCGGGCCTCGCGCTGGATCTGCTTCAGATGCTGCTCTCCCTTGAAGCTCTCGGTATAGATCTTATAAATGTCCTCGGTGCCCGAGGGCCGGGCAGCGAACCATCCGTTTTCGGTCATGATCTTGATGCCGCCCAGGGGGGCCTGGTTGCCCGGGGCCTCGGTGATCCTGGCCGTGATCTTCTCCCCTGCGAGCTCTTGGGCCCTGATCATTTCGGGCGAGAGCTTCTTGAGCACGGCCTTCTGCTCCGGGCCGGCCGGTGCGTCGAGCCGCTCGTACACGGGCGAGCCGAAGCGGGCCTCCAGATCGCGGTAGTGCTCCGAGGGGTCTTTTCCGGTCACGGCCAGGATCTCGGCCGCGAGCAGGTCCATGATGAAACCGTCCTTGTCCGTGGTCCAGACCGTGCCGTCCTTTTTCACGAATGACGCGCCCGCGCTCTCTTCGCCGCCGAAGGCGCACCGTGAGGTCAGGAGACAGTCCACGAACCACTTGAACCCCACCGGCACCTCCATGACCCTTCTTCCCAGGCTGTACGCCACCCGGTCGATCATGGAGCTGCTCACCAGGGTCTTGCCGATGGCTGCGTCCGCAGGCCAGCCCTTCCGGGACGAGAAGAGATAGTAGATGGCCGTGCTCAGCACGTGGTTCGGGTTCATGAGGCCTGCGCTGTGCGTGACAATGCCGTGGCGGTCGAAGTCCGGATCGTTGCCGAAGGCCAGGTCGTAGGCGTCCTTGAGCTCGATGAGGCGCGCCATGGCAAAGGGCGACGAGCAGTCCATCCGGATCTTTCCGTCGTGGTCAAGGGTCATGAAACTGAAGGTGGGGTCGGCCTTCGCGTGCATGACCTCGATGTTCAGGCCGTACTTCTCAGCGATCCTCCCCCAGTAGGCTATCCCTGAGCTGCCCAGGGCGTCGGCCCCCAGGGAGAGGCCTGCTGCCCGGATGGCCTCCATGTCCAGGATGTTCTCCAGGTCGTCCACATAGGGCTGTACATAGTCGTGCCTCCAGGTGGTGGCCGCGCGCAGGGCCTGCTCGTAGGGCATGCGCTTCACCCCGGCATTGCCGCCGGTGAGGAGCTCGTTGGCTTTGTTCGCGATCCAGTCGGTCACGTGGGTGTCCGCGGGCCCGCCCTCGGGCGGGTTGTACTTGAATCCTCCGTCTTCCGGCGGGTTGTGCGAGGGCGTCACCACGATCCCGTCGGCAAAGCCCGCCTTGCGCCGGTGGTTGTAGCTCAGGATGGCGTGGGATATCACGGGCGTGGGAGTATAGCCGTCGCCCTCCTGGAGCAGCACGTTCACCCCGTTTGCCGCCAGGACCTCGAGCGCGGTCTTTTCCGCGGGCACGGAGAGGGCATGGGTGTCCTTGCCCATGAAGAGCGGGCCGTTGATGTTCTGCTGCACGCGGTACAGGCAGATGGCCTGAGTGACGGCCAGGATGTGGGCCTCGTTGAACCCGCCTTTCCACGACGTGCCCCGGTGCCCCGAGGTCCCGAAGGAGACCCGCTGCGAGGGCTGGGACACGACATCCACCGGGTGTGAGTAGTATGCGTCGATGAGGGCGGCCACATCGACGAGCATATCCGCTGTAGGCTCCCTGCCAGCAAGCGGGTGCGGGTGTACACTCATAGTCTGTTCCTCCTTTCATGCTCCTGTAGTAGCAATAATACGCACGCATATCAGACAATCACGCGAGTGTCGGGCGGCAGAACCCGTCCACGGGCTTAAAAAGATCCGGCTGTCCACGGGCGGCCGAAGATTCCCCCCTCCGGACAGACCGCGGACCCTGCCGAGCCGGTCCTGATTGTAACCGATTCGCAGGCCGTGAACAATATCTCCCTGAAATCGATGGAGGAAAGCTCACGGACAGCATCGGAACGCCCTCCTGCCGGGGACGTTGAGGGACGAAAAGGCCCGGGGGCGCTACGTTCGCACCCCCGGGCGGGCATGGGAACACTCCGGGAGGTCCCCGGCAGGGTCTCCCGGAGATGGGGGATCGGCTGGCCGGGAGAATCCCTCAGGTCAGTAGGTCGTGCCCCCCTCGTCGTAGAGCTTTCTCAAAAATGCCCGGTCAACGGTCTCACCATCGACGAAGTGGTTGGGCTCAGCGCCGCAGTAGGGGCAGTTCTGTTCCGGGTCAAGGATAACTTCTCCGCAGATTCCGCAAACGATCTCTTTCATTCCGGTATGTCCTCCTGATTGTTTTTCAAACCTTTTCTCGTCTTTCCGGCTTCATGATGCGCCATATCTCCTGGAGCGCGTCCCGTGCCGCGTTGTACCCGCACATGCCGTGCACCCCTGCGCCGGGCGGCGACGAGGCCGAGCATATCCGGAATCGGCTCCAGCCGAACGCATAGGGCTTCCACGAGATGTCCGGCCTGAAGAGAAGCTGCCACAGGCTGTTGGCCCCTGCGGCTACGTCGCCTCCCACCAGGCTCTGATTGTGCCGCTGGAGACTCCTGGCAGTAAACACCCTCCGGGAGAGGATCAGCTTCGTGAATCCCGGGGCAAACCTCTCCACCTGCTGCTCGATCCGCTGCGCCATGTTCTGGTACGATCCGTTCGGCACGTGGCAGTACGCCCAGGCGGTGTGCTTGCCCTGAGGCGCCCTGGAGGGGTCGAACAGGCTGGGCTGGCTGCAGATCACAAAGGGTCTCTCCGGGTGAATGCCCTGCCAGACCTGGCGCTCGGCCAGGGCGATCTCGCGCGCCGTGCCCCCCAGGTGCAGGGTGCCCGCATCCCGGCAGCCCGGCGCAGCCCAGGGGATGGGACCGTCCAGGGCCCAGTCGATCTTGCAGACGCCCGGGCCGTGCCGGTATCTTCCGAGCTGGAAGCGGTGCCGCCGGGGAAGCCGGCCCCTGGTTATCTCGAGAATCTGCCCGGGAGCGAGGTCGAAAAAGAGCACCCGGGAGTACGGCAGGCTCCGGAAGTCGTGTACCTCGCGCATGAGTCTGATCTCGGCGTGCAGCGACTGCAGGTATGCCGTGAGTGCGTCCGTGATCCTGCCTGCGCCGCCCCGGGGCATAGGCCACCCGGTGGCGTGAGTGGAGACCCCCATGAGCAGGGCGAACGCGGCCGTACCCGGGGCATCCAGGGGACGGAGAGAGTGTGCGCCGAGCCCGGCGAACAGGGCATATGCCTTCTCGGTCCTGAAAAGACTGCGTGCGGCCAGCTCCACGCTCCGGACCCCCTTGAGGCCGAAGGAAAGAAAGAGCCCCGGGTGCCGCGGCACGTGGATGAGGGGTTTCAGGATATCCTGCATCAGCGCGCCCCAGCGGCGGACAAAGGGCTCGACGTAATCGTGATAGGCATGAGCGTCTTCGCCCAGGCCCGCTGCCGAGGTTTCCAGGGAGCGGGAGAGGGTCAGGCAGGTGCCGTCGTCAAAGGGATGAGCCAGTGCCGCAGGCGGCGTGATCCACTCCACGGGAAAGGCGTGGGAGGGCAGGCCGCTGAAAAACGGCGTGCCGATGGCCAGGGGAAAGATCGCGGCATAGGTGTCGTGAAGAAAGCCCGGCAGGGTGCCCTCGTCGGATCGGACGCACCCGCCTGGTGCATCCGCGGCCTCCACCACGAGCACCGACCTCCCCGCCCGCGCCATGGTGAGGGCTGCGGCAAGGCCGTTGGGCCCCGCGCCTACGACAATGGAATCATAGCTTGCCGATCGCAGCATGACGATATAGCTCCCCTGTCTTTCTCAATAGCCTGCAAGGCTCATGAGTAAATACCCCAGAGACCTGATCTGCGCGTTATACCGGAGATTGCCCATGTACTCCCACTGGTAGTCGTCTCCCACACAGCTCTTCTCCATGCTCACGTACCCCCGGATGCCGAAATGCCGGCCCAGCGAGAGCAGCACGTGCCTCCAGATGCGCTCCTGCACGCGCGAGCCCATGAGCTCGAATGCGAGCTCGTAGAGCGGGTCGCTCGCCCGTGCAAAACCCTGCACCCGGGCGATCGTCACCCCGTCTTTTTCACAGGCGTCAAAGCTCACCCACCCGGCCTCCGGGTGTCCTTGCGGGGTGATGAAGGTGAATGACTCGTCGTTTGCATGGAGAATCCGCACGCCGGTGTAGAGCGGCCCGGCAGGAGTCATTGCGTTTATGAGCACCACCGCGCCCGGGACAAAGCCTTCAGACGGGGGATAAAACCGGTTCTGCGGCGGCTGGAACCGGGTGAAGCCGTCTTTCAGCGCCCCGATCACCTCCCGGGGGCCGGCATCGACACCGGCGAGGCGCATCCGGTAGATCTTGTGCCAAAGGCGCCCGAACCCCTGCACCGGGCCGGCCGCACCGAACCCGTCGACATTGCGATTGATTGCCCCGGGCGGCACCGACTCCACCCGCAGTGTCCCGACAGGAGCCGCCCACGTCCGGCCCTCGGGCTCCTTGTCCTTGCCGCCCGCGGGCTCGGATGGCTCGGGGATGATTGCCCCGTCGATCCGGGCTGCCCCGAATATGTCTCGGAACCCAGGGCTCAGATGCGCGGCCCTGAGCACCCTGCCCTCTGTCCTGGCCTGCTGGTGGAGTGTTATCAGGGCATTGAGGCCGGAGACCTCCAGCCCGTCCACCCCGGAGAAGTCGAGCACCACCTCCCGTGCTTTGTCCATGCGCATCCAGGCATCCATGAGCCCGCCAGCGATCCGAGAGGTGATCCTTCCTGAAAGTGCGATCGCCCCGTTCTGGATGGTTGCCCGGGGCGGCGAGCTTTCTGCTGCTGTCATGGTCTCCCTCTCATTGAAACGATCACCCGTGCATCGGACGGGTTGCAGCGAATGCTGCAGGTTCATGCGAACCGGCGGCGTACAGGCCGGCAACGGCGACGGAGCTGCGGCAGATACGCTCCGGGCCCCCGGCCGGAACAGCCGAACGGATCATCCTGGAGAACGGGCAGCGGTCAGGGCCAGCGCATCCTCGCCTGCCCGTGGCCCCGAGCCTGTACAAACCGGAATCCATGCTCCCTCCTGTGCGCATTCTTGTCTCTTGCGAGAGGAAAAGACGTGTGAGTCCTCGTGAATATAATAGACCCCGGAGGGTGAGAGTCAATGAACGCAACCCCGGCCACAGACGGACCGGCAGGAGAGGAAGCCGCGTTCAGCGGTGCTGGAGGATATCCGCGAGAGAGCTCTGCCGCATGAGTTCACCATACCACAGAGAGTATGCCTCGCTTCCCGGGTGGAGGCGGTCCGGGGCGAAAAAACGCCCCGGGTCTTTGCGCACGGGGTCGTCGTCCCGCTTCCGGAACAGGTCCACATATTCCACCCCGGTCTGCCGGGCCAGAAGGATAAACAGCTCCCGTGCCGCCCTGGCCCTCTCGGTATACATCCAGCTCAGGGGCGGAAAAAACGCGGGCGCGAGCCCGATGTCGCCCGTACCGACCACGATCACCCTGCCCGCCCTCGCCAGTGCCAGGTGGAACAGCCGGGACAAAGGCTCCTTGATCTCGTCGGGGCTTCTCAACCGCAGGATGTCGATGCTCCCCGCGTGGACGAGGATGAGGTCGAAGGCCCCCTCTTCCACGGAGCGCAGCTGCTCCAGCACCTCGGATACACCGGCGCCGTTGCGGCTCCTGTTGACGATCTCCACGGCAGGAAAGTCCCGGGCGATCAGGCCGGCAATCGAGAGGCCTGGATCACCGGCCCCGGTGCCCACGCCGATGTCGTCTCCCACCACGAGGATGCGCCCGCCGGCCTCATCAAAGCGCACCTCGAATGCCTGCGACTCCCCGGCGAGCTTCACAGCCTGATAGACCCTGGTTCCGAGGAAGACGGCATTGACGAGAAAGACTCCCCCGATGAGGAGAACGAGAATGAGGGAAACACGCTTCATCCGATCGACACCTCCGCGGTCATTTCACCTGCAATGCATACTGCAAAACCGCAAAGGCCACAACAGGCTTGTTCCATGTCACGGAGGGCTCCATCCAGCGCCGGCGGCAGGTGTGCCCGCATCCCCGGATGGGCGGTGCTCGATCCCGCCATGGACCCGGCGGACCCGCGACCTCTTTCGCCCCTGAGCAGCACTGCGTCCCTGCCCCTGTCCGGGCATCAGGAGTTCAGCCGGTGATCTTCGGATTCCCGGCTCCCGGCGCGGGGAGCGGCCCTTCCCGCCCGGCCCCTGCCCGGGATCGAACCGCGGGTGCCGGGGCCGCCCTGCACGAAGCCGCGGAATTCTGCAGCCCGGTCCTTGCGGGCTGCATCCCGGGATTCCCCGAGATGCGTGAGGGTGATGAGCGCCGGCAGGATGGTGAGGATGGAGACGGTCACCAGGAGAATGGCCAGCGAATTGACCGTGGAGAAATTCCTCACCGCGGTGGTCTGGGAGAAGAGCAGCACCACGAACCCGGCAAACGTCGTGGCGTTTGCCGTGAGAACCGCCCTGCCCACGTGGCCCATGGTCATCCGGATCGCGTCTCTGCCGTGGATGCCCTCTTTGCCGAGCCGGTGGAAGTAGTGGAGAAAATGGATGGAGCCGTCGATGCCGAGCCCGATGACCAGCGCGCCGCACAGCACGGTGCCCAGATCCAGCGGGATGCCCTTCCACCCCATGAACCCCAGGATGAACTCCAGGGGGATCAGGATGGACAGGAGCGAGATGGTGCCCCGCTTGACGGATTTCTGGGTCAGCGACACCAGGACGAGCACGATCAGGGCCGCGAGCACCAGGCTCTGGAACTGGCTCGAGATGAGCAGGCGGTGCACGACCCGGATGGTTTCGGGCATGCCTGCCTGGTCGATGGAGACCTCCGCGGATGCAGTGATCGCGGACTCGATCCCGGGCACCTGCTCCACCTGACTGAGGAAGAAGACCGGGCTCTCCGCCGCAAGATCCCACAGCACCCCCCCGGAACGCTTTCGGAAATCCTCGTCCGCTGTGAGCTCTGGAGGGTACAGATCGGCGCATGCAGCCTGGAGCGACGCGATCTGCTGGAGCCTCAGTGAAAATCCCACACGCCTGAGCAGACCGCCGGCGGTGAGGCGGGCGTCCTCCCGGCCCATGGCGCCGCTCCGCACGATCATTTCCTCAAGCGTTTGGCCGGCCGCCGCCGGGTCCCGGGCAGGATCCTCCCGGACAGCGTCCAGGAGGGCGCCGATGAGGAAAGCGGGCAGCACTTCGACGGTCTCTTCTTCCAGATAGGTCCGCGCCTCCCGCAGTACCGGGCCGTAGTCGATATCCGCCCCGATGCCGTTCAGCCTCCGGGCGAGCCGTTCTTCCAGGTATACGGGGTCAAGCCCCTCGACGCCGCCGTAGAACCGGGCGAGCCAGGCGAGCTGCATGGCGGCCTCAGCGAGCCGCACCCGCTCCAACGCGGCTCTGCCCTCGCGGTTCAACACCTCGGGGTCTATCTGCACGATCCTGCCCGAGCCCCCCCGGTTCATGAACTCCTCCAGGCGCCCCGCAAGGACGCGCATCTCCCGGGTGCTCGACTCTTTCACGATGGAGTTCACCAGCCCCTGCCGCCGGTCGGGCTTGACAAAGGTCTTCAGGATCTCCTGGCCCTCGAGCATGAACCACAGGTTGGCGATTCCCTCGCGGGTCTCGGGGATCGCGTATATGCCGTTCATGAGCCAGTTTTCCTCGGCGATGAGCGCGTTGATCGAGGTGATCCCGCCCACGGTGCCCTCGGACCGCAGGTAGTTCTCCAGATAGCTCATCCGGTTCATGACGGCCGGGTCTTCCAGGTCTCCACGGAAATAGAGGCTGAAGGGGTACATGCCGCTGAAGTGGTCCATGAGAATGGTGCAGCCCTGTCGTGGGGGGCTGTCTTCGGGCAGCTGCCCGATGAAGTCAACGTTGGTCTTCATGTTCAGAATGCCGAAGCCCATGATCACCAGCCCCGCTCCGGAGGCCGCTAGCACGGTCAGGGCGTGATCGTGCACCCAGCCCCCGAGGCTCTCCATGGCGCGGGAAAAGACGTGCGCGCCCTGCCCCTGCTCGTCCGGGGTGGCCGGCCTGATCCTGAACACGTGCAGGCCCAGCGCGAGCAGCACCACCGACAGAAAGCAGGCCGACCCGAGGCCGAAGGCCATCTCGATGCCGAAGTTCTTGAGCACGTCGATCCTGGTTGTGGCAAAGGTGAGGAGCCCGGCAATGGTGGTAAGGGCGCTCATGATAATAGGGACGGTAATCTCCGAGGAGGACGACGAGAGGTCCCCCCTCTTCAGGTAATGGTTGTAGAAGTGCACGGCATAGTCCGAGCCCAAGGCCAGCAGGAGCACGGCCACCGGCGGGCTCAGAATGTTGATGGGATAATCGAAGAACGACATGAGGCCGAAGGTCCAGACAATGGACAGGCCGACCAGGACCAGCGGGAAGACCACGCCCGTGAACCGCCTGAGGCCGAACCAGAGCACGCACACGATGACCGCCAGCATGACGGGAACGAGCACCCTCACGTCGCGGTTCATGTATTCGTTCATGTAAAAGTGCACGGCCGGGTCGCCCCCGAAGAAGTGGGCGCGGTCTCCGGCGATCCTGTTGACCGCCTTCTCGATCTTCCCGAAGACGCTCACCTCGTCGTACGAGCTGTGGATGTTGGTCATGAGGGCGCTGAAGGCGCCGTCCGCGGAGACGATCGTGTTCACGTACATCTCTTCGGCCAGGACATACTCCCTGAAGGCCTCCATCTCTTCGGGCGTGGCCGGGATGTCGGTCATGAGATCGCCCACCTCGATCCCGTCTTCGGTCTTGCGGATGTCGATGATGTTGGCGATGCTCGTGACATTGAACAGCTCTTCCATGCCGTCGAGCTCATTGGTGATCTCCCGGATGAGCTCCAGGGACGCGCGGTTGAACACGCCCTGGTCCGAGAAATCGATGACCGTGAAGACCATGACATTGGAGGAGAACTCCTCGTCGACCTTAATCAGGAGCTGTGCGGTCTTGTCGTGCCTGGGGAGCCAGGTGGAGTGGTCGTTGTTGACCTTGAGCCTCAGGGCGCTCAGACCCAGGACCACCGTGCACACGCCGATGAGCGAGAGCAGGAGCCACCGGTACCGGAGAATCGGGCTGGTCGCTGCCCCGGGCGGTCTAGTCATGGAGTGGGCCGCTCCGTACGGCCTGCGCTCGGGCGGGGCGTGCACCGGCTGAAGGCCCGGTTCCGGCGCTGTCTGCAGCGGTGAACCGGCCCTGCCGGCAGAGGCCCCGGTTTCCGGACTGATCCGGGGCTGAGCGGTGGACACACCTTTCCCGGAAAGATGCGCGATTCCCCATCATCGGAAGAACCCTCCTCATCACCGGGAGACCGGGCTCGCGGCCGAATGGCTACGCAGAGCGCGCTCCCGTGTAAAAACCAGAATCATCATCCCTGTCAGCCGGGGAGACCGGGCGCCTTCCCTGCCCGGGCCCGCCTCGCGTCTGACGCGGGGAATGATGTTTCATTATCTCCTCATCAATAATATGAGCCCAAGGGCAAGCCCTGGACCCTATTACGCCCGAAAGCAGCGAAGAATGTGACCCCACCTCCAAAGCCCTCAAGAAGCGGAAGCAAAGGAGGATTTCATCAAACAACGGCTCATGTGCAACAGATGGTTACAGCCTTCGGCACGGAGGCTTTACATTCATGCCCCTGCCGTTTTCATGAGCGCCAAGGTTTGTCTATAGCACAGGATATCGCCGTGATGGAAGGAATTTACGTTTCTGCCGGAGAAAAAAGCACCCCGGCACGGACACTCGCCGCAATCAAGGGGTTCGGGATCGCGAAAAGCCGGAGCTCCTCCCTCCAGCCTGTCCTCCGCCTGAGGGAGAAAGGACGAAGAGCAGGGGCATGGGGGAGCCCTTTAGCGGCTCAGGGCGAGGCGACCTGCCGTTCGGGCTCGCCGTCTTCCACCGCCCTCACCGTCAGCAGGCGCTGGAGGTAGGTGCCCGAGTTCGTGCCTTCACCGAGGTACAGGTTCGACACCACCACCCGGTTCACCAGCCGGAAGCGCTCTTTCTTGCCCAGCGGCTCCGAGTATCCCCGCATGTCGTGGATCGCGTACGGCACCCCGCCCACACTGCCGAGAAAAAGCATGATGTGGCCGTTCATGTGCAGGATACTCGTCCCCCCGAGGGTTGGATCCGAAAGGAGGTCCAGCCGCTTCTCGAGCTCGGTCTGCCGGGTGAAGCCGGCGATGAGCCTCCCTACCTTTGCCTGCTGCAGGGAGTTCCTGGGAAACTGGATGCCCACGGTAGAGAAGATCACCTGGATGAACCGCGAGCAGTCCTGTTCGCCGTGCATGTCGCCCCAGCCGTAGGGTGAGTGGAGAAGCTTGAAGGCCTGGAGGATGACCGTCCGGGGCGTGTAGGGGAGGTATTTCCGGCTCACCTGGGAGGCCATGACGAACCCTCCCTTGAACACGCACCCGCCGTCTTCGTCCCGGAAGGGCAGCAGCACCTCGATCACCCCCGGAACGTCGGAATCCCGGGACGGGAAGCGGCATCCCATCCGGGCAAAGGACAGGTGGCCCCGCAAATCCTGGTCCAGGAACAGGTCGACCTTGGCCTCGGTGGTGACCGCAAAGGGCTCGGCGTTCAGGTAATGCACCATCTGCTCCCGCGTGCAGTAGCCCACGTCCACGGCCTTTATCCATCCCTCGCTCAAGGGGGTGATGGTGTAGAGCCAGCTTCCGTCTCCGGTGGCATGCAGGACCGCCAGGGGGGTGCCGATGTCGTAGGCGCTGTTCTGGAGCCGGTCGATATCGGTGCTCTTCATGCTCGAATACAGCTCCCGGTCCGTTGGCAGGATGCGCTGATCGGTGTAGCCGGTCACCATCCCGAGCCGGACGGGGATCTCCTCGGGCACGGCGTCGAGGTTCATCAGGGTTTCCATCTCGCGGAAGAACGCGTCGCCGGCCCGCGTGCCGTCCTCGTGGAAATACCTCCGCGAGGAGATGAATCTCAGGCTCCCCCGGGCGGCGCCCACGACCCTCGTGCCCTTCATGGCATCCGGAAACGAGGCCACGTCCTGAATCATCCCGGTCCGGCTGCGGATGGTCTCGTTGAAGCCCGCTATGTTCTCCGCCGGGATCACGACCCGGTCCGGGTCGGGGTGAGCCCCGATCCAGAAACCCGGGGAGTTCATTACCGACATGGTCCCCGGCATGAGCACCG
Source organism: Deltaproteobacteria bacterium (assembly GCA_018433775.1). Taxonomy (GTDB): domain Bacteria; phylum Desulfobacterota; class Desulfomonilia; order UBA1062; family UBA1062; genus Phosphitivorax. The sequence continues at coordinate 29,174 of JAHDQN010000020.1, forward strand.
GTGCGGAATAATGAAAGACCCTTTCTTCGCCGGGCTTCGAGCCTGCGCACGCGCTCAAGAGAAACAATACCACCAGAACAAACCCGGTGCTCCCCGTCAAAAATCTCTTCATTAAAGACCATCTCCCCTGCAGTACCCTGTCTGCTGGCTGAATTGTCCTGCGATCCGTTCGTGAGAAAATGAGCCGAAATTACACCTGAAACCCCTGTGGTTATCAAGCTGTTTCCCGTCGGGATCTATCCGGGCTGAGCTCCATGAGCCGCCCTGCCGCCCTCCAGCGGCCCTCGTGACAAGAAAGGCTCTCCCCACGCCCGTACGATTCCCTCCGGCATGCTCACCCTGTTTTCATACCCGGGTGCACACAGGGAATTCTATCACAGGCACACAGCCAGTCAAGTGCCCTGGCAAGATTCGCGCTCCGTTTCCGTGAAGGCGGATTGAACCCCTCCGCTCAGAAACGGATGATGATGGCATCGTTCGGGCATTTCCCGGCCGCCTCGATGCACTTTGCCTGGAGGTGCGGCGGCACCTCGGGCATCATGGCATACGCCTTCTTGCTCCCGGGGTGGAACCGGAAGACCTCCGGACAGATCTGCACGCACAACCCGATAGTCCCGCATTTTGCCTCGTCCACTTCCGCCTTCATACCATCCTCCTCTCTGCCGGTCCGGCCGTTTCATCTCAAGCGATCCGGGGAGCCCGCCGGGAAGGGGCAGCTCCTCAAGGGGCAGGGCTCTGAAGAGAGCCGCTGCATGATTCTTCCCGGTGGCCCTGTCTTTTATTATAGGTTCCCGTCTCCCTCCGGGAAGAGCCCCCCAGAAGTGAACATCGGATCCTGCCTGTCCCCGGGTATCCTGTCCGGTAAAAGGGCACCTCCCGGCTGGTCTGATTTCTTTGCGGGTGCACGATGCATCTCCTCATATTGTGCAATGGCCTCTTTCCCGGAATTGGATGCGGAGGGTGCAGGAGACAATGGAAAAATCTCCGCAAAGCAAAAGGGTGCGGATGCTGTCTCTTTAGAATCCCATTGCCGACCGGAAGTCCCTGATGTCCTGGTCCGTGAGACCGGCGGGCTCAATGCCGAGCTCTTTCCTCAGCTCGTCAAAAGAATATTCCTGCAGCGGAGCCCCGTCGGGCTCCGCGATATCCTCGATGCTGATGTCCGGGTCGTCCTCCGAGCCGAAGAGCCGGTACCGGTAGAGGCTCACCGGCACGGTGCAGACGTCCCTGCACATGGCCGCGGCTTCCACAGGGATATCCCGGGAGAGGATGACCAGGCACGGCGGCAGGTTCACGTCGATCTCTTCGGCCCCGTAGATCCTTCCGAGAAACTCCCGGTTCTCGCGGAACCACCGGTATCCCATGAACGAGCGGAGCAGAGAGCCCGCGAACTCGCCCGTTCCGATGGTGACGAGATAGACCCGGGCGTCGTCCGTGGCCAGGAGGTCGACCCTGCCGGTGAAGGCGTTGCCCAGGTTGTGTTCCACGATGCGCAGCCCGCAAACTTCCTTGAAATACTGTGCGCAGATCTGGTCGAGATAGTCGACCGACTTGCCGGAGACCGGTTTGAGTATTCTGGTCATAGACCGTCCCCGTCTCCCTGAACAGGCAGCCCTCTCTGCTCCAGAAAGGCCCGGCTCATGGCCGCCAGGCTCTCCCGGGCAGACGACGGCTCATGCCCGAGGACCAGGGGACAGTGCCCGGACAGGGACCTCTCCATGGCCTCGTCGCGCAGAAGATGCCCGAGACAGCCCACGCTCACCCCCAGCCGCTCCTTCGCGAACGCGGAAAAGCGCGAGAAGACCCCGCGGGCATGCTCGACGGAGGCCGGCTCGACGAGCACCAGGGAAACCCCGGCCTGCGGGTCGCGCTGTACGATCACCCTGGTACAGGCATAGCACTGGAGCAGAGACGCCTCGTCCGTGGTGCTCAGGAGCAGTGCATCGAAATCCACCGGACTCTTCGCAAGCGAATCCAGGCAGAACGGGGTGTTGACTATGGCCCATCGATCTCCTTGATGGCCATCGGGCTCGTTCAGCCGCTCCGGGAGCTCTGCTTCGCCGTCCGGTCCGGAGCAGTGCACAGGGATATCGTGCAGGCCGTAGAGCCTCACCCACAGGCTGCCGGAAGCGGGATCGGGATGAGCGACATCCCGGAGCACGGCCGACACCCCCTCTCCGTCCCGGCCGGATAGATCGAAGACAGCCGTCCGGTGCCGGTGCCGCACCAGCTCCAGAGAGAAGTTGGCCGTGAAGAACGCCCCCATCAGGGCAGAGGCCGGGCAGATGACCCGTATCACCCGGCACTGCCGAGGCCTGGGCAGGTCCCGCCGGTCCGGCTCTTTCCCGCGGACTTCTTCCCCCGGTTCCTCCTGCGGTTCCTCCCTCGGCGAATCCGAGAGATAGAACCGGGACACGTCCTTGAGGCCCCTGCCCAACCTGCTCTTTTCGTCCATGGTCAGTCGATCTCGATCAGAGAGTTCTCTCCAAACTCGCTCTTGGCGACTTTCGGGTTGGTGCTGTCAGTGACCCAGGTGCCGTCCACCAGAAACTTGTACTCGTACGCGCCCTTTTTCAGGGGGATGAAGCGCTGCCAGACCCCGCTCCCGTCCACGTGCTCGAGCGGCGTCATGCCTGGCTGCCAGTCGTTGAAGTCGGCCACCACGCAAACCTGCTCGGCATGAGGGGCATAGAAGGAGAACAGCACGCCCTTTTCCTGACCCTCCGCATCCCTGGCGGCAACCGATTTCCTCACCTTCATCCTGACGACCTCGGCGGCCAGGTCCAGGTAGTCCCGGGCCCCGATCGAGTCGGGGGCGTAGTCGATCACGGGGCTGCCGTGGCTCACCGCCTCCTTGAGCCTGACGTTGAAATTGACGACCGTGGTGAACACCTGCCCGCCAAGGTGCTTCTGGATCTCGTGCAGGGATTCGTAGGCAATCCGGGTCCTGCGGTCGAACATGGTCAGCAGCGCGTTCACGGTTATCGCGAAGCTCCGCTTGGCATTGACGATCTCGATGGTCTCCATCAGCTTGGCCAGACCGTGGATGGCGAACAGCCCGGTCTCCATGGGGATGATGGCCTCGGAGCACGCGAACAGTGCGTTGAAGGTCAGGACCCCGATGTTGGGCGGGCAGTCGATGATGCAGAGATCATAGCCCTTCTCCACGGACTTCAGGACGTCGGCAAGCAGGTATTCCCGGTGGTCCCTGCCCAGCAGGGCGGGCTCTGCGGCGCTGAGCATCACGTCGGAGGGAATCAGGTCGAGACCGCGCGAGATCTCGATGATCACGTCCCCGGCCCCCAGATCCTTCCGGCCGGCATCCAGCAGGAGATCATAGACCGTATTCTCGTACCCGCCCAGCCCGAGCCCGAGGCCAAGGGTTGCATGGGCTTGGGGGTCCATGTCCACGACGAGCACCTTTTTATTCTTCCGGGCCAGACACGCTGCAAGGTTGATGACCGTGGTCGTCTTCCCGCACCCGCCTTTCTGGTTTATGACTGCAATAGTCCTCATGACAAACCTCCCTTCAGCATGAAATGATGATGGATCAGTTGAAAACCCTTTTCCTCCTCTGTTATCCGAGGGCGGGTTCACCGTGAAAGGCCCTTAAAAAACGGGTATCTCCATGAAGCTCCACGCAACGCGCACATCCCTGTAAAAAGGGAGAAAGGGAACCCCTCTCGCATAACAGTACACCGTACACACATGCGAATACCATGGCGTACCTGTCACGTCAACAGAATGATTGACCTTTTTTTCTTTTGTTTCTCTTGAAGCGCGGGCGGGCGGCTATGCCCCGTCGAGGGAATGGCGCTCTGTTCTCCTGAGCCAGGAAACAGGGTCCTTGAGGTATTCCTCGGCATCTTTGAGCGAGAGGTAATGCTCCCGCTCGATCCGGGAGAGCAGGTCGAAAAAAGCCTTTTCTTTCGGGTCGGATACCGCGTCGCGGAGCCCGGCATAGAACTCCGACCCCTTTGCTTCGAACCGGGCGGCCGTTTCCAGGGCACTGATATCATCCGCATCTCCCCTGCTCCCGCCTGCGTCACGGACCAGCCTGTCGACATCCAGAAGTTTCCCCACGCGGGTCCCCCTGACCTCCAGCGGCAGGCTCTCGGGCCACTTCTGCGAGCTCTCCCACCTCCTGTGCAGCTCCTCGAGCCTGCGATAATGCTCGAGCTCGTCGTCCGCGATCTCCTGAAACATGGCCTTCCCCAGAGGGTTTTTCGTTCTCCCGGCATGCTCGAGATAAAATTCCCGTTCGCTCGTCTCGTTCCTGAGGGCCACATCCAGTGCATCCAGTCGCTGCCTCTCGTCCATGTCTTCTCCTTTTTTTCAGGTCTGCCGACCATGATCTTTTACGGGACTTTCTTTTCATAATAGGGGTCCTCACATGCAAGTCAACGAAACGCATGCATTTACCTTTATGAAAATATTTCCGTTTGACGATAATAATCACATTGAATGCAGTATCCTGATATGCCCCTCGAGGTATCCGGATATGTCCAGGATGATATTATGGAGAAGACATACTGCAGTTATCACCCCACGAAACCGGCATTGTGGTACTGCGAGGGCTGCAACGCCGCGTTCTGTCCCGACTGCGTCACCAGGCGCGATCTCGGGGGTAACCGGAAAAGCACCCTGTACCTGTGCCCCAAATGCGGGAGCGCCGCCGGCAGTCTGCCGGTTCAGAATCTCATAGAGCCTTTCTGGAACAGGCTCCCCCGGTTCTTTGCCTATCCCTTCACCACCACCGTGGTCGTGTTCATGCTCGTGCTCTCCCTGTTCATGACCCTCTTCTCCGCCCCCGGTCTCATAAGCGGGATCATCCAGATGCTCCTCTTCGGGGTGCTGCTCAAGTACTGTTTCGCCGTGCTCAGGCATACCGCCAGGGGCAACATGAACCCGCCGGATATCGACGAGCACACCATTGTCGACGATTTCATCATCGTGGCCAAATACTGGTTTCTGGGAGCGGTGTTCGTTGCCGCGGGCATGCTCTGCCTCACCGTCTGCACCCGGCTCAGCCTGGACATCGGATTTACGGCGGGCATGGGGCTTTTCGCCGCTTGCATTGTCGGGCTGCTGCTCCTCTTCCCCGCAGAGGTAATAGTCCTGGCCGCGAACGGACGTCTCCTGAGCGCGCTCAATCCGGCCGTGTCCCTGCGCATGGCGGTGCGAATGGGATCGTCGTATCTCCTCATGAATTTCTTCCTCCTCTTCCTCTACCTGGCCCCCGGGACCCTGGGATACTTTCTGAGGCCCTATTCTCCGGGCTTTGCCTCGACCTTTCTCCTGGCCCTGGCAAACTGCTATTATTCCGTGGTGGCCCACCACCTCATGGGGTATGTGATCCTTCAGAATCACGACACCATCGGATTTGATGTCGACATCGAGGAACAGAACGTATGCGCTGCCCGGAGGGATCGTCTCGATGATACTTCCAAAGGCGTCCTGAACGCGGTGAACATCCTGATCAAGGAGGGAAAGCACGGCGAGGCCGCGGACCTGATCCGGGAGGAGACGCACGGGGACATCGCGAATCCCGAGCTGGCCGAGCGCTACCATCAGCTCCTGAAGCTCACGCAGAAAGACCGGGACATGCTCGAACATGCACAGCGTTATCTCGAGCTGCTGACCAGGGCGGGCAGTATGGAGACGGCGAGAAATGTGTATCTGGAATGCGTGGCCGCTGATCCTTCGTTCAACCCCAGGGCCCAGATCCTCTTCAAGATCGCCCGCTCGTTCAGCGAGGGAGGGAATTCCCGCGCGGCCCTTGAGGCATACAACCGCTTCATCCGGAGCTCGCCCGAGGATCCCCTGGTTCCCAAGGCCTACTTCCTGGCAGCGAACGTGTTCTACGAGAAGATGCTCAGTCCGGAGAAAGCCGTCAAGACCCTCAAGAGGCTCATGAGAAAATTCCCTGACAATGAGATCATCCCGTATGCGGAGAAGTTTCTGCGCCGCATAGAGCAGCACGGCTGATCAATCGTCGAGATCGTCCAGAAGGCGTCTGGCAACAAGGCACTCCCCGGAGAGGGGGTAACGCATGCAGATCACCTGGAGATAGTTTCTGGCCTTGCCCTTCAATCCGTCCTTCATGCACGCCCTGGCGATGTGCAGGAGCCCTTCGGGCATCTTCGCGAGATCGGGTTTTTTCTTCAGCAGATAACCCATGATCCGCTCCGCCTCCTCCAGATGGCCGGTGGCGGCGAAGTACGAGCTGACGGTAAAAAGCAGGCTTGAAGGGAGCTTCGGTCCTGAGGCCTTTTGGATATATTCCCGATATACCGCCAGGGTCTCCCGGTGGGCCTGCCGGTCATCTGTCAGGTGCATGAGGAGCCTGCGGGCGCTGTCATGGAATTCGCCGCGGCCGGGATCGATCTTGTCCAGGTGATACATCTGGGTGAGCGCTGTCCGATTGTTCGGATCGATCTGAAGCACCTGCTGCAGCAGGTCGCGCGCCCCTTCCGTGTCCAGCTTCTCGACCCGTTTCAGGGCCTCGTTGAGGAGCGATGCGGTCTTTTTCCCGGGGTCGTCCCCCTGTTCCAGGACCTCCTCGGGGTCCTCCCCCCGGATTTTCAGGCGGACGAGCCCCATGAGGGCGCCGCTCCCCAGGCCGCCGATATGGGCCATGTACGCGACCCGGTTCTCCGGCCCCAGCAGGAGCTGGAAGACTTCGTTGCCAATCCACAGGGCGAGGATGACAAGCCCTGGCACCATCGTGTAATTGAAGTAGAACCCGAGCGAATAGAACACCTTGATCCTGCGCCTTCCGTAGAGCACCGCATAGGCGCCCATCAAGGCGGCAATGGCGCCGGACGCGCCCACGAGCGGGATCATGCTCGTGTGATACACGATACCGAAGAGCGCCACGGCGCAGAGGCCGCCCGCGATGTAGAGCCCCAGGAAGAGCATGCGCCCCCACGCCATCTCGAGGATGCACCCCACCAGCCAGAGAAAGACCATGTTGCCCAGCAGGTGCATGAATCCCCCGTGGAGGAACATGTGGCCGAACGCGCCTTTTACGCTCCAGTCCGCGGGCCTGAACCCGTAGCGCATGACCGTGGTGGACCCCAGAATCCCGTCGAAGTGACTGCGTTTCTCGCGCCAGGATGCATAGATTTCCATCTCCGGGGTGATGACACGGTCATCCTGAAGTCTGGCCATGAACTCGCCGTCGCCCTGCATGTCGGTCATCAGGGGAAAGAGCTCATCCCGGGCGTGTACGGTGGAAGAGGCGTCCACCTCGGCGGCGGTGAGGCCGACAACAGCCCCGAATTCCCGGTACTGCTCATAGGCCGCGACCTCAAGCGCGGCAAGACCCGAGTTCAGATAATAGTCCTGGGCCTTCCGGTATATGGCGGTGTCGGAAGACTGAAAGAAAAAGAACACCGCGCAGTTGACCAGGATGATGGCCAGGGTGGCCACGGGAGGGTTGCGAAGGCTCATCCTTCCGGAGAGGGGAATGATCACCACGCTTGCGCCCTTAAGAGTCTCAGCACGCCGGCACGATGCCGGCGGTTACCGGCGTGTCCGGCTGCCCGTGCACGCGATGTGCCGGCCCTGCCGCCGGCATGGCCGTTGCGGTCTTCCGGCCGCTCATTTCCTGTTCTCTCCTGGCCGCTGTCATGCCTCACCACTCGGCACATCCTGGAGAAAACTTGATGCGCGGGCCATACGGCCGGGATCTCTGCAGGCAGACCGTGTCCGGCGGAAAAATGATGCAGGGAATCACCAGGGCCGTGCGCAAGGGATGCCCGGGCGAAAGAAGGAATCCTGAAGTGGAGAACTGCGCGCCTGCGCGGAAGGGATGGCAATATCAAAATGACCGATGAAGAGTATTCCGGAGAACTGCGCGCCCGCGCGGAATGGATGCTGCCGAGAAAAAAGCGGGATGGGGAAGACGGCCTCTCCTTGCCCGCCTCCCCTGAGAAAAGGCTTCAGGCACTGGGCATTTCGAGCGACGAAATGAGACCCACGTCTGCTATGGCCTTGCTCAGCTTTGCCAGATTCTCGATCATGATCCGTGCATCCGGCGACAGATCGTTCCGTTTCCTGGCAATGCGCTGTATGTGCTCGCAGTATATGCGAATCTGCAGACAGACCTCCGAGAGGTTTTCAAGGTTGATGCTGCTCACATAATGATCGATTTCGGTGTCCGACATGGTGGCAAGAATCGGAGTATCCATGATACACCTCGTTCTCGGATACCGTATCCCTGCACCGATCCCTCACCGGCCCGGCCCCCGTAAGAGAGACGGTGCCGGCCTGCTGCAGGGAGATACCCGTGTTCTCCTTGTGAGAAACGTCCGTTCCCTTTCACACCCGACGCCTTCATCCTTATCCGTCCATCCTGTCTCGTGCGAGATATCACACCGCCAGGCGCCGGATACGTGGTCTCCATGCGGCTTGCCTGTTGCGGTGTGGGCCGCCGGCACGCCACCCCCTGCTTCAGAGTTGCCGCGGCGTACTGCCGGGGGGCGCCCGGATCCCATAAGAAGGACAATACGCGCTACTGCGGAAAGGCTCAACCCCCCACTGAGGAGCCGGCACAGCAGTAATTCCGTCTTTTCAGCCCTCCCGGGTGAGACAGGCACCCGTCCAATATCATGCAATTTCCCCGCCATAAGTGGCGAGCATCTTCTCCCGCAGAGGGTCAGGCTGTCGGAGAGGCCTGTGAAGGCCGGTTTCCGGAAGAAGGAAGGGTTGGCCGGTACGGGCGGCATTCTCTTGTCTCCTCTCTAGCCGCGGGCTGTCTTCAGGCGGGCATAGTACTGTTTTTTGACGTTGTACATCAGGGCGTCGGCCTTCTTCATGACCATGTCGGGGGGCGTGTCGTCGGAGCAGGCCAGGCCGACGCTCATGTGAACGGGGATGACTTCGGGCTGCCCTCCGGGACCGGACACGGAGATCTTCAGCGCCGATGCAGCCTGGAGAATGCGCTGATAGAGAATCTCGGCCTGGCTCAGGCTCGTAGAGGGCATGAGAACGGCGAACTCGTCTCCGCCGAGCCGGGCCACGACATCGGTCTGCCGGCACACGGACTTGATCAGCCTTCCGGTCCGGACTATGGCCTCGTCACCCTTTTCGTGGCCATAGGTATCGTTGATCTTCTTGAGCCCGTTGACGTCCACGACCATGATCGAGAAGTGCATGTTCTTAAACCGCCTGGCGTGCTCGATCACCTTCTTCAGCTCCTGATTCAAAAATGCGCGGTTGTACAGGCCCGTGAGCCCGTCCGTGCTCGCCATACGCTCGAGCTGGACCATGAGGAGCTTGTTCTGGGTCACGGCGGAAAGCTGTCCGAGGAAGACCGCGAATATTTCCTTGGTCAGTCGGTCGAGATCCTGCCCCTTGAATATCAGGTACCCCATCATCCTGTTCCCCCGGCCTTCCATAGGGAACACGGTCCATACGTCGCCCGCCGATGCCGGTATGCCCCTGGCGGACAATGCCTGGTTGAGGGTATCCCCGAACTCGGGCGTCATGATCTCCGCCCTCAGCTCCAGGATCACCTTCTGCTCGTCCTCGCTGATTCCGAGGAACGACATCGCCTCCAGGATGCCCCGCCTCTTGTTCTCCAGGATGATGCCGCCGCGGAAGTTCGCGAACAGCGTGTGAAGCTGGCTGAGAATGAAAGAAAACAGCTCGTCGAGATCGTCCAGGTGATGGATTCGGGTGCTGGTTTCCAGCAGGGTGCGAAATATCTTGTTCTGCCTGCCGATGATTTCGCTGTTTTCCCTGAGCTCCTTACCCTTGCGCACGGATTCGGCCAGGGCGCGATTCAGCTCCCGGGTCCGGAGGTTCACCTTTTCCTCCAGCCCCTCGAGCAGCATTGCGTTCTCGATCAGCGGCCCGAGCACCAGGGATATGTTCTGGAGTATGTCGAACTCAATGTGCGAATAGGGCGACCCGTCTGCCTTCCTGCCGGGAAGCATGACGCCCAGGAGCTCACCCTTGGATATCACCGGGATGATCACCTCGCTGTCTTTGATAAGGCCCTCGCTGCCGTCGAAGGCATGGATGCTCGGGTTCATCCGCACCAGGCTTTCCTGGGTGCACAACGTCTGCTCGCGCCTGCATATCTTGATGAGGGGGTGATCTCCCCTGATATGCAGGCTCTTGCTTTCCACGCCCCTGGGCATGGTGTCGGCGAAGAGTCCCCCGTCGTTCTGGGCGTTCCACGTCTTCCAGCCGAAGAAAACCCGCCTGCCTGAGAGATCCGGAAGCGAAAACAGCGAGGCAAAACTTGAGCTCTCGATGTTTTCGAAAAACCAGGAGTACAGGATCTCATGGATCGTCTCCCGGTGGTGGATCCGGGAAAGCTTGTCGGTGAGCTGGTAATAGCTGTCTTTGAGCGTGTCGTCCGACTTGGCCATGAACAGATCGAGCACAGCGGTCCAGCCGCGCCTCACCGGCTGGAACAGGAAGACCACCAGGAGAATGCCCGTCAATGTCCTGGCTGCATCCTGCCCTTCGGGCAGGAAAAGGCTTGGTAAAAATCCCGCCATGATCATGGCGAGTGCCAGACCGAACCAGAAGAGGATGATGCGGACATACAGGAGGGCCATCTTGAGGTTGAACTTGAAAAGACCGTAGGCAAGGAAGAACAGCGCGATGAAAATAAAGGAGCCAAAGGGATAGACCTCGTATCCGTAGATGGCCGGGTTATTGGTGATACTCAGGACGGCAATGATGCCGAATGCGGTGAGCGTGTGCCGCACCCTCGTACGCTGCCGTGTCCGGGGATCCCTGAACGCCTTGAAGAGCAGGAAGATGCCGTAGCAGATGCCCGCCCCCCACAGAGCGCTCATCACGTCATAGGCGGCCGCTTTTTTGGCGAAAAGTCCGAAGAAGTACGAGTGAACGCCATCGAAATAGAGGTTCGTCTGGGTCAGGGGCGCCATGAGCAGACCGGCGAGATATGCGGCATAGACGGCCCACCATCTGTCCTTCTTGCCGATGACCAGATAGACCAGGTGGATATTCACTCCCAGAAGAAGCAGCGCCAGGAAGAAATGGTCGATCCGCGAGATGATCAGTGCAATCGTGTGGTCGGTGACAATGCACTGCAGGAAGATATCGAGATTCAATGCGGCATAGCAGAAGCTGATGAGGCTGAAGAGCTGGCTCTCGGGCCGGTTTCTCTCCAGGCCCAGAACGAACAGGGAGAGGAACCCCGCACCAAGGAACGAGAGCATGGGAGGAATCCCATAGGGTATGATACTGCCGGTGATATGGGAGACCGGGTAGTCCTTGAGGATGTGTATGACGCCGAGCGCGGTCGCCAGATAGAGGAGGGAGAGGAGCAGTCTCAGGCCCTGCGAGAGGGTCTGCCTCCTGGCCTGGGCGCTCATGCGCCTGATATCGCTGTAGAACAGACCGTATCCCATGAGCACCAGGGAGATGAAGGCGAGGTTGTAAAAAGGATAGGTGCTCAGCCCGATGCTCGTCGTCATGCTGCCCATGAGGATGAGGACGGCAAAGGCGAGTCCGGAGGCGATAAAGGCCGTTCCTCTTCTCCGGCTCGGGTTTCGCTCGCGCCGGTACGCGCTCACCAGCATGAAGAGGCACCAGAGCAGCACGCCCAGAGACATCACGATGAAGAGGAAGTGCCCCAGGCCTTCGTATGCAAAAACCCCGGAGGGAAAGACGCTCGCGCCCAGGTATGACTCGTACAGCAACAGCGGGATGAGGAGCAGGCCCGGCATGTAAAACAGGACGATGTTCCCCGGCTCCGCCTTCCGGCAGGCGATCAGCACCAGATGCCCGCAGATCCCCATGAGGTTCACCAGGAAGATATCGTTGATCAGGACGATCTGCCGGGAGAACTCCTCGGGCAGTCCGGTGATGATGAGGTCCCGGAGGTTGATGACGCACACCAGGAGACAGATCGCCATGTAGAGCAGGGCATCGACCCGGCCCGGCACCTTGCGCAGAGAGAACAGCGCGCAGCCGGCGGCGGCCAGGAGAGAGACCGCGGTGATCGTGGTGTGATGGAAACGCCAGGAAAGGAAATCGCCCACGTGCAGGCTGTGAACCGATGCCAGAACGAAGAGCAGATCGCAGATGAGCGGAAAGAGAACAAAGCTGATGATGAGTGTATGGATCAGGTTCTCCCTGGTGGGAACGTTCTCCTCGTCTTCGCCGGTACGGGCTGTCATGGCCGATGCGATGAGAACGAGCGGCACAAATGAAAGCCCCAGGAACCCCCACGCCCCGCCCGCGGGCGCGTCCAGGCCCGGAAGCGCCAGGAGCAGAACAGACCCTGTCGCCATGATCCACCCGGGCAGCGGGCTTTCCCGGCCCGTGGCATGGCCGGGTGAGAGAAAAAAGCGCGCGAACACATATGCCGATCCGGCGGCTGCCGACGCGATGAGGAACGGGGCCACCCGGATTTCCTCGTTTCCGTCGATCCAGAAGATCCCGACCATCAGAAACGAGAGGATATACGCCACCCACAGAGCGATGGTGCTTCCCCGGATGCTCAGGTACCGGTGTACCAGGTGGAGGACAAGGGGAATGACGACCACCGGCAGGGGCCGGGTTATTTCGGAGAGAAGCGCGGCCGTCCATGATCCGGGGAAAAGTGACAACGAGAGGCGGGACAGGTTCCAGAAAAAAATCACCATGCAGCAGGCAGCCAGCAGCCTGAACTCCTTTTTCACCTCTGCGGACCGGGCAACGAGAATAATCAGAGAGGCACTGACCAGCAGGCTCGCCAGGGTAGGCAGCATGGACGGGAAAAAATGCGAGAGGTTCACGGTCAAATCTGCTTCTCCCTGCAAGAGAGACCGCCGTATCCCGGATGCGTGGACGCACGTTTACCCATAGACCCCCTATCGGAAAGTCAGGCTGATAGATTGAGGTGTGAAAAGGCATTTTTCAGCAGGTGCAGACAAAGGTCTGTCCACGTTCCCCAAGAAGATACACAGCGAGATCCCGTCCGGGTCCAGGGATGAGCCTGGAACGCCGGCACCGGGGTAGACCATCGAGCCATGTTCCGCCCGGCTCCGGGGATGAAGCCCCCGTTTCGGCCCCGGAGACCTGCCGGGCTGCAAAACCCGTGCTCATGCCCGGCAGAGGCATACCCTGTCCAGGCCACGAATCTTTCGTCCCGGCCCTCCCGGAGTTTTCCTGTTGTGAATTCAGGTGCAATCGGTCTACATTGAAAGGCCTATGAACGCATACGACTATCGGATACGGGCGCTCTTCGTGGATGTGCGTTCACGCGAGGCCGAATTCCGCGAGCTCTCACCCGGGCTCTCGGGAACCTTCCTGGGCGGCAGGGGGATCGGCGCCCTGCTGCTGAGCGACAATCCCATCCTGGATCCTCTCCACGAGCAGGCCCCGCTCGTCTTTTCCACCGGGGCGCTCACCGGCTCCCGCATCCCCTCGTCCGGCCGGATGGCGATTTCGGGATTCTCGCCCCTGACCGGCACGGTGTGCAGCACCTCGGTGGGCGGCAGGCTCGCCCTTTCCATGAAGCGCTCCGGCATCGACCTGCTGTGCATCACCGGAAGGGCCGTACACCCGGTGGTCGTGGCGATCGACGACGGCATCGTGAGCTTCGAGACACTCTCCCTGCCCCTGGATGCACCGCTGAGCAGGGTGTTCGGAGAGCTGCGCACCGGCCCGGGCTCGGTTGCGGCAGTGGGCAAGGCCGCCTTCGGAGAATGCCGGTATGCGGCCATCATGGTCGACGGCGTGTTTTCATCGGGCAGAGGCGGGCTCGGAACGGTCATGGCGTCGAAGAACATTCGGGCGGTGACGGTCCGGGGCTCGGGAACATTTCCTGTCCACGACCGGCAGGCAGAGGAGGACGCCCGCAGGGACATCATCCGGCTCTTCGACGCCTCGCCCGCGATCACGGGCAGGCCGGGGCTCAAGCATTTCGGCACGGCCGCGCTGGTGGACCTCATGGCCTCACGGCGCATGATGCCCACGGCCAACTTCCGCCGGACCTACTTCGAGGAATACCGTGCGTTCAGCGCCGGGGCGATCCACCGGCGCTTCAGCCCGAAGCACCATGCCTGCCCGGGCTGCCCCATCGCCTGCAAGCAGAAGGCCCACAGCGAGATCCCGGAGTTCGAGACCCTGTCCCACTTCGGGGCACTGAACGAAAACGCCGATCTGGACGCCGTCATCGAGGCCAACCGCATCTGCAACGAGGATGGCGTGGACACCATCACGGCCGCGTCCACCATCGCCTGCCTGGCCGAGATCCGCGGTGAATGCTATACAGGCGCGCGCCTGGTGGACATGGTGAGACGGATCGCGGACTCGTCCGGAGACGGGGAGTTGCTGAAGCTTGGCTCGGCAGTACTTGCCCGGGAGCTGGGCGCCCCGGGAAAATCCATGAGCGTCAAATCCCTGGAGCTGCCGGCCTACGACCCCAGGGGCGCATACGGCATGGCGCTGGCATACTGCACCTCGACCCGGGGCGGCTGCCACCTCCGGGCCTATCCCATTTCGCACGAGATCCTGCGCAAGCCGGTGGCCACGGACCGGTTTTCCTTTTCGGGCAAGGCCCGGATCATCAAGATATCCGAAGACCTCAACGCCGCGATCGACTCCATCGGGGCCTGCAAGTTCGCTTTTTTCGGTGCGTCTTTGGAGGAATACGCCCGGGGATTCGCTGCGGTGACCGGCCTTCAGATCGATCACCAGGACCTGCTGGCGGCCGGAGACACGATTTCGGCCCTCGAGCGCCACATCAACTGTCTCAGGGGCTTTACTCGCAAGGACGATGTCCTGCCCCTCCGCTTCTTCACCGAACCCGGCACCCCGGGTCCGGGCATCGAGGTTCCTCCCATCGACCGGGCCGCGTTCGACGAGGCCCTGGACCGGTACTACCGGATCAGGGGGTGCACCAAAGACGGCACCCTGACATTGAAGCGCAGAGAGGAGATCGAACAGTGCAGGCACAGGTAGACAAGTATCTCGCCAAGCTCATCCGGCACGGCCTCATCGCGGGCGAGGCGGACGCGGCGCTGTTCGGGCTGGACGACGTGATCTTCACGAACAGGGATTCCGTCCCCGCAGAGGCGTCCGAGCTCTTTTCCCTCCTGAACATCAACAGTCTGCTCATCGCCAGGCCCGAACCCATGCTCTGGTCCATCATCGGCCAGCTCGCAGACGGGAACCCGGGGCTCATACGCCCGCGCGACTGCGAGAGCCTTACCTTCATCCACGATATCCCGGTGG
The DNA here is from genome assembly GCA_018433775.1 of Deltaproteobacteria bacterium. Taxonomy (GTDB): domain Bacteria; phylum Desulfobacterota; class Desulfomonilia; order UBA1062; family UBA1062; genus Phosphitivorax. The sequence goes on from JAHDQN010000020.1 coordinate 44,387, forward strand.
TCCCCTCGCTCGACCCCGGGCCGGTGGCCCGGGCTCTGAGCCGGCGCAAGGGGTGCATCGTGAGGGACACGGGCATCGTCACCACCGGTACGGTGTCTCTGGAGCAGGCCTTCATCTCGATGAGCTCGATCTGTTTCGCCACGTTCGTGAAATTCTTTACCGGCGCCCTCAACGCCGCCGCAGGCCACAGCGGTGCCGCACCGGTCGACCCCGCGAAAAGATCGGCCTGCCTGGAGCTCCTGGAACGTTCCGCGCCCCGGGCTTTTGTCGAACCCCTGCCCCGGAGGCTGCCCGCCGCCACCGAGGACGAGGCCGTCCGTGCCATGGACGAGGCCGGCAGGTCGGTGGTGGAGGCCGGGCTCGTGGATTCCTTTTTCGGCAACATCTCCTGCCGCGACGCCGAGGTGGTCTACATCTCCCAGACCGGGTCGTCTCTGGACGAGCTTCCGGGCTACATCGACCGCGCCTTCATGGACGGGTCCTCCACCTGCGAGATCACCTCGTCCTCGGAGCTCATGGCCCATGTCCGGACCTACGAGCTCACCGGCGATGACGCCATCGTCCACGGACACCCCCGATTCTCGGTGATCATGTCCATGTTTGGAGAGCCCTTGGAGTTCGGCCGGACGCGCTTCATCGGGGACGTGCCCGTGGTCGCCGGAGAGGTGGGCGCGGGCAGCCGCGGCCTGTTGCATACCCTGCCCCCTGCCATGGAAGATCACCACTGCGCCATTGTCGCGGGACACGGAACGTTCACGAGCTGCACGGGCTCCTTCGCGCCCGCACTGAGACGCCTCTCGTCGATCGAGCTCATGTGCTACCGGGCCTGCCGGGATGTGCTCGAGGCCGGGAAGACCGGATAGCCCCGCCTGCAGGGATCACCGCCTTTCCCGGGGGAGAAAATGGATTGAAAACCCTGTCCGCAGAATCGCCCGGGCGGTTGAAGGATATGATCAGGAACAGACCTTTCGGATTGAGCGAAGGCAGGCAGGCTCGTATCCGGGATTGACGCCGGGCGGTTGGACGGACTCAGTAATACTCCAGCAGCCCAGATCTGATCCGCTCGGCCTGGAGAATCGTCTCCCATCTCTCCTCTGTCTCGGGGGTCCGCCCGATCCCGGGGAACAGGCGGAACAGGGCGTCCAGACCGTCGGGAAAGGCCTCGCACTCACCGGTCAGGGCACGGAAGGCCGCTCCCTCTTCTCTGCTCAGCGCGATGTCCGGAGTCATGGGAGCCCTCTCCAGGACCACTTTTTCCCCCGAGCCCAGCCGGATTTCCCGGAAGGTGTTGCGATAAGTCACCCTGGGATGGATCGAGGTGAAATGGTATGATACCCGCAGATCTTTCCCGAGCCCCTCCACCCGATCCATGAGCGCCCGGCTGAAAAACAGGCGGCCCTTTTTCTCCAGAAAGGATCCCCCATCGCCCTGCCCGTTCGCGCAAACCTCCCGGATCCGCTGCAGCACGGCGGGGTCCGCCGCGGCCGAGATGCTCCGGATCATCCCGGTACCGGTGATGTCCTCATAGTCCTTTTTCAGGTGCCTGGCCCAGCGGTGGCGGAAGGCCCGTGCCTGGAAGCGGTGGCGATAGATCAGCGAGCAGTAGTTCACGCCCAGGTCGATGCCCTCTTCGGCCGTGTGCTGAAGCAGTTTCAGAGCCGCAAGTTCGGACTCCGCCACCCCGGTGAAGGGACCGTGGACAAAGGTGTAGCCCCGGGAGGCGAGCCTTGAATGGTTGAAGGCCGTGCACCTGATCTGGTGGAGGTTCAGAAAATCCACTCCCCGCTCCCTCATCTCGGGGATCAGGCGGGTGAGCAGATCCAGACGCTCCGGGACGGCAGGGATCTCGATCGTGACATGGGGAATCACGCTCACGGCCCGCTGCACGTGCTCAAGGGAGAAATCCGCGGCACCGATGTTGAAGCGGATCTCGTCGAGCCCGGCGTCTCTGAGCTGCGCGAGCCTGTCCGGGGTCGCGAGGATGCCGTTGGTATAGAGCCAGAGATAAATCCGGTCCTGGAAATGCCTCTTGATCGCAGCGGCAAAGGAAAGCGTCTTCTCGAATGTCATGAAGGGCTCGCCCCCGCTGATGCTCGCACCCGTAAACCCGAAGTATTCCAGATAATCCACATAGTCTTCCGGGTGCCGGAAGGTCAGGGTGTTGGTGCCCGGCTCGTCTACGGTCTGCTGCTCGGATGGGCAGTAGAAGCACCGGGCGTTGCAGATGTTGTTGATAAAGAGGCACGACCAGGAACCTTCTCCGCAGAGCCGGCAGCCCGGAGACAGTCTTCGGGTGTAGGGTTTGGTGCGGTTGAACGCGAAAAGGGCACGCGGGGAAAGGGCGTCGAGCACCTCCCGGCGCTCACGGTCGAACCGCCGGGCATCGGAGGGAGAGATCCAGTGGAGACGGTTGTAGAAAGGCGCAAAATCCTGTCTGGTCTTTTCGATCAAACCCTGATGATCCAACTCGGTCAGCTGCACAGGGATGCGCACCTTCTTCTGTCTTTTTTCTTAAGGCCTGCGGCCTGGACCCGTATCGTATCCGGTTTTCCCGGGAACCCCTCGCAGGATCCCGCAGGATAAGAGGGGCCCATGCCTGCCCGTCCGCCTGAAAGGGGCCGGAAACGAAAATACGGGATCAAAAAAACCCCGCTCCTTCCGGAGGCGATGGATATATGCGTGAAAAGCATGCCCGAAGTCAACGAAAAACAGCGGGTACGCCTCCGGGGAACCCTCTCCCTCCCAGGCGCTCCGCCGGCCCGGCCTTAGAGGACCAGGAGGATATCCTCATGGGTGCCCAGCGCATCGGACAGGCCGCGGCGGTCCTCGTCGCTCAGCACACGGAGCTCCAGGTTCATGCAGTGGTACCGATTGTACCGGCTGCTCCGGGAAGGCTCCAGCGTGTAATCTCGGCCGGCGGCGATCAGGGCGACCGCGCGACGGATGGCGTCCTGGCTCTTCCCGAAGAGCTTATAGACCCAGGTACAGGGATATTCGATATGGGGCCTATCCGTGCGGAGAAAACGTGCCATGCGCGAAACGGTAACCCTGCTGCACCGCGAATGCAATGACAAAAGTCCGGGGCCTGGGGAAAGACTACCTCCGGGATGCCCCCGCATCGCCCCGAGCGGGCTTGCACTATGCAGGAAAGCAACCTCTTGATATTCATATCCCTCCGATATATATCTTGGAATACTCTGTATGGACGTACGATCTATTATCCCGGGTTTTTCATGGACGCGAGCACGACGGGCCATGATCTTAAAAACGGCCTCTTGGCTCTCGTTCTCCTTTTCCTCCGGGCTCGGCTGCGGTCCTATCTACCCCGCCCGGGAGAAAATGGGGAAAGACGGCCTCATCACCCTGGAGATGCAGGCGCCCGGCGGCACCCCGAATCGCAGGGCATGCCCTGTCGCCGAAAGGGGCAGGCAGGAGTTCCTGTCGTCGATCAGGAAGCCCTTTCCGGGAGCGCCTGCGATACGCCTGCATGATGCGTCTGTTCCTCTTTGCCCGCATCCGCATGGAGAGCGCACCCGTCCCGCCCATGAGCATCCGGAGCCCGTGAAGGGAATACCGGCACGGCTCCTGCAGATCGAGCCGGAGATCGTACAATACGCCGACAGGTTTAAAGTTCTTGTGCTTGTAAGGTCCGGACGGCGTCTTCTTGCAGACCTCGCCCGCAACACGGGCACGGGTTGCCGGACAGATCGATCAGGACCGCTGAAGGCGCGGAGTGATCCGGGCCGCGGGCGACATATCAATGACTGATTCATAAAGGAGGTGAATCATGAAGGTGCTGGCACTGAACGGGAGTCCGAGAAGTGACGGGATGAGCAAATCCAAGATCATGCTCAACGCACTGGTGGAGGGAATGCGGGAGGCCGGGGCCGAGGTGGACGTGGTGGATCTGCGGGAGAAAAAGATCCGGACGTGCAGGGGCTGCATGTGCTGCTGGACCACCACCCCCGGGGTGTGCGCGATCAAGGACGACATGACCGCAGAGCTTTTCCCCAAGTGGCTGGAGGCCGACCTGGCCGTCTATGCCTTTCCGCTGTACCATTTCACCATCAATGCGGACATGAAGGCCTTTATCGAGCGCACCCTGCCCGTGCTCCAGCCGTTTTTCATCTCCGTGGGAAATGAGACGCTCCATCCGCTCCGTCACAAGCACCCCCGGGTCGCCTTTCTCTCCGTGGCGGGCTTCCCCGAACACTCGGTCTTCGACCAGCTCTCGTCCTGGGTCAGGTTCCTGTACGGCCGCTTCGGGATACTCGCGGCCGAGATCTACCGGCCCATGGCCGAGGCACTGACCACCCCCTCGCTGAGGCACAAGGCGGCCGAGATCCTGGACGCGACCCGCCGGGCGGGCATGGAAATCGTGGAGCAGGGCACGGTCTCGGATGAGACAGTATCGCGGATCACCCGGGACATGCACGACGATCCCCGGCTCTTCCTCCAGGCGGGCGACATGATGTGGAAAACCTGCATCCGCGAGGGTGTCACGGTGCGCGAGTTCCACGAGAAGGGCCTCGTGCCAAGGCCGGAAAACCCCGGCGAGTTCATGACGCTCATGCGGGCGGCATTCGTGCCCGAGGCGGCTCAAGACATAAACGCGGTCATCCAGTTCGACTTCAGCGGCAGGCACGAGGGATCATACCGTCTCATCATGGAAAACGGCGCGATCCAGGCGGCAGAGGGCGCGGCGGAATCGCCCGGTCTCACCATCCGGAGCGATTTCGACCTGTGGATGGATATCCTGTGCAACAGGGCCGACGGCCAGCAGATGTTTCTGGAGCAGAAGTACACGGCCCGGGGGGATCTCGCTCTCCTGACGCGCATGAAAGAACTCTTCGGGGGATAATCACGTTCCGGGGATTCCTCAGTAGGGCTCTCGAATCCATCACGGTAGTGACAGCCGTGGCATGTTCGTTGCATTTTTCATCCTCACGGACAATCCTCTCATAGGGATCAAAGAGGGAGCGACCGGCCCCGGCGTGATCACGGCCGGGGAAGGGCGGAACGGATTCCTTCTACAGCCACGACCCTTACCAGACGCCCCAAACCCCGGCATGCGGCAATAGCCGGGTGCATGCCGGGGCAGCTTCCGGCCCGGCGTATTTCTTTACGCTGATCCTGTGGGACAGGACCGTCCTTTTCCGCGGTACGCTTGGGAAAAAAGGCCCCTGTGCAGAGAAGGCGGCAGTGCCGGACAGGTCCCGCATCCATCAGAGGCTGCATCAGGGCCGCATCCGGTATATCCCGGGGTTTCAATGGAGATGCCTGGCAGCGGGCTCGGGAGGGCCGAAGGATCAATGCCTTCGAGCGAGGAGAACGAGAGATGAGCGAGAAAAAGAGAAAACAGACATTCCCTCCGCAGCACCAGGACCGGCATCCGGGCCGCCGCACGGAAACCAGCCCCAGGCCGGAGACGGAGAAAGAGGACTATCGTCCGGCGGACAAGCTCTCGGGCAGGGTGGCCCTGATTACCGGGGGAGACAGCGGGATCGGGCGCGCGGTTGCAATCCTGTTCGCGCGGGAAGGCGCCGACGTGAGCATCGTCTATCTGAACGAGCACGAGGATGCACAGAACACCCTCTCCGAGGTGGAAAAATACGGGCGCTTCTGCCTGCTGACGGCCGGGGATGTGGGTGACGAGGACTTCTGCCAAGAGGCGCTCCGGAGGACCGCTGAGCGCTTCGGCCGGATCGACATCCTGGTGAACAACGCATCCGAGCAGCACATCCACCGGGACCTCCAGGACATCAGCGCGGACGAATGGCTCCGGACCTTCAAGTCGAATATCTTCGGCATGTTCTTTATGGCCAAGCACGCCCTGACCTACCTGAAGAGCGGGGGTACGATCATCAACACCGCATCGGTGGTCGCCTACACCGGGCACCCGACCCTGATCGACTATGCATCCACCAAGGGGGCGATCGTGGCATTCACCCGCTCTCTGGCCATCAACCTGGCCGACAAGGGAATCCGGGTGAACGCCGTAGCCCCCGGGCCGATCTGGACTCCGCTCGTTCCTTCGTCGTTCAGCGAAGAGCACGTGGCCTCTTTCGGGCTCAACACCCCCATGGGCCGTGCGGGCCAGCCGAGCGAGGTAGCCCCCTGCTACGTCTTCCTGGCGTCGGAGGATGCATCCTATATGACCGGACAGGTCCTGCACCCGAACGGCGGGAGGATCGTGAACGGGTAGGAGAACCCTTTTTAAGGGGTGCCTGCCTTAAGAGTGCTAAAAAAGGAGTGTTGCCATGACCACCACAGGAATTGACGGACTCGAAAGGACCATTCACCAGACCAATGAATGGATACGGGACATAATGGACGAAATGGGCACACAAGACCGCAACGAGGCATATCTCGCCCTGAACTCCACCCTGCACGCCCTGCGCGACAGGCTCGTGGTGGACGAGGCGGTGGACCTGGGCGCCCAGCTCCCCATGCTCATCAGGGGTCTGTACTACGAGGGGTACGACCCCTCGGACAAGCCTGCCAAGGCGCGCCATAAAGACGAATTCTTCGCGCTCATGAAGAGAGACCTCGCCCGGACACCGGGAGTGGATCCCGAGCGGGCTGCTCGAGGTGTCTTTTCCGTCCTGGAAAAGAGAATCTCCAAAGGGGAGATCAAGGACGTGAAAAACATGCTGCCGGGGGATGTCAGGGAAATCTGGCACTAACGCACCCTTCGGCCGGTCGTGAGCACTGTCGGGGGATCCTTGTCCGTGAATCCTCCCTGTGAGTCTCCACGACCGGCCGGTCACACGGGCACCCGGCAGGGAGAGGAAAGAGGGCCGGTCCAAAAGGGCCTCGGCACCGGAAGCCGGAGCACGGAAAGCCCGGCGCGGCGGTCCACGGACCGTTCTTCCCCCTCCTGACGCAACCCTTTCTTCGCCGAGAGAAGACCAGGAGGTCCAAAGGCACGATCCCGCACAATCAGGGGGATGAATGAGACTTGGATAAAAGCACGGCAATAACCTCGACAAGGGAGAAAATCAATGGACGTCTACTCGGTGCTCAAAAACGATCATGACAGAATCAGACGTATGTTCTCGGAGTTCATGGAAAAGAAGGAGCAGGTGGGAATAGAGATGTTCTCTCAGTTGAAGAACAGGCTCGATGCCCACATGAAGGCCGAAGAAAGCTTTTTCTACCCGGTCCTCGAACAGGAGCGGAGCACCCATGAGCCCGCCCTGGAATCGATTGAGGAGCATCACGTCACCAAGCTCCTGCTGGGAGAGCTCGACGGTCTGTCTCTCAGCGATGAGCACTGGATGCCCAAAATGAAGGTGCTCAAGGAGGTGACGGAACATCACCTCGAAGAGGAGGAGAGCACGATCTTCGAGCAGGCCCGCAAGGCTGTGAGCGAGCAGCAGGCCCACGATATCGGACAGGCGGTCGGCAAGACCATCCAGTAGGCCCCTTTTTCCGGGCGGGAAACACGATGTCTTTGGAACCCCGGCGGAAACAACTCCTGCCCGAAGCGGTTCATGAAACGGTATATGGGAGTGATTCCCCCGGCACCGGGAGCCTGCGACCGGCATGGGAAGCGGGACGTGCCTGAAGGCCTCATCACTGGAACATATTCACGAGCCTGCCCGCAAATGCCGTCCCGCTCAGGAGATCCGAGATCCCGACCGCGAGGACCGCGACCAGACTCAGCAGCACCGGACTCAAGCCGGTCAGGCCGAGGACGCCCAGTGTCACGGCGGCCACCCCGATGAGCACCTGCACGCCGGCGGCGGCCGATATGGCCTGCCTGGCTATTTCCCGGGCGATCTTGCGCGACTCGATCCTTTCCACCAGGAGCATATTCATCCGGGCGGTGATGCCGCTCCCCAGGATGAGGGCGCCGCCGAGCACGACGACCGCAGCAGGCAGCAGGACCAGGGGGTAGATATTCAGGAGCGAGAGTATCCCCAGGACAATGCCTGTCACGCCTCCGATGAACTCGGCCGTCATGCCGCCGCCCAGTTCCGCGCTCCCGATCCGGCCTGCAGAGGCATCGTGAATCAGGGCGGAGAATCTGCCGGCAATGGCCCCCCCCTGTAGCATGAGAGCGGAGCCCGCCGTGATCGTTGCCACACAAAGGAGGATCTGTGGGAATACACCGGTGAGCGCGATCACCGCGATGGTGGCCGCACCAGCCCCCACCACTCCCTCCGCGACCGACCCTACGGCGATCTTCTGCGCGGCGCGCGATTCGCGGGGCTCGGGTATTTCCGTTTCATCCGGCATATCGGTCCGCCTCTCTTCCGTAAGACGCCCTTTCCTTTAAACGCCCCTCGAAGATTCTCCAGTATCTTCTCCCCCCGTGTTCTCGAAAAAATGTCCGGGGGAAAGCGGAGGTTCAGAGGGTCTTTTCTTCAAACCTCTCTGCCGGGATGGTCAGAGGTGTTCGCATAAACAGAGGTATGACCTCACGAGGAACCGTATCCGTACGGGCGAAGGGCCGTTTCCGGCCGGTTTGCTCCGCCCATTCGCCTTTTTTTAAGAATCCGTATGAGCGTGGTGAGGCCACGAGCATGAGATCGAGCCTGCTCTGTGCAGATAACCGTCCTTTCTCCCTCCTGCCAACGGGGAAATCCTCTCGTGTCCTTGTCTCTTGATATATAGGTAGCTTTACACCGGCCGATCTCAACCTCGCGCCCGGTATCGGGCCGGGGTCATACGGCGCGGATGCCGAGCCGGTATGACAGGACCGGCTGATCGCCCGCGAGGGCGAACCCGGCCCAGTTCAGCCCGCGCCCCACCTCCCTGCCGCAGTACAGGCTATAGCTCCGGGATCCCGCTCCTTCCGGACGCAGCGAGATACGGACGCCCATGCGCGGACTCCTCAGCTCGGTGTCGAAACCCGCCTCTTCCCAGGCCGGGATGCGGGAGCCCCGCCTCACCCCGGCCCTGGTACGCAGGAGGTCGAAGCACTCCCCGTCCGCTTCATTGAGCGCGATGAGCCTGCCCGGTGGCTCCAGCGAACCGTTCATGCGGAAATGGATATCCGGCCCGCAGATATGGAAGCCCACCCGGCATGACCCGACACCCTGAACCGGGAGAATCCTGCCTTCGGCTGCGCAGGACGAGAGGATCCGGTCATGGATTTTCAGCAGGCGCGCCTGGTGAGCGGCGTGCCTCATGAAGACCTCGACCAGGTACTCGGATATCTCGGTAAGGCAGGCCGGGGCTCTTTTCCCGGCTATATACCAGGAAAGCGCCCGGTCCAGGGCGAACACCAGTTGGCCCGACTGACCGCCCGTCCGGGCGAACGAAACCAGGGTCGGGAAAAAGGTCTTCAGGCCTTTCCTGAAGACCGGCGTCCCGAAGCCCGCCGATCCACCCGCACATATCCTTCCCCGGATGCGCAGGAAGAGCCCCTTGCCCATGCGGGCGGTCTTGCCCTCCCCTGCCCCGGGATCGTGCACCAGGGACACCTCGTCCGACATCCTGAACTCAGGCAGGCGCCGGCTCAACAGAAGCTCACCCCCTTCCACACGGCCTTGTGCGGGCGGAAAACCGCTCCCGGGTCTCCGCGATGCGCCTGCGGAGATATTCCTCGTCGAACTCCGAGGAGTAGATCATGCGGTTCTCGTTCTCGTACTGCCAGTCCATATCCGAACGGATGCCGCACACCCTTTTGAAAAGCCGCGTCCCTGGCAGCGGAACCGGTATCGTGAAGGAGATGTCGTCGAGTGGGAGGCTCAAGGCCCACTTCAATGTGGTTTCAATGGTCTCGTACGTCTCTCCGGGATATCCAATCATGAAGAATCCCGCGGTCTGGATGCCCTTTTCGGAAAAGCGCCGCACCGTGAGCCCGGCCGTCTCCGTGGTGGTGTGCTTGTTCATGAGCCTGAGCACCTCGTCGCTGCCCGACTCCAGACCGAAATAGACTCTGCGGCACCCCGCCTGCTTCATGAGCTCGATGTTTCTGTCCGGCACCGGCTCCGCCCGCGAGAGACAGGTCCAGGTCATCTGCAGGTCTTCTTGTATCAGCATCCGGCAGAAGCGGCTCACATGGTCGATATCCAGGGTAAAGCAGTCGTCGGCGACCCACAGTCCGTCGTATCCCCGTGATCGGATGGCCCTGATCTCACGTACGATGCCCTCCATGCCCCGGGGGCGGAAATATCTCCCGAAGATGGGCTTGGAGCAGAAATCACAGTCATAGGGGCAGCCATAGGTGGTCATGATGCATGCCGGCGAAAAACCCGAGCGCTCCCTCCAGAACCGCTGATATCCGGCATGATCGAAATCCCGAAGATCGGGTACGGGCAGACGGTCGAGGTCCTTTTTTCTGCTGGGCCTGACAGGGACCCGGACCAGTGCGCCGTTTTCCATGAATGAGATCCCCGGATACCGGCCGCTCATCGAGAGTACGTCTTCAAGCCGGCCGGACCTGAGATAGTCGGCACAGAACCGGGGAAACGACTGCACGGACTCTCCCCTGAACACGACATCGAAGCCGGGGACAAACCGCTCCGGGCTCACCGTGGGCATGGGGCCGCCGCACACCAGGACCGCACCGGGCAGGCGCTCGCGGATCATGCCGGCAAGTGTCCGGGCATTGTCGATCATGGTGATCGCAACGTACATGCCGACGACCCGGGGCCGGGAGGCCACCAGCTCGTCCATTGCACGGTCCATGTCCCGGAAGGTCAGGTCCGCCACCTCTACATCCACGCCCCCCTTACGCAGCAATGCACCGAGCTGCGCGATGCCGAGCGGATAAAAGAGCATGGTCTCGGGGGCGTGCCGGTATACGTAGGGGTAGACCAGGGCAACCTCGGACATCTCCTGCCGCGCTTCCTTTCCCTTCACGGTTTTTTTGGTGAATGATCTGATATCCCTCTGATATCAATGGCTGTCAGCCGCATCATCGATCAGAAGCCGCATCGAGAAAGATAATAGCCGCCCGGAGGATAATATCAACCAGGGTGTGCCCGCGCGGAGCGCGGGGTCTGCGCGCTCGGCGGCCGGGGACACGCCGGGGGCGTCGTGAAGAAACCGCCCGGTCCCCAGGCCGGAGAGATCCTTTAACCTCGGCGTGTATTGTTCAGGACTGCCGGGACGCGGCCTGGGGGGTGAACACGGGCTGCCTCACGGGTACGGCTTTTTCGCGGGCGGGCACAGGGATTTCCAGCTCCATGGCTCTGGAATTCTTCTCGCAGAAGGTGGGCGGCTCGTAGGTCCATCCGCTCTCCAGTCGCTTCTGCTCCCGGCCTATGGCGAAGCGGGCGAAGATCCCCATGAGCGGGGCCGCGATCCTCGCCTTCCACCCGCACAGGGCGTAGAGGTCTTTCAGCATGCCTTTGAGCCGTGCATGCATCCGCCTGTCGGCCCGGTACCATTTCGCCATGGCCCACAGGGCCGCGGCATAGGTGGTCCCGAGCTCCCGCGTCTCGCGCCTGAACCTCTTCCGGACACACGCGTCCGGGTGATGACGGTAGCGCTGCCGGCCGCTGATCATGACCCGGATCATCCGGGCAAGACTGGGCCCGTTCACCTGAAAGTCGCGGGTGAAAGCGTCCTTGAGGAACCCGGTCTCCTGTCCGTCCCTGATGTGCCCGTGGATGTAGTTGAACCGGTACTGCCCGTGGTTGTCGGCCGCGGGCCGCTCGTCCTCGCCCAGCAGGGTGCCGTTTCCCCGGTGCTCCTCGTACAGGGGCGTGCCCGGGATGGGCGTGTAGAGCATGAACTGATGAAAGACCGTATCGTGGCTCACGGCATAGTCGATCACGGCGTCCATATTGTGCGGGGTATGGGTTTCGAGCCCGATGATGGTGGAGCCCAGGACCCGGATGCCGTGGGACTGCAGCTCTCGCACCAGCTCCCGGGTGTCGACCCCGTTGAGCTTGCGGTACGAGCTCTCCTGACCTTCCAGCCCCATCCACACCCAGGAGACACCCAGGCGCACCAGCTGCTCCATGGAATACGACTGCAGGACCCTGGCCGAGGAGAAGACGAACAGTGACCACGACTTGCCCTGCTCCTCCATGAGCTCGAGCAGCCTCAATGCCCGGCTCCGGTGCAGGAGGAAGTTTTCATCCATGACAAAGAACGACTGCACGCCGTGCCCTTTTTCCAGGCCGTCCATGACCGCGAAGAGCTCGTCTCCGGTCTCGTAGAAATTGATGAACCTGCCCTTGCCCCCGAACAGGGCCGATGTGGAGCAGAAGTTGCAGCCCACGGGGCACCCCACCGAGGGGATCAGGATTGCAGCCGTGCTTTCGGGCTCGTCCTTCACCCCGATGCCCAGGATCCGGGTGCCGAATCCTGAGGGTACATAAGGGTGTCTGACCGGGGCGTTCCCGTCCATGCCCAGAAACCTGCGGAACCAGCGCACGCCGTCGCCCCGGCAGACATGGTCGGCTCCGACGCGCTCCCTGATGCCTTCGACGTTGGCGATGTGCCCCCCGACGACGATGACGGCATGGGGCAGGCGGGCCCGGATCAGCTCGCACATCTTCTTCACCTTGCCGATATTGGGCATGATGGCGCTGATGCCCACGATGTCGTACGCATTGTCCGAGATCTCCTGCTCGAAGCGCTCGAGGTCGGGAAAATCCAGCAGCGTGCACGGCGCGTCGATGTTCTCCTTCATGAGGATGAGCCCGAACGAGCGGTGGAACATGCGCAGCGAGAAAGGCCCCTGCTCCCGGGTGACCTGGTTGTGGTAAAGCTCCATGGGGTTGATGGCGCGGCTGCCGTACTCGTCGTCCTGCGCGAACGGGCCGAACACGCTGGTGAGAAGGATCTTCGCCTGGGATCCGAGCGGATGCACGGGGCTGTCTGGGCTCATGGGTGTTCTCCTTGATATCTGGACATACTTTGAGGACATAGTGCACCCGGCAGATGCTGCACAACCTAAATATTTGAATTCAAAATAGGATTACAAATAGATTACAATAGTTTTACATTTCGATTCGGGGACGGGTTCACATTTCTTTCGTAAAAAGAGACGGACCGGGACGATCGCAAAAGACCCTTGAACCATCTGACCCCTGATGATGACAATACCCGGGTCAGGCCGTGCTGGAGATGTGCCGGAGCTTCGAAATGGCATCCGCAAGTACCCCGACCGTGAAGTCCAGATCCCCCTGGCTGGTGTCCCTGCCCAGAGAGAACCGGATGGTGGACTGGGCGTCCATCGGGCTCAGGCCCATGGCGCGCATTACGTGTGAAGGCTCGGGCGACCCGGTCGCGCACGCCGAGCCGGTGGAGGCGCAGATCCCCTTGAGGTCCAGGTGCAGGAGTACGGATTCACCGTCAACAGAGGCAAAGCTCAGGCTCGATGTATTGGGAACGCGGGGGGCGTCCCGGCCGTTGACCCTGGCCCGGGCAATGCGCTGCACGACCTCTTTTTCGAAGGCGTCTCGCAGGGCGGCCAGGCGCACCGCCTCTTCGGCGAGATGCTTCTCCGCCAGCTCCGCGGCCTGTGCAAACCCCGCGATGGCGGCGATGTTCTCCGTGCCGGCCCGCTTTCCCCGCTCGTGGGAGCCGCCGGTCAGGATCGGTGCCATGGCCGAGCCTTTCCTGACATACAGGGCGCCGATGCCTTTCGGGCCGTAGATCTTGTGTGCGGAGAGCGTCATGAGATCGATGCCGAGATCATCGACGCTGACAGGGATCTTCCCGAACGCCTGCACCGCGTCGGTATGAAAGAGGATGCCCCTGCTCCGGGCGATCCGGCTGATCGACGCTATGGGCTGGATCACCCCGGTTTCGTTATTGGCGGCCATGATGCTGATGAGCACGGTATGGGGAGTCAGGCTGTTCTTCACCTGGTCGGGATCAACCATACCGCGGCAGTCCACAGGAAGGCGGGTGACCGCGATGCCCTGCTCTTCAAGGTCTTCGCAGGTCTTCAGCACTGCATGGTGTTCGATGGCCGACGTGACGACATGGCGCTTTCTGCCGTGAAAGGCTCTGCACACCCCGCGAAGCGCCAGGTTGTCCGCCTCGGTTCCCGATCCGGTGAAGACGATCTCGTCCGGCGATGCATGGATGCACGCGGCAACCGAAGCCCGTGCCTCTTCGAGGGCTGTCCTGGCGATGCGCCCGATCCGGCAGAAGCTCGACGCATTGCCGAATCTCTCCTGAAAGAACGGCATCATGGCCTGAAGCACCTGCGGGGATACCGGCGTGGTGGCGTTGTGGTCAAGATAGATCATCGCCTTCTTCCGCGCACATCCTGCCCAACAGGTAGTCGTCTATGGCCTTCTGCAAGGCCATGATCCCCAGCAGCGAGCAGTGCTTCTTGTCTTCGGGGATGCCGCCCAGGGCCCTGACGACATCGTCGTCCGTGAGCTCCGCCGCCTCTTCCAGGGTCTTGCCGCGGGCCATGCATGTGGCCATGCTGCTCGTCGCGATCGCGCCGGGGCACCCGAACGACTTGAACCTGATATCGGTTATCCTGCCGGAGTCCACCCTGATCCAGAGCTTCATCTGATCGCCGCAAGCGGGGTCTCCCACCAGGGCGTACCCATTCGCCTCGCCGGGCTCCATCTCCCCCACATTGCGCGGGTTGGTGAAGTGGTCGATGACCGTGTCGTTATAAAAGAGCACCGGCCCCTGAATGGGCTGCGCTTTCTCGTTTTCGGCTGAAGACATGCCGGTATCGTCCCTGTCGCCTCGTTCCTTGGCCATGGTTCTCCATCCCTCTCTCGATGTCGTGATCGTGCCGGTCAATATGCCCGTGATGCCGGAGTGTTAAAATAATGCCGTCTGGACTGGTTTTTCAATGGAAAAATCGAAAACAGTGGCAGCGATACAGCAACATTCGCCTTTACAGAGGTATTCTTTGGGATTTATTCTTACGCAGATCTCTTGAGATCAATGGTATGAGGGGAGGCAGGAGGTGAACAGTCCCGAAAACAGGCGTTGGTGGATTGCCGCAGCGGCGGTGATCATGCAGCTTTGCCTGGGCACGGTATATGCCTGGTCCATCTTCAAGAAGCCCATGATGGCTTCCCACGGCTGGTCTGAAACCGTTACCCAGGGCGCCTTCATGATCTATGCGGTCATGTTCGCCGTTTCCGTGGCTGCGGGCGGCGCCCTGGTGGACAGGAAGGGCCCCCGGCTCGTGGGGTTCATCGGGGCGGTACTCTTCGGTTCCGGGCTGATCCTTGCAGGATATGCCAATGAGGTGCAGAGCATCCCGCTTCTCTATGTCGCCTACGGGCTGATCGCGGGCCTGGGCGGGGGTTTCGGCTATGTCACGCCGGTGACCACCCTGATCCGCTGGTTCCCGGACAAGCGGGGACTGGTCACCGGGCTTGCCGTCATGGGCTACGGACTGGGCTCGTTCGTCATGGGCAATGTCGGGCCCTCCCTGATCCTGTCTCTGGGCGTGGCCCGGGTATTCTTTCTCTGGGGTGCGGCGAGCCTGCTGCTGGTGAGCGGTGCAATGCTCTTCCTCCACAACCCCCCTCCGGGATGGACGCCTGCGGGAACCGGCCCCGATCTGCCGGGCGATATACTGCCAGCGCCCTCGTTCACCTTTTCCCAGGCCGTACGAACCCGGAGGTTCTGGCTCCTGTGGGGCATGCTGTTCATCGTCGCCGGCGCCGGGCTCGGCCTGATCTCGCAGCTCTCGCCCATGGCCCAGGACGTGATGATCTCCGGACTCTCCGGAGAGCCGGCCCGGAAAAGCATCGACGCCATTGCCATCGCATCGGGCGGCATCGTTGCGGTGGCTGCCCTGTTCAACGGCGCGGGAAGGCTCCTGTGGGCATGGCTCTCCGATGCCCTGGGCCGCTGGAGGGTGTTCGCGATCCTCTTCTCCACCCAGGCAGCAGGATATCTGCTCCTGGCGCAGAGCACCCATATCGTGGTCTTCTCCGTGGCAGCCTTCTACCTCATGGCGTGTTACGGAGGCGGGCTCGCCTGCATGCCGGCCTTTGCAGCGGATGAGTTCGGCCACACCCACATCGGCAAGATCTATGGCGTGATATTCAGCGCCTGCGCTCTGGGCGGAATCGCCGGCCCCTTCATGCTCGCCTTCATCAAGGAAACGACCGGGAGCTTTACCACTGCCCTGCAGATCGAGGCCTTATTCCTGGCTGCCGCGTTCTTCCTGGCCCTATCCTTCCGGAGATCACGGCAGAAAGAGATCCTGCCCGTGGGGGTGGACGCCCGGTAGAGCATCGGGGCAGACATGCTTATGCTGTTCTCGGCAGATGTCTCAGGAAAATTCTCGTGGCCTGATCGTCGTCCTGCTTTCTTGATGTGTGTCCGCCCGAATTGCACAATTGCGACTGCACAAGTAAACGTATCCTCCAGCAAAGCTGGAGGCTTTAGTTCAGGAGGGGTCACGGGACATCCCGGCCGGTCCGGACAGATGCGCCGCATCGTGCCGGGATGTCCCCGAGAATCGCGCCAGACGTATCAGAGGCCGTTGCCGCGTATCAGCTCTGGATGAGGTAGCTCTCGTCGAACACCTTCTCCTCGGTCAGCGATGCATTGTGCGCGTCGAGCTCGATATCCCGGTGATCGTCCGATTGGTTCAACACCTCGTTGAAATATTCGTGCTGGATGATAAGATCCATGACCTCGTTCGATCCCGTCCAGATCTTGCAGAGACGGGCGTCCCGCAGGGCACGCTCCAGGGGATAGACATTCGTGTAGGCGATTCCCCCCATGATCTGCATGGCGATATTGACGATCTCCCACAGATTGTCGGTGCAAAATCGTTTGGCCTCGCTCACGAGACGCCTCGTTCTCGGATCGTTGGCTTCTGCTGCATGGGCCGCCTGACAGGTGATACCCGCGCTTGCATCGATCATGGTGATCCCGCGGGCGATCATGGAGTTGATTGCCTCGAATTTCCTGATCTTCTTGCCGAAGGCCACTCTCCTGTTCGCGTATTTCGCCGCCAGGGCGAGCACGGCATGCATGCCCCCGATGCTCGTGGCTGCGGTGCTGAGGCGTTCAGGCACCATCATGCGGTCGAATACCAGTGCCCCGCCGTGAAGAGGTCCGATCAGATTTTCCCTTGGCACGCGGGCGTTCCGGAAGGTGATCCTGCCGGTCCCGCCGCCTCGGGTACCCAGCAGGCCATAAATATAGTTCACCTCGACCTCGGGCAAGCGGTCGACGATGAAGGCGCTCACCCTCTGGAGTGGATGCGCATCTTCTGAAAAGTTGGTCCTGGCGTACACGAGAAAGAAGTCAGCTCCTTCAGCACCTGCCACAAATCGTTTCTGCCCGTTTATCAAAAAATAGTCCCCCTTGTCTTCGGCCCTGGTCTTGAGGTTGAAAAAATCACTCCCGGTGTGGGGCTCGGTCAGTGCCTCTGCACTGACGAGCCTTCCCTGGAGCATGGGTTTGAGATACTTCTGCTTCTGCTCCTCAGTGCCGAAGGACTGGAAGGCCTCACCCACGATGTTGGAGACCAGCAGAACAGCCGCGCACGCGGTCCCCAGGCACCCGATCTCTGCCATGCCGGCAATGTCCGCGTGCCAGTCGAGCCCCCTGCCGCCGTATTCCCGGGGAAACCTCGGCCCCAGCAACCCTTTCTGTGCATACTTCTCGAACAGGTCGCGGGGGTATTTCACCTCTTCTCTGTCCATGGCCTTGAGATACTCCGGGTCCACCTCGTTTTTCACAAACGCCCTGACCTCCCGGGCAAACGCCTGGGCTTGAGGACCGATCATGAATTCATACAACGACATAATCTCCCTCCTTTTTTATTTTTCCCCTCAGGGATCAATCGCATGAACCCTTAAAGTGCAAGGCCTTCATCTTGCCCCAACCCTACAGCGGCAAACTGCCGCGGCACGAACCAGCGCCCCGGGGTCTGCGGGACTCCAATGCCGGGACCGCTTTTTTAAGAAAGCCTCTGTTTATGTCTGTAGTACTAAAGCAGCAAGCTCACGGAGGACGGTATCTATCCCTCCCGTCCTTAAAAAAGGGCGTCAGGATGTTGAGAAGGATACAAGCCCGCATTTAGTTCGACATCTAACCATTACCAGAAAAAAAATCACGCGTTTTCGTGCAACCGTGCCAGCAGCCTCATCAGCTCCTTTTTCTCTTCGTCGGTGAACCCCTGATACAACTGCGAAAGGAGGCTCTCCGATATATCGACGAGCGTCTCTTTCAGCTCCCTGCCCGTTTCGCTCAGGGAGATGATGCTGACCCTGTCGTCACGCGGGTCGGATTCCTTGTTGACGTATCCCGCATCGATCAGCTTGTTCACCAGTGTCGTCACGGTCGACTTTCTCCGGTGAATGATCGACGCCAGGTCCTTCATGCTCATCGGGCCTTTTATGAACAGTGCATAGAGAATATCCCCGTGAGACGGGGCAAAACCTTCCAGCGAGTGCTTGCGCAGGCTTGCGATGATGAACCGGTTCGCCTTGTCGCGTATTCTCCCGATAAGATAGACAACCATGCCCGGGTCCATGGGAGAATATTTAGTTCGATATCTAACTTTTGTCAAGCGAAAAACACCCCGCCAATGCAAAACTCGCCGGGAAGTTTAATTGTCGCTCATCACAGGAGTCCCCTGAAACCGGTGGATTCCCGATTAAAGGCTTGACTTCTCCAACCCCTGGTGCTACTTATTATGTAGCGCTACATATTATGTAACGGCAGCGGGGGAAAATCATGGCTGTACCAAAACCCGGAACAAAGGTCAGAAATTCCCAGACAGGGCGCCCCATCATGGCGGTCCTCGATCTCCTGGGCAAGAGGTGGTGCCTGAGGATTCTCTGGGAGCTCCATCGGAACGGCCCCAGCAGCTTCAGGGCCCTGCGGAAATACTGCGGAGACATCTCCCCCACCGTCCTCAACTCGCGCTTGAAGGAACTGCGCGAGACCGGGATCATCGAGCTCAGCCCGGGCGGCGGGTATGTCATCACCGGGCAGGGTGTCGCGCTTGGGGAGATCATCGAGCAGCTCAACACCTGGGCCGGGAGCTGGGCCGAAAACCTGGCCTCTTCCGGCAACCCCGTACAGGAACATGATCCTGCCGGGCCGGACGGGAGCAATACCAGCACATAAGGAGGGGATTATGCCGTATCACGTCCATCACGTACACCTGTTTGCCTCGGACATCGAGAAGAGCCTTCAATTTTATCGAACATTCTTTGAAGGGTCGGTCATACTCGACCTGGAGGTTGCCGGTGCGCGCAATATCTTCATGAAGGTCGGCACGGGCAGGATCCATTTCTACGACCAGGCCCCGAAAATGCCCGGCCCGGGCAGCATCCACCATTTCGGCATCCAGACGGACGATATCGAAAGAGACTACCGGCGCATGCAGTCGGAAGGCATCGGGTTCAAGAAATCCGTGACCGACCTCGGGTATATGAAATACATCATGGTGCCTGCGCCCGATAACGTGCTCATTGAGCTCTTCGAGGTCAACAAGGCGGTCGTCCCGCCCGAGTACCATGATTATTTCTGCCTGTGAAACGATACCCGGGCATATCACCCGGCCCACGTATGGAGGTAGAGATGAACACCGTATCCGTCATACCGTATTCCAGGATCCCTCCCCTTGCTGCACTGCTCGGAAAGGCGCTGATCTCACGAAAACCCGGGCTGAAGGATGTTGAGAGCCTGGAACGGATAGATCGAATCGTATCGGGAGCGAAAATATCACCCGATACCCTGGCTGCATTCAGGGACCTGTGCAACTTCAATTCCGCAGACGGGATTCCGCTCCCGTTCTTCTATGTGCTGGCGCAACGCCTCCAGCTTGTCATGCTCACCGATCCGCGCTTCCCGCTCGGTATTGCGGGGCTGGTTCATATCAGCAATTCCTTCAGGCAGTACCGGCAGGCAGGCCTGTCCGACTCCTTTGACATGCGCTGTCACGTTGGTGGCGACTCCATGGTCCCGGCGGGCAGAGAGTTCGAGATCGTGACAGAGTTCCTGATAGACGCCCGGACGGCAGTCGAATGCCGGAGCCGGTTCTTATCAAGGAAGCGAGGGCGCACCCCAAGGAACAAGCCCGGAACACCTTCGGTACCGCTCGAGGGCCGGAGGATACCGCTACGCCTGCCGGCCGATGCCGGGCGCCGTTATGCAAAGGTCTCGGGTGATTACAACCCCATACACCTCTATGGGTGGACGGCACGACTCTTCGGCTTCAGGAGGCCCATTGTCCAGGGCATCTATCTGCTCTCTCTTGCCCTGTCCCGCCTGGAAGAGACGGGTTCTCACTCCTGCAGAGAGCTTTCTGTGGAGTATAAGCTCCCCGTGTACCTCCCTGCCGAAGTGGATGTGATTTACCGCTGGTCCGAAGCGGCTTCCTCATGCCGGTTCGAAGTCAGATCAGGGGCGGATGAGAAGCTGCACGGCAAGGGATCTCTGTCAGTCTGAGGCCGAGCAGGGTCTTTCGCGCCCTTGAAAAACGCCTCCGTGAGTTCTCCGCTTCAGGGGCAAATGCGGATAGGAATACTGCTGACAAAGAGGGCGAACGAGCGTATTAACCAGAGAACATCGGGTCTTGCCGGTGTGAGAATATTCGATTTCCGTTCCCGGCCGAGTCGGGAATCCCTGCTCGTGTATGCCCGCGGCGCCTAACCCCTAAGGGTTACGGTGATACCTCTGGTTTCGACAGCCGCGCACAGAGAACTCATGGCGCTTTCTTCCGGGACATCGATATGCAATGAGCAGGCAGCCGAGCCGATCTGCGCATGTTTTGCAAGGCCGCCTTCGTGGTAGGGGAGCAGGGATACCTTTTCCGCCCCGATCTCACGGGCAAAATCAGCGATGGCCCCGATATCTTCCGGCGAGTCGTTGAACCCAGGAATCACAGGTACGCGCACCCATGTGCGGGCACCGGCGGCAACGTAACGGAGGTTCTCCAGGATGCAGCGGTTGTCCGCCCCCGTGAATTCACGATGCTTGCACGCATCGAGGTGCTTGACGTCGAACAGGAAGAGATCGACCTCGGGCAGTACCAGGGAGAGGAGATCGGCCTCGCAGTAGCCGCAGGTATCGAGAGCGGTGTGCATCCCCTGCAGTCTCAGTGCGGCGAGCAGCTCAAGGAGGAAGTCCGGCTGAAAAAGCGGCTCGCCCCCGGAGATGGTAACGCCCCCGCCAGAATTTCTGTAAAACAGCCGGTCCTTTTCCACCTCATGGATGATCCGCGGAACGCCCATGGCCTCGCCGATCACCTCCAGCGCACCTGACGTGCAGGCCCCCACGCAGGCATGGCACTGATCGCACAAGCTCCACCGTATCCGGACGGTCCCGTCCTGATCGTAATACAGTGCATGGTTCGGGCATATGTCGACGCACCTGCCGCACCGCATGCACCGGGTTGGGCGGATCATTAACTGCGGCTTGAGTTCCCTTGATTCGGGGTTTGCGCACCAGGCACACCTGAGCGGGCAGCCCTTGAAAAAGACCGTGGTCCTGATGCCGGGCCCGTCATGAATGCAGAATCTCTGGATGTTGTATATAAACCCGGTGGCGGGGGTGTCCTGATGCACCTGCTGTCCCTGCTTCATCGTTTGCTCCCCGTCTTTTTCAGAACGACTGCTCGGTGCGCGAGATGATCGAGTTCTGCAGTCCTCTGCTCAGGTCCACGAAATAGGCGCTATAACCGGCTACCCGGACAATGAGGTCGGGGTATTTCTCCGGGTGTTGCTGCGCGTCGACGAGCGTGGCCCGTTCGACGACATTGAACTGGATGTGGGCGATCCCCAGATCTCCCCAAGTACGCAGATACGCCAGAAACCGGTCCCGCATTCCTTGTTCGAACATGGAGGGAAGAAATTTCTGGTTGAGCAGGTGGTTGTAGGTCCTGACCGTATCGATCTTGGATGCTGACTTGAGCACTGCGGTCGGACCGTTGGTATCCCTGCCCTGGCTCGGAGAGAGGGTGGCATCGGCGAAGGACTCGCCTGATTTTCTGCCGTCCGGTGTGGCGGGGCAGACTGCGCCGGCGGCATAGGTGGCGGAAAGCGCGCTGCCGTCCCCCCTGCACCTGCACCCCCAGCGATTCGTGAACGAGGCGACCACTTCCTGGGTCCGGTGGTGGATTTCAGCCGCGATATCATCGGCATAGTCGTCGTCGTTTCCATATTTCGGGGCATTCAGGAGCATGCGGCGGACATCATCACATCCCGCGAAATCCCGGTCGAGTGCATCGATGAGATCCTCCATGGTCAGCTTCTTGCCGTCGAACACGACCTTTTTGATGGCGGCAATGGAGTCAGCGACATTGGTGGTTCCGAGCATGATGCACATGGGATGGACCTGAGAGGGATAGGCCCATGCCCTGCTCTCCCGTGCCCGGTCAATGCATCCCTCCAGGAGGGCGGAATAATATGGCCTCGGGAGGTAGTGCTCGTAGAGCTCTCCGGAGACCTGTTCGATCGTGTTGATCCGGTGGTAAAAATACCTCACCTGCTCCAGGTAGGCATCGATCACGTCGTTCAGGGTGGCGAAGGTGCGCGGGTCGGGCGTCGGTGCGCCCCACTGCTCGTTGTTCAGGGGGTTCATCCCCTGATGGAGCGCCCACCAGAGGCACTTGGGCAGGGAGATACCGCCGATGACCCGCCGGGCGATATTCTTGCCCGGGATTTCCATGTAAACGCACCCGGTGACTGCATAATCCCTGGCATCGCTGGCAGGAACGCCCCAGGCCCCGAGCATGGGGAGAAGGGCCTTGTCGTTGAAAAACGAGGGGTAACCGATCCCGGTGGAGACGAGATCGACCGCCTTGTCGAGCAGGGAATCGGGTGTCCTGTCGTGATACCTCAGGGCGATGCTCGGCTCCAGCGACTGCATGCTCCCGGCGGTATCGAGCACGAGATAGGTCATATCGTTGGTGACGTCCCTTCCGAGCTCGTCCACGCCCCCGATGGTGACGGCCTGGAGCGATGCGGCCCCGCCGTAAATCGAGGTGACGGTGGGGGAATAGATCAGCCCGAGCTCGTGAAACTTGACCCACAGAAGCTGGAGGAGCTCGAGGGCCTCGTCCCGGGTGATCCTCTGCTGTTGGAGGTCTCTCTCATAAAACGGACCGAAGACCTTGTCAAACCGAACGCCGATGCCCACAGTCGAATACTCCAGATAGCGCAGCACATGCAGGATGAAGAATGACTGGAGCGCCTCGTGCAGCGTCTGCGGAGGGTTCTCGGGCACGCGGGAGCAGATGTCCGCTATGGTGGTGAGCCGCTGCCTGTCTGCCGGTTCTCCGGCCTTGATGGCCATTTCGCGCGCCTTGCGTGCATACCGGTTCGAAAAGGCAACCACAGATTTCAGCGCAATGACGACCGCCTGGAGAAACTCCTTTTTCGCCGCATAATCACGCGGAACCTCCCGATCGAGCTCGGCCAGTTTGTCCCCGGCCTGTTCGATGATACCCTTCAGACCGACCCGGAACACCTTTTCGTAGTCAGGGATGCCGAGCTCGGCCCAGTGGGTCCAGAGGAAGGTGCCCTCGAGCTTCCAGTATTTGAGGATCTCTCCGGAGAAGACTTCCTGGTGGATGTCGCTCATGGACCTGCCCTTCCAGTAGTCGGCCAGTCCTGCAAGCTCCTCTCTGCCGTCATCGTCCAGCAGGTCTCTTCCTTCCTTGCTGTTCACCACCCTCATAACCGAGCGCCAGTTCATGTCGATGCCGAAGTACAGACCAGACGGCGAGGACGCGGCATTCCCCACGATCTTTTCCCAGTCCTGAATATAGATGTCCATATTGGTGAGGATGTGCTCCAATGCGAGAGCCCGGCGCAGGACCATAGGCCTTCCCTCGGTCTGCCGGTACGACTCGGTGATGAGCCGCGACCGCTGCAAGTCCAGCTTGATGCCCGGGCGGTACATGCCGCGCCCCGCCTCGTCCTCTTCCAGGCCTTTCCTCACGTTTCTGACGGCCTTGATAACAAGCCTGCCTTTCATCGCGTCTGCTGATTGCATCATAAACCACCTCCCATGCACCAAAGAATATTATTCATATTATCGAACATTGTTCGGTTTGTCAATCAGCTTTCATTTGCCCTGGATAATCCCTTGAAGAGCAGGCTATTCTGCGGTAATATAGTATTGTTTGATCATGCCGCATCATGCATCATAAAAAAATGCAGAAAAGATGACCCCCATATGAAACCCAAGGGAGCTTTTGAAAAGCTGAAACAGCAGGACAGGGTGATCCGGAGGAATATCATCATGGATTCCGCCGAACGGGTGTTTGCGACCAATCCCTTTCACAAGGTGAGCATGCGAGACATCGCCAGGGAGGCCGGGATCGCGACATCATCGATCTACACCTATTTCCCGAACCAGGAAACCCTGTTTGTCGAGGCGGCCATCCGCGACACGGACATCCTCATCTCCAAGCTGAGGGAGTATCTCGAATCATCCCGGGAGGTTCAGGTAGAAGAATTCATCAACATATTCATCGATTATTTCATCACGCACGATGCATACTTCCGGATGGTTTCGCTCTTCATGCTCTATGGAAGCATCAGTCCCGATCTTGTCGAAAAGGTGAACGTCATCACCCGCAGCCTCCTGGATGTCTTTGACACCCTTTTCCGGAAGAAAGGCTGCACGGGTGATGTGAGGATGCTCTCTCATGTATTTTTCGCCGCTCTGGGCGGGATCCTCATCTCCTACCGGAAGTACCCCGGCAGGTCCGAGGAAGAGATCATACGACACATGAAACGCCTCGGGACCATCGCAAAAGAAATGATCGAGGCCTATATCAGGCGTTAGCGCACTCGGCGATCAGCATCTCCTGAGAAAAGAGCGGCCCGCCTGGCAAGGGGACTCTCTCTTCCGGCATTCCGCAGGCATGCAGACTCGACAGCGACAACAACACAGGGCAAGCCCGATCGTGCAGGGACATCGGGTCTGCCCTGCAAGGGTATCCTCCAAGGGGCTAATGAAACCACTTGTTTTTCAGCTGCTCATCCATACCTTTGGCCATGAATGCCTCAATCCCCTTGTTTATCTTGTCGAGCAGCACCCTGTTGCCCTTATTCACCACGATACCGTATTCCTCTTTGGTGAACTGCTCTCCCAGCATGACAAACACGCCCTTGTACTCATCGTTCATCAGGCAGTAGCTTGCGGCGACAGGTGAGTCGCACACCTCACCGGAAAGGAAGGCGAAGAAACTGAAGTCCACAGTTGCACACACCATGCCCGCCGAAAGATATCTCTTCATGTTCATACTGCCTCCTAAGACAGATTGACACTACAAGCATGCTTTTTTTTTAAGAAAATGTCATGCGGTCTGAAAAGCCCCCTGCCCCTGCCGCCCTTAAAAAATGCGCGCAAACTCACTGCACACCTGGTAGATCTGATTACAAAAAATACATGCAAATCGAAGAATCGGACACAGGGGATTTCATCATTTTATTCGGCCGGCCTCCCTGTTCCCAACCGGAGTGAAAAACCATACAGGCACGTCAGTATTCGTGCCGTTCTTCAGCAGCCCGTTGCCGATATCTTTTCTGCATGCCTCCCGAAGCCGTTCCACATCTCCATGCCGGGATAGCCCTCACGGACATTTCCCTGGGCGGATTGAGCCGCGCTCCCCGGACCGGGCCATGTCGGTCCGCATGCGCCCGGTGGATCGGTTTTCATTCCCCGCTTTTTACGATGCGCCAGGCAAAGGCGCCCGGTACTGCCCATTGATTTATGGCCCGATTGCCGGTATGTGAATCTAAAAAAGCGAGCTTTGTATTAGGATGAACGAGGTCTTTTCGTCTCTCGACCCGGGAAGGCGGGTTCAAAGGTCTCCCGGCCGATACAAATACATCGAAGGAAAGGATGGGCACATGGTACGAGCAGGATTCATCGGCTGGCGCGGCATGGTCGGTTCGGTCCTCATGGACCGGATGATCGCGGAGAAGGATTTCAACGGGTTCGAGCCGATCTTTTTCACTACCTCCCAGGTGGGGCAGAAAGGCCCTGCCATCGGTCTCGACATCCCCCCCTTGAAAGACGCGTACGACATCGAGGAGCTGAAGACCACCGATATCATCGTGACGTGCCAGGGCAGCGACCACACCAAAAAGGTCTATCCCGAGCTGAGAAAGGCCGGATGGAATGGCTACTGGATCGATGCGTCGTCGGCCATGCGCATGCAGGACGACAGCATCATCGTGCTCGACCCGGTGAACCGCGCGGTGATCGACGATGCCCTGCACAAAGGCATCAGGAACTATATCGGGGGCAACTGCACCGTGAGCCTCATGCTCATGGGGCTGGGCGGCCTGTTCCATCAGGGCCTGGTGGAGTGGATGACATCCATGACCTACCAGGCGGCATCCGGCGCGGGCGCCAAGAACATGCGCGAGCTCATCGAGCAGATGGCCTTTATCGGCAGGCAGTCGAAAGACCTCCTGGACGACCCGGCCTCCGCGGCCCTGGACCTCGACAGGAGGGTGCTCGATGCCATGCACGACGGTTCGTTCCCCAGGGACAACTTCGGGTTTCCCCTTGCGGGCAGCGTGCTGCCCTGGATCGACTCCGCGCTGGAAAACGGCCAGAGCAGGGAGGAGTGGAAGGGCTTTGCCGAGACCAACAAGATCCTCGGCACGAAAAAATCCATCCCCATCGACGGCATCTGCGCGCGGGTGGGCTCCATGCGCTGCCACTCACAGGCCATGACCATCAAGCTCGCGAAAGACCTGCCCGTGGATGAGATCGTCGCCATCATCGCCAATGACAACGACTGGGTGAAGGTGATCCCCAACACCAAGGAAGAAACCTTGAAGCACCTCACCCCCGCGGCGGTGACCGGCAGGCTCGATGTCCCGGTGGGCAGGATCCGCAAGCTAAACATGGGCGGGGAATACCTCACCTGCTACACCGTGGGCGACCAGCTCCTCTGGGGCGCGGCAGAGCCCATCAGGCGGATGTTCAGGATCGCGCTGGAGCACGTCTCTTAGGAATACTCCCGACAAAAGAAGCGATGCCGGAAGGGATGGCGGGCTTTCAACAGCCTGCCGTCCCTTTTTCTTCCAGGCAGACAGGCACGTGAACCCACGGAATGGACCGTTCCGGCTCAGCCCTTTTCTTTGCGCTTCTTGAGATCGAGCGCGGCCCGGAGGCCCTTTTCCCTGATCACCTTGATCTTCAGGCCCGTCTCCGTGAGCCTGAAAAAGCGCCTGCCGTATTTCCTGAGCTTGCGTTCGTCGATCTCGAAGCCCAGGCCGGGCCGGGTGAAGGGAGCGAGCCTGGCGTCCTTGTCCGGGATCACGGGCTCGATGATGCCCTCGCGGAACTCGGGGATCCAGGACGGCTCCTCCAAGGGATACTCCAGGGGCAGGGTATTGCCCCGGTCGGCCAGAACCATGTTCCAGTTGATATAGAAGCCGATGCCGTTGGTCCAGGTGTGCGGGCTATAGAGCCGGTCTTTGAGCCTGCAGGTGTCGATCACCTTCTTCACCTGTGCGATGCCGCCCGCGAACGTGGCGTCGGGCTGGTAGACGTCGAAGCAGTCCTTCTCGAACATGATCTTGAGCTCGTCCCATCCGTAGTTGAGCTCCGCGCCTGCGATCTTGACCTTCGCGATCCTCTTGAGCTCGGCATTGCCGTCGTAGTCGCGTGAATCCAGCGGCTCCTCGAGCCATTCGATCCCGTTGTCCCAGCAGGCCGCCGCGAAGTCACTGGCGCGGCCCAGGTCCCAGGCCGGGACCTTGTCCACGATGGTGACCAGCCAGCCCTGGTTCGCGTCCACGCCCAAGGCCATGGCATCCCCGATGCCCTTGCGGATCACCTCGATGTGCCTGATGTCCTCTGCGAGCGCAGCGTTCTTGACCCGGAGCTTGGCGGTCTTGTACCCGCGCTCCCTCATGGCCAGGAGCTCTTCCACCCGTTTTTCAGGGTCGTGCATCTCGCCGGTCGAGAGGTAGACGTCGATGGGCCGTGCGCTGCCGCCCAGCAGCTCGTAGACCGGCTTGCCCTCCTTCTTGCCGATGATGTCCCAGCACGCGGGCTCGATCCAGAAGTTCCGCCACCCGAGAAAACCCGCCTGCTTGAGCAGTCCCTGCACCTGGTCGATGTCGGTGGGGTCCGCTCCGATGAGGTAGCTGCCGATGAGGTCTCCCAGGCCCTGGCGCTCCGTGCCCATGGCCGCGCCCGCCGAGTAGCCCGTGATTCCCTCGTCCGTGACGATCTTGATGAGGGTGAACCGGTTGTGCGTCTGTGGATACCCCGGGATCCAGGTGGGCCAGAAGGTCTGACGCAAAGGAACGGATACATGGTAGAGCTCGATGGCCTTGATCTTCATAACTCCCCCTCGTATGATATTTTTTCAGGCGAATGAAGCCGGCGCTTTTATTCAAGCATCCCTTCAGTGCTGGACCGGGCGATACCCCTTCTGGCGCAGCAGGCTCAGGATGCCGTCCTTCCCCACGAGATGGCCCGCGCCCACGATCACCAGGGTGTCCCCCTCGCTGTCCAGGAGCTTCTCCAGGCGTGAGGCCCAGCGGATGTTCCTGTCGGTAAAGAGCGCCTTCTTTATTTGCGGGTGCTCGTCGAGGCTGATGTTCACGATGGCCTCCAGGGCGTCCGCATCTCCGCTATTCCAGGCTTTCATGAGGGCGTCCGACTTCTCCCCGATCACCTCCAGCTCCCGCAAGGCCTGCCGCAGAAGCTCTTCCTGCCGCTCTTCGGGCATCCCGGCGAGCAGATCCACCTGGAAGCGGGCGGACTCAAGGAAGATCCTCTCCTTGCCGTCCTTCTCCGTCCTGGCGGCATAGTGGGCGTCGATGCCGAGCTCGGGCCTGAACCCCAGGCGGCCCAGCTCCACCCCGCTTAAGGTGACGGCGCACAGCCAGGGTTTCATCCTCTGAAGCCGGGCAGGGTCGATTCCCGCGGTCCGTGCGCTGCCCTCCAGAAGCCGGTAGGTGTCCCCGGATATGCGGTCCTTGAGCGTTGCGTCATCTGCATACACACCGCACTCCCTGAGCGCCCGCTGGATCTCGTCGCCCGCGGCCTCTGTGCCGTCCGCCTCGAACACCACCCTTGTGCACGCCTCGTATGCCCGGTCGATCCGCCCGTCTAGCGGGTAGGCATCCGGCCTGAGCACGTGGACCGAGCCCAGGAGATAGAGCGTGCCCTTTTCGCCCGCCACTGACCACAGAAAAACCCTTCCGTCACTGTCCGCCTCAGCCGAGGAGAAACAGGGTGATGCCCACATCAGGCAGCAGAACACGCCTGCCGTGAGTGCGGCCGTTGCCGCGGATGCCCGCCGGAAAAATATCTCCTTCATGCCCGCCTCACGGTCAGAATGCGGTCCCGCCCTGCCGGAAAAGTCATCCCCGCCTGAATCGAGAGCCTGCTCATATCATGCCCGGCAGATCGATTCCGCTTCATGACGATCTGTCTCCCCTGCCTTGCCCGAATGATCGCTTCCGATGCATCTCGCTGTTTCGCTCCCGTGCCGCCGGATATGCTCATTCCTTTCCTTCCTGCGCGGTCATGATCACCGACTGGGCATGCTTTTCCTGTACCACCCGGGTGTGGGGAGGCACGTCGCCGGTGAGCCAGACATTGCCCCCGATGACCGAGCCCGTGCCGATGCGCACCCGGCCCAGGACGGTGGTGCCGGAGTAGATGATGACGTCGTCCTCCACGATGGGATGCCGGGGAATGCCCTTGACCAGCCTCCCGGAATCGTCCCGGGGAAAGCTCACCGCTCCCAGGGTGACGCCCTGGTAGAGCCGGACGTTCCGACCGATCTCGCAGGTTTCTCCGATCACCGTGCCCGTGCCGTGGTCGATGAAGAACCGCTCGCCGATGGTCGCCCCGGGGTGGATGTCGATTCCGGTCTGGGAGTGGGCCAGCTCGGTAATGATCCGGGGAATGATCTCCACGCCCAGGTGGTAGAGCTCGTGGGCGATGCGGTAGTTGGTCATGGCCTTGACGCTCGGGTACGAGAAAATCGCCTCGCCGGTGCTCCTGGCCGCCGGGTCGCCCTCGTAGGCGGCCACCACGTCGGAGGCCAGGAGGCTCCTGATCCGGGGGATGGCCGTGATGAACTCCCGGGACAGCGTGCGCGACCGCTCCTCGCACTCGATGAACGCCTGCCCGTAGGTGATCTCGCAGGAGAACCCGTATCCCCTCTTGATCTGCTCCGAGAGGAGCCTCTCCGCCTTTTCCAGGTGATTGCCCAGGATATAGGGCATGCTCTCCAGCGAGACCTCCGAATCGCTGAAATATCCCGGAAAGATCACCCTGCGCAGCCGCTCTACAAACTCGGTGAGCGCGTCGATCGAGGGCATGACCTTGTCCTGTGCGGGCTTCTGGTAGACCCCCTCGTAGGATTCGGGCCTGCACAGCTCGTCCACGACCTTGTGAATCGTCTTCTCCGTCCTGATCAGGTCTATTTGCCTGTCGTGTTCCACCCTCAGCCTCCGTCAAGTCTCCCGGGCGTCTCAATGCCCGTCGTTCTAGGGAAAAAGCTCCGGGTTGCTCAGGTATCGCTCCGCGGTATCGCATACGACAAACACGATGAGCTTGCCCGCGTTTCCGGGCCGTTTGCCGATCTCGACAGCGGCATGGGCATTGGCGCCGGACGATATGCCGCAGAGGATCCCCTCTTCCCTGATGAGCCGCCGCGCCATGGTGAAGGACTCATCCCCGCCGACCGTGAACACCTCGTCGATGACGCTCCGGTCGAGGACATCCGGCACGAACCCGGCGCCGATTCCCTGGATCTTGTGGCTGCCGGGTCTTCCGCCCGAGAGTACGGGAGAGTCCTGGGGCTCGACCGCAACGATGTGCACGCCGGGCTTGCGCTCCTTCAGGAACCTGCCCACCCCCGTGATGGTGCCGCCGGTGCCCACCCCGGCCACGAAGATGTCGACGCGTCCGTCCGTGTCATCCCAGATCTCGCGGGCCGTGGTGGCCTGGTGGATGCGCGGATTCGCAGGATTGGAAAACTGCTGGGGAATGAACGACTTCCGGTGCTCCGCGGCCAGCTCCCTGGCCCTGGCGATGGCGCCCCGCATCCCCTCGGATGCGGGGGTGAGCACGAGCTCGACTCCCAGGCCTGCAAGGAGCTTCCTGCGCTCCACGCTCATGCTCTCGGGCATGGTGATGATGAGCCGGTAGCCCCTGATGGCGCACATGAAGGCCAGTCCGATGCCCGTATTGCCGCTCGTGGGCTCGATGACCACGGTGTCTCTATCGATGCGGCCCTGCTGCTCCGCCTCCAGTATCATGCTCATCCCGATGCGGTCCTTGACCGACGAGCAGGGGTTGTAGAATTCGAGCTTGCCCGCCACCTCGGCGACACAAGCCCCCGCCACCCTGTTCAACCTCACCAGCGGGGTGTTCCCCACCAGTTCGACCATGTCACGGGCGATCTTCATGGTCTCACCTCCTTTTTTAAGGGCCTTTCCCCTGTATTACATAATACTGTGCTTGCGCGTACTTGAAAAGAACCCTCTGTCATCCTTCAGTTGCGTAATGACCGAAAGGCCGGTGCCGCCCGGCGCGCATCACCTGAAGCTGTTCCGGGGAAGTAACCCGCGGGGGTTCCGGAGCAGGCATCCGCAAAGGCCCCGGACGCGGATCAGGGGCCTGGGCCATCTCCCCGAGCGTGACGGTCGCCGGAGGAGAAGACATGGGGCATCCTCTCCCACGCCCCGTGAGATCGGGCAGCTCTCCTGGGCGAACGGAGAGAAGGCCCCTTTTTTCGCCTGCATGAAAAAAGGGGGATCGCCCGAATGACCGGCAGATCATCAAGGTCATGCCCTCCGCATTCGCCAGGGGCGCACACAGAGGCGGACATCCAGCCGGAACGGCTATTCGAGATCCGATCCCTGCGGGGGAATCGGCGTGACCGGTTGGGTGGGGTCCTTGCGCTTGTCCCTGTCCCGCTTGCGCTCCTGACACAGGAAAAGAAGGGCTTCGGTATTGGTCTTCACGTGAGCGAAGATACTCTCCAGGCCGTCAAACTTGTCGTAGTGCGCCAGATTGTACTGCAGCTCCTCGATGAGCTTTCTCAGCGTTTCTTCATGGAGCTCATGTTTGCGCTTTATCAGCACCTTTTTGGCTTCAAGTTCCATTTCGGAGTCCATGGCTCCCTCCTTTCATGGGCTGACACTTACAGTATTTCCCAAAAACTACTCCATATCCCTCGGCCGGTCAATGGATATCATCCCGGCTTCTCCTGGACAATGGCTCCTTCGGAAAGAGCTCTGTGTCCTGACGGAATAATCCTGCTTGATGTATTGTACGATATCGTATAGTTTTAATTAGAACTGTTTATCCGTCTGTTTCCAGGGAGGACAAGGGATGAAGCACGCGAGGAAAGGGGCGTTTCTCATCGCTCAGATGCACCAGATATCGGGCCGCATCTTCTCCAGGCTGCTCAGGGACCACGGCATTCACGACATCACCCCCTCTTAAGGGGAGGATCCTCTTTGCCCTGTGGAGAAGAGACGATGTGCCGATCCGGGACCTCGCAGCCATGACCTCACTGAAAAAATCCACCCTCACGGCCATGCTCGATGTCCTGGAGCGTTCCGGTCATGTCACCCGCGTCCCATCCGGGGAAGACCGCCGGAGTATACACATCCGGCTCACGGCAAAGAACCGGGAGCTTCAGGACGTTTATGCCCGCGTGTCTCAAGAGATGACCTCGCTCGGTTATGCCGGTTTCTCAAAGGCCGAGGTGGATGCGTTTGAAGCCATGCTCGAGAGGATCCTGGCAAACCTCAAGTCCGCCGAAGTGCTCATGGAAGGGCAAAGGCCCATGTCCGGGGGAGGCAGGCCATGATACGGGTCAGGAAGTGGGGAGAGGTCACGGGTTTTCTCATGGGCCGAAGCATGGGGCCGTATGTGCCGTATACGGTCCATGCCTTTCTGGTGGGGGACACGCTCTTCGACACCGGGGCCGTCCATGCACACCGCGAGTTCATGAACGCGCTGGCGGGCAGATGCATCACCACGATCGTCAACACACACCATCACGAGGACCATATCGGGAACAACGCGATGATCAGGCGGGTATTCGGCGCGGTTGCATACGCCCGGGAAGAGGCCCTGCCTTTTATCGCCGACCCGGTCAGAATCGGGCTCAGGCTCTACCAGCGAGTGGTCTGGGGATGCCCCGACCCTTCACGGGCCGCACCTCTGGGCGATTCCATCGAGCTTTCCGACCGCGTTTTCCGGGTCATCCACACCCCCGGACATTCGCCCGATCATGCGTGCCTGCTGGAGCCGAACGAGGGATGGCTCTTCACCGGGGATCTCTTCTGCGGGAAGACCATCCGTTATCTGAGGCGTGACGAGGACTTTCCACTCATCCTCTCGTCACTGAAGCGGCTTTTCCCGCTCGATTTCTCCACGATCTTCTGCGGGCTCAAGGGCAGGGTCGAGAACGGCAGGGAGGCCCTGGGGGCAAAGATCGGGTTCATGGAGGATCTTCAAGCACGGGTCATGGATCTCCACCGCAAAGGATATCCTCCCCGGGAAATCAGGACGAGGATCCTGGGGCGCGAAGGGGCCATGCATTACCTGAGCGCAGCCCATTTCTCAAAGCAGCACGTGATCGACAGCATTCTCGCGCAGGAAGATACACCTCCCGGAGACGCCCTCAAATGAGGGCGAAGGGTACGCCTGTGAAAAAACCCGGGATCGCGGCACAGTCGGAAGGGAGAGACTGCTGCCGCAGATAAGAATAATCGCATATGCCTCAGGGACAATACGGGGAGGTGCCGGTAAAAGGTATCCTTTGCCTCCTGGTTTATACGATGGGAAACAGGAAGCTCCACAGGCTGAGCCTGCTCAGCCTGGCCGGAGAATAGCGCCTGCCGGTGATAATGGCCTCTGCCGCAAGAATCCCGCTCCTGACCGCCGGGCCGATGCCCTCCCCCATGTCGATGGTGGCGAGGCCGGCTGCATCGCCGGTGATATAGACGTTGCCCAGCTGCATGGGACCGGTGTCCTGCCTGATGAAATAGGCGTGCCGCTTAGGAGAGAACTCGTGGTCATCCACCAGGGAAAGCCGTCTCAGTTTTTTTTCGAACGACTCCCAGTGCTCACGGATGCCCTTGCCGCTGCCGGTGAGCTTGCGGTATTTTCCGCCCAGGCCGACGTTGATGAAGCCGCCGCTCTTGGGGACGTACCAGGCATAGCCGGGAAGACCGTCCTCGAAGAACCACAGCCGGCTCACGTGATCGGCGCCCGGACAGGCGAACTCCTCTTCCAGGGTCACGATGAGGGACTCCCTGGGCCTGGGCCTCCTGTCGCGGAAAAAGGTCGCGTACACGGGGCAGGCCGTGCCCCCGGCGCCGACCAGAAACCGGCATCTAAAGGCATCGTCGATCACGAACGTCCGGCCTTCCTCGCGGATCGTGCGCGCACGGTGGGTGTGCACGGGCACCCCGGCCCGCTCCAGCAGCCATGAGTCGAACTCGCTGCGCCGGATGGAATATTGCTTGGTGGGCACGGCGAAACGCCTGCCATAGGCGTGCACGACAATACGCCGGATGGCGAGTATGCCGAACGGATAGGCCCCGGGCCGGATATCGAGGTTCCTGCACGTGGCCGGGGTGATCCAGCCGGCACAGGGCTTTGCACGGGGGAAGGTCTCTTTGTCGATGACAGCGACCTCCCGGCCGTACTGCCTGAGCTTCCACGCGCAGCTCGCCCCGGCAGGGCCGCCTCCGATCACGATCACATCCGATTCGAGCATATTCCTTCTCCTACACGAGCCTGCACTCGGGAGGCAGCGAGCCGGGCTTGGTCATCACCACCTGCCAGAGCTGTATGGAGCGTGACCGGAACGCGCCGGCGGAGCTCAGGAGGTAGAACCGCCACATCCGGTGAAACCGCTCGTCATAGCGGTTTTTCAGCTCGGGCCAGTGACGTTCGAAGTTCTCGTACCAGGCCATGAGCGTCCGGTCGTAGTCGGGTCCGAAGTTATGCCAGTCTTCCATGACCATGAGCCCTTCCATGGCCTGGCCGAGCTGTGCGATCGAGGGCACCTGCCCGTTGGGAAAGATATACTTCGTGGTCCAGGGATTGCTGATGGTGATGCTCACGTTGCCCCCGATGGTGTGGAAAAACCCGATCCCATCGTGCTTGAGGGTCTTGTCCATCACCTCCATGTAGGTCCGGTAGTTTTTGTAGCCCACGTGTTCAAGGATTCCGATGGAGACGACCCGGTCGTATGTTCCTGTCACCTCCCGGTAATCCTGGTACCTGATATCGACCGGCAGGCCTTTGCAGAGCTCTTTTCCCAGCGCCACCTGCTCCTTCGATATGGTGACCCCGGTTACCTCCGCACCATAGGTCTCCGCTGCATACCGGGCAAACGAGCCCCATCCGCACCCCAGGTCCAGAACCCGCATCCCGGGCTTTATCCCGGTCTTCCGGCATACCAGATCCATCTTGGCCACCTGGGCGTCATCAAGGTTTTTCGCGTTTCTCCAGTAACCGCAGGTATAGACCAGCCTCGAATCCAGCATCACGCGGTAGAGATCGTTCCCGATATCGTAGTGTCTCCTCCCCACCTCGTGGGCTCGCGCCCTCTTCTGAAGATTGAACAGCTTCGCCGTGAAGGCGTGCCAGGCGACCTGGAGGTTGCCTTTGAGCATTTTGTCGAGCCGGGCTCTGAGTGCCTTGTCGAACAGTTGATCCAGTGCCACGCAGTCCCACCATCCGTCCATGTAGGACTCGCCCAAGGCGAGCACGCCGCCGCGCATGACCCTGTCGTAAAAATCCCGGTGATGTACAGTGATATCCCACGGATTGTTTCCGTTGATCCCGATGCCCGCGGTGAGAAGGAGATCCCGCATGATACGCGGGGCATCATATTTCGCCATAACTTCCCCCTCATGCAGATGTTCATGCACTATTTCATGATATAAGGACATTGGGCATTGTCAAGATCAACCATCCGAAACTATTGTTATTTTTGGCTTTTCCAGCAGCCCTGTCACCCGGGACCCGCCCCGTGTCCGAAAATAATTTCTCTTGAAGGGAAACCCGCCCCTGGAAGAATATGCCCTGCCCGCACAGAGGTCTCATGGTGAAGGCTTGGTTTGCCGAAAAAGGAAATTACTCCAGTAGTTCCATTATTTTTTCACCAGGCGGACTTCGTGCGCCGCCTGGTCTTTTATTCCACCGGTCCTGAAAGAGGGTGCCGCGGGATCTGATCTTTTCCCCTCTCCGGTCGCTCCTGAATTTCTCCAGGGCAGGGCCTCTTCATGCTTCCGGCCATGGCAGGGCTTCGCGGAGACCCGGTCCCCGGGAAGGATGTCCGGAAACACGGAAAGAACGCACGCCCACGTCAAAAAAGCCGGCTCGGAGTTCAGTGAACAAGCCGCCGCCGGATGAAGAGATCACGGATCATTCCCCCGCAGGGTTACGGCTCTGAAGCACCGGGCTTCCCGTTGCATGAGGCTGTCCGCCGGGCACATCCCTGCTTGCCGGAAGAGGCGTACCCGGGGCTTTCAGCGGTATCACTGGTGGGTTGCGCGGAAGCGTATCGCCAGGCAGTGCCCGGATCCCTGGGGAGTCGTCTGGTAGATGATCTGCTCGAAGACATCGATCTCCCAGGTTATCTTCACCATGTTCGCATCGACTGCCTCGACCCGGCAGAAGATACCCCCCGCACCGTCTTCCGTGCCTGTCTCACCGGATTCCGAAGAGGAAAGAGCGTCGTCCTGCCTCACCTCGTAATCCATGAGAAAGGTGTGCTCCCTCACGAATTCGCCCTCCCAGTTCCACTGGGCTGCGTCACCCGAGGCCAGCACCTTGGCAAAGGCACTGGCGGCATCGAAGGTGGCCGAACAGCCGTCTTCGCTGATCACGGCGACAATGCCGCTGTTGACATAGGTGAGGTTCCTGTCCACGATGGCGGTCATCCCGGTCTCCCTGCGCAGAACCGTCATGTGGGAATAGTGACAGACATTGTCGTTTCCCAGGTAACATTCACCGGGTCCGAAGGAGGGTTCCGTGCCTGTGTCCGGGAAATCCGAATCGAGCGTCCGGGCATCGGCGGTGTCCACGGCTACGAGGTAGGTGCTGAAATGCCCCGATTCCACCACCGCCAGGTTGTTGACCGTATCGGCGCCGTACAGGGGCATCTCCTCCCACCGGCCGTCCAGGATGTTGTAGTAGAGCACGAAGAGGTCTTCCTCCCGGACCGCGCGGCCGTCGATGATCCCGTCGTTGTTGGTGTCGTCATAGGGGAGATAGAGCAGGACCGGCTGGGAGAACCGGATGCCGTCCGGGTGGAAATCGATGCACCTTCCCCCTGTCCAACACCCGGCGGGGAGAGCGGCGGGGAGGCCCCTCCCGGACAGGGAGATGCCCTGTTCGCTGTCCAGCGCGCCGGCGGGAACATACACCTTGGCTCCGAAGATCACGCTGGCAGGGTCGGTGATTTCGACCACACCGCCTTCAGGGCCGATCACGACCGCTGCCGCCGTGCCGCCATCGCCGCTCTCGCCCCTGATTCTGCAGGCAGCCGCGGCACATGTCAGAACGAGCAGGATCGCCAGCCAGACTGCGGCCCGGTGCCTCGTGATGGTTCTTTGTGGATGTCTGCAGTCCATGTCCGGTCCTTCAAGAAACGGGCGCCTTCACGCAAGGCGCCTCTTTTGTCTCTTATCGTCACCGGAGCACCGGGGGATGAATCCGGCTCAACACGTAGTGAAGGCGATGAATGAGGATCCGGGGAAAAAGCCCGCGCAACGGGGCACAGAGACTGCCACCCGCAAGGAATCGATGGAAAGAAACACGGCGCCGGGGAGAGAACCCAGGTTCCCGGCATCAGGCGAAAGGGAACCGCCCGCTGTCTCCCCGCCAGGGAAGCCGCAGCCGGCGTCCATGCTCCGAACGGCTCGGGGGAAAGCCTGGTCCGGGAGGCCTGAAAGCGGCCGGCCGACACCGTCTCACTGGGGAGCAGGGGGAGTATCCGGAGCGCCTCCCCTTTTTTCTCTCTTGCCGTGGAGATCCCTGGCCATTGTCATGAGTCTCTGGTAGCGTTCGTGCCCGAGTATCTTCCTCACCTCCAGGAGATACCGGAAACGCTCCGTGGAGAGCTTCCCGCGGTAGCGCTCGATCTTTCTGAACTGGTCCATGGCCGCCTTTTCGTCCAGATCCTGCTGATCGAGGATGTTCTCCAGCTCGAAGCGCTCCCGCTCCAGGTCGTTCTTGATATCGATCAGGCCCCGCCGGTTCTGCACATAGAGCGCGTCCAGCGAGTCCTTGTCAGCCTGGCTCAGCGCCAGTGCATCCGCCACCTCGGGCATCCGCCACCATCTGCCCGGAGGCCCATCGCCCCTCATTGCCTCGGCAGCGGCCGGATACACGAGCATGACCGCACAGGCCACGAGCACTGCGACATTCTTCCTTCTCATCTCATACCTCCTTTGTTCCCGATTCCTGATCCGTGCTCCAGCCTTCCACGGGTACGATGAAATCGAATATCTCCTCGTCGATTCCGGACGTTTCCTCGGGAGAGATCTCCCGGTATGCATCGGGCAGCGGGTTTTCCTCCAGCACGATGACCTCTGCCAGAAGCATCTCGTCCTCGGCCATCTCCCGTGCCACGTCCTGGTAGCTCTCGGGGGAGAGACCGCCGCGAAACAGGGCCCACACGGCGATCAGCATCACCAGTGCAAGGCTGAAGGCCGTTCCCCAGGCGAGCCGCCATCCGAAGGCAGGCCTGTGCGGCTGTGCAGACTCCTCGACCGGCAGGGCAGGCCTCCGCACAGGCCCGGGGGTATATTCCGCAGCCGTGTGTTCGAGCCGGCGAAGCCCGCCTTCCAGGCGCCGCAGCTCTTCTCTGCAGACCGGGCACTCATCCAGGTGGCGCCTCTGCTCCCCGTCCAGATCGTTTTCGTCCACCACGCAACGGATCACCTGTCCGATGTCGCACCGGGTTTTTTTATCATCGCTCATGACATCTCCTCCTTAAGGAGCCCCGAGAGGTCTCTTTCCCTGCGGAACTTCTCCACGGCGCGATAAAGATGCGTCTTGACCGTGCTCTCGTTCTTTTCCATCACCTCTGCGACCTCCCTGATGCACAGGCCGTCGAGAAACCTCAGCCTGAACACCTCGCGCTCGGACGGTGAAAGCCGGGAGAAAAACTCCTTGAGACGGGTCCAGAACTCCTTGCGCTCCAGATAATCGGGACCGCCGCCGATCGGATCCGGAACCTCGCCTTCGTCCCGTTCCCGGGTGAACAGGGTGAAGATGGAACGCAGGCGTTTCTTCCTCAGGAAGTCGTTGACCGCATTCAGCGCGATCCGGTAGAGCCAGGACTTGAACAGCTCCGGATCCCGCAGGGACCTCACCCCCTGAAAGGCCCGCACGAAGATCTCCTGCGTGATGTCCTCCGCGTCCATGCGCGAGGTGATCCGGCTGTACACCATGGCGAATATCCTCCGGTGATAGGTATTCATGAGCTCTTCGAACGCCTCCCGATCTCCCGCCACCGCCCGCCTTACGGCCGCGGCCTGGTCGGGCCGGTCGCGGAGATCGGCGCCGCCGCCCTGCATCACTGCCATGCCCATCTCTTCTCTGCTCTCATCCTCATCCCCGCCGCCTCAGGTCCGCCTGTCCGAGGCAGCTTCCGCGGCTTCCACGGGTTCGGGAAACGCCTTCCCGCTTCCCTTTAGCAGCGGTCGTTCGATATGCGGCTGCCCATAGAGACGGGGGAACAGAACTTTTTGTCTACAAAAATGATCTCTCTCCTTAAAAAAAAGATGCCCCAAGGCCGAACGCGGGCTCATCACTGCCGCACCGGGATGCGCATCACCCTGGCCTCGTGGCCGGTGAGCGCCAAGAAACGCCGGATGTCGTCCACGGCCATAATCAGGGTGCTCGTGTTCACCAGGGGATGGCACTGCATGGTCTCGCATTGCCAGAGATCCTGGTCCACGATCACCTCCACCCGGCCGTCATGGTCGTTGAGAGCGGCCAGGATCGTGACCGATCCCGGGGTGAGGCTCAAGTACCGCATAAGCCGCTCCTCCGATGCGAAGCTCAGGCCCTTGGCCGAGAGGAGCCCCTCCATGGCCTTGATATCCACCGACTTCTCCGCGCCGACCGTGACCAGGAAGTGCCTGCGGCCCTTCCTGTCCCTCAAAAAGAGGTTCTTGGTCTTTGCCGCGTCCGAGGGGATGGAGAGGAGATCGGCCTGCTCGCAGGTGAAGACCGCCTCGTGATCGTAGCGCTCGTAGGGGATCGTGTGGGTGTGGAGAAACTCGTAGATATCCATGAATGGCCTCCTGCAAACAGATATTCCCTTCTTGTGTACCGTGCTGCGCCTGAGGCTCCGGCCCTTCCGGACCCTTCCTCCGCAGGCGCGTCCATCACTCCCTCCTGCCCGGCAGGTGCCTCCTGACCTGGATGAGCCAGAACCCGAGACTGTAGACAACGAGAAAGGCCGGGGAGAGGGCGCTCTGTTTTCCGTGACAGGCCCATGATACGGCATCGGTCCATCGCCGCCCTGCCCGGCCCGGGACCGGACCGGACTGCCGCCTTCCTCAGACCCGCCGTCCGCGGAAACCGCCGCGCCGCACCATATCACCGCCAGCACCGCTGCACCGGCCACGAGGAGCAAGACAGGTCTCATCCTTCCGCGCCGCATATCCCCATGTCCCCTTCTTCATGCCGCCCCCGGCTCCTGCCCGGATCAGGGACGAAAGGCATCCCGCCCCGGGGTGAACCG
Source organism: Deltaproteobacteria bacterium (assembly GCA_018433775.1). GTDB lineage: Bacteria > Desulfobacterota > Desulfomonilia > UBA1062 > UBA1062 > Phosphitivorax. Next base: position 85,005 of record JAHDQN010000020.1, read on the forward strand.
CACCAGGGGTGCGCCGCAAACCGCGCCGCCCGTCAAAACGGGAGGATGATCTCTTCCAGCCTTCGCTTGGGAACGTGGTGCACCCCTTTTTCATCTCTCCAGTATTCAATGCCCCCTTCGTCACCCGCCTCTTCGATCGCCACCTCTTCCACGGGGCTGCCCAGCGCGATGACCAGGAGTATCTCGAACCGGGCGGGAATCTTCAGGGCCTCCCTGAGCTGATTACGCTGGACCGAGGCGATCATGCAGCCGCCCAGGCCCCGTTCCACGGCGCCCAGAAGGATATTCTGGGCCGCGATTCCGTGATCGCAGCCGAATGTCTTGGAAACGGCCGTATCGCCCAGGACAATGATGTAGGCCGTCGGCCGCTCGCCTTCGCCGGGTCCCGGCCAATCCTTCAGGAATGCTGCCCACGCCAGGTGGGGAAAGATGAGCCGGTTTTTCTTCGGCTCCCACGAGAGGATGTATTTCAGAGGCTGGAAATTTCCTGCGGACGCAGACAGCCGCGCCAGGTCCACCAGGTCCCTGAGCACCTCGGGCCCCACCGGCACATCCTCCCTGAACCTCCGGTACGACCTGTTCTTCTCGATCAGATCCCGAATCATGATTTCTCCTCGTTCTTGTTCATCGTCCCCGGACAGTCACCCGGGGTTGTCCGGGAGCGTTCCCGGCCCGTACGGCCCCGGCGGGAACGGCGGCCTGCACGGCCCTGCCGGGACTGATCCTCCCCGGCTACGCCACCCGTATGGACTGTTCCGCCCGCGCCTTTTTCAGGTTTCTCAGGAAGGGCTTGTGGAGAAAGCTCTGATCGTCAAGGGCGCAGAGGCGCTCGAACATGGGTTTGGTGACGGTAAACGCCAGGATGTCCCGGGGGAGGTACTGGCGCATGGCTATGTCGGTGGCCCCGATCATGGCCTGGGGAGCCTCCGGATCGTCGAACAGGGGCAGGAGCTCCATGCACCCTGACCCGAAGGGGGCGATCACGGGCGGAGGATCATCGGGGGCGGCATCGTAATTGGCGCCGATGATGAGTACGCTCAACTGGTCGGGGTTGACGAAAAAGGTGACACTCTTGAGATACTCGTATTTCTCCTCCCTGACCGGTCCCATGAGAAGAAAGGGATGCTTCTGTACATAGGGCCTTCTCCGGTCGATCCACTCCCCCATGACCTCGGGGGATCTCTTCAGCCCCTCTCCCTCTACCAGAAAGCGGATATATTCATCCCGCGACCTTGTCTGGACATCGCACAGACAGTTGCCTGCCCCCCCGCACCCGAAATTGTCGCGGGTGATCACGAGGGTTTCTCCCTTGCGGAAGTTCTCGAAAAAGCAGAAGATGCACATGTGCTTCCCCGGATCGGGCGCCACCAGGGGCGCGAACCCCCCGGTATCGGGCGCGTCGTAGAAGCCGAGCAGGGGAAGGGTCAGGTCCATCTCCATGATCAGTCTCGTTGCATCGGGCACCATGGATATCTCCTTTGCATTGGGTTTCATCCCTGTTTACCAAACACGATCCGGACATTTCGTCTACGGGAAAATGACGGGGCAGGAGAATCGTCGCGAACAGGCACCCGGTCACCGGGTTTCATCTCCGCTCCAGTGAGGCGGCGTCCCCTTCGGCATGACCAGCGAAGCGACCCCTTACCGGAGGCCTCCCGGGAAAAGTCTTGCGGGCGATCCCGGAGCGGTGCCCGCACACGGCCCTGCACGCCCCCGGTTCAGTCGAGATAGTGTTTCAGCTCTTCCATCCGCTGCCTGACCTCCTTCTGCACAGCGGCGATCGTGCCGCCGTCGAGCCCCAGCTTTCCCGCCGAGGGCACTGCAGAGAGATCCGCCGGCGCCTGCCCATCCAGGCCATATCCCATGGCGCTGACGAGCGCGTTGGCGAAATGAACCACCATCAGCTCCCGGGAAAAAGAGTCGATCTCGTCATCGAGATGATGCTTCAGAGCGACGTTGACATAGATCTCGGGGAAGCACCACCGCTTCAGGAGCACGGCCCCGGCCTTGTCGTGGTATGCGCCCAGGATCTGGAACAGCTCCCGGGACTCCACCGCCTCGGATGTCTTTTTCTCCATCTCTCCCACCACCTGCACCAGGAGGAGCTTCCCGATGTCATGGAGCAGCCCCAGGGTGAAGGGGTCTTCCTGGAGGCTTACGCGCAGGCTTTCGGTGACGATCTGGGCGGCATGGGCACAGGAAAGCGAGTGCTCCCAGAGCTGATCCATCAGGCCGGTATACTTCCGGTCCTTTGCCAGGTAGAGCTCGTGGTTGGCGATGGCGTTTACGGTCTGCTGGGTGGTCTCGAGCCCGAGGCGGCCGATGGCCTGATCGAGGGTCCGGTTCTCCACGACACCCCGGTAGTACGAGGAGTTGGAGATGCTGATGAGCTTGGAGGTGATGGCGGCGTCCGACTTCAGGAACTCGGCGATATCCTGGATGTTCGCCCCGGCATCGGTCAGCTCCTTGAACTTGGAGTGGATCTGGGGCAGGGTGGGCAGGTTGATCTCGCCGCGCTTGAAACGGATGATGATCGTTTCGAGCAGGCCGCTCCTGCCTCCCTCTTCACCCGGCTCCGCCGGATCCTGTTCCGGCAGGTCCGTCCCGGCGCCGTCGTCCCGGACAACGAAACCGTGCCGCTGCACCTTCCCGATCACGGTATCATACGTGAACGGCTTGGTGATGAAATCGTCGCAGCCCGCCTGGACACAGGCCAGAATGGTTTCCTTGTCAGCCTGGGTGGTCACCATGAAGATCTTTGCCCGCCGGTCCTTCGGCACATCGCTTTCGTTTTCGAGTCTCCGGATGGTCCGCAGCGCCTCGGTGCCGTCCATCTCCGGCATGAGGATATCCAGGATCACCAGATCGAAGTGCGAAGAGTTTTCCCAGGCGTCCCTGCACGCTTCGACGGCGCTTATGCCGTCCATCACGGCCTCGCACTCCCCAATGTCCTTCAGGATCTTCTGCAGCTTCTTCCTGCTGACGAGTTCGTCGTCCGCTACAAGAATCTTCACAGCACCTCCTTACCACAAGACAGGCATTCCATTCATCATCCTGTTTCGGGAGCACGCCACGCTGCCCTCAATCCCCGCTGCCGTCGAATTCATCCCGCACATAAGCCTCCAGGCGGCAGAACTCGTGCTGAAGCTCTCTGAGCATTTCCCGTCCATTGCCCAACGATCCCGACTTCCCGGCCGTTTCCAGTTTCCATGCAGCGAGCGAAAGACTCTCCGCACAGATATTCGCGGCCCCTCCCTTGATCGAGTGGGCCTCCCTGCGCACGGTCTCCGCGTCACCCTTCTCCATTGCGGTCCGGATGACCTCGACCTGCGCTCTGACGTTGTTCAAGAACCCCCCCACGAGCTCCCGCAGAAACTCCCTGTCCGCGTCGAACTCGCGCACGGCCCTTTCCAGGTCGATGGGGGCCTCCCCTTTCCTTGCGGGTGCATCCGTCACTGTTTTTGTTTGCTCCTTTTGCCGCCGGTGCTGCCGTTTCTTTTCATCGGTATCCCCGTAAAAATAATGAAAACCCGGCCGGCAAATGCACGGTATTCACCCGCGTCTCGGAACCGGAGCCCGGCATCGATGCAGAGCAGGCTTGAAAAACCGGCAACTCCCGCACCCGCGCTCCCCCCTGGAATGCGGGGGCTGTGCCCGGATCATTTCACATGCTTCGCAAAGGAGAGGCCGCGCTTCCTCGACTCGACGAAGCGTTTGACAATCGATTCCCGGCCTGCCGGGGGCAGATCGTCCCGTATCCATTCCCGGCAGGAGAACTGCTCGTCGAGACGGGCGAGGTCCTCGAAATAGTAGATGCAGAGCTTGGTGTCGTTGCCCGCGCCGGCCCGTATCCCGAAGGCCTCCACCATGAAGCACTTGGGAATGCGGTAGCCGCTGTAGCTCAGCCGCTCGCCGAGCATGACCGGCCCGGCGTTCTTCATCCCCTCGGCGATGACGAAATCCATCTCATCGGGGGTGAATATATCCGAGCGTACCGCAATGAAATGCTCGTACCGCTCGGCGCCGATCTGTTCGTAGTCCGTCACCAGCTTGTTCTTGATATCGGAAAAGAGATCGGGCTGCCAGCTGCTTCTGCTCACCTTGTCGACCCTGATGACCACGCCTTTTGTCAGTGAATTGTCATCGCCGATCTCGGCGAACACATAGGAGTTGTTGTTCACGAGGAGGTTGCGGGCGCCCTGCACGTTCTGGTGGCGGCGGGCCATGGTGACCTCGCCGATGTACCGGAAACCCGGATCGACACGCACCTGAATCCTGGGATCCGCCATGGAGAAAAAGGTGTTGTCTTCGACTTTCCTTTCAAAGCTTATGGTCGAGCAGCTGCACAGCGCAAGAAAGCACAGCAGCGGTATCAATGCCCGTTCTCTCATTTCTTTGCCCCCTTCAATATCTGCAAACTCACGCCCTTAAAAAACGAGATGGAATTTCATGTATTATATACAATCTTCCAGGATATTGCCACAGAGAATCGTTCTTCCGTGCCCCTCGAAGCCGGCGGTATGGGGGAGGCCCCTCACCGCACCTCCACAACCCGGACGCCGGCCCTGCCGATCACGCTCTCCAGCGGCACGAGCGAGGACAGGGTCTCACCGTCGTAGACGAGGTACTCATGGCCGTCCCCCATCCGCAGCCCCATCAGAAAGGGGCATCAGTACAGCATGGTCGACGGATGGAGATCTCATCGATAGAAAGTTCAGATATCGTGCCACAATCTGGAATTCTCTAGGCAGTGCCCTTTGATTCAGATATATCCAGCAGATCATCAGTCTCAAGGTAGTGCTGAAAAGAAAGGTTTATTACAGATACATGTACTCACGTAGGGGTTTCCAGTTCTTCTAGACATCGATAGTTGGTGCAAAAGGTCTGTGAGTATAGGTATCCGGTTGCAACCTTTAAACAGGAGTCACCTTCGATACCTCTCAAGTGAGGTGTAATTTCAATGACATCCTTTATCCTTGATAATTCGTATAGGGCAACAAAGCATGCCGAAATTCGATTGTCGTAGCGGTAGTCCGGGTGTGGGTGGTGAGAAATCGTTCGATATCATGTGTCGGCGCAATTGATGTTGGGCCTGATATTAGACGGAGTGTTCGTTGTGAGGAGATAGCATTCGCCAGTTGTTTCATCGCAAACGGTGTGTCGCCGTCCATCACGTAACCCAGCATACACCCAATCGGTAAGCCTTCTGCATATTGTTCGCTTATAAATCGCATCATGCCTTCAGTGACATATGCCGTCGCCAGAGAACTTCGCTTGCCACTATGGATGACGTTCAACCGCTTGCACTCGTAAGCGAGATAGCGCTCGCGTTCCTGGTCCAGAAGAACCGCCATGTCAATAATTCCCTTGCTGTATTTTGCGCCATTTGGGAGGATGCCGAATGTCTCGAATTGGTATTCGACATAATAGCAAATACGTCGAACAACTGGGTCTTTCCAGAGAAGGTCAACCAGATTTAAAGTGATTTCATCTTCTTTTGGCTGGGTTGGAAGGACGGCCACACATGTCGGCCAGATAAAAGCAATGCGCTCAAGAAGGCGCTCATCCACTGAAATGAAATGGCTCGCCCAGGCCTGCGAATCTCCCAGCGCCATCAAGACTGGCTCCATCGCCATCCAACTGTAACAGCGTCCTGTAAATCCATGGCAATTGCATCGGCATCAGCCAATGCTGTTGCTCTCAGCCAAAAGCGCATTTGCATTGGCTTGATGAGATAGAGATTATTCCCAACAAAGACCCTGAGATCGGGTATTAACTGAAAGTTGCCATCGAGTGGCTGACGGATATGTTCGGAAATGCTCGAAAGCACATCGGCAATAGCGGTATCTCTGACCTCGGTGTAGGTGGCTGACTTCCCCTCCGACGAAAGGCATAGGATACCGAGATCGTCGCTGTATGCTTCTAGTCGCGCACTTATCGTAGCGGTGTTACGAAGCCATTTGCTGATGCTTGCGATAAGTGTTGTTGCATATGCACTTCGATCATTCTCGTTAGGCGGTTTCCAGAGATCTGGGTAGCTCCCCTCATTAGGTTGAACCGCCGGAATGATCTGCTCAACCGTATCTTCGATCAAAACTATTTCGTCATCCGACAGGCAAAAATACTGGTATGCGAGTTGATCGATCCTAGCGAGAATCGTTTCATCATTATCCAAGGGAATAAACGGCCCCCAATTGGCAGCGATTAATAAAGAGTCATCAACAATTTCGACAAGTTTTTTTGCTGCATACTCCGCTCGCTCGGAATCGGGCAAATCCGCTGGGCTCGGAAATGGTAGATGCAGCAGCTCAGCCTGTTGGACCTCCGGCCGGTCAGCTCCAAAAGATGCTGTTCCGTGAAATGCATGCCAAAGTGCAACGCGGCTATTAAGCAGTGCTGTCAGGAGCTTTGCTCGACGTTCCTCTCCTGGCGGGATCACGATTGCCTGGATTATGTGTTGAAATGTAAAAGAATCCTCTGTGTATGTTGCCCGTAACCGCGTTTGAGATGTCTCAACTCCCCTTGGCACAAGAACGCGCGGGCCTTTGAAGCCAAATTCAAAACCCATACGTCGAACATTCTTTGATGGCCATGGCGTAAGATCAGACATTGGTTGAGCCAATCGCTGAAATTTACCGATAGGCAGATTGGGCAGCGCCCCAACATATTCACTAACCGAGTAGGATGATGCTTGCTCTTGGTTGTCTTTATCATTGAAAGGCTGAAATCCTTGTCCAATGACCCACTGTCCCGCGAAATCTAGTTTTCGGCGGCTCAAACTACCAAAGTCATTAATAAGATCGCCAAGCTTTGGAAACTTCGACAGGTAAGCAAAGAGCTTCCCGTCTGGTTCACGCATCCAGAGCCGTTGCTTGAAGGCTAGTGGATGGTCAATTGCGGTTGCTGCATTCAAGGAAAATTTATCGGCTCTACTTAGTGTGATTAGCCGTTTTATTTGAAGGTTCAAGTCTGCTTTTGGCGCCCAATAATCGAAGCGATAGGGGAATTGCGTAATATCGATCTTTCCATAAATGATGAGCGCCGTCGGGCGATGTGCGTGTTCAAACAATTGAAAGCGGAGGTCGGCAAAATTTATGATCCGGCGAATGTGGGTTTCGAGGATGAATTTGTTCCGTGCATCTATGGCAGCTGGCGCATGATTATGAAGAAATCCCATTGCAGGAAGCAGGAATGCAATCACACCGTCGTCGGCGAGATGCCGGGTAGCCTTCCACGCAAAGGCCCAAGCGTCTTCGTTGCCCGGCATGGGTAGAAGGTTATTCTTACACCAGGATACCGATGATCGGTTGGTGCCATGCCGACTTGTCCAGGGTGGATTTCCGATGATTACTTGAAAACAGTCGTGATTATCCGGCACATCAAAGAAGTCTCTGCGGACAAGATTGTTTCTCCATAGTTCCGGCAATATCTTTCCGCGACTGATAAGACGGCGAATATCGGGAGGAGAGACCTCTTCGAGCAATGCCACATAGAGCGAGAACACCGCTACGCGGACAGCGCTTTCGTTAATGTCCCAGCCATGAACCCTTTGCAGGATCGTCAGAAGGCTGCCCCAACGAATTGTCCTTGACTTACGTGTTGAGCGCCAGTGTTCACAGAGACGTTGGAACAAACGCACCAGAAAGACCCCCGACCCGCATGCCGGATCGAGGTATCGGCCTTTTTCTCTGACTTCAGATGGTAACAGCTCCCATACTTGCGAAACGACTGTGTCTGCCAGAAACATCGGCGTGTAGTAGGCACCTTGTTCGCGTCGCTGTTTTTCCTTCTCACCAAGAAATCGATCATAAACGGCACTGACCAGCTCGATGGGTATATAGCGGAAGTCATATCCCCAGAACCGCTGCTGACCGCCTTTGCCCATCTCTTCCCGGCCGGAGCGGAAGCGTGCAAGCACATCGAGATGGGACGCCTCGATCTCTGGCACCTTGCTTTGAGATTCAAATGAGCAGGGCGCAACGAAGAGATCGCCATTGAAGTCGTCCCTCAAGCACTTGAAAAGTGATCTCAGGAATTTTACATTTCCGGACGCAAGCAATGATGAGAAACTGTCAATTTTATTGTCCGACACTGTGCGGAAATACTCCGGTGTTATGATTTCCCGATCTTCAAGATAGGCGATGAACATCACCTGCATGATCAAGGCCTGAGCGGCATCCGATGAGAGGTTCGCCTTACAGAGTAATTGATGCGATTCCTTCAGATTATCGAGAAGTACTTGATCAATCCGCTCTTTGGTCTGAAAGTAGTCCGCATGATCCTTCCACAGCCTGCCGGATTCAGCCCCGCAAATCAGATTCCTGAGTTGTAATGCGTCTGCCGTGAAGTTTAAGGTGTCGATGAGGCATCGCTTGTCAAATGCTTCGCCTGAATCTCTGTAGGGCTTCCGTGCAAGAGAAAATGCGCGAAGCGTATCTCCAGCAATCACCAATAGGAGACTTGCCAGCCCTTGGTTCCAGAGCGCACCTTGAATATCGATTATGCGTACATTGTCGTACTGCTCAACCGATAGAATAGCAATGGTGGGAACGCCTTGCACACAAAACATGGCAGAGAGACCAAGTTCTTCAAACGCGGTACGAATTGCAAGTGCGTGTGGTACGTCGGTGGCGGACGCCGATGTTTCATACAGTTCAGGAGAGTGACGATTTGCAAGGCCAAGTTGGTCTTTCCATTCTTGGGCGAGTGGAAGAGGGCGGACATCAGTCATAAGCAGGTCCTGCTCTGTGGGTAGCAGTCACCAACCATTTTGGGTGGATATATAAAATGATTTCGTTCCGACAATAACCCTATAAAGTAACAATACATGGCAGATGAAAAACGGGCAAGGGGTCGGGGCAATTGGAAAATAATATTGGTAGTGCCATGGTCAGAGGAGGCGTCCTGCCTATGCCGATGAACACATCTGTCTTGGCACATTAGGATCACGCAACCCTTTCTTTTGCCCATGGTTAATTACTACCATTTACTGTTGCTTTATGGCAAGCCTACAGCTTGGCTAGGGAACCATGGGGGACAATCAGACAATCCCGTGATCCACGAATCTCTTTGCGTATTTGACAGAACTCCGTATGCCTCAACCTTGTGGGGACATCCAATAATGATTGAGTCAAGAAAAAGAATCAAATATATTTTATTCATTTAATTCGGCAAGATAGGGAAATTGGAGAAGGGGAAGGCGAGGGTGTGCCTATACCCTTAAGAGAGGGATATTGAGAACCGGCGAGTATTCCCACCATTGATGGCCTTTGAATCTGATCGTTAACTGTATCCGGCATACCGCGCGAATCCGGTCGCCCATCGTCCCTTGTCCAGATTTACAAAGGCAGGTGAGATGCTCTGATTGTCCTCTAAGAAATCCAAAAAAACGGTCTCAACGTCTCCATTGATGGGGCTCGCAAATTTCATTCAGGAAGCTTCGATTTCGTGAGGTTATCTGGAATTCCAAGACTGAAGATATCCTTTGCCTATCGTAACTTACTGAATAATATAGTAAATTATAGATAACTATAAGTAATCGCAGATCCCAATACAGTACAATACAATCATATTTGCCTTGATTGTCCTGAAAGATCAGATCTCACTTTATACGCATGGGCTACCCCGCGGCAAGCTGCGGAGTATTGGACCCTAAGAGAAAAATGAAGACAGCGCCCCGGGATTCCTGCAGCGGACGGGAAACACCATTCCCTGCGCTGCACGGTGCACCTCCTTCACGGATCACAAGCCTGCGCATCGGACCTGCTGCCGCCCTCTCTCCAGGATCTCCCGCGACTTCGGACCGCAGGTGAACAGGAGATCGAACACCGAGAGGTTCGGGACGAAGTCTCCCCAGAGCTGCGGGTACACGAGCTCAGGGGGGTCCACGGCAAGGGTCTCGATGCCCGCCCGGCGGAACAGGCCTTCATCGAGGTACTTCCATGCAGAACGGAAGGCGAGAAACCCGTCCGCCTCCAGGCTGCGGCAGAGGCTGACCAGCAGCTCGGCGCCCGCCCCGCCCGCATCCGTTTCGGAAAGCAGGAGCAGCCGCGCAGGGATGCCGAGTGAATCCATTGCATACGAGATGATATCGCGGTTCATGTCCGCGATCTTTCCGTATGCATCGGAAAACACCCGCTCGAACAGGGGAAGATGCTGCTCGAGGTAGGGGGCGTCCGCGTAGGCGCAGCAAAGGCTCTTAAGATGCTTCTTCTTCCAGCGACCTTCATGGCAGATCCCGACCTCGTCGATCCGCTGCAGGCCCTTTCCCTTTTTCCATACCGGGATGCTCATCCAGAAAGCACCCTGGTCGTTCTTGAAGCGGTTGCGGGTGACCCATGTACCGCCCCGGGGCAACTGGACGGAGTCCAGGAGAACAAACACATCGGAGTGCACGGGCTTGATGAAGAACCCCGGGTAGGGGCAGAAATAGGGCTGATGGGCACTGACGATCATATGATCGGAATAATAGGCCCGAAAGGGGGAAAAGGCAACCTGCCCCCGTGAAGGCGCCCTGCCCGCAGACAGGGGACCGGCGGATCGCTCGACTGAAAGAAAGCCTTGAGAAAACGGGAAGAAACCCGTGCCCACCAGAGCCGGGAGAACGCCCGCCCGCCACTGTCCGAAGCCCCAAGCCCGATGCGCGAACCGGCCTCTTCATCCGCCTGCTTCGCCCTTGCTCCCCCGGGCTTTGATCACCCGCTTGCTCAGACCGGGAGCGTCATCAGAGATCGTAGAGGGTCTCGTCCACCAGGGGCCGCTGTTTTCTGCCGGCTGAACGGGATTTCTGCTCGAACACGAAGGGATCCTCTCCCTCCAGCAGATCCCCCATCTCCTGCTCTATGGCGTCCGGGTCTTCCCCGCGCTCCATCCGGCTCAGGGCCTCTTCCATCCCCGCCCCCATCCTCAGGCCCGTCGCATCAGAGAGCTTGCGCATGAGCCGGGCCGCCTGCCGGGGGTCATCCTCGTTGATCTTGTCCGCCTCGCTCGCCAGCATGGCCATGGCCCTTTCCATCTTCGACTCGTCGATGGGCGGCATGCCGTCGTCGGCATCGCCGTCTTCCCTGCGGCCGGTAATGGCGGCAAACAGGGAAACCCTGCGCTTCAGGGGGCCTGACTTGCATTTGGGGCAGTTGGGAACCTTTTCGGTGTTGACCGTCTTTGAGAAGAAATTATAAATGGTGTTGCACTGCTGACAATAAAATTCATAAATCGGCATGGATAACCCTCTCGTTTCGGTTCGTTTTCATCTCCTATAATGACAAAATCTCCATCAAGATCAAGAGCCTTTCGATCCCTTTGAAGAAAAAAGCTCGCACGGCCCTCTCGTGCCTTTTCCAGCGGCCCTGCCTCCGGCGAGCGGGGCCGTCCATGCGGGGTGTGCCTCCACTGTACCAACCCGACGGTGAGGTGCGTGCCTTAAAACGGGTTGTGTTCTCCGGACAGCCTTCTATACATAGATTACTATGGATCAGAGGATCGTTCTCCGGGAACGGATTTCCGGAGAGAAATACCCCTTGGGTTTTCCTTGTCTCATCGGGCGGGGCAGGGATGTTGACCTGATGCTCACCGATCCCGCCATATCGCTCAGACATGCGCTCATCAGGAAAGAGGGCAACCGGATGTGGATCGAAGATCTCGGCGGCATCAACGGGATTTTTGTCAACGACCGCAGGATCCGGCGCGTGGCGGCCGTCAACCCAGGCGATACCATCCGGGTGGGGCACACGCAGTTCACCCTGCTGCCGTCGGAAGCGACCCCGCCCCGGCATCATCTCGTGGTCCACGCCATCGGCTTCTCGACCGGGGCGGCCATCGACCGTCAGAAGCTGGCCGCCATCTACGAGATCAGCGCCGAGCTTGCAGAGTATCAGGACATGCGGGTGCTGGGAAAAAAGATCTTCTCCCACCTCAAGGATATCTTTGCCCACGACCGGGGATACATCGCCCTGTTCGAGCCCGACGGCACACTCAAGCCCCTCCTGGTGGACCCCGACCATGAGCCCGTTCCCGTGAGCCGGCACATTGTCGAGAGGGTTTTCCAGAACGGCGATTCCCTGCTCCTGAGGGACTCATCCGGCGATGATTCTCCGGCTGTCTTCAAGAGACCTCAGGAGCACAAGATCGGATCGGCCCTGTGCGTCCCGCTCATTTACCATACCCAGATCTACGGTCTCGTGTACCTCGACCGGATGATCTCAGGCGCCTATTCACCCCCGGACCTGGAGTTTCTCAAGAGCATAGCCTCGATCTTCGCACCCCTGATCGAAAACACCCGGCTCCTTGCCGAGCTGAAAAGCCATTATGAAAATGCAAAGGAGATGCTCAGGAAAACCGAGTCGCGGCTTATCGAAACCGAGCGCACCGCCGCATTTGTCCGCCTGGCCCAGGCAATGGCACACGAGCTGAGGAACCCCCTGATGATCATCGGGAGCATGGCCCGCAGGATCGCCCGCATGCACCCGCAGGAGGAGATGGGAGAGACGCGCGAGGCATTGATGTCTTCCGTTCAGAGAATGGAGGTGGTCCTTCAGGAGGTGGACGATTTCGTTTCCATCCCGTCCCCCCTGGTGAGACTCCAGAGGATCGACCGCATCATCCGGGAGGAAATTCAGTGCTGTGAAAAGTACTGGCAGTGCAGATCCGTCAGCCCGAGGCTCTCGGTCCGGACGCCCTACGTCCTGGTGCCTGTGGACCCGAATCTGCTCAGAAAGGCGTTCTCCCTGGTCTTGAAGGAAATCCTCTTTACCCTGCCCCAGGGTTCAGCACTGCCCATGAGCATCAACGACCGGGACAACGAGCTGGAGATATTCCTGGGGGAAACCCGGCCCTGCGAGCATTTCTGCGATCTCTACGACACCGAGCTCACGTCGAAACCCTGGAGCGCCAGCCTGTTCCTCAGCGCCGCTCACAAGATACTCACCGACCACGGGGGGAATCTCCTCCTCGACCCCCAGGCCCATACGGCCTTCCCCGTGATCATGAGGATTCCCCGGTCCCTCAAGCCTGAAGGCCCCCCCATCTCGACCAGGTGAGCATAGCCTCGTACGCGGCTGGTAGGCACCTTGTTCCGAGACGGACGCCCTGCCGGTTCGAATGCCCCATAACATTGAATTGACAAGCCGGGCCGCAAAAAGGTATCTGTCGAATTAACCTGAAAGCACGCAACTTCAGAAGGACACAGCGATGATATCCACCCGCTCCGGCAGACACGCGGCCTTTGGGCGCGATACCGGCCTGAAGGTCCGGTTTCGTGGCGTTTTCACACGGATTCCATCCCCTCCATACCGGGAAAAGCCCGGCTCCTCTCAAGAAAAAAATCATTCTCTACAAGGCGGACGATCATGCAGACGACTGACGGCTTCAGAACCACCTTGCGACTTCTGGCTCTCTGTGGATGGGTTTTCCTGGCTCTGGGATGCAGCGGCGACCCGTCGTCCCCGGACAGCCCGGGTGAGCAGCCGGTCGCGGGCAACAGCATCCTCGCGACCGATCCCTCTGACGGCTCGACCGGCATACCCCTGGCAAAGACCATCAGGGTAACCTGCGAGGAAGATATTCTTTTAGACGACACGACAGGGATAACCCTCACGGTAGATTCGGGCACGATTCCGGTATCGGTAGCGGCCGAGGGCAACAACCTGCTCATCGATCCCGATCCCCTGCTCGAACGGAACAGCACTTATACGGTCACGATATCTGCGGGAGCCGTCCGTGGAATGAACGAGGAAACAAGCTTCTCGTTCACGACGATCGTAAGCAACGGCATCCTCTCGACAGACCCCGCCGATGGGGCTGCCGATGTCCCGCTGGCAAAGACCATTGCGATAACCTGCGAAGAGGATGTCCTCACGGGCGACACTGCCGGGGTGGCCCTCACAGGAGATTCAGGCACGGTTCCGGTATCGATAACAACCATGGGGAACACCTTTTTCATCGATCCCGACCCCCTGCTCGAGCAAAACCTCAATTACACCGTCACCGTGCCCGCAGGCGCCATCCAGGGCGTCGGCCAGACGGTGTCCTTCTCATTCACCACGGTCGTGGTCAACAGCGTGCTCTCGACCGATCCCGCCGATGAAGCCGTTGACATCCCGGTGACCAAGACCATCGCGATCATCTGTGAGGAAGAGGTTGTCCTGGGCGATCCGGCCGGGGTGACCCTCACCGGGATTTCAGGCGATGTTCCGGTATCGATCGCGGCCGAAGGCAACCGCCTTCTCATCGACCCCGATCCCCTGCTCGAAAAGAACCGCGTGTACACGGCCACGGTGCCTGCAGGCGCCATCAGGGGATTCGACGAGGAGGTGTCCTTTTCGTTCACGACCGTCCAGATCCAGTTCGCGGAGCTGACCGGGGTCGTGGTCAGTGACGTGGCAAACTCGTCGATCGGCAGGTCGGATACGTCGAACAATATCTCGGTGAGTGAATCGGGAATTGTCCATGTCGTATGGAAGGTCCCGGATGTCATGGTGAATCCGCCCGGAGCGCAGGACGGTGTCTACTACGCCCGGTCAACGGACGGGGGCGCCAGCTTCGAGCCGAGCGTCAGGGTGCGGGACGCACAGGGGCTTCCCACAGGAGTGGGCAATCGCATCGATCCCGAAATAGCCTTAAGCGGCGCGGACAACGTCCTGATCGCCTACCCGACCGCCCAGGGGCGGATGGAAGTGGTTCGGTCCACGGACAGTGGAGCGAGCTGGGAGGTCCCCCTGATCATCGGCGAGGCGGGAACCCTGTCGGAGCAAAAGCACATCACCGCCGACGGGGAGTACGTCTACGTTTCATCCAACGACGGAGACTTCCCTATTGCGGATTCCGTGGACAACGGGGGCAACACCTTCCTGCGCTCCACTGACACGGGCGCCTCGTTCCAGAGTCCGGTGACCGGTCTCATGGGCTACCCGCTGCACACCCTTGTGGTAAACCCGCTGAACCGTGATGTCTACATCATAGGCACCGAGCCCACGGGCGTCAATGAACCCACCCCGGTCTACTATACGCGCAGCACCGATCATGGGGCCACGTTCGAACCGGCCGTGAATTCCGGGGAGACCATCACCCATGCAGGCTATTGCTTCGACCGGTCCGGCCGCATCGTCATCGTGGGCAGGACCGGAACCCTGCTGATCGGGGACATGAACACGGATGTGTGGACCAAGACGGAGGTCATCGGGACCAGCTCCAAGCCTCTGCAGTCGACCATGGCCGTGGACGGGGACAACACGATCTACCGCGTGGGGACCGGCAATGACAATCAGGTCCATGTGACCTGTTCCGTCGACGGCGGGCTCTCCTTCGTGGATGAGGCCGTTGACAGCGGGTCTTACCCGAACGCCGCGTCCTCGGTCAACATGTCCGGGGTCGCCATGGTGTACAGCAGGGCGGGAGTGATCTACTACGCCTACCGGAGGCCCTGACGTCCGGACCTTTGCCGGAGAAGCAGGCCGGGAGACAATACGGCCCGTATGAGGAGAAAGCGGAGAAAGGGGCATCGGGGCCTTTGGGCACGCCGTGTCCTTCACGGTTGCCGTACCGGTGACCCCCTGTTCCCGAGCAGGACCGGGAGCCGATCGGGAACAGGATCTGCGGACGATCCCGGTCCGCCGGGCAGTCTCTCGATCCCATGTTTCTTCGGCCTTGAATTCTCCCGGCAGGTATGGAAAATATGACCAGATCTTTAAGGACTACAGCTGATGTGAAGGGGGACAAACCTATGGATAGAAACGAGATGCTCCGGTTCATGAACGCGAACCCCGCCTGCTGTCTCGCCACCGTGGAGAACGACCGGCCCCGGGTGCGCGGAATGCTCATGTATCGTGCCGACGAACAGGGCATCCTGTTCCACACGGCATCCTTCAAGGACCTCTACCGCCAGGTGCAGGAGAATCCCCTGGTCGAGGTGTGCTTCACCAGCCCGGACGGGAGCCTCCAGGTCCGGGTGAGCGGAAGGGCCGAGGTCGTCGATGACGTGGACCTGAAAAAAGAGGTCGTCGATGCCCGGGATTTTCTGAAGCCGTGGGTGTACCCGGACGGATTCGACAAGCTCAAGCTGCTGCGGGTCCGCGACTGCGTTGCAACGCTGTGGACCTTTGACCGCAACTTCACACCCAAGGAGTTCGTCCGGCTCACGGATGCGGCCTGATCCTCTGCCCGAGAGTGCAAGCCGGCCGCCCTGCCGGCGGATCGGCCCGGGTTCGCAGGCGCCAGGCGCATGAGCCCGTGAAGATCCCCGCGTAACCGGCGCGATCCCGGTGAGCGCCGTAAGGATGGCAGAATGCGCGGACCCTTTGTCAGGTCCTCACATCACCGACATGATCTTGGTGAGCTTTGTGAGGATGACGGGGTGCGCGAACATGCCCTGCACCTTGATCTCTCCGGAGAGGATCTGCCTGAGCACGGTCATTCCCGCCTCGTCGAAGTAATAGGGCAGCCCGAACCTGATGCTGATGGAGTTGAGCCCGATGACCTTGTCGGAATCCGTCTTGATGACGATGTCGGGCCTGCCGACGATGCCCTGCTCTATCCTGGCCCTGCCGCCCGAGAAGACGAGCGTGACGGCCGCCTCTATGTCTTTCAGATCGATGCCCACCACGCCGTAGAGGCCCTGAAAGGTCTTGAGCTTGTGGGGGTTCTGCTTCACGTTCGTCTCCAGCAGCTCGCTCAGGACATGGGAAAAGGGGACCTCTTGAGCGCGGTTTTCGATAATCGCATTGTCTGTCATGCACAGATCTCCTGTCTTTAAAAAAAAAGGCAGGGGCCGGGGTATCATCGCGGCCCCTGCCGGTTGCCTTCTACATGTTCTTCTGGAAGATCTCCAGAACCTCTGCGGGGTCCATCACGATCCTCGGGTTGTTGACAATGGAGCCGTCCGAGAGGCTCATGTCGGCCGCCTTTTCGATATCCTTCCCGCTGACCCCCATCTCTGAGAGCTTCTGCGGATGGCCGATCTTCCGGATGAACTCCCTCATGGCCCGGATCGCCGCCTGGGCGGCATCTGAATCGTCCATACCCTTTTCCCGGACGCCCATGGCCTCGGCCACCATGGCGTACCCGTCCGCGGCATCCTCCAGATTGAACTCCATGCAGTCGGGCAGCAGGATGCCGTTGGCGATGCCGTGGGGCACATGGGCCACCGCGCCGATGGAATGGGCCATGGCGTGCACGATGCCCACCATGGCATTGCCGAACGCCCAGCCAGCCATGGTTGCCGCGATCTGAACCTGGCCCCGGGCATGGAGGTCGGAGCCGTTCTCCACACAGACGGGAAGGTACTTGTACAGAAGCCGGATCGCATGCAGGGCGAGCCCGTCGGTGAGCGGCTCGTGCGGGATGCTGTGGACGGCCTCCACGGCGTGGGTCATGGCGTCCATGCCCGTGCTGGCGGTCAGGAGGGGGGGGAGCTTCTCCGTCATCTTCGGGTCCAGGATCGCCATGCGGGGAACATTGAAGTTCTCCACCAGAAGCCTTTTCTGGCCCATCTCCTTGTCCATGATCACCGCCGCATTGGTGACCTCGCTTCCCGTGCCTGCAGTGGTGGGTATGACCATGTGTGGTGTCTGCGGCCTGCTCAGGAGCTGAACCCCGTTGAAATCCCGCAGGGTTCCGCCCTCGGTCAGGAGGATGCACATGCCCTTGGCCGTATCGATGACGCTGCCGCCCCCCACGCTGACCACGATGTCCGCACCGTTCTTCCGGGCGAACTCGGCGCCTGCATTGACCACCTCCACGCCCGTATCCTGGGGCACGTCGCTGAACACGCCCGCGCACCTGCCACCCAGGCAGGCCGTGATGCCGTCCACGAGACCCGCCTTGATAATGCCCTGATCCGTCACCACCACGGCCCTGGTCCCGCCGAGGGTCCCCATTTCGATATCCACGTCCCTGACGGCATTGGCACCGAAGACGATCTTGGTTGGCCCGAAATAATTGAATGACAAGTCGGAATCATATGCCATACTGCACTCCTTTTTCTGATCAATGGTGTGGACCCCGGGACAAGCCCTTCGACCCGGCTTCAAGCCTGAACGCTTTCAACGAGAATGTGACCACACCTTCTTTATCCTTCGCAGCGCACGCGAAGGAAGATTCACGGACAGGTCCGCTCGTGCAGGAGGGGCCGGACGGTAACATCCCCAAGCAGAGACCTGCCGCCGGTCCCTTTCGTACCGATCGGACATGGGTGGCAAACAGGACGTTCCCTATTTGTTGCCATCCGGCCAGAGGGTGTCCACCTTGCCCAGAATATCGATGACCTTGTTGACGGTCTTGATGTTCCTCACCACATAGGGCAGGTCGCCCTTCATCTTGAGCTTGCCCTGCAGAAGCGCCTTGGTGGCATCGAGCTCCTTGTAGGCCACCTGCTTCCAGCGGGCATAATCCCCGGTCATGACAAACTTGGCACTGTCGGCCTTTTCCTTGTCGCACACGACGAAGTCGCCCACATCGCCGTGCCAGTAGTCCATGAAGAGATAGATGGGTTCGGGCACGTTCCTGGCGGGCTCGGGATTGACCACGAGAGAGACGCTGCCCTCCCAGTCCTTGGCAATGCTCTTGTAATCCGGGTCTGCCTGGATGGCGGCCTTATAGGCGTCCATCCATTCCTGCGTCATGGCTTTGATCGGCATCGTACAAACCTCCTGTAATGGTTTCTTATTGATAGAGTCTCGATTTGAGATCGTCGAGCCCGAGTCTGACGAGCATCTCCGCCTTCGGGAACCCCCGCTCGTCGAGGGCGCGCAGTGCATAGTACTCCTTCAGGAGCAGGGCCGTGTCCGGCACGGAGCCTGCTGCCCCGCCTTCCTCCAGGGCAGTCATGGCGCGCTTGGGCAGGACGTCGTCCTTGCTCGTGATGCCCAGCAGGTTGTTGAAGCCCCTTTTCAGGGTCCAGTCGCGCATGCCCGTGGAGAGGAGATCGGCAAAGTCGAACCCGAAACCGGTGATCGCATTGAAGGCGTCGCGCAGGGTCTCGGGCCGGATGGAGTAGGCGACATAGTGGCAGATGGACAGCGAGTTGGCCAGGATGCCGTAGTTCTCGGAATTGTACACGAGCGCGGCCTTGCCCACGCTCGTGGTCCCCTCGTAGTCGTCCTTCATGTCGAAGAGCTGCGGCCAGGAGGCCATGCCCTGCTCGGTGGCCAGCACGAAGTGCTGGAGATGGCACGCGCCCCGGTTGGACATCATGTAGGCGAGCCCCATGCCGTGGAAACCGCGCGGGTCGTGCATGGGAGCCTCGAGCCCCTTGACGTGCACCACGGCGTCCATGGCGCTCCCGCCGAGCCTGCGGGCCGCATGGACCGCGCCGTCCGCCAGGATGTCGCCGAACCCCTCGCGGTATGCCGTCTGCCTGACCAGCTCGAGCACGGCGTCCATGTTGCCCCAGGAGAGGTCGAGCCCGCCCAGCCGGTCTTTCGTGATCTCGCCCTTTTCATAGAGCTCCATGGCGAGCGCGATGGCCGAGCCGCAGCTGATGGTGTCCATGCCGTAGCGGTTGCAGAGCTCGTTTGCCTTGATCACGGCCGTGAGATCCGGGTTCATCAGCATGGTGCCGAATACCGCGCAGGTTTCGTACTCGGGACCGGGGCCTTCCGCGGTGGCGAACGGCCCGTCGTCCACCTTGACCACCCGTTTGCAGGCAATGGGGCAGTTGGTGCAGGCATGGGCCTTGGTGAGATACTTCTCGCGCATGGTGGGTCCGCTCAGGTTGGATGCCAGGTCGAACTCCCCGCCCGAGGTCCAGTTCTTCACCGGAACGTCGCCGGTGACCATGCCCAGGTCCATGTTGGCGTCCGAGCCCATCATGTGGAGCCCCTCCGCCAGCGCGGAATCCTTGATCTCCTGCATGGCGGTCTTCATGGCGAGCTTGAATCCCTCGCCGTCCGCTTTGACCGCCTTTGCAGACGTTCCCCTCACCACCACGGCCTTGAGGTTCTTGGATCCCATGACCGCGCCCAGGCCTGCCCTGCCGCTGAAGTGCCCCTTGTCGTTGCCGATGGCTGCGATCCGGGCCAGGTTTTCACCCGCAGGGCCGATGACCAGCACCTTGGCGGACTTGTCCCGCGTCTTGAGCTCGTCAGTGGCTTCGTAGATGTCCTTGCCCCACAGGGAGGAGGCATCGGAAATGCTCACCCCGGAGTCGTCGATGGCCAGGATGACGGGGCCGTTCGACCTTCCCTCGATGACCACCCCGTCGTATCCCGCGCGCTTGAGATCGGGGCCGAAGGTGCCCCCGCACGCAGACTCGGCCCAGATGCCGGTCTGTGGTGACCTGGCGCAGACGGAAAAACGCGAGGTGCCCGGGAAGCCGCTCCCCACCATGGGCCCGGTCATGATCATCAGGGGATTTTCCGGGGAGAGGGGATCGGCATCCAGGGGGTATCGGTCGAGGAAGAGCTTTGCCGCGAGGCAGCTCCCGCCGATGAACATCTTGAGGATATCGTCGCCGAGGGTGAAATCGCTCCACGAGCCTTCAGTCAGGTTCACCCGGAGAAACTTACCCGCATATCCGCCAGCCATAGCAACGACCTCCTTTTTTACAGAAGTATACAAGAATAATAGAGTAAGCGACCGCAGGCATTCATGCAATCGGGGGGCAGCGGATTATCGCGTACCAGCAGCATGCAGCACCGTGTAGGAGCACCTGCTACAGGGGGTTCTTGCTATTGACAAACCAGGATATAACCGTTTTTTCACCGCCGCCGGCGGCCGCGATGCTGAAAGCAGCCCGATGCAGGGCGGCAGCAGCGCGGTCTCAGTTCTCCTCCACCCAGCGGACCGCATAGCGGACCAGCTCGGCGGCGTTCTTCAGCCCCAGCTTTTCCTTGATCCTCTCCCGGTAGGTGCTGATGGTGCGCACGCTCAGGCACATGGTCTCGGCGATATCGCCCGTGGCCTTGCCCTCGCCGATCATCCGCAGAACCGTGAACTCCCGCTCCGAGAGGCTCTTAAGCGGTGATCTCTCCAGGGGGTCCTGCCCTGCCCTCACCCTGCTCAGGAGGTTTTCCATGATATTGGGGCTCACGTAGATGCCGCCTTCAAGGATGTGCCGGATGGCCTTGACGATGGACCGCGAGGTCTCCTGCTTCATGATGTACCCTCTCGCCCCTGCCTGCAGCGAGCGTTCGGCATAGAGGAGCTCGTCGTGCATGGAGAGCACGAGGACCAGCACGTCTTTGCCCGAGGCACTCACCTCCCGGATGAGATCGAGGCCGTTGCTGTTCCTGAGCGTGATGTCGATGATGGCCATATCGGGGCCGGTCTCGCTCATGAGCCTGCGGGCCGTGGCCACATCGTCGGCCTCGCCGCACACGCACAGGTCGGGTTCGTGATTGATGAGCTCCCTGATGCCCAGACGGAAGATCTCATGATCCTCCACGATCAGTATCCTTACCTTGTCCGTCTCGCTCATGATCCATCCTCCGCCTTTTGCAGCGGCTCCTCCCCTCGGTGGTCATCGTGACGGAACGACAGGGCGACCCGGGTCCCTCTCCCGGGGGCGCTGTCGATCTCCAGCTCGGCTCCGATCATGGCGGCCCGGAAATTCATGATCTTGAGCCCCATGCCCTGGTGCTGCTCCAGGCTGCTCATGCCCCCTCCGTTGTCCGTGATCGTGAGCGTGACCGTGCAGCCGTCATAGCGCAGCTCGATCTCGATACGGTCCGCGCGGCCGTGCCGGATGGCGTTGTGGATAGCCTCGTGCACGATGGAGTAAAGATGCGTGCACACCGAGATGTCGTCCACCAGGATGGAGCGGTCGTACCGGAAGACGCAGGCGATGCCGTGGACCTCACGGATGTTCGAGGCCATCTCCTGCAGAAGCGACTCCAGCCCGTGATCGGCCAGAAACACGGGGCAGAGCCCGCGCGAGAGCCGCCTCGTCTTCTCGATGGCCTTCTCGATCAGGAAGCGGATCTTCTCCACCTCGTCCGCCGAGGGAACGATCCGCTGTTCGAGCTTTTTCTTCAGAAGCTCGCTCATCACCTCGATCCCGATGAGGTGCGGCCCCAGGTCGTCGTGGAGGTCCTGCCCGATCTTCTGCCGCTCCCGCTCGCCGATGCTCAGGATCTCGCGCTCCAGGATCTTCTTCTCCGTGACGTCCTCGATGGTCGCGATCATGCAAGGCTCGTCCCAGAGCATGATCACCTCGGCGGAGATGGTGACCGTCCGGATCTCGCCCGAGCGGGTACACAGCTCGGTATCGAAGCCCCTGACCTTGCCCTGCCCCACCAGGACGTTGATCATCCGGTCGTAGTCGTCCCTGCTGCGGAACAGCCCCACGTCACCGATGGTGCTGTTCACCACGTCGGCCCGGGCATAGCCGGATATCTTGGTGAAGCTCTCGTTCACATTGAGAAAGTAGCCCCCGTCGATCTTCCAGATGACAATGCCCACAGGGGAGGAGCGAAAGGCCTTGGAGAACATCTCCTCGGAGTTGCGCAGGGAAAGGGCAAGGATATTGACGTACTGGCTGATGACCCCGATCTCGCCCTTGGTGAGCAGGGGTATGGGCTCCACGTGCAGGTTCCCCTTCTCGAGCTCGGCCAGGTTCCTGACCGTCATCATGAGCCCGGACCGGATCCCGGCGTTCGACTCGTAGACCGTGACGAAGATGGCCGCCAGGGAGAGGGAGAGGATGATGAACACGTGGGAGTACAGGTCGGTGAAATGCATGGACAGCAGGTGCGAGACAAAGAGAAAGTGTCCCAGGGTGACCAGCGGGATGATGAGCACGGAAACCACGATGAACACGGTCCGCAAGGAGACGCTGAAGGGCTTGTACATGTGCGGGGGCAGATAGATGCCCCTGATCCGCTCGTCCATGAGCACGGGCGCCAGGAGATGTTCGGTGGTGGTATAGGAAATGACGCCGTTGATGGGGATGCACAGGATGAGCACGAAAAAGACCGGCAGCGTCTCCAGCCAGCTCAGCGGGGTGAACGACCTCATGATGAGGTAGCAGCACAGGAGTCCGAACACCCATCTTAAGATGATGACCGTGCTCTCGGTGCGGGGATATGACAGGAGCCTGAGCTTGACCGCCGCATAGTCTTCCCCGGGCTTCTCCAGTGCGCCCAGGATGCGGGAGAGCTTCCAGACCCTCACCGAGGCGCCGAACAGGGTGGCGAGCAGGCCGGCGATGAAGGCGGAGACGATGAGATAGACGAGCTTTTCGCCCTCGTACCTCCCGGCAATGGTGCCGTAGTACACGGCCAGGGGGAGCACGATGAGGTTGATGTAGAGCTCGAGCCGCAGCGTGAGCCGTGTGATCAGTCTCCTCTTCGATATCATGCAATCCGTCCCCTTTTCAGGCCGGAGACGAACGGATCGCCTCTGCGGCCTGTGCCGGATAATCCTTGATAATACACCTGCGGACAGGAAAAAGCTACCGGCTCGAAGGGGCGCACCCCATGAAGCATCCCTAGAAACAGGATTTCAGATGATCCCATCGCGGCAGAGCCCGATCGCTTAAAAAAAGGAGCGAACGGCACGCCCGGGCGGGTGACGAGGAGAGGGTGAACAGAAGGCTGCCGGGCTGATGTGGGACCCCGGCAGCCCCATGTGATTTCACTTCCCGTCGGGATCGAAGTATCCTGTGTCTCCGGCTCCTACTGTTCCACGGCAGCCGGTTCGGAAAACAGGATATTGTACCCCCCGTTGACGACATAGGTCCTCTTCGGGTCGATGGAGAGGGTGCCCTGGGTTTCCTCCTCGATCTCCGTCTGGACGACATCCGTATAGGTCACGCCGGCAGTGGTCTGCATCTCGGGCTCAAACCCGAACCGGGTAAGAACATCCATGCCGTCTCTCTGCTGCACGTCCTGGACGTATCCCTGCAAGTCCACCTGTCCATGGATCAGATCATCGATAAGGGTCCCCGTCTCATCGGACCAGCACGAGACAAAATCCCACCTGAACGCATCGCCCGAGCCGATTCCTCCGCTCTCGTCAGCATCGAGCCAGGTGAGCGTACGGGAAGGGTCCGGGACGGCATCCGATGGAAAGGTGTCGCATGTGAAGGTGATGCTCCCGTTTTCTTCAAGCCCTGCGGCCCGGCCGACAATGACATCACCGGTCCTTGCCGCGAGAATCGCCTGCTCCGCCAGGAACTCCAGGACATTATAGGCAAGGCTCGCCTTCTGCTGCCATACCATCACGTTCTCGTCCAGGAGATCGTCCAGCTCGTCAGAGGAATAAAAGACCGGCTCTTCGTCATTTCTCCTCATGCTCACCCCAGGGATCTCGTCCTCGCTGACGAAGTCTACTACCACGGTGTTCACCACGTAGCGGAGCGAAAACGAGCCTTCCACGGGAAAATTGTCCTGGGCCCCGGGCGAGTCCTCCAGGAACACGATGTCTTCCTCCACGAGAATGGGGAAGCTCTCAAGGGTGGCATCTCCCCAATAGTTGGTGGTGGTGAGAATGAAGGTGGAACCTCCGTTGAACACAAGCTCACCTGCCGCGGGATCGTAGGTGCCCGTGAAGCTCCCTTCTCCCCGGTTGCTCACCACCAGGGTTCTCTCGTTTTCGCCGATGGGCTGGACGAGCGTGAGATACGGCTCTGCGCCCTGGATGGTCATGGCGAAGTCGTAAGCATCGAGCATCTCGGCCGAGGCTTCAGGGCCGCTCCCGTCCGAGGGGTTCTCGCTGTTGTCTCCTTCCGCAGGCTGGTCGCTCGAAGCCGGGGCGGCCGGCGTATCGTCATCGTCATCATCGCCGCAGGCTGCAAGCATGA
The DNA here is from genome assembly GCA_018433775.1 of Deltaproteobacteria bacterium. Lineage (GTDB taxonomy): Bacteria > Desulfobacterota > Desulfomonilia > UBA1062 > UBA1062 > Phosphitivorax. The sequence goes on from JAHDQN010000020.1 coordinate 109,735, forward strand.
ACGATATGGCGATCATAATGCCAAACAAAACAACCTTTCTCCAAAATAGGTTCTCCATAGAATCCTCCTTTCCTTCAAGGAATCTGGAATGGTCCTCATGCATCACCTGACGCCACACTATTCCTTCAGGCATGGAACCCCGTGATCGACACGGGCAGAACATACGGGACGGGGGTCGCGGAAAGACTTGAGGAAAAAGCAGGCCGCGCGGTTTTCTCTTCTGGGAAGAGCGTGCGGGAATCGAGCGCCCATGGAATCCGACCTCCTCAACCATGCTTCGTTGCCGGGGCAACGAAGTGATTCCCGGAAAGCGGACCGATTCTCCTGCCAAGCTGGTAACACACACGTGAGGGGGAATATAACCCCTCTATCGAGCCCAGGGTGCTGGGCATTCTGCTATCCGGCAAGATATCTGTTCAGCAGGCAAGGGTATCACGTGGGGAGCAGGAATCGGGCCTCTCGCCGGTTATTTTTCGTTATAGTTTAATAATAGAGCACATCCTCGCAGGCTCAAGCCTTCCCGCTCTCAAGGATGGCACGGACGTCATCACCGGGAGGCAAGACAGCGCCGGGCCTTTGGTCGAAGCCCGGCGCCCGATTATCCATGCATCGATTCCAACCTGCTATCGCAGATCCTTACGGCTCATAAGCCGTCTTCCTGCCGGAGCTCGGTGAATACCACGGCAAAGCCCCCGTTGAGGGTGAACGACCGCACCGGGTCGAGTATCAGGATCCCGGGTGTTCCCCCCTCTCCTACGGGGAAAAATACCAGGTCGGTATAGAAGACCCCTCCGTTATCGTCCGTGTCGAAGCCGAAGCGGGTGAGCACCTGCTGCCCGTCCCGCTGCTCCATGTCCCTGACATACCCCGAGAACAGGACCTCGCCGTTTGCGAGGCCGTCGATGAGGTCATCCTCGGCAGACTCCCAGCACGAGGCGATCTCCCACCGGAAATCGTCTCCGGCGTCCACGTCGCTGTTTTCGTTCTCATCGAGCCAGATCAGGGTCCGGTTTCCCATGGGAAGGAAAAATTCTGGTTCCTCGATCCCCTCTTCCAGAGCGGCTTCGTTGCAGTCGAAAGAAATGGTGGCATCTGTGAGAAGCGTCTGGCGGTTGTCCTCGATGATGTCCGTGGTCTCTACCACCAGCAGGGCCTGATCTATGAGCAGACGAATGATCATGTATGAAAGGCTTGCCCTCTGCTGCCAGTCAGGCGCGTCGCTTTCGACGAGGCCTGCGAATTCACCCACCTCGAAGGAAACCGGATCCTCGCCGTTCATCGATACATCTGCTCTTCCGGCGTCTGCATCATCGGCAAAGGTGACCGTGATGGTATTCCCGTTATAGGTGAGGGCATAGGAACCCTGTACGGGCACCTGCTCTTCCATGGTTACCGAGCCTTCTTCCCGGGCTGCCCCGGGTGCTCCGCTGTCCTGCGGCGCCAGGGGCTGGTCTGCTTCCGGGGTGACGGGCGGTTCCCCGTCCTGACCGGTGACGATCGTTCCCTCTCCATCGGTCAGGGTATCGACATCGCCCCCTGCCAGGGGCGTCTGGGTATCGACAACCGGGGTGCCGGTTGTATCTGTGGGTATCGAGGTTCCTTCCATCCCGTTGATGGTTCCGGTGTCCTGATCCATGCCGGGTTGGCCGTCTATCTCGACCACGGGAGGCTCATCCAGCCCCGGAGTCGATGGATCGTCCTCGGTGGAGACCGTGATGTCCACCCCGTCTTCTGCAGTGATGCCATCCTGGATCACCGGTGAGTCCGAACCGGGCATGGTGGTATCTCCCTCGATCACCGGGGGCGATGAATCCGGACCGGTCACGGTGGTGTCTCCCTCGATCACCGGTGGGATCTCCTGAGTTTCATCCCCTGCCGGAGCAAACCCCTCCCCTGACGGGACGGTCTCTTCTTCCTGAACCAGTGCTGTCTCACCGCGAAAAACGATCTCTTCCTGCACGGTGATGGTGTAGTCCGTGGCGGCCTCACCCAGAAAGTTCCCGGCCCTGACCAGCAGGGTGGTGTCCTGCGCCATGGTGATCCTGTGCTCGTTCGGTGTGTAGGTCCCTGTCACCTGAGTCTCATCCGGGCTGCTTATCTCTGCGGTCATCTGCATGTCTGTGCCGGTCCGAGACATGACCAGCGGCTGTCCCGAACCCGCGAGGTCAAGGGTGTAGGTGTAACTGCCCAGGAGCTGTGATTCGCCTGCAACCGGGACACCGTTGTCGTCATCATCGTCATCGTCGCAGGAAACGGACATGAACATGACGAGCAAGGCAAGCGCCATCAGCACAATCATTTTGATCACGTTTTTTCCCATAGAGTTCTCCTTTCGTTTTTGATACCGGAAGCGGCCGTACCATTCCGTACATGCCCCGAAAAAAGGCCGCCTTTGCCCTCCTCATCCAATACGAGGAAATGTAAGAGAAAGATTGATGGATGAATGACGAACCCGGGAAAACCATGGGAGAAAGCAAGCAGCGATGGCTGCCGGGAAAAGGAATGATCGTGTCATTTGTCCGAAAATACGAACCTCCTCTATCCCGCCCTGCCCGAAGAAATATCCGCGGAAAGCCGCGGCCAACCGGAGCGCATCTGGAGCGGATGTGCTCACCGCGGCCGAGAAGGGGCAGATTCTTGTTGAGAATATAATAAAAGCGCCCTTCCCTGCCTCAAGCGTGCAGGGCGGTGCATAAGAAAAACCGGGAAGAATCGAATGCGGATATACACATCTGTTCTCAGTCGCGGTCTGTTTTGGAAAAGACGAGAGAGAATTCCCCGTTCAGGGTAAAGGTCCGGCTCTCGTCAGCGGCAAGGGGCCGGCCCTCATCCTGCACCTCGGTGACGGCGAGGTCGGTGAACCGCACACCCGCACCGCCACCCTGATCGAAGCCGAACCGGGTGAAAATCTCACCGCCGTTTCTCCTCATCCGGGCATCCACCATTGAGGAGAGATCGACCCGCCCGCTCACCAGACCTTCGACTAGCCCGTCCCGATCGCCTTCCCAGCAGGAGAGCACGTCCCAGCGAAAACTATCACCCGCACCCACCTGATCATCACCCTCATCGAACCACGTGAGCGTGCGGGAGCCTGTCTCCGGTGACGGGCCTGACGAAAATGACAGGTCGCTGCAGGGAAAGGTCAGGATCTCCTCATCCAGAAGATCCTGTTCATGCTCATGAATGAGATCGACGGTCCGGGCCACGAAATAAATCTGTCTCACGAGCAGATTCACGACGATGAACGCAAGGCTTGCCTTCCGCTCCCGGACGTCGGCTTCCACTCCGTACAGGCCTGCAAAGGCGGCCTCCCGGAAAAAGGTCCATCTCGACCCGTTGACGCTCAGATTCACGCCCCGCTCCCCGGTGATCCCGGCAAAGGTCCCCCGGACGGTATCGAAGCCGTCGGTCACGGCAAAGGTACCGATCCGGGGAAAGGTGGTGCGGAAGGCGGAGAAGTCCCGGACGATCTCGATATCTTCTTCCACGGAGAAGGTGAGGTCGCCGGGGGCTTCGTCCCAGAAGTCGGGGGAAGAGACGATCAGCACGATTCCCTTATCGAGGACGATCCTGCCGGAGTCCGGTTCGTAGGTGCCGGTGAACTGTCCCCGGCTGTCGTCTCTCACCTCGATGAATCTCTTCTGGCCATTGAAGATCTGCGAGAAGGTGAGGACAGGGGCCGATTGACCGGCCTGGAGGTCGAAGCGGTAGGCGCCGGTGGATTCCGTTTCCGCCTGCTCCCTGTCGGGATGTTCTTCGCCGCAGGACCATAGGGCAATGCCGGCCATAAGGAAAACCCGGATCAGGATATGCACGACCCGGAGCCTGACCTTCATCTGCTTCCCCTCCCCCCCTCTTTCCCGTGAAACTGCTCGGAAAGTTCGTTCGGATGGGCACAAAGAGCCGGTGTGCCGGCAAAAAATAATAATAGGAGCAGCAGACCCGGGGCTCAAGCATACGGGCCGGCTGCAGGGTTCTTCAGGTCACTGTCCGCCGGGTCTCACCGGGTTTCAACGAGGGAAGGCAGGCGTTTTCGGGATATCTGGCAACTACGCCTGCGTAGAAACTGCGGATTTTTCCCATGTCAGCCTCGATATCGCCGGTCGGGACCACTGTGGGTCCGACGCCGCCGACCTTGCGCCGGTAGTCGAGAAATCCCAGCACGATCGGAACCCGTGCCCCGTTTGCGATATGGTAAAATCCGGTCTTCCAGTAAGAGGCCTTCCTCCGGGTGCCCTCGGGCGTGATGGCGATATTCAGGTGCTCGTACTCGAGAAAAACCTGGATGGTGCGCGAGACCGTGTCGTGCGGGCCCCTGCGGTTGACCGGTATGCCGCCCAGCCAGCGCATGAGCGGGCCGAAAGGGGGCCTGAACAGGGCGTCTTTCCCGATCCAGTAGATCTTGACGCCCAGGGCGAAGGCAATGGACAGGCCGATGGGAAAATCCCAGTTGGAGGTATGAAAGGCTGCGATGACCATGTTCTTCGGGCCCTCGGGGGCCCTGCCCTCGACCTTCCAGCCGCATGCCTTCAGATAGACGAGAGAGATCATGCGGAAGACCGACTTGAGGACAGGGGTATCGAACACCGTGTATTGCATGAGAGCCGGTTCCTTTCTCGTGATGCGCGCTCTGCCCTCTCTATAGCACAGAAAACCGGCCCGCCCGTGTAAAAAAATCTTAAAACCCTTAAGCGCACTGTGTGAATCGACTGGCTGATTACTTCTATTCTTACTTTGACTTACCTGCATTTCCAGCAGGCAAAGCCTTTTTCCGGTCCCGGTTGTCGTGCACCGGCAGATACACCGAGAACAGGGCCCCCCTGCCTGTCTGGCTGCGGACCGTTATGGCGCCGCCGTGGCTCTTCACAATGCCGTGGACGGCCGGCAGCCCCATGCCGCTGCCCTTGCCCACCTCCTTGGTGGTGAAGAACGGTTCGAAGATATGCATCATCACCTCGCCGGTCATTCCGCACCCGTCGTCTCTCACCGAGAGCAGGAGAAATCTTCCGGGTTTGAGCTCAGGATGGCCTTCAAGGGTCTTGAGCCTCGTGTTTTCGAGCATGATCTCGATCACGCCCTGCTGCGCAACCATTGCATCGGCTGCGTTCCTGCAGAGATTCATGATAATCTGCTGGATCTGCGAGGCATCGCCCATAACCGTATCCCAGGGGGCATGGATGCTCTTGCGTATCTCGATCGTACTCGGGATGGATGACCTCAGGAAACTGATCGTTTCCTCCAGCAGGGGCACGATCTGCACCGGGCTCGGATTCGGACCGCTCCGCCTGCTGAAGAAGAGGATCTGCCTCACCAGGTCCCGCTGTCTGCATGCGGCGCTCAGGGTCTGCTGAAGGATTTCCTGCTCCCTGCCGCCCGGTGCGGCATCTTCCAGCAGCAGCTCCGTGTTGATGATCACCGGGTAGATGAAATTGTTCAGACCATGGGCGATGCCTCCCGCAAAGGAGCCCAGGGCCTCGATCTTCTGAGACTGTGCGAGCTGCTCTTCAAACTTTTTCCAGTCCTGCTCCGCCCGGACCCGCTCGCTGACGTCCGTCAGGAAATTCAGCGTTGCCGGCCTGCCCTCCCAGGTAACCCTGACGGCATTGATCTCCAGCCACCGGATAGTTCCCTGCCTGTCCACTATCCGGAAGGGATAGACCGCTGGTATCGACTCCCCTTTCGTCCGTCTGGCGTGCCTGCCCATCACCAGCTCCCGGTCGTCCGGATGGATGAACGGGGCAGCGGGCTTGCCGATCAGATCTTCCTCTGCATAGCCCAGAAGCTCTGAGATCTTCGGGTTCACGAAGCTCAGCAACCCGTCCTGTACCACGGTGATGCCCTCGTTGGCGTTCTCCACCACCAGACGGTATTTTTCTTCCGACTCTCGGATGACCGCCTCGGCCTTTTTGCGCTCGGTGATGTCCCTGGCCACGGAGATCACCCCGGCCACCCGGCCGTCACGCATGAGAGGAAGCCCGCTCGTGTCGCCATAGCACATGGTTCCGTCCTTGGCGATGAACCGGTAGACCGAGGTGCGGACGGTGCTCCCGGAAAGGACAAAGAGCGCATCCGAGGATGCCCTCTTTATATCACGACGGTAGAGTATGTTCAGCTCCGGGAAGTACCTGCCGACAATCTCCTCGGGCCGGTACCCCAGGATTCTCTCCACATTCGGTGAGACGCTCAAGACCCTGAAATCGTTGTCATATGAATAGATGACATCGTTGCTGTGCGAGAAATGAAACCGGTATATGTTTTCGATGAAGCGCAGCTCCTCCTCCACCCGGTTGCGCTCGGTGACGTCCTCCAGGGTCAGGGTGACGCCCCTGGAGGTGGGAAAAAAGCGGCAGTCGAGCCGGCGCGAGGACGGGGCGGGATATTGAGCCTCAAAACGGACCGGCGCATTGCTGTCCAGCGCGCTCCGAAATGCAGCAGTGAACCGTTCGCCGAGGCCGTCGGGAAGCAGGTCCCAGAAAAGCTTGCCCTGCAGGTCCTCGTCCGGCCTGTGCAGCAGGTTCGGCACCGGGGGGTTCAGGCAAAAAACACGGGCATCGCGGTCCAGACAGACTATCCCCAGATTCAGGGAATCGATGACCTCCTTTGCCTCGGTTGCGGTAAGATTGTTTTCCCCTGTTCGAGCACGTTTTGCACTGGACATGGTATGGAAAATCCCTTCAAGGTCTTCCGGCTCTCTTGGGTGTCAATCATGGAAAGGCATATCATGGCTGCGCATCTTCCAACCCTTTGTAAAGAGCAGTCACGAGTCCCTGAGATTACACGACCTTCACGCCCGCCATACTATACACAACATACAGAGAAACCGCCTAAAGTTCTCATTTATGGGATGTGCAAAAGCTTGTCAAGCCAAAACCTTTCCGGGAATTTCCATGGTTATGGCCTGCACCCCTCCTTTACTGCTCCTGCTCTATTGCCGGGAAGCTGGAGGAATGCACGGCCAGGGATATCTCTGAGCAAAGATCAGGGCTCCTGCCCGCCGGAGGCGGCAAAGACGATATCGAAGCCGCCGCTTATGGTGAAATCCTTGAAGGGATCAAAGGTGACCGATCCCGGGAACTCCTCTTCGATCCTGATCCAGCTGAAATCATTGTAAAGCACGCCCACGGGCTGCCCTGCATCTGAAGCGAACCCGAATCCGGTAATCACCTGCCGGCCGTCCTGCTCCTCCCGTTCGACAGTGAACCCCGAGAAGTCGACAATCCCTTCCACCAGATCGTGTACGAGGTCGCCCGGATCGTTTTCCCAGCAGGCGAAAAACAGCCACCTGAAACCGTCCCCGGAATCGGGTATGCCGCTTGCGTTGAGGTCGGACCACGTCAGTGTCCGGGTGAACTCCGGCCTCAAGGGGTCCGGATCGGAATCCGGAACAAGCGAATCACAGAGAAAGGTGATGCCGCCCTCTGCTGCGAGGTTTCCGCCATGGGTTTCGATGATGTTCACGGTATCGGACACGAAAAAAATCTGGTCCATGAGATAATCCAGAATGAAATAACCGAGAGACGCCTTGCGCTTCCACACCTCGGCTGCCGTATCGATGAAGTCCTCGAAGGCATCGACCGTGTACAGGACGGGTTCTCCACCGTTCAGGCTGAGGCTCACACCGTTCTGCCCCGATACCGGAACAAAGGCGGCCAGAATGGTCTGGTCTCCGTCCGAGACGATGAATCCTCCCCGGGAAGGTGCGTATTCCCGGAGAATGGCAAACTCCTCCTCGGTGAGGATATCCTCCTGAACCACCACGGAGAATGAATCCGTAGCGGTGCTCCAGAAACCGGCAGCCTCTATGTCCAGCCTGGAGCCCGTGCTGACGAGCAGCCGATTGCCGGCCGGGAAGAGCACCCCGGTGAGATTGCCGTCATCCGGGGTGCCGACCGCCAGATCTCTGTCTCCCATCCGGTCAGAACGCCGGAACCTGAGCCGGTTTGCCCCCTGGGGAACATCGAGCTCGAATCCCAGACCATCGGTGAACTCCGCCTCCGCTGCCACGGCCTGCGGGTCATAGTCGTCGACATCGCACGATATCGTATAGAGCGATATGCCCGAGGCCCCGGCGAGCAGGCCCGCCAGGATTATCAACCTCCCCTTCACCTTGTTCTCCCTTCCCCCGCCGCTTTTTCAAGGCAGGGAGCCTCCGGCCGGCGGATCGTTTCAGCCTTTTTCGAACGGTTCACATGCGTTTGTACGGATTAAGGAAGGGACGGCCCTGCCTGAGAGGAAACCGCGGCAGAGCTGTCTGCCAGTCCCCCTCCATCGGTGAAGAATGAAGATCGTATGACATACCTGCCTGCCCTCCTCCATCACGTTCTGCCTCAAAGAGCCGACCGGCATGATAAAACCGGGCAATAGCTGACAGCGGTCATCTGCCGAGAATGGAAACTCCCCGGTGATCATCCATGGGAGACATAATAACCATGCCGCATCCCGGCTCAACAAGCAGGGTTGTCCGGGCGCGTTTCCTTCATGTTCTTTTCCCGGCCGGCCGATAAGAACATGAACCCTTTCGTGCACATGGAGAAGGGGGTCTAACGGCTTGTATCGAACGAGGTAACCAACTGTTTTTTTAGCATATACGGCATGAGAAGACCCTTCATACTGCTTGCAGCAGCCTTTTTCTCCGGGGTATGCGCCCTGGCGGGCGCCCCCTTCGGCGCCCCTGCACGCGCACACGATCTTTCCCTGCCCCCGGTGCAGCGTGCGGGCTCCGAACGTATGCAGAACGGGATGGCGGGCACTGCCTCGATTCATACAGGGGCCGCCGCCATGAAAAGCGCCCCCAGCGACCTGAGCGCCTGGCACCTGGAGAATCAGGGAAGGCCGGTATTGGACAGCAACTCGTTTCGCTTCCAGACGTTCATGTTCCAGCATGAGCAGGAGAATATCCAGGCCGTTGTGGGAGACGTGAATATCCGCTCGTCCGAGCTTATCGCACCAAACCTGTCAAGAAAGGGGGCCCTGCTCGGGGTCCGCAAGGAGGGGTTCACGGCGGAGGCCTTCACCACGCGGGCAGGCCCCGTGCAGGGGTTCCGGCGCGGCCTCAAGCAGCCGGACACCGACCGGATTCTGATGGGCGGGCGGGTCACCCGGACCATTCTCGAAGACCGGGACCTGCGCTTCACCTTCCACTACCTGGACAGCCGGAACGCCGGACCGTTTGCCGCATCCGCAGCCTCCGGCGCAACGTACCGGGAGGGCACGGCGTACAGCTCCGCACTCGAGGGAAGCATTTTCGGCAACCTGCTCAGATTCGCAGGCGAGTACTGCTACAGCCGGTACGACGATCCTTCCGTCGCGGAGCAGGCAATGGGCGACAGGGCATGGAGGATCAGGCTCTCCGGCGCCACTCAGAGGTTTTCCTATGCCCTGGGATACAAGCTCCTGGGCGAGGACTTCCACACTATCGCAAGCCCATATACCTTGAACGACCGGGACGAGCTGTCCGTAGATACACAGTATCTCCTCGGCTCGTCGTGTGCCTCGCTCTCCGTGCTGCAGTCCAGAAGCAGCGTGGAGGACGACCTCCTGCCCGTCACAATCTCCAGGACCGGAAGAATCGGATACAAGCTTGCCCCCGCGGGCTGGCCCGTGCTCTTTGCCAGCCAGTCCCTGAGCATCCGGCGATCAGCGGACGAACCCGCAGACCCTGCCTCTGTGGTCGACAGCACGGCCCGGACCACCTGTTTCAGCATCTCATACAAAAAAGGGGCGTTCGATCTCGCACCCAGCTACTCCATCTCGCGATTCATGGACAGGGCTAGGCCTGCAGGCGACTATGACAGCCTGACCCACACGGCCAGGCTCGCGTGCGGTATCAGTCCCGGGCAGTGGATCTCTGTCAGGCCCGTGTTCATCTACCGGAACTGTCTGATGGAGGAGTCGGATGTCCGGGTGAGAACCTGCCAGGGATCGCTGACCGGCACGGTGCAGATCGTCCCCGGGGTGCTCACCGTCGATACCATGGTCTCCTATCTGGAGAAAGAGGCCAGTGACGACAGCACCTCTCTTGTCGAGAAAAAGGCGAGCTACCAGCTCAGCTGGCACATCGAAAAATACCTGAGAAAGATGGGCGCCCAGTCGCTCGCCTTCATGGGCGAGTTCATGCATACCGACGATCACGCCGGGGATTTGGCCATGAGAGACTACACCATCTCCCTGGTGGCGAGCATCGGTCTGCCCGCCGATCTGCTGGAATACCAGTCCCGCTCCTCACGCTTCCCCCGGGAGGCGAGGGAGCTTCCCTTTTAATCGATTTTTAAGGCTCCTCTCCCCTTTGAGCCTTCGGCGAAAACCCGGTCTGCAGAGATGCCTGATGTCCTCAAGTTTGAGGCCTGAAGCCGTTCATAGCCTCCTGCCGCCCGGTGGATCAGCCTCTGAGGAGCTCCCGGGCGATGACGAGCCGCTGGATCTCCGAGGTCCCCTCATAAATGGTCGTGGCCCGCGCGTCACGGTAGAGCCGCTCGATCTTGAACTCTTTCATGTACCCGTAGCCCCCGTGAATCTGCAGGGCCTGGTAGGCTGCCCTGTTGGCCATCTCCGAGGCAAAGAGCTTGGCCATGGACGCCGCCCGGGTGAAAGGCAGCCCGTGGTCCTTGTCGTCGGCGGCGGCCAGGGTGAGAAGGTGGGCCGCCTCGATGCCGGTCGCCATGTCGGAGATCGCCCACTGGGTCGCCTGGAAGGAGCTGATGCTTCTCCCGAACTGCCTGCGTTCCTTTGCGTACGCGAGAGCCTCCTTCAGGCATGCCCGGGCGATCCCCACAGCCTGCGACGCGATCCCGATGCGCCCGCTGTCCAGGGCAGTCACGGCGATCTTGAAGCCCTGGCCCGGCCTTCCCACGAGGTTTTCCGCAGGCACGAGGCAGTCTTCGAAGACGAGCTCCACGGTATTGGACGCCCTCAGCCCCATCTTGTCTTCCCTTTTGCCCACGGAGAACCCCGGGGTGCCCTTTTCCACGATAAAGGCGGAAAGGCCCTTATTGCCCTTGTCCGGACCTGTCCGGGCCACGAGGTTGACCACGTCGGCATACTCGCCGTGGGTGATGAACACCTTGGTGCCGTTGAGGAGATAGCGGCCGCCCTTCTCCTCGGCCCTGAGCAGCAGCGCTCCCGGGTCAGAGCCCGCGCCCGGTTCGGTGACGGCGAAGCACCCGAGCGCCTCTCCGGATGCGAGCGGAACCAGGTAGCGCTGCTTCTGGCTCTCGTCTCCGAACTTGAGCAGCGGCTCGGTGGAGAGATTCGCCACCGACATGGTTACCGCGGTGGAGGCACAGGCTGCGGCGATCTCCTGCAGGGCCAGGCAGTAGCTCACGGCCCCGGCGTCGGACCCGCCGTAGGCAGGGGGGACCATCATCCCCAGCAGCCCCAGCCCTCCCATCTTGCGGATCACGTCCAGAGGGAAGACCCCGTCCTTTTCCCGGAGTGCGGCAGAGGGCTCCAGCTCTTTTCCGGCAAAATCCCTGGCCATGAGCCTGACCATCTCCTGTTCGGCTGTAAGCTGAAATGCCATATCCGCTCCTTTAAGGGATGTAGATCACCACGAGCAGCTCCGCCTTCTCCCTGCCGGGATTGCTGAGCTTGTGATGAAGGGAGGAATTGAAATGGATGGTCTCGCCCTTTTTCAGGGTCGAGGTGTTCCGGCCCACTTCAATGGTGAGCCCGCCCTTGAGGACATACACGAACTCCTCGCCCTCGTGGTGATACTCCACGCCCTGATGATCGGTCTGCGGCTCGATGCTGACCCGGTAGGCCCGCAGGTGCTTTTCCTCGCCCGGCCTGGTAAGCGGGGTGTACGCATAGGAGGCCACCCGCTTCCTGTGGCTCCTGGTCCGCCTCTTCTTCGCCTGGGCCTCAGGGTCGCGGCCCGCCTGCAGGCCCTCGATATCGACCTTGAAGGTCCGCCCCAGCTGCAGCACCAGCGCCACCGGGGGAGCGATCTTGCCCTCCTCCACGTCCTGAAGCACCTGGGCGGGATAGCCTGTCTCACGGGAGAGGGCCTCCAGGGTGAGCCCCTTTTCCTCCCGCAGCGAAGCGATCCTCTTGCCGAAGGGTTCTTCCTTTTTTCTGCTCACGTATACCTCCTCCTGACCGGCAGGCTGCCGGTATGTTCCCATGGCGGGCACGGGCACGGCCGTGCCGTGAAGCATCAAAAAAACCTGACCGGGCGAAAAGACCGGTGCGCTCGCCGGGTCATCAACTGATTTGTATATCAGTATGCTCGGGAAGAAAAAAGTAAAAAACCTTTTTCCAACACTGCCCTGCGATCCTGTTCTTAAGGCCGTTTCAACTTTTCCGGTTTTCTGCTAGATTCAGGGCCGGCCTGAATCCTCCTTTACGCGCTATATTAAGGAGAAAGAAGGCGGGGCCACTCTTACGGTTGAAAGCTTTTTCAGGCTTGAAGCAGGCCGGCCTGCCGCCGAAGTCCGTACCATTGATCAGACATGCGCCGGCATCGTTAAAAGGGAGATATGGAATGATACCATCGAGCATACTCGGCATCGTCTTCGCGCTCGCTTCCGCTGTTTCGTGGGGCACCGGGGACTTCGGCGGCGGTGTTGCCACGCGCTCACAAGGCCAGTTTCAGGTTCTCTTTCTCGTGACCCTGCCCGGGCTCGTGGTCCTCGGCCTCATGGCCCTGGTCATGGGCGAGCCTATGCCCGCGTGGAAGGACATCCTCTGGGCATTGTCCGGCGGACTGAGCGGTGCCCTGGGCATCGCGTATCTCTACCAGGGGCTCTCCCGGGGAAACGCCGCCACCGTGGCCCCCACTGCGGCGGCGATTGGGGCGTGCCTGCCCGTAGTCTTCGGCATTCTCGCAATAGGTGCGCCGGGTGCGGTGAAGCTTGCCGGTTTCGTGTCCGCCATAGCGGGGATCTGGTTCGTGTCACGGCCGCACGGGGGCCGGACCCTTCTCGACAGACAGGGGCTGATGTATGCGGTGATCGCCGGAACCGGGTTCGGCGTGTTCTTCGTCCTGCTGGCCCAGGTGGAGCAGGGGCTGGTGTTCGGGCCTCTGGTCTTCTCCAAGCTCGCGGCCCTGGTGCTCGCAGCGGGGATCATCTTCAGCCGGGGCGAGCGCGTGCCTTCCCTCGTGAGCAGCCCGGTGGCGATTCTTGCCGGGGTCTTCGATGCCGGGGGCAACGCGTTCTACATGCTCGCCAGGCAGTTCACCCGCCTCGACGTGGCCGCTGTTCTCTCCTCCATGTACCCCGCCATCACCGTGGTCCTGTCCTGCCTCATCCTGAAGGAGCAGGTGAGCGCGTCCCAGTGGAGGGGGGTCGTGCTCTGCGTGTTCGCCATCGCGCTGATCAGCCTGTAGCCCGAGCCTTCCCGCCATGCCGCCCCGCTCCCGAGGGGTTGTTCCGTCTCCCGGGAGCCCTGCGGAGAGGCGCTTGTCCGCAGGCGCCCCTGCCGGCCGCTGCTGCTTGAGGGAGCGGATCAGTGCTGCTCGCCGATGAGCCGCTGAAGCTCTTCCCTGCTGAAGCTCCGAACCTGCCCGCAGAACTGGCAGGAGATCTCCACGGTTTCGTGCTCGGCCATAATGCTTCGGATCTCCTCGGGCCCCAGCGCGATGATGGCCTGCTCGGTCCGGTCCCTGCTGCACGCGCACCTGAAGGCGAGCTGCCGCCTCTCGATCGCACGGTACGGGATGCCTTCGAAGATGGTCCCGAGCATATCCTCGGGCAGCCTGCCCTCTCTGATCTGCGCGGTCACGCTGTCCATGTGCTCGATCCTCTGAGCGAGGGCGTCGATCCTCTTTTCGTCCGACGGCGGCAGCGACTGCACCAGGAAGCCGCCGGCCGCGGACACGGCCGCGTCCCGTTCGACAAAGACGCCCAGGCCCACCGCCGAGGGGATCTGCTCCGATTCGGTGAGATAGTAGGCGATATCCGACGCGATCTCGCCCGAGTGCAGGTGCACGACGCCGGTATAGACATCCTTGACCCGCAAGTCCTTGGACACGGTGAGATACCCCTGGCTCCCCAGAGCGCCCGACACGTCGAGCTTGCCGTTCTTCGGGGGGAGATCCACCGCGGGCACGCCTGCGTACCCGCGGACCGCGCCCATGCCGTCCGCCTCCACGACAATCTTCTTCAAGGGTCCGTCACCCTGGAATTTCAGGGCCACCCGCTGATCGGGGTCCAGCAGCGAGGCCATGAGCCCTGCCCCGGTCAGCGCCCTGCCGAGCGCGGCCGTGGCGGTGGGATAGGTGACGTGCCTGATGCGCGCATCGTTCACGAGGTTGGTCGTGATGCACGCCACCCCGATGACATCCTTGCTCTCGGTGATCACCTTTACCATATAGTCTTCCATGGGTTTGAATCCTTTCTTTTTCTTCGCGTATACACGGGTTATCCCGGCACGGCAACGGCGTCGCCATCCAGGGGGTGAATACGCCCGTCACGGCCGGGAAAAAGTTTTGCATCCGCTCTCTCAGGGCATGTCCATGCCCGAACACGCCCGGGCAGCCCCGGACGAAAGCCCCCGGCATCCACCCGGGAGCCGTGAGCGGGAAACCTGCGTGCTTTTTTCACGCCGCCCGTGCAGTCACCGGCACCGTGACCCGGAAGACGGCAGGGCTCCCGGAGAGAGGATTTCTCCCTGGGTCAATCGGCATTTTTGCGGCTTGTTTCTTCCCGGAGTCGTGACATATACACATATATGGTCTTCCGCGCACCTGACCACAAGGAAATCGAACATGCAATCGGAAACGAATCCGGGCTGCCCCTTTTCCTTCGGCGCGCGCTCACACCCGGGGATGATTTCGAGCCCATCCCCCTGCCCCATCCCGGAGACTGGCTGAGCGTGCAGCAGGAGCCGGGCCAGGGCTTTTCCGAGTTCGTTGCCGCGCACCCCCGGAAACCCGGCGGCAGGAAACGCAGGATCTACCTGACCCCCCTGGGAGAGTTTCCCGACGGATCGGGACCCTCGCTCCAGATGCTCAAGGATTGCGCCGAGGCGTATTTCATGATGGACGTGAGCGTCACCCCCCAAGTCGAGGTGAACCCGAGCCGCTTCACAACACGGATAAACCCCGTGACCCGCAACTTCCAGGTCCTCTCGCTCGACGTGCTCGTTTATCTCAGGCAGCACATGCCCAAGGACGCGTTCTGTACTCTGGCAGTCACCATGGAGGACCTCTACCCCGAGGAGAACTGGAACTTCGTCTTCGGCCAGGCCTCTCTGAACACCGGGGTGGGCGTGTTCAGCTTTGCCCGGTACGACCCCGCCTTCTACGGCCATGCCCGGAGAGAAGGCTACAGACGCCTTCTCAACATGCGGTGCTGCAAGGTCCTGATCCACGAGACCGCCCACATGTTTTCGCTCGCCCACTGCACCTTCTTCCACTGCCTGATGAACGGGTCGAACCATCTGGCCGAGAGCGACGCCCGGCCCATGCACCTCTGCCCGGTGTGCCTGCACAAGCTCCAGCACTCCATCGGCTTCAACGTGATGGAGCGCTACCAGAAGATCTTTCACTTCCTCCGCAATTACGGCTTCGACCGGGAGGCCCAGTGGGTGAACCGGAGGCTGGAATATATCCTGGGCACCTGACCGGAGGTCTCCCCCCGCACGGCGCCCTTCCCCCGTACCCTGGGCTCGGATGCTGCGCTCGAGGGCTTGAGCGCCTCGGAATGTGCCGGACAGCGCCACGGCGGCTACGCACGCGATCTCGGACCACATCGGCGGAAGAATCTCGTTCGCCCCCTTTGCTTCAAAGGGCGAGTCCCCTGCAGGGCCCTGCCGATGGGTTCTCCGCTCTCGGGTGTATGCAACCGTCAGGACACGGATTCGATCCTGTCCACCAGGGCCTGGAGTGCGTCACCCGCCTTGCAGGGAATGCGGACGTCCGCCAGGTGGTCCATCGGTGTCTCGGACAGGGTGATGATGGCGAGATAAGCCCTGTTCTGCTTCGCATTGAGCGGCAGGTGCGAGGCGGGCTGGACCGCGAGAGTGGATCCCACCACGATAAAGCTTTCAGCCGTGCGGGCGAGGTTGATGGCCCTGCCCAGCTCCTCTTCGGGCATGGCCTGGCCGAAGGAAACGGTGTCGGGCTTGAGAAACCCGCCGCATCTGCACTCCGGCGCCTCGTCGCCCGACTCGACCCGGCTGAGGGCGTGTTCGAGCGGGGTGAGCTCCCCGCAGCTCATGCACCGCACCCTCAGACCATTGCCGTGGAGCTCGATCACCCTGCCGTCCGGCGTGCCTGCCGCCTGGTGAAGCCCGTCGATGTTCTGGGTGATGACCGCCTCCACCAGGCCCATGGAGCAGAGCTTGGCAATGGCCAGATGGGCGGGGTTGGGACGGGTGACCCGAAGCCGGCGGTAGAACTCGGCATTCTGCCGCCAGTAGGTGACGCGCGCCTGTCGCGAGGTCATGAACTCGTGAAAATACACGGGCCGTTGGCGTGCCCAGATTCCTTCTTCGCTCCGGTAATCGGGTATGCCGCTCTCCGTGGATACGCCCGCCCCGGTGAAGAACACGTTGACCCCCGGCCGGGACACCACCCGGGCGAGCTCGCCGATTTCCTGTTCAAACTCCCGGCTCATACCGCTCACACCTCCTTGAGCAGAGGATCTCACCACCATCGCCCGGGAGACCCGGCCTCATGCACGGCGCCCCTATTGAAGCCGCAAGCGGCAGGGGGAATGTGCTCCCGCCTTCAAAGTCCTTGAAGAAGCAGACTTAAAAAAGAAGGCTTCACGGTTCGGGAGATACCCATGCTCAATACATGGTCTCGATGACTCCGGTATATTCCCGGAGAATTTCCGCCTTCCTGACCTTCTGGGTGGGGGTGAGCAGGCCGTTCTCCTCGGTGAAGCGCCGCGGCAGGATCGTGAACCTGCGGACCTGCTCGAAGTCTTCGAGCCGCCGGTTGACCAGGGCCACCTCGTGTTCTATGATCTCTTTGAGCCCGGGGTGCTTCACGAAATCTTCTCCCACCTCCGTACAGATGCTCAAGCCCCCGATCTCGGAAAATTTCACACAATCCCTGTCATAGGGGATACGCTCCTGCTCGAAGAAATCAATGAAGTGCTGATAATTCGGGACAATGAGCGCCGAGATATAGCTGCGCTCGTCCCCGATGAAAAAGACCTGCTCGATCACGCGCGACAGGGCGAAGAGGCTCTCCAGCTTTGCAGGGGCTATGTTCTTGCCCACCGAGGTGCAGATAATGGCCTTTTTCCGGTCGAGAATGCGGTAGTAGCCGTAGTCGTCCTTTTCCACCACGTCGCCGGTCCTGAACCAGCCGTCTGCGGTGAACGACCGGCCGGTGTCTTCGGGAAGATTGAGGTAGTGCGAGAACATCCCTGCCCCGGATATCTCGAGCTCGCCGTCCGGGGCTGTCCGGGCTAGGGAATCATTGGCCTCGATGCCCACGAAGCCCGGCTTGCACGCTGTGATGGGGTTGAGGATACAGGCGCTCGCGCTCTCGGTGGACCCGTAACCCTCGACCACGGCGATGCCCAGGGTGTAGTAGAACAGGAGCAGCTCGGGCGCGATCCCCGCGCTGGCGGAAAAGGCGAACCTAAACCGGGTGCCGAAAAGGGCGCGGACCTGCGAGAAGAGCCTCTCCGCGGCCCGGTACTGGAGCTTGAGCCCCAGAGGCAGCCTCTCATGGAGGACGTAGCCGGGCGACATGTTGTAGCAGCCCCGGTGATCGCGACGATAATCGAGCGCCTTTCTCCCCACATGGAAGGCCAGGTCGAAGAGCGTCTTTTTGACCGGGCTTGCCGACATCTTTTTCTTCAGGCCGAGATAGATCTTTTCATACAGGCGGGGCACGCAGTTGATCCAGGTCGGATTGTACTTCTGCATGTCGTCGAGCAGGGTCGCGGGCTTGTCGGCATAGGCGATGCACGCACCCTGGCAGATGGCGAGCAATTCGCAGGAGCCCCGTTCGAAGATGTGCGACAGGGGCAGGTAGCACAGGGTGACGTCGTCTTCGCCGATGCCCATGCGGTGGCGGGCAAAGAATTCCCTCACCCCTTCCAGGCGCGAAGACACGCACCCGTGGGTGAGCACCACGCCCTTGCCCCTGCCCGTGGTGCCCGAGGTGTAGAGGATCGTGTACCAGTCTTCCGGGCCCACACTCAGTCTCCGCTCCTCGTAGAGTGCATAATTGCTTTTCTTCCAGGCCCTGCCCTGCTCCATGAGGTCCCACAGCCCGATCGTGCGCCCGTCCCCGGACCGGTAGCCGAAGTCCATGACCACGATCCGCTCCATGGCGGGCAGCTCGCCCAGGCCGTTCAGAATCCGGTTCAGGTTTTCTTCGGTGTCGATGAACAGGTAGCGGCAGCCCGAGTCGCTGAGGATATAGGACACCTCTCCCGCGGAGAGCGTGGGATAGACAGCCACGCTCACGGCGGCGCAGCCTGCAGCGGCCATATCCGTCTGGGTCCAGTAGGGGCTCGACCGCGACATGAGCCCTACCCGTTCCTGCCTTCCGAGCCCCATGCTCAGGAGGCCGCAGGCGATGTCTTCCACACGCTCAAGCATCTCGGCATAGGTGAAGCGGCCGTTGTTGTCTCCGTGGTAGAGGGCCGCATTGTAGCGCTGGGCTGGCCGGGAGGGAAATTTCTCGCAGGTCTGGTAGAAGTATCCGGACACCGGAACGAGCTCGTCCCGGTTGTCTGTCATGGGGTGCTCCCTTGCGGTGCAGAGGTCGTCCGTATGCATGGAATCTCTGTACCAAAAAAATCGCTTGAGGATCAACGTGAAATCCCGCCTGCATGGAAGGGGTGTTTCCGGCAGAAAGGCCCCGGGAAAACGGCAGGCATGCCCGAGCCGGGGCGGGGCGGTGTCACCGATGCCCGTGAGGCCGGCCGACCATTACATTGACATAATTCCGCAATATGGTTACCAGAAGATATGAACAGCGATATCGTCCTGCTGATGCTCTATGTGCTCCTGGCCCTGGTCTTTTCCTTTCTCTGTTCGGTGGCAGAGGCAGTGCTCCTGAGCATCACGCCCTCGTACATCGAAGACCAGAACGAAAAGTCCCCGAAACTGGCTTCCCTTCTCAGGCGTCTGAAGCAGGACAACATTGACCGGTCCCTTGCCGCCATCCTGACCCTGAACACGATCGCGCACACGGTGGGTGCGATCATGGCCGGGGCCAAAGCCACGGCCGTGTTCGGAAGCGCATGGTTCGGCGTGTTTTCTGCGGCCATGACCCTGATGATCCTCTTTCTTTCGGAAATCGTACCGAAAACCATCGGCGCCATCTACTGGCCCAGGCTCACGTGGCTGACTGCGGCCTTTGTGCAAACGCTGATCGTGACCCTTTACCCGCTCGTGTGCATCTCGGAGAAACTGACGAGATTCGTCTCGCGTGGAAAAGAAACCCATATCTTCAGCCGGACAGAGTTTCTCGCCATGGCACGGGTAGGGGGACGGACCGGTCATCTGAGCGACAACGAGTCCCGGATCATCCTGAATCTGTTCCGCTTCGGGACACTGAAGGTGACGGACATCATGACGCCGCGAACAGTGGTGTCAGGGCTTCCGGAAGATATGACGATCAGCGATGCGGTGGCGTACATCACCCAGAACCCCTTCTCCCGCCTGCCGCTCTATAAGAGCGACATCCATGATGTAACCGGCTTCGTTCTCAGAGACGACATCCTGCTCAGAGAGGCGCAGGAACGGGGCGGCGAAACAGTGAAAACCCTGAAACGCGACATCCACGCCGTCCCTGAGGCAGCGTCGCTCTCCGTTCTCCTGGAGCTCCTCCTCAGGCATCATCAGCATATTGCGATCGTAGTGGATGAGTACGGGGCGATGAAAGGTCTGGTTACGCTCGAAGACCTGTTCGAAACCCTGATCGGCATCGAGATCATGGATGAAACGGACAAGGTCGAAGACATGCGGGCCCTGGCCCGGAAACTGTGGATAAAACGCGCCCGGGCACTGGGCATCGACGATACGGCCCCGGAATAGCCCAGCCCGGTGCGTTCCCTGCAGCCGGAGCGGGTTCTTGTGTGCCCCCTGGTTTCTGCATCGGGAACAATTCCCCTTGATAAGGGATCCGTCTGGCTATATCGTGTGCCCATGGACTGCCGCACCCATCGAGTCGGAACAGACGAAGGCGATTTCGGGAGATGGGGGAGCGTTCCTCCCAGGGGTCTTCAGGCGCAGAGATGTTCAGGTTTTTCACGCGGAGCGGGGGTGTGCACCCGGGGAATACCCGAAGGTCTCAGTACAGAACATCCGGATTTTTCCTTGCCGGGCCTCATCATCTGCCCCGGAACCGGTATCAGCGCAGATCTTCGGCCGGTGCAGCCAGAGCCTTCAGCCTGCAGCCGAAGGACAAAACAGGCCCGCAGCATGCGATGAGATAAAGGCTTGCGCCCTCATGACCGATATAACACTCTAGCCCGGTGGGAAAAACAACAAGGACGATTTGAGCTATCAACGACCATGATTGCAGGACAACACTTTTTTGCACGCAGGATAGATATGTGTGTTCGCGGCCTCTTGAGGTTCGTCCGGGGCGTGCTGCGCTATCTGCCCGAGAAAGTCCGCTCTGCAAGCCTGCGATTCAAGATCGCCTTTTTCACCATCATCCTCCTGACCGGCACATCGCTCATCCTCAGCCTCATGACCATCCAGATCATGAACAACTACATCTTAAACGAGATCATCAAGAGGGGGGAATCCGTGGGCAAAAGCATCGCGGCCTCTGCAGGCTACAGCCTCCTGTCGAGGGATCTCCTGGGCCTGGACACGCTTGTTTTCAAGGCCAAGTCGTCGAACAGCGACATGCCGTACGTCGCAATCGTGGATGCGAATATGAAGGTCGTCGTCCACAGCGACACCCCCATGATCGGCGAGACCATGCACATCACCCGGGGCCGGCTCTTCAGAGAGGCCGGCGACGGCACCACGGTAAGAGAGCTTCCGGACCCGTCGGACGCCGTGTTCGAGATATCGTGCCCCATTGTCTTCATGGATAAGGCGCTGGGCAATGTGGTCCTCGGCATGAACAGGTCGGTGCTCATAGAGGCGCAGAAAAAGGTCGCCGACAGGGTGCTGGTCATTTTCGGAATCATCGCTCTCTTAGGCATTTTCGCAAGCTCGCTGCTCGCGTCTTTCCTGATAAAGCCCATCAGAGAGCTCTCTGCGGGCGTGGATGTATTGAAAAGCGGAACAACCAAAAAACAGCTCAGGATCTTTTCCCAGGACGAATTGGGCAACCTGACGCGCAATTTCAACGAAATGTCCGCTCAGTTGGCGGATCAGAGGGAAAAACTGGGCAAATATGCGCACGATCTCGAAGACGCGTATGTTTCCATCGTCAAGGTGGTGGCCGCGGCCATAGATGCACGAGACTCCTATACCCACGGGCATTCCGCACGGGTCGCCCGGCTCTCGCTCCTCATCGGCAAGGAGATCGGCCTTTCCCGGGACGAGCTCGCGGAGCTCGAGGTTGCCTGTCTCTTTCATGACGTGGGCAAGATAAAAACACCCGATTCCATCCTGCTCAAACCGGACAAGCTCAGTCCCGCCGAATACAAGGAGATGATGTCGCACGTGGAATACGGCGCCTCGATTCTCAGCTGGGCACCCTCGTTGGCCAGGTACATACCCTCAACCCGCCATCACCACGAGTGGCACAACGGAAAGGGCTATCCCGACGGGCTGACCGGAGACGACATTCCCCTGTTTGCAGCCATCATAGCCATTGGAGACACGTTCGACGCAATGACGTCGGACAGGCCGTATCGAAAGGCGCTTTCGGAAGAGGAGGCCCTGAAGGAGATCACCCGCATGTCCGGTGTACAGTTTCGTCCCGACCTGGTAAGGGTCTTTATCGAGCAGATGGAAAAGCACCGGGTCCACAAGGCGCCCCAGTCCGTGCTCAAGCTGGTCTGACCATGAATAATATCATGAAAGCTGTCCTCCTTGCCTGTATCGCAGCGTTCCTGCTCGGCCTCCAGTCGTGTGCCGGGACGGATATCCCGACGTCGCCTGAAAGCCCGGTTCAAACACCGGCCCCGGCCGGGCCTGCCCCGAGGGTTCCGGATCGAGCCCAGACTGTGGAGGGGGCCAGAAAACATGTCCAGGCAGGTGAGCACCGGAAGGCGATAAGCCTGTACTCTGAAGCGTACCGGTCGCAGCCGGATGACGGATCTTTGGCCAAAGAGTTTGCACAATGTCTCGAAGGGATCCGATCAGCCGCCGATGAGAGGCTGGAGAAGGGAGACATCGCAGCTGCGGGCGGTCTGTATTATATCCTGCGGCAGGATTACCAGAAATTCGAATGTCTTGAGCAAGCCCTCTCCTTTGACCATGCCTATCTGAACACGAAACTCGACTTCTGCAGACAAACCCTCACGAGACAGGGTTTCGAGGCATACAGACAGGGCAATCTCGATAAGGCCATCACACTCTGGCAGGGGCTCCTCGCCATCGACCCGCAGAATAACGACATGAAAGAGGCCGTGAGGACGGCGATACAGCAGAAGAAAAACCTCGAGAAAAAGGACTAGCGCTGCCCGGGCAAAAAGCCGTCAGGAGAGAGACCACACCGCATCCTCCCCAAGTGCAATCCCTTGACGCGCGGTGCAGCCTCGTCATACACTTCCCGGTCATGTTCGGCACGATACTCATCCTGATTGTCACCGTGATGCATGTCTATGTCTTCTGGCGCGCCGCATCGGTCCCGTTCGTGAAACAGCGCATCCCCACCAGAGTCATCGTGATCTCGGGCATGATCCTCTGGCTCGTTTTTTATCTGGGCCGCGTGTACGGCCGCGGCGTCTCCGGGGCCGCCGCGGCCGTCCAACTGGTCGGGATGAACTGGATGGCCGTACTGTTCCTTACCGCGACCGCCCTTCTGACAGTGGACACCGTCACCGGCTTCGGGCTTCTCATGCGAAGGTCCGCCCCCGCGCTCCGCGGCCTGGCCCTTCTCGCGGGAGGTTTGCTTTCCGCTATCGCACTCGTTCAGGGCCTGCGGCCGCCGGAGGTGCACGACTACGAGGTGCGCATTGCCGGGCTTCCCCGCGAGATGGAGGGCAAGGTGCTCGTTGCCCTGTCCGACCTGCATGTCGGACCGCATCCGGGAAAATCGTGGCTGGAGGCCAGGGCCGCCCAGGTGCGCGGCCTTGAGCCCGACCTCGTGGTCCTGCTCGGCGACCTCTTCGAAGGACGCGGCGCTTCCCATGCCGAACTGGTGCCTGCACTCCAGGGCCTCTCCGCGCCTCTCGGAGTCTGGGCCGTTCCCGGCAACCACGACTTCCGCCGGAGCGGCGACGACGGCCTCGCCACCCTCGATGCCGCGGGCGTCCAGGTGCTGATCAACCGCTGGGTCGAAATCAGCCCCGGGCTCGTCCTGGCGGGAGTCGAGGACCTCACGGTCCACCGGAGAAGAGGACACGGGGGAGATCCTCTCGCACATGCGCTGGCGGGCAGACCGCCCGGGGCCGTGATCCTGCTCTCACACACACCGCTCCAGTACGAAAGGGCGGCGGAAGAAGGCGTGGACCTGATGCTCAGCGGGCACACCCACGGCGGACAGATCTGGCCCTTCGGCTATCTGGTCCGGCTCGCGTATCCATTGCTGGAAGGCCGCTATCAGGTGGGGGACATGACCGCAATCGTCTGCCGCGGAACCGGAACCTGGGGTCCGCGCATGCGCCTCTGGCGTACCGGCGAGATCCTGTGCATCACCCTGCGCAGTGTGCAGGCAAAGAGCGCTCCCCGCTACAGGGAAAGCCGCACAACCCGGAAAGGCGGACTATCCGCCGGATCGTGAGAACGCACCAGGAATGCGGCATCCGCCGGACCGCGAGAACGCATCAAAGGGTACGGCATCCGCCCGGCCCTGGGTGCCGCCCGATCGAAGGGAAATGAGACCCTGTCTTCTTAAAAAAGTCCTCTGGTCAGCGGACGCTTAAGACAGCGGTTTCATGTTCAGGGTATGCTCACGCGCACAGACGGTTCCTGCCCTGTTTTTTCGCACGGTACAGGGCTTTGTCAGCGGCCTTGAGCACGGACTGGGGCTTGGTGTTCTTCTCGTCGCGGCACGCCATGCCGATGCTGACCGTGATGGACACCTCTTTCCTCGGCTTGCTGCCGGAGCGTATGCGCTTGGGCTTTCTCCGGGGCCTCATGCGGCTCCGAATGACAAACCGGGATGATTCCACCTCCCGGCGTAGGTCCTCCAGGTGCTGATGGGCCTGGTCCGCGTGCTTGCCCGGAAAGATCACCGTGAACTCCTCGCCGCCGTAACGGAAGGCCCTTCCTCCGCCCGATACCCCCGCGAGCTTGACCGCAACCATTCGGAGCACCTGGTCGCCCACATCATGCCCGTAACGGTCGTTGAACTTCTTGAAGTGGTCGATATCGAGCATGGCCAGGGTGTAGCGGTTGCCCAGCTTCAGGAGATCCTCTTTCAGGGCCCTGCGGGCGGGCAGCCCGGTGAGCTCGTCCTTGAAGGCCATGGCATGGGAGGACTCGATGAGTGACACCAGGAGTATGAACCCGGCCGCGGCAAAGAAAAACATCCGGTCGATCGCGCCAAGCCCCGCCCCCAGAGCCGTGAGCAGGGTGATCAGCACCCAGAAGAAGCCGCTCTCCTTTGCCCCCTGGTGCTTCATGAACCTGATCGCGGTCACCGTCAGGGCCAAACCGAATGCCAGAAGGGCCGGCTGGGCAAGCGGCACGCCCTCGGGCAGGCTCAAGGGCATCACGGGGTGGGTGAGCCTGTTCAGGAACGCGTCCGGATGCGACCTGGCGAAGAACAGGACGATCAGGGGCTGGATCGCGATGAACGATATCCTCGCGATACCGCGGAAGGTGAGAAAGCCCCGCTCCTGCATCAGGTTCAGCACCATGAGGTTGAGCGGCAGCAGCAGGGTTACGGCATGGTACACGATCCGCGGCGGACCCGCCGACAGCGGGAAGCCCTGCACCCAGGTGAGCAGGGCACGGTCGCACAGCGCCAGGATGATCACGGCGAACACCAGGGAGCTCCGGTTGAACCTCCATCCGATGAATATTGCCGAGGCCAGGATGACGGGCTGCGCCACACTTACGACCGAGGGCACCAGGGAATGCAGGGTATCCGGACCGATCATGATCAGGGCCGCGCAGAACAGTATGCCGCCGGGAATGAAAAATGAAAGCAATCTCTTCATAGGTAAGGAAACCTCCCTGCCTCGCCGGGGCCTCTTTGCCGGCATTTCGATTTCCTGGTCTATTCTTACGGTTTTTCACCGGAAGAACTTGAAACGAATCCTCCTTCTATCCGGTATCCAGATCATCCCTGATATGGTAGAGAACATTGAGTGGTATGAGCGACCGACCCGGAAAGTTCGATGTCTTTTTCTACGAGGCCTTTGCCGAGGAGACGCTGTCTTTAAGGCGCCTCCTCTCCCCGGACGTGCGGGCGGGGTTCACGCCTCTGACGGTTCAGGAATGCTTGTTCAGCGTCCCTCCCTCGCCCTTCATCAGCATCCGCACCCAGTCGGTGATCCCGCCCGGATGGGCGGGCCTGCTCCAGGGCATCCTCACCAGGAGCACCGGCTACGACCATGTGAACCGTTTCCGGGTGGAAACCGGCAGCGACATTCCCGCCGGATATCTCCCCCGGTACTGCAGCCGCGCAGTGGCCGAACAGGCCCTGCTCCTGTGGATGGCGCTCCTGAGGAAGCTCGGGCAGCAGATGCGGCGGTTCGAGAGATTCGAGCGCGACGGTCTCACCGGGGGTGAGTGCCTGGGCAGGACCCTCCTGGTGGCCGGGGTGGGGAACATCGGCTCCGAGATCTGCCGCCTGGGCCGTGCCCTGGGAATGGAGGTCATGGGGGTCGACATCCTCCGGAAGCACCGCAACGTGCGCTATGTGGGCATCGAGGAGGGTCTCGCGCGGGCGGACGTGATCGTGTGCGCCATGAACCTCACGCCCGAAAACAGGGGGTACTTCAGCTATGAGCTCCTGAAGCGCGCACGGCGGGGCGCGGTCTTCGTGAACATTGCCCGGGGCGAGCTCTCGCCCCACCGGGACCTGCTGCGGCTGCTGGACGAGGGTTATTTAAGCGGTGCGGCCCTGGACGTGTTTGAAAACGAGAGCGGGCTCGCCGTGAGCCTCCGCTCGGGCGTCCCGGTCGATGATGAGGATGTGCGGGCCTGCCTGGAGCTCCTGAAGCGGGAGAACGTGATCCTCACGCCCCATAATGCCTTCAACACGGCCGAGGCCCTGGAGAGAAAGGCCGGTCAGTCGGTCGAGCAGGTAGAGCGGTTTCTCACGGACAAGACCTTTCTCTGGCAGGTTCCGTCCCCCGGCGCTTCCGGCTGACGAGAGCCGGACAGCATGGCTTTCGACAGCTGTCCACCGGAGAAACGCGATCCTTCTCGAAGCGGCGAGAAGGACGATGCCCTTCAGGCCCGGAGCCGGCCCCTCACGTGGCCCGACCAAGACGTTGCCGCGGGCACGGGAGATCTCCTCACTCCATATATCCCGAGGACAGGTGGTAGATGATCCTGTCGTAGAGGAAGATGATCCGGTTGTTGAGCTCCAGGGTGATATAGATCTCCATGGGAGAGGAGAGGATCTTTTTACGGATGACGTGCATCCAGATGCCCTTCCTGCTCAGGGCCATGGCGTTGAGCACGTCCGGAAAGCCTATGTCGAGCCGCTTGAGATCCCTGCCGTTGTCCTTGAACCTTAAGGAATCAAAGGAATCACCGTGCTCGTGCAGACCCTGCCGGACCGCCTTGAGCACCTTGCGGTTCATCTCGCCCAGATATTCGGCATGCATGGAGAGAACCGGGATCCTCGACCTCACCTCGTGCACCCACTCCCTGGTTATCTCGGCTGCGTTCTTCTCGATGATGGTCACCAGAACGTTCGACAGGAAGTTTTTCTGCCCCTGAGCGCCCGGGGCCACGTCGCCCAGGGCAAGGGCGTCGATCTCGGGAAAGAGCTGCCGGTACGAGTCGACCATGGCCCAGGTGTCCCGGTAAAACTCGACATAGATCCTGATGGCCTTTTCGTTCGACGACCACGCCAGGGGCGGCAGCTCAGAAACCGGGAAAAACCGCGCCTCCACGGCATCGTCCCCGGCCGCGGGCGTGCCGCCCGTGTGCGTGACCTCGTAGGTCACGATGGCGAGGCTCCCGTAGAAGTAGTTGTCCACAGTGTCCACGTCCACGAGCCTCACCACCTTTCCCTCGATGCCGGCCTCTTCCCTGAGCTCGCGCAGCGCGGCGTCCTTCACCTCCTCGTCCGCCTCGGCAAACCCGATGGGAAGGCACCACATGCCCTGGTACGGCTCGTTCTTCCGCTTGACGAGCAGTACCTCGCGGTTTTCGTTGACCACGATGCTGCTCGCCACGGGCAGGGGGTTTTCATAAAACACATTGGCGCACTGCATACAGAAATCCCGCATCTTTCCTTCCATCTGACGATGAACCACGGGATTGCCGCAGTACGGGCAGTATATCCTCTGTTTTTTCATGCTGTATCAAGCACCCCTTCGCGGAGAGAAACACCGGAACACGGCGTCGTCCTTGGTGAGAACGACCCTGCCCCGCTCCTTTGCCAGCTCGAATATCATTGTATGAAAGGAGGATACCACATCTTCCATCTTTTGTGGATGGGTTTCCATGATATCCTTGAAGATCAGGTGCCTTTTCTTGTCGAGGTAGTCGATGCACTCGCTGATCCGGTCCAGGGAGAAGAGCAGGTCGTTTTTGTAGAGAATCCGGTCCACCTTCCCGAAAAAGGGGGTGAGCCGTTCTTCCCCGTTCTCCATGCAGAACGACTGGAAGAGCCTGTTGATAGTGATCTCCTGGGGCGGAGTCAGCCCCATGATCTCCATGCAGCGGGGAACGAGCTCCGTCACCTCCTTCAGGGAATGCCTGCTGTGGGTCACGGTGATGAAGACGCCTCCGGGTGAGAGCACCCGGGCGATGTCGGCGATGAGGTGCGGGAAGAAGTAGAGCGAGTAGCTGGCGATGACCAGGTCGAAGCGCGATTCGTCCATGTCTTTTATGACATCCGCCTGCGAGCGGATGAACTCGCCCCGATACCCGATCTCGTCTACGGTCTGGAGAAACACCGCGCGGTTCTGCCGGTCCACCAGGTCGATGCCCAGGATGTGCGCGCCCTCCGCCAGTCTTCCCCGAAGCTTCTCGGTGAAGAACCCGTACCCGCAGCCCAGGTCGAGCACCCGCTTCATCCCGGAAAGGTCGAGCGAACCCAGCGCCACCTCCCGGATGTCCTGCCGGTTGATCGCGTGCTCTTTGATGATGTTCTTGGTCTGCATGTGCTCCTGAATGATCTCGTAGGTGTTCTGAATGTCTTTCTGGCTATAGAGACATGCCATGTCCGTTCTCCTCGCATCTTAAAAAAGCCCTTTTTGTATTTCATGCATACAATCTGCTTGCCGACTAGAGAAATCCATGCTTTTGTATTTGGATATGCGATGATTTTTCACCATCTATTATAAGGAGGATGACATGGGCCTGCAAGACATTTACCGGGAACTGTCGAAAAAACTCCTCATGGAACATTCCGCCGTGCTGCCCAGGATATGGGAAACCGTGTGTTCGGAGGACGAGGCGAAGATCGTCAATGCCCTGCCCGCCACCGCCCAAGAGCTTGCCGGCCGGTTCGGCACCACCGGGGACGACATGCTCGCGACCCTGGGCGGGCTCTTCCACAAAGGCGCTGTTTTCGAGGCCGTCAAAGACGGGGTGACCACCTACCGGATGCCCAGGCACATCATCCAGTTCCACGATGCGACCATCCTGTGGAAAGAGGCGCCGCAAGAGCTCATGGACCTGTGGATGGAGTTCGAGGAGACCGACTACCCGATGCTCCTGGAGCTCGTGACCCAGATCAAGATGCCCTCGTTCATGCGGGTGATCCCCATTGGCGAGAGCATCACCCCCAGGAACCAGGTCCTGGCTCACGAAGACGCCCTGGGCATGCTGGAGGGGGCGCGGGTCATCGCGGTGACCGATTGCGCCTGCCGAACGCTCCTCAGGAGATGCGACCACCCGCTTGAGGTGTGCATCCAGATCAACCGCGGAGCCGAGTATGCCATCAAGCGGGGCACCGGCAGGCGGATCGACGCGGCCGAGGCAAGAGAGATCCTGGAGACCTCACGCAAGGCAGGGCTCGTGCACATGACCGAAAACACCGCGGGCCGGTCCAACGTGATCTGCAACTGCTGCAGCTGCTGCTGCGAGATGCTCCGCTTCGCTACGGACGAAAAGACCAGGAGGGCGGTGCTCAGCCCCAGCCGCTATCAGGCGCATCTCGACAAAGAGGCCTGCACGGCGTGCGGCCTGTGCGCGGATATCTGTCCGGTGAAGGCTCTCGGCTCAGAGAACGGCGACGCCGTGCTTCTCGATGTCGATGTCTGCATCGGCTGCGGTCTCTGCGCGACGGTGTGCCCGGTCGGGGCAGTGACGCTCGTAGAGGTGCGGCCTCCGGATTTCATCCCTGCGTGAAGGTGCCTCCAGGCTTGACCGTGAGCAGGAAAAGCACCGGGCCGGTCCTTCCCGGCGTGAGAGCGGTACAGGACGTCACGGGCGCTTTCCCGCCGCCGGCACGTCTGGACCGGTGCAGCGGCTGCGGGACAGGAAAAAGGAATGGAACAGGGGCGCCCGTATACGCGCTGCAGGGCCGTCCGAACAGTGGCCTGATTACGCCTCAGCCCGCGTCGTACCGGCGGACAATGGCGTCGAGATCCTTCTCGGCGTCTTCCATGGTGGAGGTGTTGACGACATAGCCGTCAGCGAGCGCAATGGGGATGGCCGCGCCGTAGACGATCTCCCTCCAGTCGCGCTCCTCGAACGCCTCGGGCGAGTCGTCCGCCCTTCCCCGGGAGATCACCCTCTGCCTCCTTAAGGGCCTCGGGGCCAGGAAGGCCACCACAACGGCCTCGGCCTTCTCCCGGATGAGCTCGATCTCGGGCCAGGACCTCATGCCCTCCAGAAAGACGA
Source organism: Deltaproteobacteria bacterium (assembly GCA_018433775.1). Taxonomy (GTDB): domain Bacteria; phylum Desulfobacterota; class Desulfomonilia; order UBA1062; family UBA1062; genus Phosphitivorax. The sequence continues at coordinate 139,708 of JAHDQN010000020.1, forward strand.
TGCGGCTCGCCTCTTCCAGCACCTTCTCCAGAGCGACCCTGGTGACGCCCATGCCGTCTTCGCCCCTGAGCTCGTCAGAGACCTGCGCCATGGTATCGGGCCCGGGCTTCAGCCCCCGCGCCCTGACCTCGGCGCGCACCACATCGCCGGTTGCATGGTAGGGATATCCCTCTTTCTCTGCATAGGTCCGGGCGATGCTCTTGCCAGCCGCCGGCATGCCCACGATGATGAAGATCCTCATATCCGCCTCCCCAAGAAATCAGGTTTTATGCAGCCACTCGTTGATGGCGTGGGTGATCTGGGGCCAGGGGCCGGTCAGCCGGTCGGAGAGAAAGGCGCCGAAGAGGCTCTCAAAGAGCTGGATGCCGGTCTCCAGGAGGTTCATCCGCTCGAAGAAAACCGCCTCTCTCTCCATGGCCGGATCGGTCATCTCGTCCTTCTCGATCTTGACCGGAGGGCAGCCGAATGATCCGAAGGCGAAGATGTCGCCCTTGATGCTCATCTTCCACTTGAACATATCCTTCTCGAAATACAGGGTCGCCTCCGTGATGTTCTTCCCGCTCACGATCGCCTTGCAGGCCTCGGAAAAGTCCTTCTGGGGCCCGCTTATCGTGCTCTTCCTCGTGCCGTCCTCGTGGTCCTGGGTGAGCACGAACCGGTCGTACACATAGGCGACGAAGTGGTCTCCCGTCTCGGCGGGCCCTTCCCGGGTCACCTGGTACTCGGAGCTGCCCTCGGCGCTCTTGTACATGAGCCACAGGAAGAATTCCCAGCCGAGCCACCTGTTCTTCTTGATCTGCAGCAGCACGTCGCGGGAAGACGCCTGGTTCACCCGGACCAGCGCATCGAGGTGCTCGGCGGGCAGGACTTTCTCGGCCCGTCTGATGGGGTGAATGGGGCTTAAGGAAAGCCCTTCGAAGGTCTTGGTGAACTCGTCCTCCACGAAATCGAGCACCTTGGCCCCGATGTTCGCCACGGTGACAATCCCGGTCTCGGTGTTCCAGAGCACGTCGACAACCGACGGGTCGGGAAGCGACCGAGCCAGCAGGGAGGCGTGGATGTTCTCGCGGATCTCGCGCTTCTTCCCGGCCGGCACCTTGTGGAGCTTGGGCCGCTCCCTGAGCCACTGCCCGCACTCCTTTTCCACCAGGTTCTTGAGCAGGGCCGCAGGCACCTTGCGCACGTCCTTTCTCAGGGTAAAGAGGCAGTAGTGCTCGAAGGAAAACGCACCGAAGCTGCCGAAGTCGGAATCGCTCTGCTCATCGAACCGCACCCATCCTACCGACTCGCCGTCCGGCACGGTATCGATGGGCTCGAACCTGTTTTTCTCGAGACATTGCTGAATCCACAGCCGCAGGTCCCCTTCGGGGGTGTCCCCCAGGACCTCGTACTGGTAGATGCTCACGGTATTGGACATGATACCCATGCAGTTCCTCCAGGGAGATTTCAAAAGACCTGTGAGGAATACACCACTTCCCTCGCCAAGGGCAATGGAAAATTTCCGCGCGTCATCAATGCGGCCTGCTCGAGGGCAGCGCCCGGATTGCCCGCTGCTGCGCGCCTGATGTTATCAGAGACGCCGGCATACGGGCAGGACGCCCGATCAGGCGGAAAGCTCCGGTATCTCCGGTGGGGGCAGGGCATGTCCCCGGTCCTCCCCGTACGCGGGAGAGACCCGCGGCAGCCTGACCGGGGACCGGCAGCCAGCCCGGCCGTCTCCCTTCAGCAGGGAAAGGCATCATGACGAGCCTGTGTCCGGCTGGAGAAAACCTGTATAAAAGCCAGTACATATGCCTCAATATCAGGTTGAAAAAACAAGGGTTTACATGCCGGATGCAATTGTATAGCATGATGAGGGACAATGGGGAATCCGGTGATGGGGAGCCGCTTTCTCGCGGGAGGCGGGGCGCATGCCCGATAACCAGGGTCTGGCGAGCTGACTGCCTGGTGGACAAAAGACCTCTTTCCTTGTACGGACATATACTCGAGACATAGAAAAGAGACAGGCGCTGATCCAGGCGATCAGCTCAAGAATATGATGAATGATCACAACATGAAGCAACCAAGATTCCGGGAACCGGGCGCCGTACTCGAAGCAGGCGCATATGTTCTCCTCGGCGCTTTGACCCTGTTCCTGCTGCACCTGACCACGCTGCACAGCTATACCCTGTTTCACAGCATCGCCGAGGGCTTCTGCATCGCCATCTCGGTGGGCATGTTCATGTTCGCGTGGAACTCCCGGAGGCTGATGGACAATAACTATGTGCTTTTCCTCGGCATCGCGTCCCTGTTCATCGGACTCCTCGACGGGCTCCATGCCCTTGCGTACAAGGGCATGGGGGTGTTCGACACCCCGGGCGCCAACCTGGCGACCGAGTTGTGGATCCTGACGAGGTATATGCACGCCGTTTCGTTCCTGGCGGCCCTGATGTTCCTGAAGCGAGCGTTCAGGCCTTCGGGTGTCTTTGCGGTGTTTACCGCGGTGACGGTCCTTTCCCTGCTTTCGATCTTTCTTTGGGACATATTCCCCGACTGCTACGTGGAAGGCGCCGGGCTGACTGCGTTCAAGGTCGGCAGCGAGTATGTCATCAGCCTCATCTTCATCCTATCCCTCGGGGCGGTGCTGGCATTCAGGCGGTCGTTCGACCCCGGCGTGCTCCGGCTCATTGTCGGGGTGATGGTGCTCAATGTGGCGGCGGAGCTCTCGTTCACGCGCTATTTCGGGGTCTACGACCTCTTCAACGAGCTCGGCCACTTCTTCAAGATAGCCGCCTACTACCTCCTGTACCGGGCCGTGATTTCAACGGGCCTGAGAAAACCCTACCACCTCATGTTCCGGAACCTGATCCAAAGCAGGGAGGAGCTCGGCAGGACAAACGTCGCGCTCGAGCAGCACGTGCACGAGCAGAACACGGAAATCGCCAGGCGCAAGGAGGCCGAGCTCGAGCGGGAGACAGCGGTGGAGTTTCTCCGCCTCGCCAACGAGATCCGAACGTCCGAAGACCTGGTCCGCATGGTGGTGGACTTCTTTCAGCAGAAGTCGGGCTGCCGGGCCGTTGCGATCCGGCTGGAAAGAGACGGGGACTATCCGTACAGCCATGCCAGCGGGTTTCCCGAGGAGTTTGTCAGACTGGAGAACCTGCTGTGCCGGCAGGACGATCAGGATACCCCCGTGCGCCGCGACCCGGATAAACCGGCGCTTGAGTGCCTGTGCGGCAGCGTAATCCTCGGCAACGTCCCATCGTACATGCCTTTCTTCACCGAACGCGGGAGCTTCTGGACCAACAGCACCACGAAGCTCGCCTCCGGGACCATCGAGGAGGACCTGAAGATTCAGTTGAGAAACCGGTGCAATGTCTTCGGCTACGAGTCGGTCGCGCTCATCCCCTTGCGCTCGGGAGAAGAAAGGCTGGGGCTGCTCCAGCTCTGCGACCCCAGGGAAGGGCTCTTCTCGCCCCCTGTCATCGCCCTGTGGGAGAGACTGACGGATTACCTCGTCGCCGCCCTGACGAGGATTCGGGCCGAGGAATCGCTGCAGCGGATGGCCGGACGGTTCGAGCTGCTGACAAACACCGCGGGCGAGCTGCTCCGGGCAAGAGAGCCCCGGAAGGCCGTGGATTCACTCTGCCGGAGGGTGATGGAATACCTGGGCTGCCAGGCCTACTTCAACTATCTGCTCGATGAAAAAAGCGGGTTCCTTCATCTCAATGCCTTTGCGGGGATCCCCGGAGAAGAGGCCGCAAAGATCGAGCGACTGGACTATGGTGCCGTGTGCTCCGGGGAATCTCTCCGGAATGGCTGCCCTGTCGTGGCGGATAAAAGCCCCGCAACCTCCGGGCTGAGGGCGGAGCAGGTCGAGGCGTACGGCCTCAAGGCCTATGCGTGCCATCCGCTTCAGGTCGAAGGCGGCAGGGTTATCGGCACGCTCTCGTTCGGGGCCCGCGACCGCGAGACATTCAGCGAAGAGGATCTGTCCCTGATGAAGGCGGCTACCGACCAGATTGCTGCGGCCGTGGTCCGCCTGAAAACGGAAGAAGAGGTGCGCAGGCACCGCGACCACCTGGAAGAGATCGTAAGGGAGCGTACCGTTGAGCTGGAGGAGAGGAACAGGCAGCTCGAAGAGGAGATATCCGAGCGCATGCGCGCAGAAGAAGAGAAGACGAGACTGGAAAACCAGCTCATCCAGACCCAGAAAATGGAAGCCCTGGGCAGATTCGCAGGCGGAATCGCACACGACCTGAACAACATGCTCTATCCCATTATCTTGAACCTCCAGATGCTCGCCGAGGAGGTCCCCTTCGGCGATTCCCGGGATCAGACCATCCGCCTGGTTCTGAGCGCGGCCTACCGGCAGAGAGACCTGCTGAGGCAGATCCTCTCGTTCAGCAGGCGCAACGAGCAGCAGCTCAAGCCTGTGGCGGTCTCCGGGCTGATCGAGGAGACCATCACCTTCCTGCGCTCGTCCCTGCCGAGCACCATCGAGATCGTCCTGACCAACGACGCACAAAACGACACGGTCCTCGGCAATGCCACGCAGATCCAGCAGATCGTCATGAATCTGTGCAGAAATGCCGCAGATGCGATCGAGCCGCATACCGGGACCATCGAAGTGGCCCTGGCGAACGTCGATCTTCCGGAAGATCTCGCGACCCGGGAGACTCAGGCGGGAGAGTACCTTCAGCTCACGGTCTCCGACACCGGAACCGGAATGGCGCCCGAGATCATGTCTCATATCTTCGAGCCCTTCTACACCACCAAGGACGTTGGCAAGGGAAGCGGGATGGGACTGTCGGTGATCCATGGGATCGTCAAGGGCCACGGCGGCGCCGTCAGGGTGGAGAGCGAGCCCGGAAAAGGATCGCTGTTCACCGTGTACCTCCCGACGACCCGCGAGACGGACGAGGAACTCCCCAGCCGGGCCCCCGGCACACCCGGGAAACCGGAGAAAAAATCGATCCTGCTGGTCGACGACGAGGCGATCATCCTCACCAGCGTGAGCAAGGTCCTGAAGATTCTGGGTTATGAGGTGACGGCGGCGGTCAGCGGCGCGGAGGCATTGAGCCTGTTTGCCGCGAACCCGGATGCCTATGATCTCGTGATCACTGACCAAACCATGCCGCATATGACCGGAGTAGAGCTCGCCGCAGAGATCACCGGTATCCGTCCCGGTGTCCCGGTCATTCTCTGCAGCGGCTTCAGCGATGCAGTCAGTGAAAACAGGCTGGGAAACAGCGGCGTATACGATCTGCTTCCCAAGCCCGCCGACATGCAGGAGCTGAAAAGCGCCATCGAAAAGGCCCTGAAGGATGCAGGGCCGGAAGGCCGGGCCCCCGCCACCGGGGGCGGCGGAGGGTGAGAATCCTTCAAAAACGGGTTTCATCAAAACATCTGGTGGCAATATATCGTGAAACAGTGCTCTGTCATGCAGTGAACCATGCCCGGAAGGCGTATCGGAAGGAGAACCGGGGCGATAACAGGGGTCTGTCGCGTGACTCTGAAGAAAATTTCCCGGAAGCAGCTTGAAAACAGGCTGAACGAGGCCGGCAGCAGGATCGCCGAGCTGGAAGAAGCCTTGTCCCGGCATGAGGCGGCGGAGAAAAGGCTCGAGTCCCGTATAGACAGGTATGAAAAACTCTTTGCCTCGTTCCCCCTGGGGATCACCATTACCGATGAGCACGGCAACATCGTGGAGGTGAACAACGAGGCCGGGCGCATCCTGGAGATCCCCCGTGAAGAGCACGAGGCAAGGGCCATAACCGGCGCCTCGTGGCAGATCGTCAGATCCGATGGAACGCGTATGCCCGTGGAGGAGTTCCCGGGCGTCAGGGCACTGAAGGAAGGGCGCCTCATAGAAAATGTCGTGATGGGCATCGAGAGAAAAAACGGGAGCATCCGTTGGATCAGTGTGTCCGCCGCTCCCCTTCCCGTGAAGGGCTGCGGGGTGGCTATCGTCTATGGCGACTTCACCCGGGGGCGCAAAGCCGAAGAAGACCTTGTTCGAAGCGAGGAGAAATACCGGAAACTCTTCGAGGAGGACCTGACCGGAAACTACATCGTTGCCGCGGACGGCCGGATTCAGATGTGCAACCCGTCGTTTGTAAATATTTTCGGATTCTCCAGCCGTGAAGATGCGCTCGCAAGCAACTTCCGCGATCTTCATCTGACTCCTGAGTCGTTTGACGGTTTCATCTCCGCTCTGCGCGAGAGGAAAGCGCTGACCCCCTACACCGGAAGACGCAGGCGGCGAGACGGGAAGATCATTTATATCGTGGGCAACGCCGTGGGACGGTTCGACGAAAACGGCGAGCTCATCGATTACAAGGCCTATGTGTTCGACATCACCGAGCGCAAGAGGTTCGAAGATCGGCTCCGCGAGAGCGAGGAACGCTTCCGCATCATGGCGGACAGCTCTCCGCTCATGATCTGGGTGGGCGACGAAAACGGCGAGATCCAGTTCGTGAACTCCTCATACCGCGAGTTCTTCCGGATGTCGCTGGAAGAGATCAGGGGCACGAGATGGCGTAGCCTGCTGCACCCCGGCGACAAGGATGCGTATGTGGGCGCCTTCCTCCGGGCCGTGAGCGAGAAAAGGCCTTTCCATGCAATGGGCAGGATGCGGTGCGCCGACGGACGGTGGAGATGGATCGAGTCGTACGGGAACCCCAGGTTCTCGCCCGAAGGCAGGTTTCTGGGCCTCGTATGCAGCAGCCAGGACGTCACCGAACGGGTGCAGGCGCAGAAAGACCTGCTCCGGTACCGGGATCATCTCGAAGAGCTCGTGAAGGAACGCACGGATGAGCTGGAAGAGAGAAACCGGAAGCTGGGCGAGGAAATCAATGAGCGCCTCAAGGCGGAGGAAGAGAAGAGAAAGGCCGTCGAGCAGCTCGTCCATGCCAGAAAGATCGAGGCCCTGGGCAGATTCGCAGGCGGAATAGCCCATGACCTGAACAACATGCTCTACCCCATCATCATTGAGGCTGAATCGCTGCTGGACGAGATGCCTGCTGATACGCCGTGGCACCAGACCGTGCAGCAGATCCTCACGGCGGCGTACCGCCAGAGGGACCTGGTCAAGCAGATCCTTTCGTTCAGCAGGCGGTCGGAGCAGAGGTTCACCCCGATCAGTGTCAAGCCCCTGATCTCGGAAACCCTCGCCTTTGTCCGGTCGTCCCTGCCGAGCACCATCGAGATCAGACAGCACATCGATGCCGCTGACGATACGGTCATGGGCGATGCCACCCAGATCCAGCAGGTCATCATGAATCTGTGCAAAAACGCGGCGGATGCACTGCCGTCGCAGAGCGGGGTCGTGGAGATAAGCCTGACGAACACCTGCCTGACCGAGACAGCGGATCACCCGGAGATCAAGGCGGGGGAGTATGTCCAGCTTTTGGTGAAGGATTCCGGCAGGGGGATGACACCCGAGGTCATGACTCATATCTTCGAGCCCTTCTACACGACCAAGGAGGTGGGGAAAGGCGTCGGCATGGGGCTCCCTGTCATCCATGGAATCGTCAGAGACCACGGAGGCACGATCACCGTGGAGAGTGAACCCGGAAAAGGGTCGCGGTTCACCGTGTTCTTTCCGGTCACCCGGGCGAGGCCCGCAGCCCGGAAACTGCGTGCCGGAAATGATCATCGGATGCAGGGGAATATCCTCCTCGTCGATGATGAACGTCCGGTCCTTTCCAGCGTGAGCAAGATGCTCAAGCGGCTGGGCTATTCCGTGACCGCGGCAGCGGACGGTGTGGAGGCGCTGGCCCTGTTCTCTCATAATCCTGATGTCTTCGACCTCGTGTTGACCGACCTGACCATGCCGCGGATGAACGGGGTGGACCTTGCCGCAAAGGTCAGGAAGGTCCGCTCGGATATACCGATCCTCCTGTGCACGGGTTTCAACGATGTCATCACCGAACAGGATGCGCGATCGAAGGGCATCACCGGGCTGATCTTCAAGCCGGCCGGCACAGCGGATCTTGATGCAGCGGTGGCAACGGCCCTCAGGACACGGTCACCGGCGTGAAAAGACACCTGCTCATGCGCACTCTCCGGGCAGACCGGAGACCGGTCCGGGCAGTTCTTTCTCTGTGCGTCCGCCCGATCTGCAAAGGTCATGGCCGTGGATCTGCCCTGTACGGTTCCCGACTGACATTCAATGGCATGGACCTTTGAAGGGCAACCCCTTGATCCAGCTTTAAGCATGAAAACCAGGTGGAATGTGATCCCGATTTCCAAGTACACGTTGTCGTAAGTGTACGTGCGAACTATCCAGAGCAGTCATTGATAGATTTCTTGCCGCAGGATTGCGAATATGTGTACGAAATCCGCTGCAGCTGACTAAAAGTGAGGCTTCACAGGAACCACTTCACCAGCGGGAGCTTGAACCGGTAGGGAGCGTATCTCAAAGGGATGTCGAACGCGAGGGTGTTCTGCACCATGCTCCTGGTATGGCTGAAGGTGTCGAAGCCGGCCTTGCCGTGGCAGCGTCCCATGCCGCTTTCACCCACCCCTCCGAAGGGGAGATGGTGCGAGAAAAACTGGACCAGAACGTCATTGATGCAGAACGACCCCGATGATGTCTCGTTTTTCGCCAGCTCCTGCTTCACCCTGTCCGTGGTGAAGAGGTAAATCGCCAGGGGTTTCGGCCGGGAGTTCACGAATGCAATGGCCTCGGGAAAAGAGGAGAAGGGGATGAGCGGGAGAACGGGTCCGAAGATTTCCTCCTGCATGACAGGGGCTTCGGGGTCGACGGCGTCCAGGACCGTGGGAGCGATGAAGAGCTCCTGGGCCAGGGCCTGCCCTCCCACCACGGTGTCTCCCTGATCGAGATAGCCCATGAGCCGGTCGAAATGAGACCGGTTCACGATCCGCGCATAGTAGGGGCTCTTCCTGGGGTCCTGTCCGTAAAAACGGACGACCGCCCTCTTGACGGCGTCCGCGAACTCGTCTCTGATCCGCTCGTCCACCAGCACATAGTCCGGGGCCACACAGCTCTGCCCTGCATTGAAGAATTTGCCCCACACGACCCTGCGAGCCGCATACTCGATGTTCACGTCCCTGTCCACGATGCAGGGGCTCTTCCCTCCGAGCTCCAGGGTCACCGGCGTGAGATGGCGCGAGGCGGACTCCATGACCATCCGGGCCACGCGGGACGAGCCGGTGAAAAAGATGTGGTCGAAGCGGTGATCCAGGAGCTCCCGGGCCGTGTCCGGTCCACCGTTCACCACCGACAGGTGCCGTGGATCCATGTGCCGGGTGATCAGCTCTTCCATGACTTCCGCGGTATGGGGAGAGAGCTCGGAGGGTTTGACGATAGCACAGTTGCCGGCGGCCACGGCACTGATGAGGGGGGCTATTGCAAGCTGGAAGGGATAGTTCCACGGCGCGATGATGAGAACCACGCCCAGCGGCTCCGGGACAACGGAGCTCGATGAGGGCAGCAGGGCCAGTTGGCTCCGGACCTTCCTGGGTCTTGTCCAGGATTCGAGCTTCTTCAGCGCATATTCGAGCTCTCCCAGGACCAGGGAAATCTCTGCGGCATAGGCCTCAAGGGCGGGTTTTGCAAGATCCTTTTTCAGGGCCTCCACGATGAGACCGTCTTCCCCGGCGATCAGATCGCGGAGTTTTTTGAGCTGCTTCCGGCGATATTCCACGTTCCTGGTGATCCCGCTGCAATAGAATTCCCTCTGGCTCCTGACAATCCGCGAAATCATATGAGGCTCCATTGCCCCCTCCTCTGGAAGTGCTATAGATTATATATGAAGGGCCATGCCGCTTTCCCAAGTGAAGGCTGCACTGCACCCGTTGCTTCTCAAGCGGATTTTGATTTCGGTATTGTTCTTTAAGGAGGTTGAACCATGGCACTCTTCCTCGTCCGGCACGGCAGGAACCTGCCGGAGGAGATCGATTCCCGGAAAAGGCTTTCCCGCGAGGGTATCACCGAGGTGGAATGCGTGGCCGCCCGCGCGCAGGACCGGGGGGTCCGCGTGGAAACCATCATCCACAGCCCGGCCGCGCGCGCACGACAGACAGCCGAGATCATGGCATCGTACCTCAAGCCAGGCCGCGGCGCCATGGAGGTGTCCGGGCTGGCCGCCAACAACGATGTAGAGGCGTTTGCCCGGACCATAGACGCGCAGGAGAATATCATGGTGGTGGGTCACCTGCCGTTTCTGGAGCGCCTGTGCTCGTATCTGGTGACCGGCTCGGCCGACGCACTGACCGTATCGTTCAAGAGCGGCACGATGGTATGCCTGGAAAAAGGCCCCGGGGGACATGCCTGGACGATCAGATGGACGCTCATGCCCGACACCTGCTGAACTGACAGCTCAAGGAGGTCGCATGCGCGCGTATATCGGCACGTCGGGATGGGACTACCGGCACTGGAAAGGGGTGTTCTATCCCGGAGACTGCCCCCGGACACGGTGGCTCGATCACTACTCCCGGGTCTTCTCGACGGTGGAGGTGAACGCGACCTTCTATCACCGGATCAGGGAAAGCACCTACCGCAAGTGGCGGAATTCGACCCCTGAGGGATTTCTCTGGGCCGTCAAAGCAAGCAGGTACATCACGCACATCCGCAGGCTCAAAGAGGTCGAGGAATCGCTTGACATATTTTTTTCCGACGTCTCTTCGCTGGGGGACAAGCTGGGGCCCATCCTCTTCCAGCTCCCGGCCTCCCTGGATTTCAGGGAGGAGACCGCCTCGGCGTTCTTCGCTCTCCTGCCGGGCGGCTACCGGTACGCGCTGGAGGCCAGGCACCCGAGCTGGACCGGGGAACAGGCCCTGGCACTCCTTGAGAAGCACGGTATAGCCTGGTGCATCGCCGATACCGCGGGCCGGTTCCCCTATCTGGAGACGGTTACCGCAGATCATGTCTACATCCGCCTCCACGGCTCCCGGAAGCTCTATGCCTCTGAATACACCGTCGATGAGCTCATATCGTGGGCTGACAAAATCAGATCGTGGGGAAAAGACGCCTATGTCTACTTCGACAACGACTTCGGCGGCTATGCTCCGAAGAACGGGCTTGCCCTGCGCGAGATTCTGGAACGACCGGAGCCGCCTGCGGGGATCCTCCATAAGTGACTGCGGCGTGATTGCCTTCCCACAGCCGAAGGTTATTATGAAATGAAGAAATGGTTTTTATACCCTATTTCGAAGGGGTGCCCGTCATGTTCAGACATTTTTTCCCCGTACTCATGGGGACCCTGCTTTTTACCGGTGCGCCGCTGAATCCGGCTCTTGCAGGCACGGAGGGAGGAGAGCAGATGGAGATTACCAGTCAGGCATTCGGACAGGGCGAGATGATCCCGCCCAAGTACACCTGTAACGGAGAGAATGTATCGCCGCCTATCGCGTGGAAAGGGGTGCCGGAAGGAACCAGGAGCGTCACCGTCATCTGCGAGGACCCCGACGCCCCCATGGGGATCTGGGTGCACTGGGTCTACTACGATATTCCGCCCCAGGCGTCACCTCTTCCAGAGAACATCCCGGCTGAAGAAAGGCCCGCCGCGGGAGGCACCCAGGGGATCAACGACTTCCTCACCATCGGCTATGGAGGCCCCTGCCCCCCTTCCGGGACCCACCGGTATTTTTTCCGGGTGTTCGCAATGGATACGGAGCTGGATCTCCCGCCCGGGTCTACCAAGGAGGAGGTGCTTTCCTCGATGGAAGGCCATCTTCTGGGCATGGGCGAGCTCATGGGCAGGTTCGGCAGATAAGCACGCACTCGGGACATCATGCCCGGATTGAAGGAGCGGCGCACGCCTGCATCTCACGATAAGCCCCAAGACGTTACAAACAGGACACGGATATGAAAAACCGGCACCGGCCTCAAAACATTGCCTGCGGCTGCATGGAAGAGTTCATGTCCCGAGACCGCACCAGGCTCTTTCTGCTCACGCTCGCCACCCCACTTCGCCGGTTCCCGGGCTTCAGATCCGCCCGGGATCACGGAGAAGGTTTTTCCACCTCCGGGCTGTACCCGTACCGAGCGATCTGAAAAAATAACCGCGTGGTTGGATTCATGTGAGGATCATGAGAGAATCGCATCCATGAGAGATATGATCACAGGTACAGGTCATGGGTGACCCGTCGTACCTGGCGCTCCACAGAACCGGCGAGCTCCGGGAGAGGGCGGCACGTGCAACGTCAATGCTCGCGTGCTGCCGCATCTGCCCGCGGGACTGCCGGGTTGACCGCATCCGGGGAGAAAGGGGCTACTGCCGGACCGGCAGGTATGCGGCAGTGGCGAGCTTTGGTCCGCATTTCGGAGAAGAAACGCTCCTGGTGGGCTCCGGTGGCTCGGGCACGATCTTTTTCAGCTCGTGCAACCTGCTGTGCACCTTCTGCCAGAACTACGAGATCAGCCACCTCAACGAGGGCGGCGAGGTTCAGCCGCATGAGCTGGCGGATATGATGCTCCGCCTGGAAAAGGCCGGGTGCCACAACATCAACCTGGTCACGCCTTCGCACGTGGTCCCCCAGATCCTGGAAGCCCTGCCCCTGGCGGTTGAAGGCGGGCTGCGTCTGCCTCTGGTGTACAACACCGGAGGATACGACCGAGTCGGGACGCTCAGGCTCCTTCACGGCGTCGTGGATATCTACATGCCCGACTTCAAGTTCTGGGACCCTGAGCCGGCCCGGACGTTCTGCAATGCACCGGACTATCCGGACAGGGCCAGGGCCGCCATACGGGAGATGCATTCCCAGGTGGGGGATCTGGTGACGGACAGCCGGGGTGTGGCGGTCAAGGGCCTCCTGGTGAGGCACCTGGTGATGCCCGAAGACACGTGCGGCACCGCCGAGATCATGTCCTTTCTCGCCTCGGAGATCTCACCCGGCACAAGCGTGAATATCATGGACCAGTACTACCCCTGCTACCGGGCGTGCGAGGACCGGCGCGCATCCCGGAGAATCACCCGCGGGGAGTACGCCCGGGCCCTGCAATCGGCTGCGGATGCCGGGCTCAAGAGAATCGACTCGAAGGCGTGAGCCCCAGGCGGCCCATGTATAGTCGAGGGGGAGACGTGCTGCGGACACACTCGCCCGCCGATCGACCCCTGACGCCTTTCCTGCAGACCAAAAAAGGACGGCCCTTCATCTCCGCCCGCCCGCGGACAGAGGGACGCGGCCAAAGCAGGTACACGGGCACACGTGCGACAGCCGGTCTTCCTCCCGACGCGCGGTGAAACCCTTGTAAGCTGCGGCGCCCTTCCTTGATTTCGCGCAGCGCATCCCTATTCTTGTGAAAAAAGGCGGTGAGCAGTGGAAAAGGTCAACCGGCTCGGTTCGTCGTTGAGCCCCTATCTTCAGCAGCACGCGGACAACCCCGTGGCCTGGTACCCCTGGAGCAGGGAGGCGTTCGATGATGCTGCAAGTCAAAACCGGCCCGTTTTCCTGTCCATCGGATATTCGGCATGCCATTGGTGCCATGTCATGGCGCAGGAATGTTTCGAGGACGAAGAAGTTGCTTCCCTGATGAACCGTGCCTTTATCAATGTCAAGGTCGACCGGGAGGAGATGCCTTCCATCGACCGTATCTACATGGAGGTCTGCACCCTGATGACCGGCAGAGGCGGGTGGCCGCTGAGCATCATCATGACCCCGGGAAAAGAGCCTTTTTTTGCCGCGACCTACATACCCAAGCGCTCGCGGGGCACGGTGCTGGGGATGGTGGAACTGATCCCGCTGATCGAAAATGCCTGGAAGACCGGGCGGGACAAGATCGACCGGATCACGAGCCAGGTCTCGTCGGGAACACGGGAGCGGGCCGAATCGCTGCCCGTCGAAGAGCCGGTGGCCGATTGGCTGGGCCTTGCCTATGCCCGCCTCTCGGAGCGGTTCCAGAGCGACACCGGGGGGTTCGAGAGCGTTCCGAAGTTCCCTTCGCCGCACATCATCATGTATCTCCTGAGACATCATCACCGGGCCGGAAGCGGGGGCGCCCTTGCCATGGCACGAAAAACGCTTGACGCCATGAGAACGGGCGGTATCTACGACCAGGCGGGGGGCGGGTTTCACCGGTATGCGACAGATGCCCTCTGGCGCATCCCCCATTTCGAGAAGATGCTCCCCGACCAGGCGCTCCTGGCCATGGCATATACCGAGGCCTTTCTCGTGACAGAGGAAGACCTCTACCGGAGAACCGCAACAAACACGCTCGATTTCGTGCTGAGGGACATGCATGCTCAGGACGGACCGTTCTTCAGTTCCATCGATGCCGATGTCCGGGGGAAAGAAGGCGGGTTTTATCTCTGGAGGGCGGCAGAGCTCCAGTCCATCCTGAATGCAGATGATTACCGGATCTTCTCACGGGTGTTTGCCATAGAGCCCCAGGGCAACTTCCCCGAGGGATGGAGCGAGGGTATGAACATCCTGTTCATGCGGGACAGCCTGCACGATGCCGCCCTGGAGCTGGGCCTGGATGCCGGGAAGCTCGGGGAAGAGGTGGAGCGGATCCTCCTCGTGCTCCGGCGGCACCGGTCCGCCAGGGTCCCGCCGGCACGAGACGACAAGGTGCTGGCTGACTGGAACGGTCTGATGATTGCGGCACTGGCAAAAGCGGGATCTGCGCTCGGCAACCGGGAGTATGTCCGTGCAGCCGAACAGGCCGCCCGGTTCATCCTGGAAAACCTTGTTGACGGGCAGGGCCGGCTGCTCCACCTGTACCGGGACGGCGCGACAGCGCACCATGCAGAGCTCGATGACTATGCATTCCTGGTCTGGGGGCTCATCGAGCTCTACGAGGCGACCTACCGGACGACCTTCCTCCAGGAGGCGCTCAGGCTGACCCGGGAATGCATCGACCTGTTCTGGGATGAGCGAAAGGGAGGGTTCTTTCTCACTCCCTCCGACACCGAGGTCGTCCTGGTCCGGCCCAAGGAATTCTCTGACGGCGCCCTTCCCTCGGGCAACTCGGTGTCACTCTACAACCTGGTGAGGCTTGCCCACCTCACCGGCGACACGGCCCTTGCCGACCTGGGCACGGCCCTTGCCCGGGCGGGCTCGCGACGGATCACCGCCATGCCCGATACCGTGAGCTTCATGATGATCGGCGTCGATCTGCTCCTGAACCCGCCTTTTGAAGTCGTGATCGCAGGCAACCCCTTCCATGAAGACACCGCCCGGCTGATCCGGGCCGTGCACACGCGATTCATCCCTGACAGCGTCACCATTCTCGCCCCGGAAGGAGACCGGGCGGATCTCCCCGCAATAGCCCGGGGCAGCCGGCCCATTGGCGGAAAGGCTGCGGCATATATCTGCCGGGAGCGTACCTGCATCCCGCCCGTCACCGATCCGGATGCTGCGCTGGGGATTCTAACCCCGAAGAGATAAACGCTCATCCTCACCAGGCGCTCCATCGATTTTTTCCGTTCAGCCTTTTTTGGCCTCCAGAGGAAGATTTCCTCAAATACCACCCCCTTTGTCACTCCCCCTTCTTTTCTGCAAGTTGCGGACATGAATCTCCCGGGAGGGAGACCGGGCATGTGCATCCTGGAGGGCGCCTCCGGAAGGGCACGGACACTATCTACCCGGACAACGTCCGTGGCGCTGGACTTCAGCCCTGGGAAAGGGTATGCTTGAGCGCATTATGATTGCAGTTGTGCATTCGGCGTGCCCGTGGGGGACGGATGCCTTGGGTGTTGTGGTGGAGGTCGATGTCCATGCAGGGCTTCCGGGCTTTTCCATCGTGGGCCTGCCGGACAGTGTGGTGAAGGAGAGCAGGGAGCGGATCCGCTCCGCCATCATCAACTCGGGGCTCGAGTTTCCTCCCCGGCGCATCACCGTCAATCTCGCACCGGCGGACCGCAAGAAGGAGGGCGGAGTCTTCGACCTGCCCATCTGCATCGCCGTGCTCTGTGCGCTCGGCATGGTGCCCCAGGAGAAGATATCCGGCCTGATGTTCATAGGAGAGCTGGGCCTCGACGGCGGGGTGCGGCCGGTGCGGGGCGCGATATCCGCCGCCTTCCTGGCCGAAAAACAGGGATTCAGAGGGATCGTCTGTCCGGGAACCAATGCCGGGGAGGCCGCCCTCTCCGGTGTCAGCGTCTGGCCGGTGCGTGATATCAAGGAGATCGTGCGGCATCTGAGAACATCCCTGCCCGATCCGTACACGGCCCGCCCGCCCCTGGCGGAACCCGGCGAAGAGGCGCTCCCCGACCTCGCCGACATCACCGGGCAGGACCTGCCCAAGCGTGCCCTGGAGATCGCGGCGGCAGGGAGCCACAACATCCTCTTCCTCGGCCCCCCGGGCGCGGGCAAGTCGATGCTGGCCAAGCGCCTGCCCTCCATCCTCCCGCCGCTGTCGCGGGAGGAATTCCTGGAGTGTACCCGCATCTACTCGGCCGCGGGCAGGCTTGGGAAGAGCCCTCTCGGCACCTCGCGGCCCTTCCGCTCACCGCACCACACGATCTCGGACGCGGGTCTCATCGGCGGGGGCGGCATCCCGGCTCCGGGTGAGATCACGCTTTCACACAACGGCGTGCTCTTCCTGGACGAGCTGCCCGAGTTCCGGCGCAGCGCCCTGGAATCGCTGCGGCAGCCCCTGGAGGAGGGAAGCGTCACCATTTCCAGGGCCAATGGTTCGCTGAGCTTCCCGGCGCGCTTTCAGCTCGTCGGTGCCATGAACCCCTGTCCCTGCGGTTTTCTCGGCCACCCGTCCCGGGAATGCCGGTGCACCCCGACCCAGCTCTCCAGATACCGGAGCCGCGTATCGGGCCCTCTGCTGGACAGGATAGACCTGCACGTCTGGGTCGATCCCGTAGACGCCTCGCAGGTCCTCTCCCGCAAGTCCGCATCCGCCTCGTCTGCCATACGGCTCCGCGTGGAGGCGGCCCGGGCCGTTCAGGAGGAACGGGGCTGCCTCAACGCACACATCCCCGAGCAGAAGATCGAGAAGGTCTGCCGCATCGACGCCGGGGGCAGAAACCTGCTCGTCCAGGCGATGAAGACCTGGAGCCTGAGCATGAGGGGGTTCAAACGGGTCATGAAGGTCGCCCGCTCCATCGCAGACCTGGACGGCTCTCCCGACGTGCGGCCCGGTCACCTGGCGGAGGCCCTGCAGTACCGGCCGGAGCTCGCAAAGACCCTTTCCTGATCGGTCCCGTTAAAAAAAGCGGCCTATTTCTCGTTCCAGAGGAAGAGCTCGCTGACGGATTCGTGACTGTAGATCCGCTTTATCGCCTCTCCCAAAAGCGGTGCCACGCTCAGGACCGTGATCTTCTTGCACATGGCGGCATCGCCCTTGAGGGGGATCGTGTCCGTGACCACCAGCTCCTCCAGCGGGGAATTGGTGATCCGGGAGATGGCCGGACCGGAGAGGACCGCGTGCGTGCAGCATGCCGCGACCTTTGTCGCCCCGGCTTCCCTGAGCGCGGCCGCACCGTTGGTCAGGGTTCCGGCGGTATCCACCATGTCGTCGATGAGCAGGCAGATCTTGCCCTTGACATCGCCGATGATGTGCATGACATCGGATTCGTTCGCGCGTTCGCGCTTCTTGTCGATGATCGCCAGGTCCGCCTTCAGGGGCTTCGCATACGCCCGGGCGCGCTCCACGCCGCCGGCATCGGGTGAAACGATGCACAGGTGATTGGTGTACTGGTCCTTGATGTAGTTCAGCATCACGGGCTTGGCATAGAGATTGTCCACCGGGATGTCGAAGAATCCCTGTATCTGCCCGGCGTGAAGGTCCATGGTCAGGACCCTGTCCGCCCCTGCGGTCGTGAGCAGGTTGGCCACGAGCTTTGCCGTAATGGGGGTGCGGGGAGACGCCTTGCGGTCCTGCCGCGCATACCCGAAATAGGGGATGACGGCGGTCACGATCCGGGCCGAGGCCCGCTTCACCGCGTCCAGCATCACCAGAAGCTCCATGAGGTGCTCGTTCGTGGGTGAGCACGTGGACTGGACGATGTAGATATCCTTGCCCCGAATGCTCTGGTGAATGTCCACCGACGTCTCGCCGTCGGAGAACCTCTTCACCTCGGCACTGCCCATCTCAATGCCCAGAATACTGCAAATACTCTCAGCCAGAGGTCGGTTGGAGTTACCCGAAAAGACACAGATGCTCGTCTCCATGTATCCACGTTCTCCTTGCTCGTCAATTTGGCTGGGACGGGTGGATTCGAACCACCATAACGAGATCCAAAATCTCGTGTCCTGCCATTAGACGACATCCCAGTAGTAGAGACAACCTTCGGCGCTCTGGGAACTCTTATAAAAGATTTATGCGTCTGTGGCAATCTTCTGTTGATAGATATCCAGGATGGATCGCTCTATCTTGTCTCGTGTCTCCATGTTCAGGGGATGTGCGGTATCCCTGAAGGTTCCGTCCTTCCGTTTGCGGGAAGGCATCGCTACAAATAATCCTGTTGTCCCGTGAATGACTCTCAAATCGCGAATAACGAAGCAATCGTCGAATACCACCGAGGCATACGCTTTCAGCTTGTCGTTATCCTTGACCGGATACACCTTTACCTCTGTAATCTCCATGACTTCCCCCCGTCAAACTTGTTGTGGGTACGTAGCGATACCCCTCATGACGCCTTATCCGGCTCAATCCATTGCATACGTGTTCTTCGTTTTGGAAAACGCCAAAAACTGACGAACCGCTTCCTGACATGATAACCCCCAATGCCCCGGCATCAAGCAACTCGGCCTTCAACCGCTTGAGCTCCGGACAAATGCCGAAGGCAGGGCTCTCAAGATCATTCTCAAGCCACTGCTCCGGCGCAATTCCTTTTTGCACAATTTCATTGATTATTCTACAACTTTTCCGTTCGCGAGTCAATGGGCACTTGAGCTGAGAATATACTTTAGCTGTTGAAATCTCAAGGGGTGGGGTCACAATTAAATACGATCTCGGCTCCAGTACGGCCTCGTGCAGGGGCACGTCGCCCCTTCCTCCCATGAGGCAGGGCTTCTTAAGGATGAAAAACGGGCAATCCGCGCCGATCCTGCCTGCCATCTTCATGAGTTCCCTGTGCTGAATCCGGGTGTGAAAGAGCTCGTTCATCCCCATGAGCACGGTCGACGCATCACTGCTTCCACCACCGAGCCCGGCGCCCAAGGGGATATGCTTGACAATCCGGATGGAAACGCCTTCGCGCACGCCCGTCTCCTTCAGGAACAGCTCTGCCGCCTTGCAGGCCAGATTGCTCCTTCCGTTGCAGCCGCATCCCGGTGCCCTGACCGAGACTCCCCGATCCGCCTTCTCGATAACGACCTCGTCGAAGAGTCCTACCGGCACCATGAGGGTGAGCAGCTCATGGTATCCGTCGGCCCTCTTCCCCAGGACTTTGAGGTGGAGATTGATCTTTGCGGGGGCCAGCAGCTTCACTCGACGTCCACGGCAACGTACAGGGGTCTGGTGTTGCGTATGACCAGCATGAGCACTGCCTGGCCTTTTTTCACGGTCTCGATCGCAGCGAGGTATTCTTCGACATTCTTCACTTGGGCGCCGTTCACCTCCCTGATGACGTCCATCTTCTGCAGCTTGCTCCCCGCGGCGCTCCCCCGGGAATCGATGTCCATCACCAGAACGCCCGAAAGCCCGTCCAGATCCAGCTGTTTCTGCACCTCGGGCGTGATGTCCATGATCACCAGGCCGAGCTTGTCCATGGTATTGTCCGGGGTCTGCCCGAGAGTGCTGCCCAGCTCGGATATCTTCTCGTCACTGCGCTTCTCCAGCCTGGTATTGAGCGTCACCTTTGCGGAGCCACGCCAGACGATTATGGACACCTGCTCCTCGGGTTTGAGGCTGCCGATCATCCGGGTGAGCGTCATGGGGTCATGGATCTTCAGGCGATTGATCTCCAGGATGATGTCGCCTTTCTTCACCCCGGCCTTTTCCGCCGGATCACCCGGGTACACGGCGGTGACCATGGCCCCGGCCGGATCACCCAGCCCCACGGCCCGGGCGATCTCCGGAGTGACCTCCTGGATGGCAACGCCCAGCCACCCCCGGGACACCTCGCCCGTATCCTTGAGCTCCTGGAGAATCTGCTTGGCCATGTTGATGGGAATGGCAAAACCGATGCCCTGGCCCGAGGACACAATGGCGGTGTTGATGCCCACCACCTCTCCGTTCATGTTGATCAGCGGCCCCCCGGAATTACCGGGGTTGATTGCCGCATCCGTCTGGATGAAGTTGTCGTAGGGACCGGCGCCGATTACCCTGGCCTTGGCGGACACGATCCCCTGCGTCAGGGTGTGGCCGAAGCCGAAGGGGTTGCCGATGGCGATAATCCAGTCCCCGATCTCCAGAGAGTCCGAGTCGCCCAGAACGGCAACGGGAAAGTCATCTCTGTCGGAGCGGATCTTTATCAGGGCGATGTCCGTGTTGTCGTCCTTGCCGACCACATCGGCCCGGTATTCCTGCCCCGATTCGTCGGACAGCGAGATGAAAATCTCGTCCGCGCCGGAGATCACGTGGTTGTTTGTCAGAACATACCCGTTCTTCGAGATGATGAACCCGGAGCCCAGGCTCCGTTGATCGAGATCCTGATCAGGGAGCTGCTCGAAGAATCTGCGGAAGAACTCTTCGAACCGCTCGTTGTGATCGCCGGGCGCATCGAACCGCTGGTAGAGATCCCCACCCGGGAGCTTCCTGGTTGTCCTGACGTTCACCACGGTCGGGCTTGCCGTCTTGGCGAGCGACCTCAGACTCGGCATGAGAACATAGGAACCTTCCTCCTGCCGGCCTTCCTTCCAGAAGGGCAGCGCCTCGCCCTCGGGTGTGAAGCCCAGTGAGGTGGCCACATACACCCCCACCAGGGCCGAGCACACGGCAACCAGAGCCAGCAGGCCTATGGACGATATGCGTCTTGGCATAATTCACCCTCTTCTTTTTACACTTACTATTCGATAAAGCCCATCCTCAGTTCATAGAGGATGTTCTCCACCAGCGTCTCCTCATCCCGGGTGAGGTTCCCCCTGGTCTTCTCCCGAAGCATCTCGATGATGTGAATGTTCTGTTTTGCCAGGGACGGATTCCTGCCGGTCTGACCGGTGGCGGGATCGGGCATCTTGCCCATGCTGATGACGGCGGCACTCGCAAAGCTCATGATAAGGGTGGAAAAATCCACATCGGGCTGATCTTCCTGCCCCGACGACGAGAAGCCTTCCGCCTCTCCGGAAGAGGCTGCTCTTCCCTGGGGCTGCCCCGGCTCTCCGCTCCGGCCTCTCCTGTCGGTAAAGGTATATCCCTTTTTCCGGTCTTCCATATCTCCTCCTTACCATTTTCCAGCCCCGTTTCACATCCCCATGAATCAACGCGGCCAGGGAATATCCGGCCCCTATTCGATTCCGTGGACAGGAAATATCTTCTCCCTTACAAAGGCCAGCTTTTTCTGGATATACTCGTCAAGATCACGCCTGAGGTTCTCGGCAAGATGATAAGGCGGGTCTCGGAGCTCATCGGGCCCCTGGGAAAAAGGAACGAGATTGCCGCTGATGATGCCCTGGTACGGGTCGTACGGCTCCAGTCCGTTGAAGATCGCCCATGCAAGGGTCCATCCCCTCACCACATCGGACACGCTGTAGCCCCCTCCGCCCAGGGCCAGAACCTGAGAGCAGCTCTTCTTGATGGCCTCGATAACCCGGCTGTACCCGTTGTTTGTCAACCTCAGGTTCGTCAGCGGATCCTTTTTCAGGGTGTCGAGCCCGATCTGGGCCACCACACAGTCGGGCCGGAAAGATTCGACAAGAGGCGTGTAGACGGCCTCGAACGCCCGCACATAGGTATCGTCGTCGGTATACTCGGACAGAGGCACATTGACCGTATACCCCAGCCCCCTGCCCTCGCCCATCTCGTTTTCGAAACCGGAGCCCGGATACAGGGTCTCCCCGCTCTGGTGCAGCGAGATGAACAGCACATCGTCCCGGTCATAAAACGCGTCCTGGACACCATTGCCGTGATGGGCGTCGATGTCCACATAGACGATTTTCTTCATGCCGCTTTTCAGAAGCCTGTTGATGGCGATCACGATGTCGTTGACATAGCAGAAGCCCTCGGCATGGTCGTATCCCGCGTGATGCAGCCCTCCGACAGGGGAGAATACCATGTCAGCCTTTCCCTCGGAGAGGAGCTCGGCGCCGAGGATGGTTGCGCCCAGGACCAGAAGGGAAAAGTCGAACACCCCCTTGAAGACCGGGTTGTCTCCCGTCCCCAGCCCGTACTCGAGCATGGTGAAATCAAACGACCCGGAGTTTGCATCCTTGAGCGCATCCACATACTGAGGCAGGTGATATTCGAGCATCACCTCCTCCGTGGCGGGCGTCGGCTCCATCACCTCGATCCAGGACGCGTCGAGCAGACCGTAACGGTAGCAGAGCTCGAATGTCATGGTGCCACGATAGGGCTTGAACGGATGATACTCTCCGAGACTGAAGTCGTCGAACTTCGATGTATAGATAAAAGCGGAATTCACTCTGCTCTCCCTGTTCGCTCCTGATCACGCTCTCTTTCAAAGGAGAAAATCTCACACCTTAAAAAACCCGCCATACCGGCACGTCCTTCACCGGGAAACCGGCGTCACCTGCCCTTGTGCTGTACCTGGCGGCACATCATTCAATAACACAGAATCAGGAAAGTGCAAACAATTCACCTAGTATTCATGAATAACTCCCTGTCGTGCTTTTCACAGCAGGAAGCAGAGAAGAGGGAACGGCTCCACGATCGGAGTAAGGTCCGCCGGATTGAAATGCACAGGCACTGACACAAAAATTAAGGATTTTTACTTGACATATCAATGCCATAGATATTATAGACGCGGGCCGGCTCATATGCTAGACTCGATAGCTACGTGGGATACCGGTGAAAGGAGACCTTCCATGGGAAACGGGCTTGAGATTTTGGAGAAACTGGTCGTGGTGGAGAATGGAAAGATCAAGGTCATGCGCACGATCGAGGATATCGAAAATCTCCTGGAAAAACTGACCAGAATACAGGCCGCCTACCGGAACATGAAAAGCGACCGCGAGCGGAAGGTCAAGGAAGAAGTCGATCATCTGATCCGCGTCATCGTGTCCCTGGCGTCAATCGTCTATGCCACGGAACTCAAGCGGGCACAGTAGCGCGCCGGGAGAAGAAAGGGGCCGTTGGGTTGCCGTCTGAACGAAAGAGCGCACCTCGGGGAACCCGGGCGCCACGCACATCGCGGAACGAGACCTCTGCGACGTGGCACGTGAGTTTTCTTTTGCAAGGATAACGGACCGTGATACGGCTATCTGGGATATTCACGAATGGTTGAAAAAGAGCGGGGAATATTCACATTCCCACTGCAGATGGCGAACCCCGGGGTCCAGATGCTCTGGAATGTGCTCCTCCTGGTAGCCGGCGGCGTCGTATGCGCGGTAGCGGTAAACGGCATCCTCATACCCCAGCGTTTTCTGAGCGCCGGGTTCACGGGGGCGTCGCTGATCATCCACTACCTCGTTCCCACCGTCTCGGTGGGCATCATCTATTTCCTCATCAACATCCCCGTCTTCCTGGCCGGGTGGTCGCTGGTGGGAAGGCGCTTCTTCTGCTACAGCATCGCGGGCATGGTGATCTACTCGTTTGCCCTGACCGTCATCGACGTGGACATCTCCATCGACAACAAGATCTTGAGCGCCCTGCTCGCCGGGATTATCAGCGGCTCAGGCAGCGGCCTCATGCTGAAGTCGTACGGGTCGGCGGGAGGCACGGATATCCTCGCGGTCATCCTCCAGAAGGCCATGTCCATCCGGCTGGGGAGCACGGCCCTGGCAATCAACTGCGTCATCCTGGTGGCGGCCTCGTTCCTCATCTCGCTGGAGGATGCCCTGTATACCCTCGTGTTCCTCTACGTGAGCGCGTACTTCATGAACCTGGTGGTGGTCGGGTTCAGCAAGAGGAAGGCGGTGATGATCATATCCGACCACTGGGAGAAAATCTCCCAGGAAATACTCAAGAAAGACCGCAGGGGCGTGACCATCATCGAAGGCGCGGGGGGATACAGGAGAGACGGCAAGCAGATCATCTACAGCATCATCACCTTTCAGGACCTGCCCCAGCTCAAGAGGATGGTCTCGGAGATCGACCCAAATGCGTTCGTGGTGGTCATGGATACCCTGGAGGTCATGGGCGCGCGGATCGGGAACCAGCCGCACTGGTAGCCCGGCGCCGGCTGAGGGATGAAGGGCCGGCGAATATGTAAGGACCTCTCCCCGTTTTTAGCGGTAGAGTTTTTTCTCGCTCTCCACCACGTCGATGATCTCGTTGATGAGGGTGGGGAGCTTGCGCATCACCCGCTCCCAGGAAACGGTCCGGGGCGTCTCGTAGATCTCGGCGCCGAGGCTCTGCGAGGTCTTCTCAATCACCGAGAGCAGGCCCTGGTCGATAAAGGGCCTGAACTCCCCATGCTCGGTCACGTACGAGCTGAAACGCCGGGCCATGAAGGCGGGCGAAAGCAACTGATCGCCCGCAAAAAGAATCACGTTCTTGAACACGTTGTCCACCATGGCCTCCTCCAGGTTCGTGTCATAGGTGAGGCCGCAGTATGCCGCATTGTCCGCGTACATCTTGATGAGGTCGTCCGCCACGCTCAGATAGGTGGTGGTGAGATCCCGGATGAAGTGCTCGGAGATCGCGAGCCCCTCTTCCACGACCAAGGCGGCGAGCAGGGTGGAGACGATGTCGATGCCCATCTTGTAAAGCCCCTTGGTGCGGTCGTCCTCGGACACCGGCTGGTGTTTGTGGTCGAAAGGCAGCTGGGAGATCTCCACCTGGGCGCAGGTGGTGGCCTTGCGGTAGACCTCGATCAGGGTAAAGATCTCGACGCCCCAGTTGGTGGCGAACTGCATCCGCTTGAGGAGTTGTCCGTCGAAGACCACCTCCCCGGAGAGCTGGTAGTTGAAGTTCAGCAGAAAATCCACCAGGCGCAAGACCTTCTCCTCCTGGGTTTCGGTGAACTTTCTTTTGAGCGCGATAAGGAGAGGATCGAGCAGGAGCCTCTTGACCCTTCCGTAGAACATCCCGTCTTTGATCCGCGCATAGAAAGCCTTGCTGAACTGGTAGTTGAGCACCTGCACGGGATAGAACAGCCGGTCGAGCTGCTCCCGGCTGAAGGTACGGATATCGGCGTCCACGAGCCCGATGCTCTGGGCACCCATGGCAAGGGCTATGCCGAAGGACATGAACATGTTCCGTCCCTTGCCGGGCTGTTCGATGCGGAAACCCGCGTCGGAGAGCTTGCCGTAGATGGACGAAAAGCCCGGGCCGTCATTGTGCTGGATCAGATAGTTCTGCACATTGTGCTCATTCAGAATACCGGCGAGCTCCCTTGCGTCGTCTTCGCTCGCCCGGTCGAGGCCGAAGATGATCTGGGAGAGATAGCTGACGCCGGCCAGGTGCTTCACGATGTTCTCGAACACCGGCCGGTTCTCCGGCAGGGTGTACTCCGAGGCCAGCAAGGGAATGATCAGCACCGCCTTCTTCCACTTGGAATGCTGGAGCAGCTCGAGCTCCATCCTGGGGCTGTCTTCGTTCAGGAGATACAGGGTGGATATCCTGGTATGTGTCTGCGCAAAATTGGACATGAACACTCCCCCTTTCTTCTTTTTTCTCACACCCGTCCAAGGGCGAACAGCCACGAAAAAAACCGGTTCTTCCCCGGTAAGCCATGTATTTTATCGCAAAAAAACACACCGGGTCAACGTTGTAAGGATATGAGATAGATGATACTGATATGGAAGCTCCTCGAACAGCCCCTCCCCGACCTGCGGGCCGGATGGACCGGGAAAAGATGCGGTGGGAACGGACGATGCGATGTATCGCATGGACCCGCGGGAAGGAATCAGGCCAGGATACCGAAATACCAGGTGATGATCGACTCTCCGAAGAGCACGTAGATGAGGGCACCCAGCGCGAGGAAGGGGCCGAAGGGGATCGC
This sequence comes from Deltaproteobacteria bacterium, assembly GCA_018433775.1. Lineage (GTDB taxonomy): Bacteria > Desulfobacterota > Desulfomonilia > UBA1062 > UBA1062 > Phosphitivorax. The sequence continues at coordinate 165,621 of JAHDQN010000020.1, forward strand.
GGTCTGCATGTCCTTCTTCTGGAGCAGGGCCCAGGGGATGCCCACCAGGGAACCCAGGAGCGAACCCGTGAAGATCGTGAAGAGCACGCCCTGCCACCCGGTGAAGACCCCGATCATGCCGAGCAGCTTGACGTCGCCTCCGCCCATTCCCTGCTTGCCGGTAAGGAAGTAGTAACCGTAGATCACCGCGATGAGCAGTCCGGCACCCAGGCCCAGGCCGATGAGCGCATCCGGGTAGGAGACCGGCATCCACCACACCAGGGCGAGGCCGACCACGATCCCGCCTATGGAGAGGCTGTCCGGGATAATCTGATGGTCGAGATCGATGAAGGTGATGACCAGAAGCGCGCACGCCCAGGCATAGTAGACGGCGAAGCTTGCGTTGAGCCCGAACCGGTAGAGCATGGCCAGCGCCAGCAGAGCGCTCAAGACCTCGACGAGCGGGTAGCGGATCGAGATTTTCTCTTTGCAGCTTCTGCATTTACCCCGAAGGATCAGATAGCTTAAGACCGGAATATTGTCCCATGGCTTGATCTTTGCCCCGCACCCGGGGCACCTGGACGAGGGGAAGACGATGGACTCCTCCCGCGGGATCCTGTGTATGCAGACATTCAGGAAGCTCCCGATGAACAGACCGATGACGGCGACAGCCACAGGAACCGACAGGATCACCCGATGAGGTCTCCCCTCCTGAAGCGCATGAGCTCGCCGTTTAAGGCCGATTCGACATCATCCATGATTCCCTTGAGGGGGTCGTTGTCGGAGAGAAAAGAGCGCGCCTGGGCGACCGCTGAGCACAGCGAGCTCATCTCGTCCACCATGGGTGCGATATCCTTGAGGCTGCACTTTGGATCGGCCAGTGCCTGTGCATAGGCGTCCAGCTTGTCCAGGGCCTGTTCGCTGACGCTCAAGGCATTGAACTTCTGGGGGCTGGGCTGATCGAGGCCCGGGATCGACTGCAGACAATGCACCCCGGGACCTTCCGCCTTCTGCACGTCCTTGAGGATATCTTCAAACGCGGGTCCGCCTGCGGCAGGCGCCGCCGCACCCGGCCTCTTCCCGGTCACCGTACCGATCAACATATTTGGATCAATCTTCATGAGCTCCTCCTCCCCGATGGGGAAGCAAAGACGATGCCACAGTTGCCATATCCATCGACAGCCTGGCGTCCGGGCATGAGAGGGAATTTTCTTCCCCCCTGCCGGAGGAAAAAAACTCCACCTATCCTTTCGAGGGCACGAGCCGTTCAATGACGGCTGCGCGCCGCTGCACGAGCTCTTCCCGGTCTATCTCCAGGAGCTCGGAGACACACTGGCGAAGCACCTTTCCGGTCGCCTCCACCACGGCCGCCGGGTTGTTCTGTGCGCCGCCCACGGGCTCCTTTACCAGGTGGTCCGCGATGCCTTCACGGGTAAGGTCCCTGCCCGAGCCCTTCAGGGCATCGGCGGCCTGCTCCTTGTTCGAGGCGTTTCCGTAGAGGATGGATGAGAAGGCCTCGGGGCTGATGGCGCTGTAAAACGCGTTTTCGAGCATGACGATCCGGTCGCCGAAGCCAAAAGCCAGCGCGCCCCCGGACCCTGCCTCTCCGATGATGCACACGATCACCGGGGTCTTCAGGGACGCCAGGGTGGATATGCACCGCGCGATGGAAAATGCCTGCCCCCGATACTCGGTCTCGGGCACGGGATAGGCGCCCGGGGTGTCCACGAAGGTGATCAGCGGCCTGCCGAACTTCTCGGCAAGCTTCATGAGCCGCATCGCCTTGTGGTGACCCGAAGGGCTCGCCATGCCGTATCGGTATCTGGCGTGGTCCTTGCTACCGCTCGATCGCTTCTTGTGGCCGACCACCACCACCGGAACGTCGTCGAGGAAGGCAAGCCCCCCCTTGACAGCCGTGTCGTCCTCGCCGAGCCGGTCGCCGTGGAGCTCGGTGAAGTCATGGAAGATCCCGCTGAGGTAATCGTCGAGCACCGGGCGCCCGGGGTGCCGGGCCAGCTCGATGCTGCTCCAACGGGAGATGCCCGCATAGATCTCCTCCCGGAACGTGCTGACCTTTCTGGCGAGCTCATGGGTATCCACGCCCTCGATCCGGGTGATGCTCTTCTGCAGCTCCTTGAGCGCATTGTCGATTTCGTCGAACCGGTCCTTGCTTCTCATTGCAGCTCCACGGAAGAGCTGCCGAGCAGCTCTCCCAGTCTGACGATCACGTCGCGCGTCGGCGTGACCATATATTCCCTGCCCGCATCGATGAGCACGAGCCCTTCATCGGTATTGATCTCGAAGCAAATCTGGCAGCCACCCTTGGACCCGGAGACGGCCTCTTTGAGAGCGCGGATGTCATCCGCCCCGGTTCCGGGAGGAAGGTGCAGGATGATCCTGCGCGCCAGGACCGACTCCGCCTGCTCGATGGGGTAGACCTCCTCGGCGATGAGGTCGACCTGTGTGTTGTCGTTCTCACCGCCCTCGCCCTCTGCCGCGCCGTTGATCTTTGCCTTGACCACCACCGGCGCGTTGTCCCTGATGACGTCCTGGTATTCGCTGAAGCACTGGGGAAAGAACACCACCGGTGCCGATCCCTCGAGATCCTCGATGAATCCCCGGGCCATGGGGGCGCCCTTCTTGGTCCTGGTGATATTCACCTCGCCCAGAACCCCTGCCAGGATCACCAACCCATGGGTGTCCGCAAGGCCCTGAGTAGTGGTGGTCGCATACTTTTCGATGAGATCGGTATACCGCTTCAGGGGATGGCCCGAGATGTAGAAACCCACGCTCTCCTTTTCCATCAGGAGCTTCTCGTTCTCGGAGAAATCCGGGATGTCCGGCAGCTCGATGGTGTCGTCCGCATTGTCTTCGGAGAACTCCTCCAGGCTGAAGAGGGTCTCCTGGCCGGCGAGCCTGTCCCTGGCCTTTCTCTGGGCCTCGTCGAGCAGGGCGTCGAGCGCCTCCAGCAGCGACCTGCGGTTGGGGTAGACGCTGTCGAACGCGCCCACCTGGATGAGGGCCTCGACCACGCGGCGGTTGACCTTGGTGAGCGCCATACGCTCCAGGAAGTTGCCGAGGTCGGTGAACCTGCCTCCGCGGTCGCGTTCCTTGAGAATCACCTCCACGGCAGCCCTGCCCACGTTCTTGATCCCGGCCAGCCCGAAGCGGATCCCCTCGTCGGTGGTGATGAACTCCCAGCTGCTCTCGTTGATGTCCGGGCACAGGATCGGGACGCCCTTTGCCTTGCACTCGGAGAGGTGCCGGGTCACCTTGTCGGTGTTGCCCAGGTCGAGCGTGAGGTTCGCGGCCATGAACTCGCGGAAGTGGTGCGCCTTGAGATAGGCGGTCTGGTAGGCAACCAGGGCGTAGGCCGCGGCGTGGGACTTGTTGAACCCGTAGTTGGCGAACTTCTCCATGAGGTCGAAGATCTCGACCGCCACCTGCTGAACCACCCCGTTCCTGGTCGCGCCCTCCACGAAGATCTCCCGGTGCTGGGCCATCTCGGCGGCGATCTTCTTGCCCATGGCGCGCCTGAGCAGGTCGGCCTTGCCCAGGGAGTAGCCTGCCAGCCTCTGGGCGATCTGCATGACCTGCTCCTGGTAGACGATGATCCCGTAGGTCTCTTCCAGGATGGGCTCCAGCAGGGGGTGGGGATACTCGATCTTTTCCCTGCCGTGCTTGCGGTCGGTATACGAGGGGATGAGGTCCATGGGTCCGGGCCGGTAGAGGGCTACCGCCGCGATGATGTCCTCGAACTTCTCTGGCCTGAGCCGCTTGAGCATCTGCTTCATGCCCGAGCTTTCGAGCTGGAACACGCTCGACGTGTCGCCGTCGCTGATGAGCTCGTAGGTGGCGGCGTCGTCCAGGGGGATGTTCGTAATGTCGATGTCGATGCCCCGGCCTTCCAGGATCTGCAGCGCCTTCTGGATCACGGTGAGCGTCTTCAGCCCCAGCATATCGAGCTTGATGAGCCCCACCTGCTCGACGCGCTTCATGTCGTACTGGCTGATGAGCATGCCCTTTTTGTCCATGTAGACAGGAACATGCTCCACCAGGGGCCGCGAGTCGGATATGACCACGCCTCCCGCGTGCACCGAGGCGTGCCTGTTCAATCCCTCGAGGGACCGGGCGATGGTGATGAGCCGCGAGACCATGGGGTCGCTCTCCATGAGCTGCTTGAGCCTGGGCTCGACCTTCAGGGCCTCGTCCAGGGTGATATTCAGGTCATTGGGGATGAGCTTGGCGATCCGGTCCACGTCTCCGTAGCTCATGCCGAGCACCCGGCCCACGTCCCTGATCACGGCCTTGGCCTTCATGTTGCCGAAGGTGGTGATCTGGCAGACATACTCGGGACCGTACTTGTTCTTGACGTACTCGATCACCTCGTCCCGCCTGCTCTGGCAGAAGTCCACGTCGATATCGGGCATGCTCTTGCGCTCGGGGTTGAGGAAGCGCTCGAACAGGAGATTCCAGCGGATGGGATCGATGTCGGTGATGCCCAGTCCGTAGGCGGCGAGCGACCCGGCCGCGCTGCCCCTGCCCGGCCCGACCGGGATACCGTTGGCCTTGGCGTACTGGATGTAGTCGGCCACGATCAGGAAATAGCCCGGGAAGCCCATGGACCGGATGATCCCGAGCTCTTCTTCGAGCCTCTCGGCATACTCCGGGGGGATCTTCTCACCTTCCATCCGCGCCTTCAGGCCCGACCACGCCCTCTGCTCGACGAGCTCTTCTAAGGTCACGCCCTTTTCGGTGGGGTACACGGGGAAGTAGTACACCCCCCTGGGCAGCTCCAGGCTGCAGCGGGCGGCCACCTCGGCGGTGGCGTCCACGGCCTGGGGAATCCAGTGAAAGTACTCCCTCATCTCCTGGGGGCTCTTGAGATAGAGCTCGTCGGTCTCGAAGCTCATCCGGCCCTTGTCGTGCATGGTCGTCTGCGTCTGGATGCAGAGCAGGGCCTCGTGGGCCTTGGCATCGCTCCGGAGCAGGTAGTGGCAGTCGTTGGTTGCCACCACCGGCAGCCCGTGGCGACCGGCCAACTCGACGAGCTGGGGGTTGAGGGTTTCCTGGTCGGCCAGGCCGTTTGCCTGGATCTCGACATAGAACCGGTTGTCAAAGGTCTTGCAGTAGAATTCCAGGGCGTCGTTCACCCGCTCGTCGTTGCCCCTGAGCAGCCAGTAGGGAACCTCTCCCTGCAGACACGCGCTCAGGGCGATGAGGCCTTTGTTGAGCTCCGAGAGGGCGGCCCGGTCCACGCGCGGCTTATAGTAGAAACCGTCCACGTGAGCCATGGACACCAGCTTGATGAGGTTGCGGTAACCCTGCTCGTCCTGGGCGAGCAGCACGAGGTGATAGTTCTTGGGCATGCCCGGGATCAGCTCGCGGGACCTCATGTCGCCCGGGGCGACGTATACCTCGCAGCCGATGATAGGCTTGATCCCGGCCTTGTTCGCCTTGTCGTAGAAGTCCATGGCCCCGTACAGCACGCCATGGTCGGTGATGGCCGCCGCCTCCTGCCCGAAGAGCTTTGTCTTGTCCACGAGATCCTGGATTCGGATCGCGCCGTCCAGGAGGCTGTACTGGGTGTGGCAGTGGAGATGGACAAAGCCCATGGCCCGCTCAGTACTCCAGCTTGTAGTTGGGGGCCTCTTTCACGATGATGACGTCGTGAACGTGGGACTCCTTGAGCCCGGCGGCCGTGATCTTGACCATCCGGGACTTGGTCTGCAGCTCCTGGATGGTTCCGCAGCCGGTATAGCCCATGCCCGCGCGCAGCCCTCCGAGGAGCTGGTACACGTTTTCCGAGATAGGGCCGCGGTAGGGGACGCGCCCCACGATGCCTTCGGGCACAAACTTTTCCGTCTCGCAGACATCTCCCTGGAAGTAACGGTCCTTGGAGCCCATCTTCATGGCCTCGACCGAACCCATCCCCCGGTAGGCCTTGTACGTCCTGCCCTGATAGATGATCCTCTCTCCCGGCGCCTCGTCGGTGCCCGCGAAGAGCGAGCCGATCATGACGCAGGACGCTCCCGCGGCGATGGCCTTGGCGACGTCTCCGGAGAACTTGATGCCCCCGTCCGCGATGATGGGGACCCCGTGCTTGCAGGCCTCCTGCGCGCAGTTCATGATCGCGGTGATTTGGGGCATGCCCACGCCCGCCACCACCCTCGTAGTGCAGATGGAGCCCGGGCCTACGCCCACCTTCACTGCATCGGCGCCCGCGCTGACCAAGTCCGCGGTAGCCTCTGCCGTCACCACGTTGCCCGCGATCACCTGGGCAGAGGGATAGAGCTTCTTGATTGCCTCCACCGACCTGAGCACCCCATCGGAATGTCCGTGTGCGGTATCGACCACGAGCACGTCCGCACCGGCCTTCATCAGGATGTGCACCCTTTCCTCGTCGTCGGGCAGCACGCCGACCGCGGCGCCCACCAGCAGCCTTCCCCTTGAGTCTTTTGCCGAGGTGGGATACCGCTGTGCCTTTTCGATGTCCTTGATGGTGATGAGGCCTTTCAGGTTGTTGTCCTTGTCCACGACCGGGAGCTTCTCGATCTTGTACTCGTGGAGCAGCTTCTTCGCCTCTTCCAGGCCGATCTCGCCCTGGACCGTGATGAGATCCTCCTTGGTCATGGCCTCCGATATGGGCCGGTTCATGTCGGTCTCGAACCGCAGGTCGCGGTTGGTGAGGATCCCCACCAGCTTGCCGTGCACGGTGATGGGCACCCCGGAGATCCGGTAGTGCATCATGAGCTTCATGGCGTCGCCGATCTTCTGATCAGGACCCATGGTGATGGGGTCCACGATCATTCCGCTCTCGGACTTCTTCACCTTGTCCACCTCGACCGCCTGCGCGGAGGGGCTCATGTTCTTGTGAATGATGCCGATTCCGCCTTCCCGCGCCATGGCGATGGCGGTCCTGGCCTCGGTCACCGTGTCCATGGCGGCACTGACCAGGGGGATGTTGAGCCTGATATTTCTCGTGAACGAGGTGCTGATGTCGGCCATGGCCGGTGTAACAGCCGATCTGGCGGGGAGAAGCAGCACGTCGTCAAACGTCAGGGCGTCGTGTAGAACTCTTTCCATGGTTTTTCTCTCCTTACTGAATACTGTACTCGAACCGGTAGGATACCGGCGACCTTTTCAGGGCAGCCTCCGAGAACCCGGCAGGAGATAAACCGCCTGCGAGATGCCGTATGCTCTCCAGCATGCCTTCCCTGGGCTGTCTCCAGACGATGCGGGGTTTTCCTTCGATCCCTGCCCTCTTCCGGGCTTCTTCGACGACCGTGTCCAGGCCGCCGAGACGGTCGATCAGCCCGGCCGAAAGGGCCTGTCTCCCGGTAAGCACCCTCCCGTCGGCATACCCGTCCACCTCCTGTCGCGACAGACCCCTGCTCGCCGCCACCGCATCCTTGAACTGGTCATGGACGTCACGGGCCATTTCCTCGAAGTAGCGGCGTTCGGCCTCGGTCATGGGCCGAAACGAGGAGCCCGCGCTCTTCAGCTCGCCGCCGGTGATGCTCTCGGCCGCGACGCCGAGCTTCTGCAGGCCACCGCTCACGTCGAAGAACTCCATGATCACGCCGATGCTGCCGGTCATGGTTCCGGAAAGTGCGTAGACGGTGTCTGCGGCGCAGGCGATATAGTATGCACCCGACGCCCCTGCGGAGGACATGGAGGCCAGAACGGGCTTGCTCTCCTTGAGCCGCATCACCGCCTCGTAGATCTCCTGGGAGGGTCCCACCTTTCCTCCGGGACTGTCGATCCTCAGAATCACGGCCCGCACCCGGTCATCCTCCTCGAACTCCCTGATGATGTCCAGATACTCCAGGGAGTCGGCAATGGGCCCCTCGATCCGGACGATCCCCACCGCCGGGGTGGACGCCTTCCTCAGGGTGCTGATACCCAGCGGAAGGACCACCAGCAGAAGGATAACGATGAGGATGAGCTTTGTTCTTTTTTTCATATCAGTTGATGAACTTGGTATGTCTCAAGTTGGTCAATGTTTATACAACCAAAGGTTATCAAGCAAGTACAAAATGATCCACAGCCATTGAAGCAAGTCATTTTCCCGAGCAAAAAATTCTCAGCCGGTTTCCCCGGTGCCGGTCGGCTGGAACCCAGATCGGGATGACCCGGGGATGGTGTCGCCGGTCGATAATCAAACATGGCAAATGGGTTTGAGATTGTAAGACCCATGGAAGCACCATACCGGCACTGTTCAGATTCTGCTTCTCCTTCGACTTTGGGAAAATCCTTCAACAGAAATGCGGCATCCTTTCGGATACGCTCTGGTTTATGGGATAATATGATATAAAATGAAGCAGGAACGCGGGGCTTTGAAAAAAGAGAACGGCCTCTCTTCGCCGGTATACCGGAGAGGAGAGGCCGCTTTTCTTACTTGAGATCAGGAGCTCTTGTTTTTGTCCTGCAGACCCTTGAGGAGCTCACCGAGATTCGTGCCGACCTTCTCGGAGACCTTCTCGTGGCTTGCCGTGACCTTTGTGTCATGGGCTTCTTCCAGGGCCTTGATGGAGAGACCGATCTTCTTGTTTTCCGGGCTCAGGCGCAACACCATGGCTTCGACCTCCTGGCCCACGGAGAGCACCGAAGAGAGGTTCTCGATCTTGTTGCTGCTCACCTCGGAGATGTGGATCATCCCCTCCACCCCTTCGCGGATCTCCACGAATGCGCCGAAATCCGTCAGGGAGGTGATCTTGCCGGTGATCACGGAACCCACCGGGTGCTCGTTGGCCACCTGGGTCCAGGGATCGGGGCTCAGCTGCTTGACGCCGAGCGAAAACTTCTCGTTGTCCGGGTCCACGGTGAGCACCTTGGCCTGAACCACGTCGCCCTTTTTGTAGAGCTCGCGGGGGTTCTTCACCTTGGGGTCCCAGGTCAGGTCCGAGACGTGGATGAGTCCGTCGATGTCGATGTTTTCGTCCACGCTGACGAACAGACCGAAGTCTGTCACGTTCTTGACCGTGGCATCCACGACCGTCCCCGGAGGATAGTAGTCATAGAGGAGATCCCAGGGATTCGGCGAGGCCTGCTTGAGGCCCAGCGAGATCCTCCGGTTCTCCTGGTCGACGCCGAGGACGACCACGTCCACCTCCTGGCCCTCTTCGAGGATGGTGGAAGGATGCCGCATTCTCTTGGTCCAGAACATCTCGGAGATGTGTACCAGCCCCTCGACACCCTCTTCGATCTCCACGAATGCGCCGTAGTTTGTGATGGATGTCACCTTGCCGGAGACCTTCTTCCCGATGGGATAGCGGTATTCGAGCCCCTCCCACGGGTCGGGCGTGAGCTGCTTGGTGCCCAGCGAGATCTTCTCGGTCTCCGGATCGAACTCGATGACCTTGACCTGGATCACATCACCCGGAGACACCTTGTCCTTGGGATCCTTGAGCTTGCCCCAGGACATGTCGGTGATGTGGAGCAGGCCGTCGATCCCTCCGATATCCACGAAGGCCCCGTAGGCCATGATGTTCTTCACCGTGCCTTCGACCACGTCACCCTTGGACAGGGTGGCGATGAGCTTCTTCTTTTTCTCTTCCCGCTCACGCTCCAGCACTTCGCGGTGGCTCACCACCACGTTGTTTTTCTTCCGGTTGAACTTGATGATGGAGACCTCGATGGTCTCTCCCACCATCTTTTCCAGCTCTGCCTCGGAAATCGGACTGAGCGTGGCCTGAGAGGTGGGAAGGAATGCGGGCACGCCGATATCCACGGTAAGGCCGCCCTTGATCCGCTCGATCACGGTCCCGTCGAGGGTTTCGTTATCCTGATAGGCCTTGACGATATCGTCCCAGACCTTGATCCGCTGGGCCTTTTCCTTGCTGAGCCGGATGAAGCCCTTGACGTTGTTGATGCTCTCGACGAGCACCTCGACCTCGTCGCCAACGGAAACGGTGATGGCCCCGTTCTCATCGATAAACTCGCGGATCGGCGCCTGCCCTTCCATCTTCCTCCCGATATCGATCATGATATAGTCAGTTCCCACCTGTACAACCGTCCCGGTGACCACCGAGCCGGTGGAAACACGTTTGTCGATGGTTTCTTCATAGAGAGCTTCCAACTCCAGGTTCTGATCGAATTCTCCTGATTCCTCCTGAGCGTTCGTGCTCTCTGTCATTTCCTCCTTGATCTCTTTTACTTCTTTGTGATCTGTTTTGGTTTCTTCGAGACTATACATCGTTTGTAACCCCCTGTCCGTCGTTCCTTATTCCTCGATAAGTTGGCATCCTATACAATATAGATATGCAAAAGACAAGCCTTTAATCGGCCCTTCCGGGCAGATCGGCGGCAAAAAAAGCATTGGGCGCGTTTTGATGGGGGAATCGGATCCGGCGCCGAGCCCCCTCCGTACGACCCCGCCATTGTCGGGCTGCAGGCAGGGAAAAGTCCTAATCGAGCGGGTTCTTTTTTTTCTGCTGGCTGGAAGGATCCTTCAGTGCCTTTTCCAGATCGCTGAAGACCCGTTTCCTGTCCCTGCTCTCTCCCAGCGACTGCTCGATCTCCCTGAGCCTCGAATCCCGGCTGTTCTGAAACCGGCTTATCTCTTCGGCCATTTGCGGCGTCTGCTCGTGACGGGGCAGGGCTTCGATCCTGGTATGATCCCCGAGCCCGTAGCGGCACTCCGCGCCCGATATCACCACAGTGACGATCTTCTCGTCGCAGAGCTTGCGCGCCATCAGGGACAGCTCTTCTTCCGACACCTTCAGGATCCGGGCCAGATCCCCGAGCGCAGGCGGCCTGCCGTGGAGATGTTCGTGTATGCGTATCCCGGCGACAAAAAGATGAGCGCCTTCATAGAGATCTTTGAGCATCATGGATTTTCTCTATAAGAAAGCACCGTTCGATGCAACAATGATTCAAGAATACCTTCTCAGGCGCCGATATATTTCCCAAACACAGCCGCCTGAAAAAAAGGAGGAAACGACTTGAAACGAACAGCCTCTCTCTTTATCGGCATTCTCGCTCTGTTCCTTGCCGCCGCGCCCCTGTGGGCAGACGATACCGTTCACACCGTAAAAAAAGGGGATACCCTGTGGGACATCACCAGCCAGTACCTTCAGACCCCTTGGCAATGGCCCGTGGTCTGGGCGAACAATCAGGACATCACCAATCCTCACCTGATCTTTCCCAACGACAAGGTGGTCATCTCGAAAAAGGACGGCAAAACCACCATTACCATCATTCCCGCCGGTCAGCCCGATCCAGTTCCCGAGCCCGCCGTCTACACCCCTGAGGATATCGCGCAGGAAGAAGAAAAATCCATCGTGATCTCACCTCGGTACTCGGCATATATCTACAGCCCGAACATACTCACCGGCTCGGGCCAGGTGACCAAGAAACTGGAGATCGGGGATCTGGCGGCAAAAAACGAGAGCATCTTCATCACGTCTTCCTCGGGCCTGACCCTGCACCGGGGGGTCACCATCGTATCGAAGGTGGCCGAGGTCACGGACCTGGGCGGGAAGACTGCGGGTTACCTCTACAAGACCATCGCCTTTGCCATGGTGGAGGACGCCATGGCGGACACCTACAAGGCCAGCGTGGAATATTCCAACCAGGAAATCCGCTCCGGAGACATCATCTTCGATGATCTGCAGAACCTGGAGCCCCTCATGCTGAAGATCAGCGAGCCCTCTCTGGAAAACAGCGGCCGGGTGATCGATATCCACGGCGGTATCACGGGAAGCAGTTATCTCGACCTGATTTTCCTTGACCTCGGCAAGACCAGCGGAGTCGATCAGGGCGCACTCCTCACCATTTATGAGGAAGCATCGCCCGGAAAAGACGCCGCGACCCTGAGAGAATATCAAGGCATGGCCCTGGTGCTGCAGTCGCTGGACAAGAGCTGCATGGCCCTGATCATGGATTCCAGGGGACCTATACGGAAAAACTACCTTGCCGTAGGAATCGAATAGCGAAAACCGCATGCCCTTAAAGGTGCCGATGTCTTGAAACGGGCCTTTAAGGGCGGCCTAAAAAGGAATCCCCTGATAGGAGAGCAGAATGTCCAGGCCCTTATCGTCCGACCGGGTGAACTTCACCGCCATGCCCGACCGGTCCTTCCTGACGATATGCCCCTGCACCCAGATGATCTTCCCGAACTCCTCGACGTCGATGCTGGCAAGAAGATAGCCGTCGGTGGCGCCGGGAGGCGCGCCGGTGAGGATGAACATCCCCCCCCTGCTGATGTTGCTCACCGTGCCCAGCTTATAGGCCGGGCCGTCGTCACGGTAAGCAACCTTCATATTCACCCTGCTTCTCTTGTGTGCCCGCTGTTCTTCCATGAGCTCGCTGCCGCCTGTCCGTCGGGAAGAAACGCTTCCCGGAGAGGAAGTATTTTGTGAAACCTTTACATTATAATGAAAAAGGGCGCCGGGTTCAAGCATCCTGTACATGCGGGTGATGTCGTTACATAACGTCTTTCACATGGTGTACTCTCCTGCTCCCCGTGAAACGCCCACAATGCATGAGACCGGATAACCCAATGATTATGTTGTAAATTAATCCCGCATTTCCGAACACTGCGTTGACACCCCCCGCACAAGTGAGATATAGGGGTATTTCATGAAGATCCTATTTACGAACAGGCAGATAGCAGAAAGGGTTCAGGAGCTGGGAAAAGAGATAACCAGTGACTACCAGGGAAACGAGCTGCTCGTAATAGGCGTTCTCAAGGGGGGGTTCATCTTCGTATCCGATCTTGTCCGGCACCTGGATCTTCCCGTCAGGGTGGAATTCGTCCGGCTGTCCAGCTACGGCTGCTCGGACAGCCCTCAGTGCGAGGTCAAGATCTTCGACGATACGGGGGACATCATGAGGGGCAAGCATGTCCTGATCGTGGACGACATCATGGACACGGGGGAAAGCATCGTTGCCTTCAAAAAACATCTGGAATCAAAGGGGCCTGCCTCGGTAAAGATCTGTACCATGATAAACAAGAAGGTCAGGAGAACCCAGGACATTGAACCGGACTATTATGGGTTCACCATAAGCGACGGCTTCATTGTCGGTTATGGGCTGGATTTTGCCGAAAACTACAGAGCACTCCCGGAGATATGCGTGCTCGAGCCAAGCGACAGGAGGGATACCCCTTGACAGTTGTCCAATGCCCCGGCTGCAACAGCAAGTTCAGGATAGACCCGAAGGCCCTGCAGAAAAAGCCCGTAAAGATGCGCTGCAGCGTGTGCTCCCATGTCTTTTCCTACGACCCGGCCGAGAGTCCCGTCATCGAGCAGGACTTCGACAGCGTCATAGGAACCCAGGACGGCCAGCTGGAGGAAAGCTTCTCCCGGCCTTCTCTGGAGGAGGAGCTCACCGGAGAAATAAACGAGAGCATGGAGCCGGCTGAGCCCGGCAAAGAGGAGTCGTCCGAAGAATCGTCCGAGGTCGAGCCCGAATCAGTGATCCGGGAGATCGACTCCATCCTCGGAACCGGAAACGAGGTCGCCGACGGGGACGAGAATGAGTCGAAAAAGCTCTCCAGTAACGGTTCCGCGCTGAAAATGATCGTGTCGGTGGTGCTCATTGTCCTGGTATTCCTCGGGATCGGCGTGTGGATCATGAAGGACAGCATCATCCCTCTGCTCAAGCAGGATACCGGAGAGCAGAGCCGGGCGGTTCTCGAAAGGGGCCCGTTCTTCTCCATACCGGAGGAAAACGTCACCTACGAGCTGCTCTCCAACAACAGCGACGGCTCGGTCCTGGTGGTCAAGGGCATGATCAAGAAGCTCACGTCCAAGCCGCTCAAATCGGTGCTGGTCCAGGCCCGGGTATATGACAGGAACAACAACCTCATTGAAAGCCGGAACGCCTATGCCGGAATCATCCCCGAGTCCGACGAGCTCGTCAGGCAGAAGGGCTCCGACATCGAGACCCTGCTCTCCGCCGAGCCGAGAACGCTCGGTGTACTTTCCACCTCCCCCGACATTCCCTTTGCCGTGGCCTTCTTCGGCAGGCCTGCAAGGGAGGGATTCTCATTCCAGGTGGAGGTGAAGGAGTTCCACTGGAAATAGCGGCCGGTTGATGCCTGTTCGATATGTTCCCGCCCCGGCACTCAAGCCGAGCCCCCGCCAAAAGCGGTGATGCACCGGGAGATCGCCCGGGCCGAAAAATCATCTCACGCATGGAGAGAACCCAGGCCCGGCCCCATCGTGCATGCCTCCCGCCACCGGGATTTGCATTCCCCTTATGGTTTATAGTAGTTAAAGGAGTTGTCATGAGACAGCCGATACGAACAAGGAGAATGCAGCAGAAAAGGCGACGAGATCGACTGATCGCGCGGAAAGCCCTGTTGGAGATGGCCCTGCACCGCTTATCACTCTATGTATGGGCTATTCCTTTAGGGGGGAGTGAGGACCTTCATATGAGTCTCGGACGAACAGCCGTATCCGGAACGGTCATTGGCATATAGCACTCTTATGGATAACGTGCGTCGTCTTTCACCGGTCTGCCTCTTTCCCCTGTGTCCAGCGGAATATCTTCCGGCGGTACATCGCCGCGTTATTCCGGGCTCACGGCGGGCTCCCGGGTATCCGGGATCCGTCCGGAGCCCTCGCACAAGGTGACGGAGACATGCGCATCATGGGAATCGACTATGGAACGAGACGAATCGGGGTGGCCATCAGCGATCCTTCCCGCACCATGGCTCACCCTCTGGATACGGTTCAGGTGAAGGAGGACGGGTCCCACATGAAGCTGATCGGACAGATCGTACGGGATTACGAGGTCGAAAAAATCGTGGTGGGTCTGCCCGTCAACATGGACGGAAGCATGGGGGAAAGCGCCCGCAAGGTCACGGCCTGGGCCGAGGCACTGCAAAACTCTGTCGGGGTGCCGGTGGAGCTCTGGGATGAACGGCTCACCACGAGCGAGGCCCATGAATTCCTCATCCGGCTTGAGGTAAAGGGGAAAAAGAGGAGGCACATCATCGACAAGATAGCCGCAAGCATCATGCTTCAGGACTATCTGGAGGCGAAGCATCCATGAGAACCGCATGCTACTTCCTCGTGGTCGCCTTCATATGCGTCTCTATCCTGGCCGTCATCCATACCTACACCTTCATCACCACGCCGTCGAATCCACCGAAGTCTCTGCTCATGGAGATCAAGCCCGGCACCAGCGCATGGGAGATCTCCCGTCAGCTCGAGGAAAAGGGGGTCATAACGGATTCGCTCATGTTCATGGCCATTGCCACGGGCACCGGCAAGGTCACCCACCTCCAGGCCGGCACCTATGTCTTCGAGGGAAGGCACTATCCCCTGGATATCATGCATATCCTCTTCAAAGGAAGGACGCTCAAGTACCGGATCACCATCCCTGAGGGAAGCACCATCTTCGACATCGCATCCATTGTCGCGGAAACCGGGCTGCTGAGCAGGGAGGAGTTCTTCAACAGCGCACAGGATCCCGAGACCACGGCCTTCTTCGGCATCGACGCACCGTCCATGGAAGGCTTTCTCTATCCGGACACCTATTATCTCGCCCCCCACATGACGCCCAGGGAAATCATGGGGAAGATGGTCGACAGGTTCCATGAGGTCTTTACCGGAGACATGCTCAGGCGCGCCCAGGAACTGGACATGAGCGTGGCCCAGGTGGTGACCCTGGCCTCCATCATCGAGAAGGAGGCGGTGGTATCAAGGGAAATGCCCATCATCTCATCCGTCTTCCACAACCGCCTGAACCGCGGGATGCGGCTTCAGTCAGACCCCACCGCGATATACGGGATCGACGGTTTCCGCCGGAGGATAAGCTCCCGGGATCTCAAACGGGACACCCCGTACAACACCTACCGGTACGGCGGCCTGCCGCCCGGGCCCATATGCAATCCCGGGGTCAATGCCGTCAGCGCGGCGCTGTGGCCCGAGGATACGAAATACCTGTTCTTCGTCTCCCAGGGCAACGGAACGCACTACTTCTCCCGATCGCTGACCGAGCACCGAAAGGCGATCCGCAAGATGGCAACCAAGTAGCGTCGGACCTTTTTTGCTGCGCCGGTTTTTAAGAGATTGTTCCTAAAGTTCATATCCCGGGTTTACGATAAAAGAGTGATGGACCACTTGCGCGCAGCCATCATCGATGATGATGACGAGATACTGGATCTGATCGAGCAGATACTCAAGGAAGAAGATATCGAGACGCGAAGGTATGCGCGGGCCGAGAAATTCCTTGCAGATATCAGGAAACGCAGCTTCGATATCATCATAACGGATCTCGTGCTGCCGGGAATGTCCGGCCTCGATCTGCTCAACGAACTCAATTCGCGGGGCATGGACATACCGGTGGTGATCATCACCGGGTATGCATCTCTCGACTCCGCCATCGAGGCGGTGAATAGAGGGGCCTTTTACTACATAAAGAAGCCCTTCAATATCGAAGAGATCAGGTTTGTCATCAATCGGCTCAGGCAGCGTATGGATACCCTCGAAGCCATGCGTTCGCTTCAGGACCAGGTAAGCGCGCTTGAGCAGAGGCTCGAAGCCAAGACAGCGGAGAATAGTGAGGCCGATCCCCTGCCGCTGCCTTTCGATCTCCTGCAGAGCAGCATGGATGCCGGCAAGGCCATTGCCGCCATTGAGTATCTGGGGAGGCTGAAATCCGACGGCCTGATATCCGATAAGGAATTCGGTGAATACAAGGGCAAGATTCTCAAAAGGGTCATATGATGCATGAGAAGGTGCTGATCGTCGACGATGATCCGGGAATACGGAGTACCATCTCGGAGCTGATCCAGGAGCTCGGGTTCGGGACCCAAACCGCGCCTGACGGGCTGGATGCTCTGGAGATGCTGAACTCCGGTCCCTTCCTCTGTGTGTTTACGGACATCATGATGCCCAATATGAGCGGGCTCGAGCTGATCAGGAGGATCAAAGCACGGGACGTGTCCCTGCCCATTATCGTGATCACCGGTTACGCCTCGGTGGAAATCGCCATTGACGCCATGAAGTGCGGAGCCTCTGATTTCATCTCCAAGCCCTTCAAGGTCAAACAGATCGAAATCCTGCTCAACAAGGTCATGCGGGAGAAGAACTTGCTGGAGGAAAACCGGCGGTTCTCCGATGCGCTCCATCTCCACCGGCTCATCGACAACCTTGTGGGACAGCTCGAAGATAAAAAAGAGGAGATCCTCTCGCTCAAGGAGATCTCGGACAGGATCATCAGGCTCAAGGGCATCCGGGACCTGGTCGGGGCCATTGTCGATGTTTCGGGGCAGATCCTCGACGAGGCTCAAGTGACCTTCTTTCCCTTGAGCAGAAAGACCGGCAGGCTCCTGGATACCGACAGCGGCAAGGAGCTGCCCGCGGACCCCGATCTGCTCCTGGGCCATATCGTGAGGAGACACCAGGCAGACTCGCATCTGCTGGAGAGATTCGAGACCGTGTTCCCTCTGATGATCGAGGGGCAGGTCTTCGGGGCCTTGGACATCGTCTCGCCCTCGTTGCTGGGTGATGAAAAAGAGGGCAAGATCCAGTACCTGTTGAACCGCTCTGCGGAACGCATGGAAAACGTCGCCCTCTACGAGGGGCTCTACGACAACATGCTCTCCACCCTCAAGAGCATGGCCAAGATACTCGATGCACGTGACCCGCACACCTCCCAGCACTCGACCCGGGTCACCTCCCTGTCCATGACCCTGGCGGACGGGCTCGTCCTTACGCAGGAAGAACGTGACACGCTCTACATCGCGGCCTCGCTGCACGATATCGGAAAGGTGGGGATACCCGACAACATCCTCCTGAAGCCGTCGGGGCTCACCGACGAGGAGTTCGCCGTCATCAAGAAGCATCCGGACATCGGGGCGGACATCCTGAAGTCCCTCCCCCCCATGGTCAGGGAGACGGAGATCATCAGGCACCATCACGAGCGCTATGACGGCAGGGGCTATCCCCTCGGGCTCAAGGCCGAGGAGATTCCCTACCTGTCACGGATCATCACCCTGGCGGATTCATTCGACGCCATGACCTCGGACAGACCCTACCGCAAGGGCATGACCACGGACGAGGCCATACAGGAGATCGGCCGGTGCAAAGGCGGGCAGTTCGACCCGGCTCTGGCCGAGATCTTTATCCAGAAAATTTCCAATCCCTGAGCAAACACGCACACCGGCAACCCCCCTCCAGAGGAACACACTCATCGAGCCATTCCGGACGCCCTAAGTCCGGGCGCCGTCAATCCCTCTTTCGGGACATGCCCCGGCCACACTTCTCTTTCCTGCCTCACCCGCCGGGGCGATCCTGCTGCGGGGCCGGACCGGCTCCGCCGGTGTCCTGCTGCTGAGTGAGGGGCTGCAGGTTTGAGCGGAGCTCCTGGTTTTCTTTTCTGAGGGTCTGGATCTGCTGTTTCAGCAATTCGATCTCGTCTGCGCGCTGCTCGGCACCCTCGGCTCTCTGCTCCCTTGCCATGGCCGCCTCTGTTTCAAGGGCGGCCACGCGCTCGCGGAGATTCTCGTTGCGGTGTTCTATGGTGGCGATATAGTCAATGGTCTCCCGGAGAGTCTGCTTGTAGTCCACATGGTCCCCGCCGTCAACGCCCCAGATGTAAAAACCGAGAATCAATCCCGCCAGGAAGAGCACCACCGCCAGCGCCAGGGGGGCAACGAAACTTTTCCTTTTCCCATCCATATCATCACCTTTTAAAAAGAGTTCTCTATATAATCTTCTTGATCTAAGAGATCCGTCCCTTTCCGTCAAGCTGTTCTTCAACCGTCACATTCACCGGCAGGACCTCCCGTGTGCGGGAGACGGGCATTTCCCCCCAAGGTGATAGCGACTTCTTCTGAGGCTTGGCACACATCTATCAATCAGGAGGTAAGGGCAAGCCCCTCGACCCGGGGAAAGCCAAAAAAGCTTTCAACGGAAATGTGTCCCTCGTTTGTAAAGGCCTGAAGAAACCGACTGGGGAAGGAGGATGCAAGGCTGCGGGAGAACGATATGGAACGGTTGCCCGGGCGGGACCGGAGTTGATTCGAAAGAGAACCTCCAGCTTTCATTTCAACAACAGGACAAACTATGATAATGAAGCCCCATGAATGTGGCCATAATCGGTGCCCGGAGGGCGAGAAACGGCATCGGTGAATACATCGCGAACTACTTCCAGAAAAACGGTGCACCGGTGGTGTGCGTGCTGGGCACCACGGAAGAAACCTCTTCCCGTGCATCGAGGTCGCTCGAGAGATACGGCATCACGGCGAGGCCGTACCACGACTTCGTTGAAATGGTCTCCCGGGAGGATATCCAGGCGGTGGCCATTGCGTCGCCGGCAGAGTCTCACCTGGGTTTTCTCAAGGCCTCGCTCGAACGGGGCCTTTCGGTGTTCTGTGAAAAGCCTTTTCTCGACCCTTCCCGGGCAGACCTCCCGGCCGGGCTCGAGGATGTCTTCGGGCAGGCGTCGGCTGGATGCAAAACGGTTGCCATGAACTCCCAGTGGCCGTTCTGCCTTGGCGCCTACGAGGAGCTCTGCGGCGTTCTTGCGCCCGCCGAGGTGCGCCGCTTCTCGATCCGCCTTTCCCCCATCTGCTCCGGTCTCGCCATGATCCCCGATTCCGTGCCCCACGCCCTGAGCATCCTCCACGCAGCCCTGGGGCCGGGAACGATCTCCCCGCCCGCTTTTTCGGGCACGGACACCGGCATGTCCATCGAATTCACCTATACCTCTGCGCACGGGAGCTGCGCGGTGACCATCGCGCTCATACAGGAAAGAGAGCAGCCGAGGCCTTTCTGGTTCGGCTTCAACGACCGGATCGCGCGGCGCTCAATCGAGACCGCCCGGTACGAGATATCCTTCCATTCCGGCGGCCGTCGCCTGCCGGTTGCGGATCCCCTGGAGCTGTGCGTGCGGGATTTCATCCATGCGTGCTCGGCGGGCCGGGAGCCCGTGATCGGCAGGGAGCACATCGTGGCCACGACCAGGCTGCTCAAGCAGATCTATGATGCGTATCCCCTTACTCGACAATGAAAAGAGGAGGCTATGAAAAAGCTACAGGAAAAAGAGCATGACTTCAGCGCAAAGCTGCGGCAGAAGTCCGTGGTGGAAAACCTGAGACAGTACATCGCCTGGCAGAGGGCGGTGCGGAGATCGAAGCCTTCGCCCGTGCTTCCCGCCTTCGGGCCGGTGTCCATCAACCTGGATCTCACCTCGGCGTGCAACTTCCGGTGCCCCCACTGCGTGGATTCCGGGATCATCAACACGGGCGAGGCACTGACCCTGGACGCCATCAAGCAGAGCATCGACACCCTCCAGGAAAAGGGGCTCCTCTCGGTAATCCTCATCGGCGGCGGAGAGCCCACGGTTCACCGCGACTTCGAGGAGATCGTCCGGTTCGTCCGGTCGCGCGGGCTCCAGGTGGGCATCGCCACGAACGGCTCCCGGCTGGCACGGGTGGAAAAGGTGGCCGATCTCCTGAAAGAGGGCGACTGGCTGCGGCTCTCCCTCGACGCCGCCCGGGAAGACACCTTCCAGAAATCCCACTGTCCGACCGGCAAGGTCACCCTGGAGCGTATCTTAAAGGATGCTCAGCGGATCAAGAAGGCCAACCCCCTGATCTCGCTCGGCTACTCGTACGTGATCGTGTGGGAGGGAATCGTGCTCGGCGGCCGCGAGCTGGTTTCCAATGTCGGGGAGATATCCGAGGCTGTCTCAAGGGCCGGGGAATACTCTTTTGACTATGTCTCGTTCAAGCCCTGCCTGCTCAGGCTGGAGGGCTCGCGCAAGGAGTCCCTGTTCGATCCCCCCGACCCGGACAGAGAGGCCCGGGTGATCTCCAGGATCGGGGAGATGCTCGGGCAGGCGGAAGCGGAGGCCGGCCCGGAGGTCAAGATCCTCAAGAGCGTCAATCTCCAGGCCATGATGGAAGGCAGGCTCCACGAGCTGAAACACCAGCCCGCGACCTGCCACTCGCAGTTTTTCCGGACCGTCCTGGCACCCTCTGGCATCTTCCACTGCCCGGCGTTCAGGGGAGTTCCCCAGGGCCGGATCGCGGATCACGAGGGATACCTGGATGCAGAGCGGTTCGCCCGCACCCAGGCGCGTCTCGATGCATCCATCAGGGAGTTCGATGCCTGCCGCGAGTGTAACGTGGTGGTCTGCTTCTACCACCACGTGAACTGGTGGATCGAGCGCTTCATCGAATCGCCCAAGGACGTGTCCGAGATCGAGGTCGTGCAGGACAACAATTTCTTTCTATAGGATATGGAATGAAGATCTGTGTCATCCATCTCAACCAGATCGGGGACCTGGTGTTTTCCCTGCCGCTCCTGAAGTCCCTGAGGGACCGGTACCCGGGCGCCCTGATCCATTCGGTGGTGAAGCCTCCGCTGAGCGAGCTGCTGAGAGGCTCGCCCCTGGTGGACGAGGTCCTGCCCAAGCCCGGGCGCCTGGGCGACAAGATCCGGCTCGCGAAAGTCCTGCGGGCCCGGGGGTACGATCTCATGATCTGCCTGGCCCGCTCGGAGGAGGCCCTGCTCCTCACCGGCCTGAGCGGGGCCCGCACCCGGGCGGGATTTGTGCGCTTTCCCTGGGACAGGGCGCTTCAGGTCAGGGAGGTGGTCGTCGGGCACAACTGCTGGCGGAACAATGCCCGCCTGATAGAACGCCTGGGGATTGCTCCTTCGGTCGAGGGCTATGTGGGGCTGCTGCCGGTCGAATCCCATGAGTGCAGCGCGGAGGTGCCGGAAAACTTCGTGGTGATCTCTGCCGGGGCATCGCCCAGAAGGCTCGCCAAGGCGTGGGACGAAGAGAAATTCTCGCACCTTGCCGTAAGGCTCCATGAGCGCTACGGACTGACCCCCGTCCTGGTGGGCGCAGGCGACACGAAGGAGAGCAACGACCTGATCACCCGCGGCATCAGCACCCTGGCGCAGGGCCGGGACATCCCGGTGCTCGACCTCACCGGCAGGCTCGGACTGCGTGAGCTCACCGCCCTCCTGATGAGGGCACGCCTGTTCGTGGGCATCGACTCCGGGGTCATGCACCTTGCATCCGCGGTCGATATCCCCGTGGTGGCCCTGTTCGGGCCCACCGACCCGGCGTTCGTGGGCCCGCAGAACGATCGCAGCGCAGTAGTGCGCCATGAGATGCCGTGCATGCCCTGTTATCTGAACACGACCTGCGCCACCGTGGTGGAGTGCATGAGAAGACTGCAGGTGGACGAGGTCATGGATGCGTGCGCGGGGCTCATGGATGAGAGCGGGGCCTGACCGGCGGCGCTGTGGAGAGCGGCACGACCGGGCTCCGGGCATCCGCTTAAAAAAAAGCCGGACATCGCGCTCTCTTAAAGTCCGGCGGCACCTGATCATGGAAACAGGAGAGAGGACGGATGGACGCGGTCATGAAAAAAATATCGTCGCTGTATCCCGAGCATTCCCGGGAGCTCGTGAGCCGGCGGTCCGCCCGCAGCATCCATCGCCTCATCAGGCAGGGAGAGGTCGAGTATTACGTAAAGCTCGTTTCGCCCCGCACGCTTCCGGAAAAGCTGAGAAATCTCCTCTATCCCAAAACGCTGCGCGAGGCCGCGATGCTCGCCCGCCTGATGCACGCGGGCATACCGGTGCCCGAGGTCTGCGGCCATGTCCGCGCGGGAAGCGTAAGCGCCCTGATCACCCGCGCCGTGTTCCCGGCACGGGGGCTCTTCGAGGAGAGCCGCCAAAGGCAGATCGAGGTCATGCTCGATATGAGCGTCCGGCTCCTGAACGCCGGGTTCGGCTTCGCTGACATGCACCCGGGCAACATCATCCTCGACCGGCACGGCAGTCCTTTTCTGGTGGACGCCTACGAGATCGCGCCCCTGAAAAAGACAACCCTGAAACATGCGGCCTCGCTCTTCGCCCAGACGGTGAACATCTTCGACCTGAGCCGGGAAGAGCTGGAGCCCTATCTGGTGCGGGCGGCCGGGATCGGCGACACGACCGCCGCGTGGGAGAAAGTCCGCTCCCTGTCCCTGCGCCTGCGCAGGGAACAGGTCGGGCGCAGGGTCGCAAGGAGCCTGCGGGAGGGGAGCTTCTCCCTCGCTTTTCTCTGTCCGCAGTTCCGGGCGTTCGTGAACCGCAGCCACTCCCCCGACCTGCACTGCCTGATCGCCGCGCACCGCGCACACCTGGCCGGGGGCACGAACCTCTACAAGGTACAGAAGAAAACGCAAATCAGCACGACCGGGGAATACTGCATCAAGTCGTACGCAAAGGCGGGGTTATTCACCGCGCCGTACGCGGTGCGCTCCTGGAAGGGATCGCTGACCCTGCTCTTCAACAGCATCCCGGTGGCGGACCCGGTGGCCGTGATCGTGTTCCGGAACCGGGAGAGCATGCTCGTCACCAGGGACCTCGGCCAGCCGGACCTGGACCGCTTTCTCGCGGGCGGCTATTCCCGCCTGCCCCTTCCGGAGCGACGCTCTCTCGCACAGGCCCTGGGCGGATTCATCGGGTCCCTGCACGCCAAGGGCATCTACCACGCGGACCTCAAGGCCTGTAACATCAAGGTCTGCACGGACCCCGTGCAGTTCTTCCTCCTGGACACGGACCGGGTGGAGCACAGGAGTGTTCTCTCCCGGAAGAGGAGGCTCAAGAACCTCGTGCAGATCAATACGAGCATTCCCCGGGAGGTGAGCAGAACCGCGAGGATGGCCTTCCTCAAGTCATACTGCGAGATCACGGGCGACGACCCCGGCGACCTCTTCAAAGACGTATGGCAACTCTCGTCGGGCAGCGAGGTGATCTACCGCTGTGACGCGGGCGACGTGATCGAACAGTGGCCCGGGAGCCATTAGGGGAGCCATTAGGGTCAGGTCTCAACATATGACATTATGTCATATGTTGAGACCTGACCCTAATGAGATGTGACCCCCATGACTGATTACCACTTGTAGAGAGTATTAGACGGCCCGGCCGGGCTGAAGGACGCGGGCGACCTTCTCCAGCACATCCTCGGGCGTGATGGACTGCATGCACACCGGGATCTCGCAGGTCCTCCGGTTGCAGGGCGCGCACGGCAGGGACGCGCGGACCACCTGACCGCGGTAGGGGCCTGTCCGGCCCGGGTCTGCGGGGCCGAAGAGCGCGACCACATCCTTGCCCAGGGCAACCGCCAGATGCATGGGACCGGTGTCGCAGCTCACCACGGCCCGTGCCCTTATGAGCACGCCGGTGAGCTGGGGAATGGTCGTCTTCCCCACCAGGTCGATCGCGGACCCTGCCGCCAGGGCCGTGATCCGCTCCGCCGCCGGCATGTCCTCCCGCCCGCCCGTGAGCACGCACGGCAGGTGGTGGCGGTTCATCACGAGCTGCGCCAGCCGGGCGAACCCCTCCGGGCTCCAGCGGTTGGCGGGCTTGGTGGCGCCGATGTTCAGCACGATGTAGTCTTCGGGGAGGCCTCCGGGCGGGGTTTCCCCTTCCGGGACATTCCACGTCACCTCAGCGCCCCCGGCGCCCAGGTGGCGGGCAAACTCCAGGTACTGCTCCACCATGTGCGCGGACGGATCGGCGGGCGCGATGCGCTCGAAGGGCATGATCCAGGTCATCTCCTTGCACCGCCTGCGGTCGAAGCCCACGCGCCTGTCGGCAGAGGCGGCCATGCACAGGAGGGCGGATTTGACGATCCTCTGGAGGTCCAGGGCCACATCGAAGCGCAGGCCCCTGATCTCTCTCATCACCTCGCACAGTGAGCTGCGCAGGGACGAACGGTCCAGAAGGATCGTACGGTCCACCTGGGGGTGCCGGGAGAGCAGCGGAAGGCTCAGCGGCTCCGTGATCCAGTGGATGCGCGCGTTGAAATGGGACTTGAGCCTGATTGCCAGCGGCAGGGTGTTCACCACATCTCCCAAGGCACCGAGTTTGACGATCAGGATGTCCATATTCACCTGGTTATGTCATTCCCGCATTTTTCGCAAGGCCTGTTGAGAAAAGAACCTTCCTCCGGATATCACCTGGCTACCTCATTTACACGCCTGAAATCCTGAGGTATGGTGATGCCATGAACGATCCCCGCGCAGCGCAGAAAGAACGGCCCCGGCTGAGCATCGTCATCGTGTCTCTGGGCCTCGACGGCCTGCTGGGCGCGTGCATTGCATCCATCGGGGAGCACGTGCGGGTGCCTTACGAGATCATTGTGGTGAACAACTCCCCCGGAGAGCTCGGGTACCGGGGAAGCATCGGGATACGCTGCCTGGAAAACGGCAAGAACCTGGGCTTTGCCCGGGCTGTCAACCGGGGGATCCGCGAGTCCCGCGGCGACACGATCCTCCTGCTCAACCCCGACGCCTGCTTCACCTCAGACATCGTCTCCCCGATGCTCGCCTTCATGGACGGGCGCGGGCGGGCGGGCATCGCGGGGCCCCAGCTCGTATTCCCCGACGGATCGCCGCAGAACTCCGTGGACGTCATCCCCAACCTCCTCACCGAGCTCCTGAACAAGTCCCTGCTCAAGATCCTCTTTCCCGGGGCATACCCCAGCAAACGCTCCGGATTCACGCACCCGGTGCAGGTCCCCTCGGTCATCGGGGCCTGCATGATGATCAAGAGGCAGGTCATAGACACCATCGGGCCCCTCGACGAGGGGTTCTTTCTCTACCTGGAGGAGACGGACTTCTGCAAGAGGGCCACGGACGCGGGCTTCGAGGTCTGGCATCTGCCGCAGCTCACCGTGACCCACCACCAGGGGACGAGTGCACGGCGGTTCGATGCCGCCAGGAAGGTGGAGTACCGCCGGTCCATGTACCGGTTCTTCCTCAAGCACCGGGGGATCGCCCAGACAGCCCTGCTCGCGCTCTTCACGATGATCAAGCTGGGCGTCGAGCTGCTCGGCGGGGTCGCCGCCTCGTTTCTCTCCCCGGCACGGGCCCGCCTGAAGAAATCCCTGTCTCTGGCGCTGTGGCACCTCGCGGGGGCACCTGCCGGGTGGGGGCTCGAACGCGCCCTGCCCTCCTGCCGGACCGTACGCAGGCACGGATATACCTGGTTTCTCCCGGAAAACGGGGATATCCCCCCTGACGCCGCAGATCCGGGGCGGTTCATGGAGACCGCGCTCGATGCCGTGCTCAACCGCTCAAAGACGACCTTTGTCAAGTCCGGGACCTTGCAGGGCAGACAGATCTTTCTCAAGCGCTACAACTTCAAGGGATTCTTAGACACCGTCAAGAATCTCTTCAGAAAGGGCCGGGACAGGAGGGCCTTCGAGGGCGCACTCATGCTGGAGCGCTGCGGGATCCCCACCCCGCCCGTGATCTTTGCCTGCGAAAGGCGGATCATGGGCGTCCTCACGGAATCCTATGTGGCGACCGAGCGGGTCGAGGCCCTGGACCTCGTCAGGCACGTGGAGTTCCACGGATATGACACCGGGCTGATCATGCGGGTTGCGGGATTTGTCCGCAGGCTTCACGAGATGGGGTTCGTCCCCGTGGACCTCAAGGGGGAGAACCTGCTCGTGGGGAAGGGCGCGATCTATCTCATCGACCTCGACAGGCTCGAACGCAGGAGGCTTCCCGGCGTGCGTATCATCGCGAAGAACCTGAGCTATCTGAACGCATCGTTCGTCAGGGAAATACCCCTTGCCGAGCGGCTGCTCTTCCTGGACGAGTATGCCAAGGGAAACCCGCTGATAGAGGGGAAGAAGGACGAGCTCGCCCGCCACGTCGGACGTCTCACCGCACGGAGAATCAAAACCCGGTATACCTGAAAAAAGATCCGGGAGAAAATCCGGTGGATGAGGCGGCCCGTTTCAGTAGGAGACAGCGTCCGTGTCCGCCCTAACCGAGCGGATGACCACGGATACGCGGTTCGGCACGCAGACGATGCTTTCCCCCGGTCTGCTTGCCGCGCCCATGTGCATGCACAGCTTGTTCGGACAGGGCGACCAGGCAATGGACGCCTCTCCCGAGCGGATCTCCACCAGACTCTCCCCCAGGGGGCCGGGGGCACTGATATCCCCGTCCTCGGTGAGCGGCGCTTCACGGTAGAGGCCCTGGGCCGTATACACCTGCACCCATGCAGGGTCACGCGATCCGGAGAGCCCGAGCGCCCACCAGAAGCCTGCAAGGAACAGGAGCGCGGCGATCAGCACCAGATCGAACAGCCGGACCCTCATACGGGTGTGTTTTCCCATAACCGGTGTATACCTTTTTCTCACATCGGAAATCAACCGCAGCACATAACCAGGGGTACGGACCGGGGGGCAAGCCCTTCGACTCTTTTTTTAAGCGGCATGCTTCAACAGGAATCAGGCCCCACCCCTAAAAGGTCCTCAGAATCGAACACGAAGGAGTATCCTTGGACCGGACCAGGGCTTCTCGGAAATCAGGAAATCATCCGGTTGACCCGCAGGCCCCTATGTGCCTATAGTCATGGGCCATATGCATACCAGTGTATTCAGCTCCCCGGGCGTCAAGGCCACGCAGGTTACCGACACCATCTACGTGATCCAGGGAAACAACCGTGCCCGGTCCCCCTTTTCCAACACGGTCTGTATTCTCGACCGGAACACTCTCCTTATGGACTCGGGCTGCGGCCTCGACATCATCCGTCAGGTGTGCTCCCGCTGCCGGATCGATGCCGTGGTCCTCTCCCACTCGCACCCTGACCACACCTCGGGCACGTGGCTTCTCCAGGCTCTCTGCGACCCCGAGATCTCGGTGCCCCGCCAGGGATCGGACAGCATCGCGCTGGCCGAAAAGCTTGCCTTAAGGTTCGTCGAGCATGACCTGGCAGAGCTATGGAAAGAGACCTATCTCCCGGTCACGGGTTTCAGGGACTTCACCTTCACCTCGCAGTTCGACGACGGGGCCGAGTTCTCCACCGGCAGGAACCGGTTCATCGCCATCCACACGCCGGGCCACCTCGCGGATCACTACTGCCTGTGGGAGCCGGACGAGAAAATACTCGTGGGGTTCGACATCGACCTGAGCCCCTTCGGTCCCTGGTACGGAAACCCCGAATCAGACCCCGGGCTCTTCCGGAAGTCCCTGGAGATGATCCGGGGGCTGCCTGCAGAGGTCTATGTCTCGTCCCATGCGCGGCCCGTCAAGCAGTCCCACTTCATGAAGCGCATGCGGATCTACGAGTCGGCCTTCCGCGAGCGGGACGAGGCGCTCCTGAGCATGGTCCCCCGGGATGCATGGATCGGGATCGAGGAGATCGTCGAGCTGTCACCCATCTATAACAACGATTACCGCGCCCATCCGGACAAAATCATGCGCTTCGGGGAAAGGCAGATGATCTGCAAGCATCTCGCGGGCCTCGTGAATCAGGAGCTGATCGCAGAAGACACCGGCGGAAGGTTTCGGAAGCTCCGGTCTTAACCCTCCCTTGCATCGTACCTGGCTACGCAGCCGTGCGGAATCTCCCCGGTGCCTCGTGCCCCAGGAACACGTCTTTCCCTGAGCAGAACCCTGTTCCTGACGTTTTCAACGCTCAAGAAATATCCGTCATTTTCCGATCCTGCGATTACTGTGATAACTGCTGCGTCGATGAGAAGCTTCATGTTCACCCAGAACGGACGGAGTCTGCCCGAATCGGGGCGGTCACCGGACGACAGGAGAAAGACGGGATAGCCGAGCGACATGTCGAAGAAAGCGGAAAACCACCACAAAAAAACGACCGAAATCTTTCCAAATGACGAAATGACACCTGCGACGATCCTGGTGGTCGATGACAGCCGGGTCGTGCGCACCTATCTCCAGTCTCATCTGCAGAAAGAGGGATATCAGGTTATCGAGGCAAAAGACGGCAAGGAGGCCATAGAGCTTCTGTCCGACGACATCGGCATCATCCTGCTCGATCTGTGGATGCCCGAGATGGACGGTATGACCTGCCTGCGCTATATCAGGGAGAACTTCCCCGACATCCCCACCATCATGATCACCGTGAGCAACGAGGTGTCCAACGCCGTGGAGGCCATGAAGTACGGGGCATTCGATTATGTCACCAAGCCGTTCAATCCCAGCGAGCTTCTGGCCCTGGTCCAGCAGGCCATCCGCACGAGGATCCAGGCAAAGCGGCTCCGCCGGGTTGAGGCCGAGCTCATCAAGTCCCGGGAGCACGAGATCACCACCGCCTCCCGGATCCAGCAGACCCTTCTCCTCGGCGGCCGGCCGAAGAATCTCAAAGGGATGAAGATCGGCGATCTCACGATCGCGTCCAAGAAGATCGACGGCGATTTCTACGACTTCTTCATGATAAACGATACCTGTCTCGACGTCATCGTGGGCGATGTCATGGGCAAGGGTATCCCTGCCGCACTCATGGGTGCGGCGGCAAAGCAGCATTTCATGGGCGCGCTTTTCAGGATGGCCCGCATATCGGAAGCTGAAGAGTTCCCCTCTCCCGAAGAGATCGTTTCTGAAGTGCACGAGGAAATGATCGGACGGATGAACGAGCTGGAAACCTTCTTTACGCTCTGCTACGCGCGCTTCGACACATCCCGGAAGCTGGTGAGCTACGTGGACTGCGGGCATATGCGCACCATCCATTATCACAGCGACACAAGCACCTGCACCCTTCTCCAGGGGGTGGACATGCCGCTCGGTTTCCCAGGGCAGAAGGGGTTCAGACAGATTCTGGCTCCCTTCACGGACGGCGACCTTTTTTTCTTCTACTCCGACGGGCTGACCGAGGCCAAGAACCCCAAGTGCGAGTTCTACGGTGAGAAACGCCTGACGGATTTCGTGCAGGGGCATGCCTTTCTCGAACCGCAGGACCTGTGCAGGACCGTCTGGAAGGATATCGTGGAATTTTCGCAGACCGAGAGCTTCTCAGACGACTTCACCTGCGTGGCGGTCAAGATCGAGATGCCCGAACCGGAAGAGCGCTACAACCAGGAATGGAAGCTGGAGGTGCCCTCGGACCTGGGCGAGCTGGGAAGAGTGCGCTCGCTCATCCGTGATATGGGCAAAGGTCTCGGCTCGAATCTGGTGGACGACGAAAGGATAAAGATGATCCAGATCGTGGCCACGGAGATCATGACCAACATCATCAAGCATGCGTACCAGGGAAAGCCCGGGGAGACCATCGCCATCGAGGGGAAAACCTCGCGTGACGAGATCGTGCTCTTCTTCTACGACTGGGGAATCGAGTTCGATTTCGCCTCGGCCCCCAAGCCGGTCTTCGACGGATCCAGGGAAGACGGCTTCGGGCTCCATATCATTGCCCATACCGCGGACTACATCCGCTATTCCCGCGACAGCAGTGGCAAAAACTGCGCCTGTGTGACATTCTTCCTGCAAAGGAGGGGATAAAGGTGAAACTCTTCGCTGAAAACATCGACGGTATCATAGTCATCTCGTCCCTGCCCAAGGTTCTCGATGCGAGCAATGCAATGGAGTTCAAGGAAGGCATTTCCCGGATTATCGAGCAGAGCTCCCAGGCGGTGTTCGATATGAGCGCCGTGCAGTTCATCGATTCGGCCGGATGCGGCAGCCTCATCACCACGCTCAGGCGCCTCAAGGAGACCGGGGGCACGCTGAAGCTCTGTGACGTCCGGAAGCAGGTGCGCTCCGTGCTCGAGCTGGTGAGAATGCACAAGATCATCGACATCTACAACACCAGGGAAGAGGCGTTGCGGTCTTTCTCGGTCGAGCCCTGAAGACGCCCGGGCCAAGAGACCTCTTCGTCTTTCTTATCAGGAGATCTCCGGATGACCGAAGGCATTCCCGAAACAGGGCGCATCTCTCTCATCCCCGGCATGATCGCGGCCACTCTTCCCTATCGACGCCCTGCCCCAAGAGAACACTGATGAAATCCTCCAATCACCGCATCGACCTGATCGAAGAGCTCTATGAGCGCTATGGAAAAAACCCGGGGCTCTCCACCTTCAGGCACAATTTCCGTTTCTGGCGGAAAAAGACCGCATGGATAACGGTCGTGGGCGGGGCACAACTGATAAAGCGACTGCTGGACATCCTGGCCTCCTCCTTTTTGCTGATTGCGCTGTCTCCTCTCTTCGTTCTCATCGCCCTTTGCATCAGGCTCACCGATGGGGGTCCGGTTCTCTACTGGCAGACACGGGTTGGCAAGTGGGGCCAGGAATTCAGGTTTCCCAAGTTCCGATCCATGTGCGTGGATGCGGACAGACAGCGGGAGAAAATCCTCGATCAGAGTCATCACAAAGACAGCATCACCTTCAAGATGAAACGCGACCCCAGGATCACGCTGGTGGGACGCATCATCCGGAAGGCCAGCATGGACGAGCTTCCTCAGCTCTGGAACGTGCTCAAGGGCGAGATGTCGCTGGTGGGTCCGCGCCCCCCGCTGCCCGAAGAGGTTGACCGCTACACCCTGACCGACCGCCGGAGGCTCGATGTCACACCGGGCCTCACCTGCATCTGGCAGGTGAGCGGCCGCGGGGATGTCCCCTTTGCCAAGCAGGTGGAGTACGACGTGCAGTACATCGAAAGCCGGAGCCTGCTGCTCGACCTCCGTCTGCTGCTCAAAACCGTCACCGCGGTCCTCACCGGCAGAGGGGCATATTAGGTGGGCACCATCCTGATCGCCACGGGTGATGCTCCGGCCATGGCCGCGCTGAGGGACGACCACCCCGTCCCCCTGCTCCCCCTGATGGACCGGCCCTTCATCCGGCACGTGGTGGAATTTCTGGTCGCGGGGGGGAGAAAAGACTTCCATGTCGTGCTCTCGCACCTCCCGCAACGGATCGAGAAACTGCTCGGCGACGGGAGCAGGTGGGGATGTCGTTTTCAGTACCACCTGCTGCGGGACGAGTCCCGCCTTGCCGCAACCGTCAGGGCCGTTTCGCAGGACATGCCCGGTGGCCCGTTCCTCCTGGCGAATGCGTCCGTCCTGCCCCGGATGGATGTGCACAGGCCGGACGAGAAGATCGTGGAAAAAGGGCCGGTGCTCTACTGCATCGAGGATGCCGGGCAGATGCCGGATGCAACCCGCCTCTGGACCGGGTGGGCATGGCTCGCTCCGGAACAGGTGGAGGGACTCCTTGATGCGTTGGAACGCGATGATGCCGGGCACATGGTCTTCAGCCCCGTGCCCGACGCTTGCACCGTGATCGACGTGCCCGGCACACTCTCCATGGATTCCTATTCCGGGATTCTCGCTGCCCACCGCTGGATGCTCGAAAAACGCTTCCCGGCACTCCTGCTTACGGGCAACGAGGTGGAGGACGGTATCTGGCTCTCCCGGAACGTCGAGATCCACCCCACGGCGCGCGTCATCCCCCCGGTGTATGTCGGGCCGAACTGCCGGATCGGCAAAGGGGTGCGGGTCGGGCCCTATGCCGTGATCGGCAGGAACTGCGTTCTGGACGAACGGTCCGTCATTGCCGGCTCCGTCGTTTTCCCGAATACCTATGTAGGGCATTCCCTGGAGGTGGTCGATGCGATCATCGACCGGAACCGATTCATCAGCGAGCGCCACGGCTCCGATGTCATCATGACCGACAGCTTCATCCTCAGCGACATCCGTCACAAGCAGGTGAGAAAGTGGCTTTCCGGGTTCTTCTCCCGGTTCCTTGCCCTGGTGCTCCTCGTTCCGGCAGTCCCTGTCCTCCCCCTGATCCTGCTGTATGGGAGGAGCAAGGGCACGGTGACGAGCGGATCGGGGAAACAGGTGGTAAAGTTGCCCGCGGCATACGATCCCGCTCTCTGGAAGACATACTCCCTGATCAGCCTGTCACGGTCCCGGGCCGGGGAGGACAAGGCCGGTTCCACCGGCGGCACCATCCTCTCCCATTTCTTCCTTGATTTCATCCCCGGGCTGTTCAACGTGGTCAGGGGAGATCTCCAGATCATCGGAGTTCAGCCCCGCACCAGGGAAGAAATCCTGGCCCGGGGCAAAGACTGGCAAACCGTGTATCTCAAGTCAAAGGCAGGACTCGTCACCGAGAGCATCATCAACTTCGGACTCGATCCTGACCCCGACGAGGTCTATTCTGCCGAGATGCTCTACTCCGCCACGTTCACCCGGTGGAAGGACCTGAAGCTCCTGGGCAGATATTTCCGGCACGTGTTCAGAGCGGCTTTCATCCGCGGGGCCTTGAGGGAAACCGGCTGAAAATGGCGTCATCTCCCATGAACGGTGAATTCACGGACATCGACGGGCGGAAGCCGCACAAGCCCTTCGATCCCATCGGAACGGTGTGGAGGCACTGGATGGAGATCGCGGTCTTCGGCAGCGTCCTGCTCGTTCTCTGTATGCCCCTGGCCTTCCTGCTGAGCAAGCCCTTCTACTCGGTGCAGGGCAGGATCCTGGTGGCCCCCGCTGTCAGCACCTTCATTATCCAGAGCGAAGAGACTCCCATCACCAGCTATTATAACGCCTATGTCCGCACCCACGTAAACAGGATACACCAGCGCGACGTGATCGAGAAGGCCCTGGACCGGCTCGAACCGGAGCTTCGGTCGCTGTTCGTCCCGGAAGACACACCGCCTTCCCGGGCAGCCTCACGGCTGCTGGAAAGGGTGGAGATCGATCACCTTGCCGGCACGCATCTCATCACCCTGGAGATGACCGGCAGAAAGCCCGATGGGCTGGCACAGCTCATAAACGGCGTCATCGATGTCTACATGGGCGGGATCCAGCAGGAGGTGGAATCAAAGGACTACCGCCGCCTCATGTATCTGAAGGACGAGAAGGAGAAGATCGAGGAAGAAATCATCGCGCAGACCAGGCTCTTTCAGGTGATCGGGAAGGAAGCCGGAACCTTTTCCTTCCGCAGCGAAGACAATGTTCACAATACCGAGTTCGAAATCCTGCAGGAGGAATACATCAAGGCGTACAGCGAGAGGATCCTGAAAAAAGGCGTGCTCGACTCACTGGTGAGCACCAGGAATTCCGACAGCCGGCCCTCGCTGGATCCCCTGGCCCGCGAGTTCCTGGCCCAGAGCTCCTCGTCCGGTGCGATCCATGCCGCCATACAAAGGGAGCTGCTGGAGCTCTCGTCCCTGATGGCCGAATATCCAGAGGCCCATCCCGGCCGGGCAAAGATCGAGGCAAAGATCGCCTCCCTGACCGATACGCTCGGCCGGCTCAAGGCATATGAAAAAGAAGAGGCTACGAGCATGATCTCGCAAAAGCGCGATCTGGAAATGGACGAGGCCATCCTCACCGCCAGGGCCCAGTACGAGGCCGCCCGGCAAGCAGAAGAGGAGATCCGGGCCAGACGTGACGAGGCGCTGTCCCGGCGGATCGCCGTTTCCCAGAAGATCATGAGCGGCAAGCAGATCTCGGACAAGATCGAGCACCTGCGCACACTCCTCAACAGAATCGACGAGAGGATCAGCGAGCTGACCCTCGAATCCAAGGCCCCCGGAAGGCTCCAGGTCGAGTCCCGGGCACGGATACCCGAAACCCCTGCAGGAAGCAACCTGAAGAAGATCCTGGTCGTCTCGTTCCTCCTGTCATACGGTCTCATCCTGATGATTTGCGTGATATACGACCTCTTCGACAGGCGGGTCCGCGATCGCAAGGATATTCTCCATGGACTGGGCTCTCACCCCACCTGGCCCATTTCGAACTACCGGTTCACCGGGGCGGGCATGGTGCCGTTCTCCCGGATCACTGCCGACGACACCACCAACGTGGCCGCCAAGGCGGTCCAGAGCCTCTCCATACGTCTGGACAAGGAACGCAAGGAGAACAGTGCCCGGTGCGCGGTATTCATGGGAATAGACCGGAAATGCGGCAACACCGAGATCCTGCTCAACACCGCACATGCCATCACGAAGCTGTGCAAGAACGTGGTGGTCATCGACGCCTGTTTCGACCACCCCGCCATTGGCAGCCACCTGGGCATCGACGGCGACCGGCCGGGAATCATGGACTTCCTCCTGGGCAAGGCGTCGATCAGGGAATGTATCGTGCATGACGACGAGCGCGACCTGGACTTCATCCTTCCTGGCAGACCGCCCACCCCGGACGACCTCGCTACCATGGACCTCTCCATCGTTCCCCACATGATCCGGGAGCTCAAGCAGCGATACGGCTTCATCTTCATCGACTGCGCCCCCATCCTGCTGAGTGACATCACGGAGTACTTCATCCTGCAGTCGGACATCACCGTGATGGTGGTCCAGGGGGACAAGACTCTCTACGAAGACCTGTTCATGGCCTCCAGCATCCTCTTCCGGCTGCAGGTGCCGGCCATAGCCGCTGTTTTGAACTGGGGCGCCCCCAGGAATCTGAACAAGCTCCAGATCTGGGTCTCCCGCCTCCTCTGGCCCGTGGAGCAATGGATCGCCCGAATCACCAGGAAAGACCTGAAGCAGGTGAAGTACTTCCTCGAGGAAGACCATCCCGGGAAACGCGCCCCCGATCCCATGGCGATCGGCAGCAGCGGGTCGCCCTGACAGGGTGTTTCCTCATCCTCCTCACAGGACCGCACATCATTGAAATGACCTGTATCCCGGCCATCATCCAGTACGAGCACGTGATCTTCCGCTGCCCCGGGCAGGGGGGAGCCTTTCTCAGCGCATGAGCCCGTTCGTCCACATCGTCATGTTCGCCTGGATCCCGGTGGTGATCGGGCTCTTCTCGCGGCTGAAGCCGCGCCACGCGGTCATCGTCTCCATTCTCATCGCCTGGCTCTTCCTCCCGAACGCCGAGTACTCCATCCCCGGATTCCCGAACTACAACAAGATGTCCGCCACCTGCTGGGGGATTCTCATGGCCGCGGCCATGTTCGACCTGGAGAACCTCTCGCGCTTCAGGCTCCGGGCCCTGGACATCCCGCTCATCGTCTGGTGCCTCTGCCCCCTGGCGTCCTCTCTGGCCAACGGGTACGGCCTCTACGACGGGGCGTCCGGCGTGTTCCGGCAGACCGTGACCTGGGGCTTTCCCTACCTGATCGGCAGGGTGTATTTCAACAGTCTGGAGGGCCTCAAAGAGCTGGCCCTGGGCATATTCATCGGCGGGATGATCTATGTCCCCTTATGCCTCTACGAGAGCAGGATGAGCCCCCAGCTGCACTACCAGCTCTACGGGTTCTACCAGCATAGCTTTGCTCAGACCTACCGGTGGGGGGGCTGGCGCCCCATGGTTTTCATGTCACACGGGCTCATGGTCGGGGCCTGGATGATGAGCGCGTCGCTCATCGGCGTCTGGCTGTACAAGGCAGGGGTGCTGAAAAATTTCCGCGGCGTTCCGGCCGGCCTGATGCTCGGCCTTCTGCTGGCAACCACCGTGTGGTGCAAGTCACTGGCGGCCATCGGCCTCATGCTGGCGGGAATGGGCGTCCTGTTCCTGTCGAGCAGGTTCGGAAAACCCCTGTTCCTCATCCTCCTCGTGGCCGTCCCCCTCTTCTATATTCCGGCCCGGGCAACGGGCGCCTGGTCGGGAGAGGGCCTGATCTCATTCATCGAGGAGCACATCAGCCAGCAACGGGCCGAATCCCTCCAATACCGGATGGGCAACGAGACGATCCTGGCCGAAAAGGCCATGCAGCGCCCCCTGTTCGGCTGGGGAACCTGGGGCAAGGCCCGGGTATACGATGATCAGGGCAGGGACATCTCCGTCACCGACGGGCTCTGGATCATCGCGCTGGGCAATCACGGCCTGGCGGGCCTGATGTCGCTGACCTTGAGCATCCTCATGCCCGTGTTCCTGCTGCTGCGCACCTGCCCCGCCCGGTACTGGACCCACCCGCGGACAGCACCCGTAGCCGTGCTCTCGGTGCTCCTGGGCCTGTACATGGTGGACAACCTGCTCAACGCCATGATCAACCCGGTCTTCATGCTCGCGGCAGGCGGAATAGCAGGCCTTACCCGGCTGAGCGTGCCCGCGGAAGAACCGGTTCCCGCGGCGGGAAAGACCCCGGCTGCAGAGCTCGCCTATGCCCCGAGGTTCCTGTGAGAAAGCTCTATTTGACAACAGCAGTCATTTCATTGAGTCCTGTGCCCGAGGAAGACGGGAGGGCCGTATTCCCTTATCGTGAACCTATCGGTAAAACCGCCGGTGCCGTTCGTTCTCAGGCTAGAGGGGCCTCCTATTTTCCGGAGGACAAGCCCATCTCATCCAGAAGTGCGCGGTACTTGGGCGCACCGGTCACCGGCTCGCCGAGATATTCGAGATGCCCCCACGATCCGTACCGCGTCTGTTGTGCGGATACCAGGACAAAGGCCATGAAGAGATCCACGTTCATTTCCCTCAAGGAAGAGAGCATCTCCCGGTATGACCGGTACATCTCAGGGGTTTTCTGGGCGCCCCAGAGAGCCCCGAGGTACTCGGGCGCGGCTCCCGGGGGAGAGGGGGTGAGGGATTGCCCGGCCTCGTAGGTGACATACCTGACGCCCGCGCGCGACGCGAGCCTGGCGTGCGCTCTGAGGGCGGGGATCTCCACAGCCCGCATGTGCTCGGATACGCATCTCATGACATCGAGCGCCGTGGCCTTGTTCCCCAGGGCCTTAAGCGTCTCGTGACCCTTGGCCCCCAAACCGAAATAGCCGGTGGTGGCAAGGGCGTCCATGCCGGCGGGCCCAAGGAAATCGACGATCTCCTCCATGACCCGGGGGTTTGCCTGCTGTCCGGATGCGACCCGGACGACGCGGGCCTTTTCGTCCCCGAACTCGTCCTGCCAGAGGGCGAAGACCTTTCCCGCCCTGGCCGCGTATTTCCGGGCGTGCGACAGGGCGGGGTCCCCGTGGCTCTCCACCCAGGCATACTGGCGGAACATCCGGTTCCAGACCTCGTTGGAGTACTCGACATAAACCTTGCGCCCCGGGTGGAGCCTGTCCCTCACCAGGCGGGCGAAACGCCTGACATAGTCATCACTCGCCTGATGCGGAATGCAGAACCAGGGATCGGCGCCGAGCAGGTTGCACAGGTCGATCATGTGCTCGATGGCCACTCCCCGCCTGCCCGCCTGGGTGTGAGCGGAAGGAGTGGTCCTCCGGTCCCAGTCCCGCACGCAGGAGTCGTTGGTGCGATGCCACTCCATGAACCGAATGACCTTGAAAGTATCGAGCCTTTTCACGAAGGCGGGATTGAAGGTCTGCGATCCGCCTCTCTCCTCGAAACCCGGCATGAACACGCGGATGTTCCTCACGTGGTCGCCCCTTTCCGAGCGGAGAATCTTCATGAGGATGCCGGCGGAAGTGGGCGTGACATCGAGCTCGATGCGGCCCGGCCTGCCGGAGCGCATCCGTGCGTCGAGCGAAAATCCGATCTCACCCTGGCCGTCGTAGAGGCAGACATATCTGCCCGCGGGGTAGCGGCCGTCACCGGTCCTGCACATGAGCGCGGCCACGGCCTGCGGGGCCTCGGCCCCCTCGACCTCTACCGGCAGGATCAGCGGATACCCGTCCCCATCCAGGGAGATGTGCTCCAGCATGCCCGTATCCCAGGGGTTCCTGCCTCCGGGAACGTCGCGGCTGTTCTGGGTGATCCAGGGCATGCTTGCCTTGGCCACGTCCACGAAGGGGAGCTCGCGGCTCCAGTAGGTGACCGCCGAGAGGTTCATGCCGATGGTGAATTCTCCCGGTTCGGGGCGAACGCCGGCACCCGAACGGTCGGCCAGGAGAAAAAAGGCGGCGCCCAAGAACACGGCAATGAGGGCGAACAGGGCGCGCTTCATCCGCCTCTTCCGCCCGTATCCGTCTCTTCCGCACGGCCCATGGCGCATCGAATCATTGAGGATCATTGGTAAAATGTATACGGGAAAACCGAAACCCCCACAAGCGCTATCCGCTCAAAGGACTGACCCCTCATGAGGCCGGGCGCCCTCACAACGGCCCGGAAGGCGCTCTCCTCCCTGGCCAACCTGATCGTCAGGCCCCAGGCCCATTCCTTGAAGCTCCAGAGCATCCGGGCGGCCCTGTGGACCGTTCTGGAAAAGGGCACGGGCCACCTGATGCGGATGGCCGGGAGTCTCATCCTCACGCGGATTCTCTTTCCCGAGGCATTCGGGTTCATGGCCGCGGCCCAGGTCATCCTCGTGATGATCCAGCTCGTCACCGATGTCGGCATCCGGATCTCCATCATCCAGAACCCAAAAGGCGCGCAGGAAGAATTTCTGGACACGGCGTGGGTCATCTCCACCATTCGGGGTGCTCTCCTCTCGCTCGCGCTTGCAGCCATGGCCTACCCCCTGTCACTCTACTACGGGCAGCCCGAGATGACGGGGATTTTCCTGGTCCTGTCGCTGAGCCCCCTGCTCCTGGGTATGGAGAATCCGGCGCTCACGCTGACCATCCGGAAGTTTAGGGTGGAGAAAAAGGTCGCCCTGGAGCTCGGGTCGCAGGCCCTCGGGCTTGTCAGCTCGATCGTCCTGGCCCTCATCCTCCGGTCGGTGTATGCCCTTGCCTTCGGCAACGTGCTCGCGGTGCTCTACCGGCTGGCAGGCTCGTTCATCGCGGTGCCCTACCGGCCCAGGCTGAGATTTCACCGGGCATTCGGCCGCGAGATCCTGCGCTTTGGCTCCTTTATCTTTGCCAACTCCCTCATCTATTTCCTTGCCATGAACGCGGACATCCTCATGATCGGCAAGGTGCTTCCCATGAAGGACCTGGGCATCTACAGCATCGGGCGCAACATCGGCATGCTGATCTGGATGGTGTGCCATCAGATATTTCTCCAGTCCTATCTGCCGGCGGTCAGCTCCGCACAGCACGACATCCCCCGGGTGGCGCGCATGTACGGACGATCGATAACCCTGATGCTCGCCCTGACCATTCCAGCCTCCATGATGCTCGCCCTCTTTTCCCGGGACGTGATCGCGCTGCTCTACGATCCACGCTACGCAGATGCCTGCATCTCCCTGTTCTGGTTCAGCCTCAGCGGGATCATGCTCGTGGTTGCGGCGATCAACAGCAACACCTTCCTGGCGCTCGGCAAGCCAAAGTACGAGACCCTCTCCATGGCGGCCGGGTTCCTGGCCGTCTGTCTACTGGTACCCGCGGGCGCGAGGCATTACGGCCTCACCGGGGCCGCCGCGGGCGTGTTCGTTTCGGTGCTGGTCATCGTTGCGGCCGAGACCGCCTGTCTTTTCCGCGCCATCCGGTTTCCCCTCGCGCGGGTCCTCTTTCCCTGGGGCCGGATTGTTCTCACCTGCTCGGCCATATCGTGCCTGTACATCCTGCTTCGTCCCGCCCTCACCGGTGTGGGACCCTGGAATCTCCCCTTCATGGCCGTGATGCTGGTCCTCGCGTTCGCGGTCTCCGGATGCACCTGTCTTATCCGCGAAAAGGCCGGATACCCGGCGGCCGGGGTGCCCGAGCTGTGAGAAGGCTCGTGCTGACCGTGGCAATCGCTCTTCTGGCGCCTTTTTCGCGCGTCATGACGCCCCTTGTATCCGGCATGGCCCGGATCTGGCACCGCGCGCGCCTGAAGGCCTTTCTGACGGACGTGGACGTCAGCGTGCAGTGCGACGGCCGCGTCCTCATCGGCGGCACGCACGACATCCGGATCGGCAAAGGATGCCGGCTGGGCAGGGACATCGAGCTCAGCACCGAGGGAGAGGGCCGTATCCGCCTGGGCGATGAGGTCAGGATCAACCGGGGATGCACCCTGGTCTCCTATGCCCGGATCACCGTCGGTGACTTCACCATCATCGGCGAGTACGTGTCGATCCGGGACGCGAACCACGGAACCGGCACGGATGAGCCCATGCGCTATCAGGAGCACACCGCATCGCCCATCCTCATCGGCAGAGACGTATGGATCGGCCGCGGGTGCTGCATCCTGCCCGGGACCACCATCGGCGAGGGTTCCGTGATCGGGGCCAACAGTGTGGTGACGTCGGATATCCCCCCCTACTCCATCGCGGCGGGCTCACCCGCGCGGGTCGTGAAGAAGAGAAAATGAGCAGCCGATCCAAAAACAGAACCGCAGACAGGAAGCTGACCATCGCCTACCTGGCGCCCGAGCTCCCGGCCCTGTCCGCGACCTTCGTATACCAGGAGATCCTGGAACTCCAGCGAAACGGGGTGAGCGTGGTTCCCATCTCCGTGCACCTGCCCGGGTTGAGGGCACAAGAGGACGAGGTGCGGGAGCTCGCCGGAAAGACCCGGTATCTCTACCGGCTCCCCCGGCGGACCCTTCTCGCCAATGCCCTGGTGACCGCGATCACCAGGCCGGGGAAGTTCATCGCCGCGCTCACCGCGCTGATCGGGGACGTCTTCCGCGTGGGCACATTCAGCCGCACGGCTGCCGGGCTCGTGTTCCGGTTCCTGGCTGCCTCGACCGTGGCGCGCGTCCTTGTCAAAACAGGCTGCAGCCACATCCACGCCCATTTCGCCCATGTCCCTGCCGACATCGCCATGTATGCGTCCCTGCTCTCGGGCGTGCCGTACAGCTTTACCGCCCATGCCAACGACATCTTTGTGCATGCCTGGCTCCTGGAGCACAAGGTGAGGAGGTCTGCCTTCACGGTGACCATCTCCGCGTTCAATCGCGCGCATCTCACGTCGCAGGGCGCGCCGCCTGAAAAGATCCACGTGGTGCACTGCGGCGTGGACGCAAAGGCGTTTGCCCATCGCAAACCCCGGGAGCTTCACCGGCCCGTCCGTCTCGGATCGCTGGGGCGGATAGTGGAGAAGAAGGGGTTCGACACCCTGATCCGCGCGTGCAGGGTTCTGAAGGACTCCGGCACCCCCTTCACCCTGGAGCTTGCAGGCGACGGCCCCCTGAAGCAGGATCTTCTTACCCTGACCCGTTCGCTGGGATTGACCGGGAAGATCGGGTTCATCGGCCCCCTCCCGCACGACAGGGTCCCGGGGTGGCTCGACGGGCTCGACATCTTTGTCCTTGCCTGCAGAAAAGACCGGGAGGGTGACATGGACGGGATCCCCGTGGTGCTCATGGAGGCCATGCTCTCGGGCGTCCCTGTGGTGTCCACCCGGCTCACGGGCATCCCCGAGCTCATCGAGGACAGGGTGAGCGGATACCTCGTCGCCCCGGAAGATCCTCGACACCTTGCATCGGTCATTGAAGAGGTCATCGGAGACGATCGCCTGCGCGAGCAGATCACCCGGCAGGCAGTGGAAAAGATCGGGCAAGAGTTCGATCTTGCCCGCAACGCCCGGATGCTCGCCTCACTGTTCAAGGGGAACCAGCCATGAATGAGAAGTCGCCCGGATACATCATCATCTCACCGGTCCGCAACGAAGAACGCTACCTGCCGCTCGCGATCGAGAGCGTCCTGAACCAGAGCATAGGCCCGCTCGAATACATCCTGGTGGACGACGGCTCCACGGACCGGACCGGAGAGATCATCCGCGAGGCAGCGCTCAAGGACCCCAGGATCCGGTATGTCAGGCGGGAGGACCGGGGCGAGAGAAGGGTGGGACCGGGCGTGGTCGAGGCCTTCTACGACGGGTACCGGGCAATACGATCGAGCCGCTGCGACTTCATCTGCAAGATGGACGGCGACCTCACCATCGGGCCCCGGTACTTCGAGACCCTCTTCGAGAAATTCAGCCGGGACCCGTACCTCGGGGCTGCAAGCGGCAAGCTCTTCCTCAGGCTCGAAGGCGGAGGACTCGTGGAGGAGCGCATCACGGACGAGAGCGTGCTGGGGGGGATGCTCTGTTTGACGAAACCGTGCTTTGAGGCCATCGGCGGCTTCGTGCCGCAGGTCATGTGGGACGGGATCACCTTTCACCGCTGCCGGATGGAAGGCTTCCGGACCAGGAGCTTTCCGGACGCCGAGCTGATGATCACGGACCACCGGATCATGGGGTCCTCGCACAAAACCATCTTTCACGGGCGGATCAGGTGGGGCTGGGGCCAGTACTTCATGGGCACCCACCCCTTGTATATGATGGCGGTGAGCGCCTACCGCATGATGGAGCGGCCCTTTCTCATCGGGGGGATGCTGATCTTCTGCGGATTTCTCAAAGGCTGGATCACGAAGACCGGGAGGTACGAGCATCCCGGGTTCAGAGCGTCGCTTCGCGCCTGGCAGATGGAACGGCTCGGGCTTGGCAGGAGAAAAGAGATCATCCCCCCTGCTCCTTACCAGGAATGAACCATCCCATGAGCAGGATGAAAGGGTATCAGGGCATCACGAGTTGGATAAGACCGTTCACAGCAAGCTAGAAAGGGTACCGATCCCCAAGAGAGCATGAAGACAGTGCATGGCATACATACAGCGGGTGGTGCGCCGGATGAGGACTCCGGCTCAACCGGCATCGACCTCTCCATTATCGTAGTGTCCTTCAACACCCGGGAGACGACGAGGACGTGTTTGAAAAAGATTCAGGAGTGCGATCCCGCCCTGTCATGGGAGGTCATTGTCGTGGACAATGCATCGGATGACGGCTCCGCCCGGATGGTGGAGCAGGAGTTCCCCCGGGTCAGGCTCATCCATCTTCCGGTGAACAGGGGGTTCGCGGGCGGAAACAACGCGGGTATCCGCGAGGCCTCCGGGCGCTATGTCCTGCTGCTGAATTCCGACGCCTTCATTGGGCCCGGGGTGCTGGAATCGACCATTGCCTTCATGGACGGCCACCCCGAGGCCGGGGTCCTGGGGTGCAGGCTCACGAACCCGGACGGCTCGATGCAGGCATCGGCCCGGATGCTTCCGAGCCCCCTGAACAAGCTCCTCGTGATGACCGGGCTGGCCGCCCGCTATCCCTCCTCACGGTTCTTCGGCCGGGTGGACTTCTCCTGGTGGGACCATGCGCATCCCCTGGAGGTGGGGTGGGTCGTGGGGGCCTACTTCCTGATCCGCAGGGAGGTGTTCGACGACACCGGGCTCCTCGACGAGCGGTATTTCCTCTATTTCGAGGAGATCGACTTCTGCAGGGCCGCGCAGAAAGCAGGATGGAGCGTGGTCTTCTACCCCCACGCGCAGGTGGTCCACCTCGGGGGGCAGAGCGCCGCGCAGACGCGCGGCAGGATATCCACGCAGGGAAGACAGATGGTCACACAGCGGGTCAGGAGCGAGCTCAGATACTACCGGAAATGGCACGGGCTGTCGTGGGTGATCCTCTCCGCGCTCACGGAGATTCTCTGGAGGCTGCTGGTGTTTGCCCGGAATGTTCCGTCCCGGTCCGAAAGCGCGGGATCGAAGAGGCGGGAGGCCCTCTCCGGCGCCTGCATCATGGCGTCCATTCTGGTCAGGGACCGGTTCGGCAAGGGAGAAAGGGTATGATCGACCGCACCGGGTATCCCCGGGCCGCTCACGGCAGGACCCGCATTCCGGGCGGGCCTGATCTCCAGCGCATCAGCGTGGTGATCATCGGGCTCGACGTCCAGCGGTGCCTGGGCGAGTGCATTGCCTCGGTGCTCGCCGCCGATTATCCGCAGGAATGCATCGAGATCATCTATGTGGACGGCGGGTCCATGGACATGAGCGTGGAGATAGCGAGGAGCTACGGCAGGGTGCAGGTCATCGAGCTTCAGGACCCGCATCCGACCCCGGGCAAAGGCCGCAATGCGGGAATGGCTGCAGCGGGCTTCCCGGTCATCCAGTTTCTGGACGCAGACACCCTGCTCGAGCCGGGATGGTTCCGCGCCGCGCTTCCCCATCTCCGGGGAAAGACGGCAGCCGTTGCGGGCAGGGTGTGTGAGCGATATCCCGGGAAGAACGTCTACCACCTCATCGGCAACATGGAATGGGGCATATCCGCAGGCAAAAACGGGCACCTGTTCACCGAAGGCCCGGTCGGGGTATTCGGCGGCATGGTGCTCGTGCGAAAGGACGCGATCGAGCAGGCCGGGGGTTATGACGGGTCTCTCGTGGCCGGAGAGGACCCCGATCTCAGCTACCGTCTGCGCAGGCAGGGATGGGTCATATACCGGACGACCGCGGACATGGCGGTGCACGACCTGAACATGACCACCTTCCGCCAGTATGCCAGGCGGGCGTTCCGCAGCGGTCACGCCTATGCCCAGGTCGGGCTGCGGT
This sequence comes from Deltaproteobacteria bacterium, assembly GCA_018433775.1. Taxonomy (GTDB): domain Bacteria; phylum Desulfobacterota; class Desulfomonilia; order UBA1062; family UBA1062; genus Phosphitivorax. The sequence continues at coordinate 210,408 of JAHDQN010000020.1, forward strand.
ACGGGCGGGAGAGCGAGCGTTTCTTCCTGAGGCCTCTGCTCCGCATTTGCATGAGCGCCCTGGCCCCTGCGGCCGCCCTCGCCCTGGGGGCGGTCCTGAAAAGGTATAGGGCGGCGGCCGTCGTGGCAGGCCTGCTGGCCGGAAGGCCCTTCTTGAGAATATCCCGCTTCATGGGTTCGCCCCGGGACCTCCCCGCGGCGGCCCTGTACTGCGCGCACCTCGCTTTCGCCGTATATCCCCAGTTCCTCGGGGTATTGAGGTATCTGCTGACCACCGTCACCGGAGCACCCCTGCAGAACCGGGGGTACCAGGCCGGCGGGAACGCGGACAAGGGCGATCCGCGGCCGGGGAGCCGCTGAAGGGGAGGAGAGAAAAGGCATGGCCGGAGCATACATCATCCAGAAAAACCGGGAAGACGACCTGCACGGGACCGCCAGGCTGCTCTCGTCCGCACTCGCCTTTTCCGGGGAGCCGGTGAACCACTACTGCATCACCAGGCGCACCCTCATGGGCCTGGTGAGCCCGGACAAGCTCCGGAAAGGTATAATGCCGGTCTATCTGCCCGGGGAGAGGCTCTGGGCCGTACTCATGGGCGAGCTCCACGAATGTGAATACCTCGCGGAGTTCCGCACGTCCAATCCGGATGTCGACAGCGACCCGGCCGTGTTCGCCCGGCTGCTCAGAACAGGGGCCCTCAATACGGCGCTTCCCCGTCTCAGCGGGGCGTTCTTCATCGTGCTCTACGACCCCGAGGATGATCTCCTGGTGGCTGCAAACGACAGGTACGGCCTCTATCCCATGTACTGGGCGCATACCGACAGGGGGTTCTGCCTGTCCGGAAGGGTCGTGGGCCCCGTCCTGGCAGGGATCGTGGACGGTGACTGGGACCTGGAGGGCATCGCTCAGTTTCTCACAATCGACGATTATCTCGGGGAGACCACCCTGGTGTCCGGGGTCAGGGCCTTCCCCCAGGCCACGGTCCTGACCAGGCAGGCCGGGACGCTCTCGTTGCGTACCTACTGGCACTATGACTTTGCCCCGCGGGCACAGGCCGCGGACGGCAGGGAACTGGCCGAAGAGCTCGGACAGCGCTTTCTGGCAGCGGTGAAGCGGCAGGCACTGAGGCCCGGCCGCATCGGCGTGACGCTCAGCGGCGGTCTTGATTCCCGGTCCCTTCTCGCCGCCGCATCCCGCCTGGGAATCGAGGTGCAGACCTTCACCTGGGGAGAAAGGGACTCCTTCGACCGGATCCTGGCAGGCAAGGTCTCCCGGCTCTACGGCACCCGTCACCACGACTGCGATTATTCCCATCACCTGATCCCCGATCGATTCGATGAGGGGATCAGAATGAGCGAGGGGCTCCTCAATTACTTCGATTGCCACATGCTCTTCCACCTCCACGTCCTGAAGGAGCACGCAGATATCGTCCTCAACGGGTATGCAGGAGACCTGGTCCTCGGAGGCTCCTACCTGCGCCGGGCATGGACGGCTCCCGCGAGCCCTGCAGAGCTTGCCCGAAAACTCTTCCAGTGGAGAAACATCCTCGTCCGGGAAGGCTCGCTGGGAAATGCGGTCCCGGGTCTGAACCGCCTGGAAGGGCACCGGTATCCGTCCCGCCTGTTTCGCGCGGCGCTTTCCCGGATGGACGAGGGCCTCGCCCCGGCGGATATGGCCGACCGGTTTTTCCTGGAGAACCGCGTCCGGAGATCCACTTCAATGGGCACGGTGATCATGCGGGAGGCGGTGGAGTCGGCGGCCTGCTTTTTCGACTATGACCTGCTCGATCTCATCACCTCCATACCCTTCTCTCTGCGCTTCGGGCACCGGATATACCGCGACATGCTGAAAACCTCCCTGCCCGAGTCCCTCAAGGTGCGATGGCAGAGAACCCTTCTGCCGGCCTATGCACCCTGCAGTCTGGACCTTCCCGCCAAGGCCTTCCTGAAGGGATGCGGCATCATGGAGCAGACGTTCGGCTGGCACGGAATCACCTCACGCCAGTCGCCCGTGGATTTCTCATCGCTGTTGCGGGGGGTGCTGCGGACCTGGATGGACAGCGTCATCTACGAGCCCTGCCCGCTCAGTGAAGAGGTCCTGCTCCCCGGCTTCTGCGAACGGACGTGGGAGCGGCACCTCTCAGGAGAAAACCTCACACGCCTGCTCGGCGCCATAGCAGGCATCCGGGGCTTTGCCGATCTCCTCTCCCGGGCCCGTGCAGGAGGTGTCGCGCGGCCTGTGGACCCGGTCGAGGTCGGGCTCCGGGAATAGAGAACGGAGCGGTCACCAGGATATGCCGCACATCGTCAAATGGATTTTCTCAGGTAATGACTATTGGAAGCAAATACTACTATCCCTTTTTTTAAGGGATGGGTCATCCTGGATATCATCTTCCAATAAGCCCTTTTCAGGCCGCTATATGAGAGAAATGCCCGGAACTGGCCAGGATTCCATACCTTCAGGTTATTGCGAAATATGCCGATAATAATCATGCATAACATGCCACGTGGCCGGTTTTTTTTAACGTGTGGTCATTAGATGATGATGCATCAGGAGGGAATATCATGAAACAGGCGCGCATGCTTGAATTTCGATCAAGCAGTCTGTATCGGTGGCGGTCCGGGAGAGAAACAGTGTGCCACGCACTCTTTGGGTCGCTCTTCATCTGCATGACTGCCGGCCTTTTCCTGGTTTCACTCCCCTGCTCATCGACGGCGCAGGATTCCTACATCCAGTCATCCGCCCGTCCTTTCGGTCTGGAAATCGTGGATAGGGTCCAGACAAGCGGATCGGACCAGAGAGCCGCCGATTTCCAGAACAACTACCTTGCCTCCATGAGGCAATGGGGGGATCTGGATCTCACCGCACCGTCGTTTACCCAGCTCACCTCCACGGTGTCTCTGGACCCGTCGAAGATCAGTCTGGCGACCCAGTACGATACCCGGGTCTATTTCGTGGGTGACAACACCTCCAACCGCAATACCCTGGGTTTCAATACCGCCGGGGGAGGAATCACGGAAGGAGACCCTCTGCTCATTTTCCCCAACGCATCCGAGTCAAACAGGAGCATCTCCATTCCATTCCTGAACATACATATCCCCTACCGCACCACAAATGATCCCCTCCTGCCCGGAGACTTCGTGAATCTGGGAACCCTCTCCGCAGGAACGCAGCTGGATTTCTTTCTGATTGCAGACGGTGCCCGGGGAGGCACGGATGTCTTTTCCACCCGGACATCCGCAAATCCCGATGGGCTGAACCACACCCTGGCGTTCGTCATGCCCGGCAGTCCCTATCTCTTCGTGGGGTTCGAAGACCTCTACGGCGATGCCAACGGCGACTTCAAGGACCTGCTCTTTGCCGTGGATATCGGGGCGGCCAACATCACTGCCCTGACCAACATGCCCGAGCCTTCAACCCTGCTCATCCTGGGGTCGTTCGTCAGCCTGGTGATCTACCGGAAATACACCCTTCTTGCGGAACGCCGGCCTGATATCACCTGATGAAACTTTCTCTCAAGAACAAGGTGCTCCTCCTCATCGGGATCGCAGTCCTGGGGGCCTCCGGTGCGGCGGGTTTTTACACCTGGCGCTCGTACGTCATCAGCTCGCAGGAAAGGCGTCAGCAGGAGACGGTGCGCGTCCTGCTGGAGAAATCCATGGGCCGGGAGGCCCTGGCGATCATCCGGTCCATGAAGGCCTCCACTGCCGAGGAGGGTTCGGATCAGTGGCTCTCCCTGGAGATCGAGGCCCTTGCACAGGTGCGCAATATCCGCCGGCTCCTTTATCTCTACGGCCAGCATCCCCTGGAGGTGCTCACCCATGAGCAGGCCTCGCTGCTGGTCGCGCGGGCCCTCCTGCAGATGCGGAATATGGACCTGTTCACCCAGGTGCGGGATGCTTGGCGGTCCAGGGAGAAGAGCCCGGAGCTCTGGCTTGCCCTGGACGCCGATGTGCTCATTACCCTGGGGAGGCCGGATGAGGCGCTCGCACTGCTGGAATCACAATCCTTCGAGGGAAAAGCGGACTGCGCACGGCTCATCAGGATCGCCCTCCTGCGGGCCAACCATGACCTCGGAGGGGCATGGGATCTTCTCGAAGAAGCCTTCCGGGCGGACCCGCGCAATGCTGATGTCCGTTCGTTCCGAGGCCAGGTGCTGGAGCATCTGGGAAGAACATCCATGGCACGGGTGGAATATGTGGCGGCCCACCTGTGCGACCCGGCAAACCCCCTTCAGAGGGACCAGCTCGCCGAGTTTTACCGAAGGCAGGGGCGGTATGCCCTTGCGCTTGAGACATGGGCTGACGGCCTGAGCGACTCCCCCCTGGGTTATCCCTGGATCAAGTTCTTGTTCTGGTCAAAGGTTGCCCACCCCTTCGAGAGTGAAGCGGCCGCGGAAGAACCACCTGCAGGAGATCTGAAGCCCCTCATCCTGTTCATGCGCTCATTGCCTGAGAAGAAATTCTGGGACGAGCAGTCCCTTCAGGACAATATCATGGTGCAGAAGCTCGCGGACAGCCGCCAGGAGGTCTTCTGGCTGAAACTGCTCCAGGCCCTCGACGAAGGGTCCGAGTCCAAGGCTCTGGATCTGCTGAGATCAAGCCCCTTCAAGGATGTTTCGTTCCACCGGGGCATCGAACGCGCATTGCAGATCGCTCTGGTATACCGCAGGTGGGGGGTATTCGTCGAGCCCGGGGTCGGCAAATCCGTTCCTGCACAGGGCGACGAGCTCGAGCACCAGCTCTTCCGGCAGCTCGACGAGCTGGTGCGGAAGGAGAATGCGACTACATCACCTGGTATCGCAGTCAGCCGGGAGCTTGACAATCTCCTGAAGAGCCGGGATATCTTCAGTGCAATCTTCCTTGCCGGAGGATGGTGCGAGGCCGCTCTGCGGCTCCACACCCTCTCCGCCATACCCGATGGGTTCCCTGACTGGTTGGCCTACGGCCTTACCCAGGCCCTGAGATACAACCGGGGAAACAAGGCATCACTCGATTTTGCCGGACACCAGAAATCGAGCCTTTCCCTGGACATGCTCATCGCCGAGATACTCCTGGCGGAAAACCGCGTACCCGAGGCCTGCGGAATGCTGGAGCCCCTGGCGCGCCATGACGGCCCAATCGGGCTCAGGGCGGCATGGATGCTGTGCATCGCCCACCTGGACCGGCAGGAGTTCGAAAAATCGAAACGGATCGCGGCGGGGAATCCCGCCTTCTCAAAGAGCGTGGCCGGCAGGGAAATCCTCGCGAGGGTCGCCCTGGGCACGGGAGACACCCGGGAGGCGGACCGGCTGTACTCCCTCCTGGAGAGAGATTCCCTGGAGGCCAAGGCCTATCTGGCCCGCAGGGCATTTGAGCACAGGGACTGGGAAAAGGCGCGGAAACTGACCGAAGAACTCATGCTCTATTTCCCCGACATGCTCGAGCTCAGGGAAAACATCGAGAAGATTTCCCGGGAAGAAGGTCATGATCTTTCGTAATCTTTTCTTCCTGCTCTTTCTGGCCGCTACGGCCGTCCATATCTGGGTGCGTGATTCGAGCTGGATGATCTCCCCGGAAAACACGCTGCCGGTCATCATAGCCCTCCCCCTCTTCATCTGGCTGGGGGCGCCCTGGAAACTGCGAAAGGCCCCGCCTCCGCTGCCGTCGGGCAGCCTTATTATCGGTGCTTCGGGTTATATCCTCGGTCTGCTCCTGGATATCACCCTCCTCCTGACCGCCGGCTGGATCTGTCTTCTGTGGACCTGGATCTCATCCCGTGTCGAGCAGGACGCGCTCCCCCGCATCCGGCGTCTCATGGTGCTGCCTTTTCTGGCCTTTCCCTGGCTCAGTATTGAGGGAGACGCGGTCGGCTGGTACTTCCGGATCACCGGGGCATGGATGACTGCGGAGGTCTTTGCTTCCATGGGCTTCAACGTGCTCCACGAGGGGACGAGGATCATCGTCCAGGGCCTGCCGGTGGGTGTGGGCGAGGCATGCTCGGGTATGAACGTTCTCCAGTCCATGCTCATCGCAGGTTCGGCCCTGGCATACCTCTTTATCGGCGGATACCGGAGCTACTGGTGGAACATCCCGGCCCTGGTGCTCATCGCCTGGCTCGCCAACACCTTAAGAATCGTTGTCCTGTGCGTGACCGCCCTGACCCTGGGCTCGGAATTCGCTCTGGGAATGTTCCATACCTGGGGCGGCTGGATCGTGCTCGTTCTGATGCTCTGCCTTTCCTGGACAGTCCTCTCCGTCCAGGAATCATGCCTGCGCAAGGCCGGGAGCCCGTCTTCCCTATGAAAAGACCTTCGCTCATCACGATCCTTATCTGCGCCTATTGTGTCCTGTGCTCCCTGGATCTCGTCGAGACCTGGCTGTCTTCATCAAGCATTCCCGTGGGCGCGGGAGCTTTTGTCCTGTGGCTTTCGCCGGTGGCGGTCTTCTGGTGTCGCCGAATGGAAGGGTCTCCCCCGGAAGTCCCGGACAGACCGATCCTGCTCGGCCTCGCCCTGTTCTTTTCCTTTATCGGCGGGGTGGGGTCTCTGCGTGTCCTGAGTCATGCCGGGCTGGCTCTGGCAGTCGGCTCTCTGCTGCCTGCTTCAGGAGCCCACCTCCTCTGGCTGTCCTCGTCTCCGGCCTGGATGCCTGCACTGGACTGGCTCGGCGGGAGGTTCTTCGTGGAATACACCACCGTAGCCCGTATCCTCCTGGCATCTCTGACCTCTCTGTACCTCGTTCGTACCATCCAGCACGTTTCCCGGGGGAGCTCGTGAGCGCACTTGCACGCCGGCTCCTGTGGACAGGGCTCTGCATTGCCATCATCCTGGGGATCGTCTTCGATATCTGTTCGCTTCCCGCTCAGAGAAGCCGGATCCATGCCATACCCGCTGAAGGGCTCGGTTTTGCCGGCACTGATATCCCCCTGACCTCGAGCGAGCTTTCCATCTATCGCAAGGCCGAGGTCATCAAGAGATATTACCGGTTCGGGGCCGACGAGCTCGTGCTGATCGCCATCGACGGCGCAGGGAACAGACACGCGGTGCACGACCCCATGTACTGCTTCCGGGGTGCGGGCTGGCGGATCTGGAACAAGACCGTGGTACCCATCGAAGGAGGAGAGGCACTGCTCCTGCAACTGGAAAAGGACGGCATGATCAGAGAGACGGCCTACTGGTTCTCCAACGGCAGGCAACGCCACACCTCGGTGATGCGATACTGGCTCCAGGCGACCCTGAGGAGGATAACCCTGGGCCGCTCGGACAAAGAACCTGTGCTGATCATGCTCCAGTCAGTGGAAGACCACACCCTGAACCTCGGCGAGGTGCTGGATCAGTTCGGGGTGCTGTTCGATATCTAGCGACCGTAACTGAAGAAAGAGAGAGCATATGCCCACATCCGGAGCATCCCTGTCATGAAGCGCGAACCCGTCATTATCCTCGGAGTGCCCATTGACCGCCTCACCATGGATCAGACCGTCGAGCGAATCTTCCATCTCGTGGGATGTTATACCCATGATGGCAGGCCCAGGCTCGTCTGCACCGTGAATGCGGATTTCCTGGCGAACACCCTGAGCTGGAATCTGCGGAAGTCCTCTCATCCCGAGCTCCAGAGGATCCTCAGGAGAGCGGATCTGGCGACCGCCGACGGAATGCCCCTGGTCTGGGCGAGCAGGCTCCTGGGGCCGGCACTGAGCGAGCGGGTCACCGGAGCAGACCTCGTACCCCGTATCGCGAGTGAGGCGGCTGGCAGAGGCAGGTCAATCTACCTTCTGGGCGGAAATCCCGGAGCGGCCGAGAAGGCCGCAGGCAGACTCGAGCAGGCCAACCCGGGCCTGAAGATAGCCGGATGGGACTCCCCCTTCGTCCACGTCCGGGGGACGAAACTCCCGGAGTCGTACGAGAACGACAGCGGGATCGTCGGCAGAATCAATGAATCCAGGGCCGACATCCTGCTCATTGCCTTCGGCAACCCTAAGCAGGAGATCTGGTTCGAACGGAATAGAGACCGCCTGAAGGTGCCGGTGTCCATCGGGGTGGGAGGCACCTTCGATTTCATCGCCGGGTCCGTACACCGCGCGCCGCTGTGGATGCAGAACGCGGGCATGGAATGGCTCTGGCGGTTATCCCGGGACCCTGCTCGCCTGTGGAAGCGCTACCTCATCGACCTGCTCAAGATAGGCGCACTCCTGTGGCCCTCGGTCCTTTTCCATCAGCGCGCCCGGGCGACAGCACCCCACGGCTACCTGAGAAAGTGCAAAAACGAGATCGTCTCCAGGCACGGCAGCACAGAGTCCCGCGAGTTTCTCCATATCGTCCTCCCCGGGGTTCTCGATGCCGGATCCGCCGAACGGATACAGGCACTCGTCCCCCGGAAACCGGCGGCGCACCTCATCCTCGATTTCAGCGAGGTGGGATTTACCGACTCCGCGGGGTTGGGGTTTCTCCTGAATATCATCCTTCTCATGGATGCCTCAGCATTCGGGGTATTCTTTGCGGGACTGAGCGAGGACATGAGAAAAAACCTGAAATACAACCGCCTGTACGACCTGGTGTCCCATCGTGAATATCGCGACATTGACGACGCCCTGCACGCTCTGGATGAGGCGATCGGAACACCTCCGCCCCTGTATGAGCTGGAAAAGAACGGGAACAAAATCATCCTTCGTCTCTCTGGTGAGTTGCGCGTGTCCAGTGTTCCGCACGATCTCATCCGAATCCTCGTCTCCCATGAAGACAAGACGGAATGCGAGGTCGACCTCAGCGGGCTGCGGTTCATAGACTCCGCCGGAATAGTCTTTCTCTTCCATCTCAAGCAGGCCCTTGAGGAGAAGGGGAAATCCTGTTTTCTGAAAGGGGCCGGGGGCGATGTGGCACAAATGCTCAAGGTGGCGGATGCCCGGGCGCTTCTCTGACCCATCCTCCCTCATGAAAAGGAGGGGATTCCTCCCGCGTGAAAAAAATCCGGCCTCAGGCCGGATTTTTTGTATCGGCATCCGGACCTGCGGTGCATAGCATGGTGCACTTGGAGGTGCCCGGGCGGGTGTACCTGCACGGTTCGTTGATGTGCCTCACCTTGACATACAGGCCGGCCATCCAAGGGAGCATCTGCACGATCACGGCCCGGATGCTCCTGCCGCGGCTGCCCCGGGCCGGAATGCCCTGAAAGGGAGGGCTAGAACATGAACCTCCTCCAGGCGATGTTCAGGACCAGGCCGATGCATATCCAGTTGATGAGCATGAAGGAGCCGCCGTAGCTGATGAACGGCAGGGGCACGCCCACCACCGGGAATATCCCGACGGCCATGGCGATGTTGATGAAGATGTGCAGGGTGAAGTATGCCGCCACCCCGAAACAGATCATGGTGCCGAACCGGTCTTTCGCCTTGAAGCCGATCTGGGTTATCTTGGTCACCAGCCCTACGTACAGGAGCAGGAGCAGGGCCGAGCCCGCGAACCCCCACTCCTCGGCCACCACCGAGAAGATGAAATCCGTATGGTGCTCGGGCAGAAACCTCAGCTGTGTCTGCGTGCCTTCGAGAAACCCCTTGCCCAGAAGACCTCCCGAACCCACGGCGATCTTTGACTGCATGGCGTGATAGCCGCTTCCCAGCGGGTCCCGGGAGGGATCGAGAAAGGTGAGGATCCGCATGCGCTGATACTCCTTGAGTGAGAACCATATGAACGGCATGGCGGATATGAACAGGACCAGCAGACCGACAAAGGTCGATCTCTTGATCCCCAGGAGAAGCATCAGCGTGCAGGAGATGAGGGCCACGATCCCGGCGGTTCCCAGATCCGGCTCCACGAGGATGAACCCCACGGGAATGAGGATGAAGATTGTCGGCAGCACGAGCTCCCGGATGCCGTAGCCCTGGATGTGCTTTTTCTGCTCCCCCCAGTACGCCAGCCAGATGATCATGATGATCTTGGCCAGCTCCGAGGGCTGGATACCCATGGGCCCGAGCGAGATCCACCTCCGTGCCCCGGAGATCTCCCTTCCTACGATGAGCACCAGTACGAGCCCGAAGATCATGAGGATGTACAGAGGCCAGGCCGACCTCAGCAGCACGCGGTAATCCACGACAAACACGACGATCATCACCAGCACGCCGATCGCGATCCACATGAGCTGCTTGTAGAAGATGGTCATGCTGGTGCCCCGCGACGAGCTGTACAGGCACAAAAGCCCGATGAATACGATTGCCAGGGCCGTGGTGATGAGGCCCCAGTCGATGTTATCGGTTATCCTGGCATACCTGCTCATCACCCGGTCCTTTGCCTGCGTAATATTCTTTTATCACATCCCTGGCCACCGGCGCGGCGATGCTCGATCCGCTCCCTCCGTGCTCGATGATGACAACCACCACGATCTCGGGATTCTCGACCGGAGAAAACCCGAAGAACCATGCATGGTCCCTGATTTTATAGGGAAGATCGGACTGATCGGGAAGACTGGAGGTATAGCCGCTCACCACCTGTACAGTGCCGGTTTTTCCTCCCATGGCGAATTCCGGGTCCCTGACGGCCCGGGCAGTGCCCTTTTCCGATTCCACCACGGCCTTGAGCCCTTCCCGTATGACCGCGAGATCGGCCTCACGGATGTTCAGGGTCCGCTCCCTGCTTATCTCGGTAGAGGCCAGGATCCTCGGCGTCAGGACATTGCCCCCGTTCACCACACTGCTCATGACCTTTGCCATCTGCATGGGGGTGACCAGGGTAAAGCCCTGTCCAATGGCGGTAATCACGCTCTCACCCTTCTGCCACTGCTCGCCGAACCGCTTGTATTTCCACTCCTTGGTAGGGACGAGCCCTGAGAGCTCGTCCTTGAACTCCACACCGGTAGGCCTCCCCAGCCCCAGATCGGTGCAGAACGAGGAGATCCGGTCGATCCCGAGCCTTTCGCCCAGCACGTAGAAGTAGACATCGCAGGACTGGGCGAGGGCGGAGACAAGGTCCATGTTTCCGTGTCCTCCCCTGCGCCAGCACTTGAAGGTGGAATCGCCCAGACTGTATGCACCCGGACAGTACACGGTATCTTGAGGGGTGATGAAGTTGTTTCTGAGCGCCAGGGCGGCAATGATCACTTTGAACACGGACCCGGGTGAGTACTGCCCCCGGATCGGCCTGTTCTCGAGGGGGTGCATGGGGTCCTCGATGATCCCTTTCCAGACCTCGGGCGTCATGGGACGTAAGAATACATGTGGATCAAAGCTGGGGGACGAAACCATAGCCAGGATGTTTCCGGTCCGAGGATCCATGGCCACGACCGACCCCGCCCGGCCGGCCATGGACCTGCAGGCGGTGAGCTGGAGCCTCTTGTCGATGGTAAGCACCACGTCCTCACCCGGCACCGGCGGCTTCTCGTCCAGGATCTTCGTTTTCCGTCCCGTGGCGTCCACCTCGAAGATCCGGACTCCCTTGGTTCCCCGCAGCGTTTCCTCGCAGATGCTCTCCACCCCGGTCTTTCCGATGGGATCCCCGGGGGCGTAGGGAGATCCGGTCTTCAGGCCCTCCAGCTGTTTCCGGGATATCTCGCCGAGAAAACCCAGGACATGGGCGCCCAGTTCCTTGAGCACATAGTCCCGCTCGCTCGTGGCGTCGATGGACACCCCGGGCAGGGTATAGAGCTGGGTCTCGATGCTCGCCATCTGGTGGAAGCTGATATCCCTGGCCAGGGCAACGGGATTGTACGGCCTTTTCTTCGCCTCCCTGATCCTTTCGATCATGTCCTCTTCATCGCTGCCCAGGATTCCGGCGAGCCGGTGAGCGATAAAGGAGACATCCGAGATGTCTTCAGGTATCGCAATGAGGTTGTACGCGGGCCGGTTGTCTGCGAGGACCTCCATGTTCCGGTCCAGGATCTTGCCCCGCTGCGCGGGGATGCTGACGATCCGGATCCGGTTGTTCCGGGCCAGGCTCTCATAGTAAGATCCCTTGAAGACCTGCATGTTCATGAGCCTCAGCAGAAGGATGGTGAAGAGGACGAACACGAAGGCGATGAAGATCTTCGCCTTCCACTTCAGGTCATCGTCGATATGCGGCCCGGGTATATTGTTTGTATTATTCATATTCCAGTTCATATGCCGTCTGGAGCCGGCCCACGATGTACACCATCATCGGGCTCACGCATCCGGTGAGCACGGCGCCTGCCGCGAGGGGAGAGGTTATCCCCTTCAGGTAGGAGAAGTCCGAGAGAAACGCCGTGGCCACCGCGAAAAGGCAGTAGAAGAGAATCCCCAGGATGGCCTGCGTATAGACGTTCTCCAGGTAGATGAAGTTCTTCAGCACTTCGATGGTCATGAAAATGAAGATGTACAGCAGCGGAATGAGGCCGAGCCGCGCCCCGGAAAAGGCCTGCAGGATGAGCGAACCGAGAATCACGAAGGGGAACCCCTGGGAGAAGGGTACGAAGATGATCTGCCCGATGATCATTCCGATGAAGAAATCCACCCTGAGCGGTGCCCAGACGGCAGGGATGACGGTCGCCTCCATCAGGATGGCGGCGAAGAGTATCCCGAAGAGGCTAATCTGAAACTTCCACACCTTGAGCAATGCCGAATATCTCCTCGATCTTTTCCATTTTCACGCAGGGCTCTACAATGATATCCGCAAAGATCTGGCGATCGTCCCTCCTGACTTCCCGGACATACCCGAGTTTCAGCCCCTTGGGAAACATGCCGAGCAGCCCCGAGGTCACCACGGGATCCCCCACCTTCACATCCTCAACACCGCGTACGTACTCGAGGCTCAGCAAGTTCTCCCCCCTGCCTTTGACGATTCCCTTGACTCGGGAGGTCTCGACGAGGGCGGGAATGGAGCTGTTGGGGTCGGTAACGAGCAGGACCTGGGCCGTGTGGGGTGAGACCGCGATCACCTTGCCGATCACACCGCTTGGATTCAGGATGGGCATATTGATGCCAAACCCGCTGCGAGAGCCCTTGTCTATGATCACGGTCTTGAACACGTGAGTGATATCCTGGGAGAGGACGCTTGCGGGGATCAGGGAGAAGTCGTGAAACTTCCCCTTGAAGTCCAGCATGGCCCGGAGCCGATCGTTCTCGTTTTCGAGATCCTGAAGCCGCATGGACCGCACGCGGAGCTCAGCCAGCTCTTTCTGGAGCGTTTCGTTCTCGTGGCTGGTGTTCACCAGGAAGACATAGTGGTTCCAGATGCCTGCAATAAAGGAAAAGGGCGCTCTCACCACCCGCTCGAAGATGCCGTATCCCTCGCGGACACTGCTGACGCCCAGGGATGAGGAACTGTACTGTCCGGTGGAAAGCAGAACAAGGATCAGGGCCGCAGCCCCAATAAGCAGAACAACCCTTGTGCTACTTCGCGCCATCAACTCGAAATCGTGACGTCTCGAAGGAGATCGATGTCATCGAGAAGTTTGCCTGCACCCCTGGCCACGGTCGAGAGCGGGTCTTCGGCGATGATCACCGGCAGCCCGGTCTCCTCCCGGATGAGACGGTCGAGGTTCCGGTAGAGCGATCCGCCGCCGGTGAGCACGATACCACGGTCCACGATGTCGGCGGCCAGTTCGGGCGGCGTCTGCTCCAGGGCGACCCGCACGGCGTCGATGATGGTCCGGATGGGCCCCTGGCACGCCTTGCGAATCTCTTCGGAGCTGATGGTGAAGATCTTGGGAATGCCGTCCACCAGGTCCCGGCCCTTGACCTCGATGGTCTTCTCCACCTCGTCCGATGCGGCGGAGCCGATCATGATCTTGATGATCTCCGCGGTCCTTTCGCCGATGAGCAGGTTGTACTCGCGCTTGATGTACTGCATGATGGCCTGGTCGATCTTGTCTCCGGCGACGCGGACGCTGTTCGTGTAGACGATGCCCGACAGCGAGATCACCGCCACCTCGGTGGTGCCCCCGCCTATGTCAACGATCATGGAGCTGATCGGCTCGGTCACGGGCAGGCCCGCCCCGATGGCTGCCGCCATGGGCTCGGCTACGATGAACACCTCGCGGGCGCCTGCGGCCTCGGCGGATTCCTTGACCGCCCTCTTCTCCACCTGAGTGATCCCCGAGGGGACACAGATGATGGCCCTGGGCCTCACGCCGAGCCTGCGCTGGTGCACCTTGGTGATGAAGTATTTCAGCATGGCCTCGGTGGCCTCGAAATCGGCGATCACGCCGTCTTTCATGGGCCGGATGGCCTGGATATTCTCAGGGGTTCTTCCCAGCATTTTCTTGGCCTCGGTTCCCACGGCGACGATCCTGTTTACACCGCCGTGCTCCATCTTCACCGCCACCACCGAGGGTTCGGACAGGACAACTCCCTTATCCCGGGCATATACAAGGGTATTTGCCGTACCCAGATCAATGGCAAGATCGCTGGAGAACATCCCGAAAATCCATTCGAAGAACATAGATGCCCACTCCTTTCCTTCATGCGGCGCTATTGATAGGCCGTCTTAGCAAATACCCACCTCTTTTACAAGAGAAGAGAAGAAAGCGCTCGTCTCTTGCACAAAGCCCCCGCTTATGATAGCAATGCAGCACGATGCAGAAAAGTTGTACCATAATACTGGCCGCAGGAAAAGGCACCAGATTAAAATCTGAAACACCGAAGGTTCTGCACGAGATTCTCGGCCTGCCGCTGATCTATTATCCCCTCAACCTTGCCGCGAAACTCGGTTCAGAGACCATCTGCGTAGTAGGTCACGGCAGGGATGCCGTCGGGGCGTACCTCGAGCGCTTCCCTGTCCGGCAGGTCGTCCAGGACCCTCCGCTTGGGACCGGCCATGCCGTTCTCATGGCCCGGAGGGCACTGGAAGAGACCGATGCAGAGAATGTCATCATCCTGCCCGGAGACATGCCCCTGGTGGAGTATTCCTCGCTGGCATCCCTCATGGAGGTCTACCGTGCGTCCCATTCCCCCATCGGCGTCCTTACCGCCCGCATGCCCGACCCCACCGGCTACGGGAGGATCGTGCGGGACTGGGAAAACCGCATGATCGCCATCGTCGAACACCATGAAGCCGATGAACGGCAGCGGATGATCGACGAGATCAACACCGGGGTCTACGTCATCGACAAGTCCTTTCTCCTGCGCGCCGTAGAGGGCCTCTCTCCGGACAATGCAAAGCAGGAGTTCTATCTCACCGACATCGTGCGCATGGCACGGTTCGCGGCTTCCTATCAGGTCCCCGATTACCGCGAGGCCCACGGCATCAACTCCCGCGCCCAGCTCTGCGAGGCAGCCCAGGTCATGCAAATGCGGGTCAACCGGGCGCTCATGGACGAGGGCGTGACCCTCTTGGACCCCTCAACCGCCTGGATAAGCCCGCTCGCCCGCATCGGCAAAGACGTCGAGATATGGCCGAACGTCCATATCCTGGGTGAATGCCGGGTTGACTCACAGGTGCGGATCATGCCAAATACCTGGATCAGGAACTCATGTATCGGAACCAGGAGTATCATCAGAAACGGCAGCATGATTGAGAACGCCACGATCTCACCGGATTCGGATCTTCCCGCACATTCAGTGATCGACGGGTCTCACATCGGCTGATTGACTGAGACAGCAAGAAACCCTACATATAACCCATGGAATGGATTAAGAACATCTTCAAGAACACCGACGAACAGAAACCGGCCGCAAAAGAGGAATATCCCGGGATACTCCCCGTCCTTCCTCTCAAGGACGCCGTGCTGGTCCCGGACGGGCTCCTCCCGCTTATCGTGTCGAACCCCGCATCCATCTCTCTGGTCAAGGAGCTCTATGCCGCCGACTCGCCCGTGGTGGCGGTGGGAATACGGGAAAGCTGCGAGAGCGAGTCCGAGCTGTGGGACAACCTTTACCGGATCGGGTGCATGGCGAAGATCACCAAGATCTCCCAGACCAAGAAAGACGAGCTGTCCATCATGATCCGGGGGATACAGAAGGCATCTCTTGACGAGAATGTCTCATCCGACCCATACCTGGTGGTGCGGGTGACCTACCTGCGCGAGCACATGGAGCCGGACAAGGAGGTCTTCGCCCTGGCGCATTCCACCCGGGACATCCTCAACAGCCTCGCACGTCTCTCGTACCACAACCTGGAGACCGTGCTGGTGAATCTCTCCAAGCTCAAAGACCCTGCCATTCTGCTGAGCACGGCCACCACAAACCTTCCCATCCCGGTGGCCAGGAAACAGCAGATCCTCGAGGAGAACGACCTGCACACCAAGTACATGCTTCTCCACGAGTCCCTCCTGAACGAGCTGGAGATCCTGGAGCTCTCCTTGAAGATATCCGAGCGGGCCAAGGGCGAGATCAACAACGCCCAGCGCGAGTACTACCTCAGGCAGCAGCTCAAGGCCATCAAGAAGGAGCTGGGCGACACCCAGGGGGATATCGAGGACGAGATCGAAGAATTGAAGAAAGAGATCGAGGCCAAGGGACTGCCCGAAGGGGTGAAGCGCGAGGTGGACAAGGACATCAAGCGCATCACCCGGATGCAGCCGGGCTCATCCGAGTACGTCACCATCCGGACCTATCTCGACTGGATTCTCGATCTTCCCTGGCACGAAAAGACCGAGGACAATCTTGAGATCCAGAACGTAGAGGATATCCTCAATCAGGATCATTTCGACCTGCGCAAGCCGAAGAAGCGGATACTCGAATATCTCTCGGTGAAGAAGCTCAAAAACGACCTGAAAGGCCCCATCCTGTGCTTCGTGGGTCCTCCGGGGGTGGGGAAGACCTCCCTGGGCAAGTCCATAGCCCGGGCCATGGGCAGAAAGTTCGTCCGCATCTCGCTCGGAGGCGTACGCGACGAGGCCGAGATCCGGGGACACCGGAGGACCTATATCGGCGCCATGCCCGGCAGGATCATCAGCGGCATCAAAACGGCGCAGAGCACCAACCCGGTCTTCATGCTCGACGAGATCGACAAGCTCTCCCACGACATCCACGGAGATCCGGCCTCGGCCTTGCTGGAGGCCCTCGATCCGGAGCAGAACACCCACTTTGTCGACCACTATCTCAACGTGGACTACGACCTCTCCCAGGTGTTCTTCATCACGACCGCCAATGTCATCGACACCATCCCGCCTGCGCTCAAAGACCGGATGGAGATCGTGGAGATCGAGGGATACACCCACGAGGACAAGGTCCAGATCGCCCGGCACCACCTGATCCCCCAGGAGATCGAGGCAAACGGGCTTGAGGGCCGTCAGATCGATTTCACTCAAGAGGCTATCGACCACATCATCCGCTCGTACACCCGGGAGTCCGGGGTGAGGAACCTCAAGCGCGAGATCGCTTCCTGCCTGCGGGTGATCGCATCCAAGGTGGCAAAACAGGAAGGGGATAACTTCGTGGTGGACAAGCCCTTCGTGGAACAGGCCTTGGGACCTGTGCGCTTCCTCCCCGAGGCCAGGCATCGGACCCGGGTTCCGGGTGTGGCCACCGGGCTTGCATGGACCCCCTATGGAGGAGAAATCCTCTTCGTGGAATCGGCACTGGTGGAAGGCAAGGACGAGATGATCCTCACCGGCCAGATGGGCGACGTGATGAAGGAATCGGCCCGGATCGCCCTGAGCATCATCAAGGGTGCGGCCCGGCCCATCCAGCAGGGCAAGGGCGTCCACATCCACGTCCCTGCAGGGGCCATCCCCAAAGACGGCCCGTCCGCCGGCGTCACCCTGGTGACCTCGCTCATTTCGCTCATGACCGGCAAGGTGGTGCGGGAAAACCTGGCCATGACCGGCGAGATCACCCTGCGGGGCGTGGTCCTGCCCGTAGGCGGCATCAAGGAGAAGGTGCTGGCGGCGCGCCGGGCCGGTATCACCGAGATCATCCTGCCCAGGATGAACGAAAAGGACCTGGGCGACATCGAACCGGACGTGATCCGGGACCTGACAATCCACTACGTGGAGAATATCGGCGAGGTCATCGAGCTGGCCTTCCCGGACGCCAAGGATGAAATCCTCCCCCTGGTGCCGGTATTTGAGCTTGATGACAAAGGCGAGGTCAAGCCTGCAGTCAGAGCCTAGCCATACACGTACGTGCCGCCTCGGCCACGGCATCGAGCACGTCCGGAGTATGGGCGGTGCTCACGAACAGGGCCTCGAAGGGCGAGGGCGCGAGGTAGACGCCCTGATCGAGCATGAGGTGGAAGAACCGGGCGTATCTCTCAGCATCGCACGCCATGACCTGCTCGAACGTCTCGACCGACCCTTCAGAAAAGAACAGCCCTGCCATGCTCCCCAGACGATTGATCTTCAGAGCGATGCCTGCCGAGCGGGCGGATTCTCCCATGCTCTCCGTCAGCCATGCCAGTGATCGCTCCAGGGCGGGATAGGGATTTTCCCGCTTGAGTATGGCGAGCGTTGCAAGTCCCGCCGTGACGGCCACGGGATTCCCGGCAAGGGTGCCGGCCTGATAGACCGGGCCTTCAGGGGCGAGCATCGACATGATGTCGGCCCTTCCGCCGAAGGCGCCGACCGGCATCCCGCCGCCGATGATCTTGCCCAGACAGGTGAGATCGGGCCTTATGCCCGACATGTCCTGGTACCCGCCGTAGCAGAACCTGAAGCCCGTAATCACCTCGTCGAAGATCAGCAGTGCCCCATGCTCCCGGGTAATCTCCCTGAGGCTCTCCAGAAAGCCCTTGCGGGGAAGCACGATATTCATGTTCCCGGCCACCGGCTCCACGATCACTGCCGCCACCCGGGAGCCGTGCGCGGCCATGAATGTGCGGAGAGCATCAGCGTCGTTGTAGGGTAACACGGCCGTGGTGGATGCAATGGCACCGGGAACACCCGAGGTGTCGGGGACGCCGAAGGTGAGCGCACCTGAGCCCGCTCTGGCCAGGAGGCTGTCCACATGCCCGTGGTAGCATCCTTCGAACTTGACGATAAGATCGCGGGAGGTGAACGCCCGGGCGAGCCTGACTGCACTCATAGTAGCCTCGGTGCCGGAGTTGACGAGCCGTACCTTGTCCATGGAAGGGACGGCCTCGCACAGCCGCTCGGCCATCTCCACCTCGAGCTCGGTGGGGGCGCCGAAGCTCATCCCCCTGCCGGCCTGTCTGCTCACAGCCTCTACCACCTCGGGATGGGAGTGCCCGAGGATCATGGGACCCCAGGAGAGCACGTGGTCGATGTATCGCTTGCCCTCGGCATCGATCAGGTAGGGGCCTTTCGCCTCCCGGATAAACCTGGGGGTGCCGCCCACCTTGCCGAAGGCCCTCACCGGAGAATTCACCCCCGAAGGTATATGCGCCTTTGCCCGTTCGAAGAGCTCAAGATTCTTCACCGCCGCCCTCCCTGAAATAGTTCATGGACGATTTCTTCAGTTCTCTGAGGCTCCAGTACACCCGGTACCTGTCGATGCCGAGCTCGGACGAAATCTCTCCGATGACCCGGAGGACCTCGTCGTCCGTCCTGCCGTGGATCATGGAAAAAAGATTGTACTCCCCGAAGCCGGGACGCTCGTAGCAGTGGGAGACCTCCCGCCGGCAAGCGAGCTCGCGCCCGATCCGGTCGACCTGATCTCCGGGCACGGCCCACACGACCATGGCGCCCGATGAGAAACCTGTCTGCCGGTGGCGCAGTATAGCCTTGACGCTCCGGATGACCCCCTGCCGCCTGAGCAGCTCGAGCCGGGAGATGAGCTCACCCGGTTCGATCCCAAGCGTCTGCGCCCAGGCATCGAAAGGCCTCTTTTCAACCGGCAGGTCATCCTGGATGAGCCAAAGGAGCTTCCTGTCTATCCCGTCGACCCTCTTCACGGTGAAGAATCTACACCAGTTTCGGAAAAAGGTTCAACCCTTAAAGCCCCCGGCCTCAGGCCTTCAGAGGATAGCGGCGATGAGACGTACCGCCCGGCACACCCTCTTTCATATGAAAAAAGCTTTCACCGGTTTTCCCCCGCTGCACCGATGCACAGTGCGAGTAATAACCCTGCCGGACCGGAGGCTGTATTACCCATGCATTATCAACAACTTGATTGCAATAATGAGGCATCAGCGGAAAAGGCGCCAAAAAAAACCTGCTTGCATTATGAATCACTATTCAGTAGTATGCATGAATGGCAATAACCCGGGGCATAGGATAATGGACAATAGAGAAAAGAAAAAAATGTATCTTACGGTTGCTGATTTGAGCACCATGGGAATCGCCATGGTGCTGTGCATCCTCCTTGGCCTCGCGGCAGGCTTCTATCTGGACAGAACGTTCGGTACAGAACCCATCCTCACCCTGTTGTTCATCTTCGGCGGCATCCTCGCCGGATTCCGGATCATGTACAAGACCTACATGAGATTCTTCAGCGAAGGAAAGTCCGATGGCCCCGATCACAAGTAAAGACCCCGTACAGAAGCGCATCGAGACCATTTCTGTCGGCATCTGGCTCCTGCTGTGCCTGGCGAGCCTCCTTGTCCTGGGCATGCACTTCGCCTCCGGGGTATTCATCGGCGGGGTGGTGTGCATGATCAATTACCAGTGGCTCTACCGGCATGCCAAGGCCGCCGTCACGCTTACCGCCCGGCAAGGAAGATCGTTCATGGCCAGGCGCTACTTCATCAGGCTGCTCACTATGGGCGTCGTTCTCTACCTGCTGATCGCCTATGTGAAAGTAGATATCTTCGGACTCCTGCTCGGGTTATCCGTCATCATCCTGGGTATCATGAGCTACGCGTGTTTCACGTATATTTTCGAGGGAGGGAACTGATATGGAACACGGCTATCTTGTATTAGATTTCATCAACAAACCCCTTTACCATTTCCTGCACGAACACTTCCATCTCACCGACGGCAACCACATGATCCAGGTTACCTTCACGTGGTTCTACATGATCATCATCATCCTGCTGTCGTTCCTCGTGGCACGCAGCATCAAACTGGTTCCCGGCAGACTTCAGAACTTTCTCGAGGTGGTGATCGGCGGGCTCAAGGGATTGCTGGTGGACACCATGGGTGAAAAGGGGATGATCTTTTTCCCGCTCATGGCTACGATCTTCCTCTTCATCCTCGTGTGCAACCTGGGCGGCATCATCCCGGGGTTCTATTCTCCCACCGCCAATCTCAACACCAATCTCTCCATGGCACTGACGGTCTTTCTCCTCACCCACATCGTCGGCGTGAAAATCCATGGTGTAAAATATATCAAGCAGTTCTTCGGGCCTGTCTGGTGGATGGCGCCCATCATGTTTCCGGTGGAGGTGATCGGACACCTCGCAAGGCCCCTGTCACTGACCATGCGGCTCTTCGGGAACATCTTCGGCGAGGACCTGGTGCTCATCGTGCTGCTCATCCTCGTTCCCTTCCTGATGCCTATCCCCATGCTCGTGCTCATGCTGTTCACCTCTCTCCTGCAGGCCTTTGTGTTCACCCTCCTCGCAATGATGTACATCAGCGGGGCAATGGAGGAGGGACACTAGGAAACGGTCGATGCTTCCGGAGATACGTCCTGATTGATGCTGAATGAGAAAAAAGCTGGTGAGTCCTGCGGTTGCTCGCCAGCTTTTTGATAATATTGCGCTGAAAACAAAATATTAGGAGGATTTTATGAAAAAGGTTTTTTATTGTTTGGGGGCTTCGGTATTCTTCTTGGCAGTCTTTGCAACCATGGCCTTCGCCCAGGAGGGCGGCGCAAGCCCTGAGGCAATCCAGTTCTTCAGCTGGATCGCCGTTGCCACCGGTATCGGCATGG
Source organism: Deltaproteobacteria bacterium (assembly GCA_018433775.1). Taxonomy (GTDB): domain Bacteria; phylum Desulfobacterota; class Desulfomonilia; order UBA1062; family UBA1062; genus Phosphitivorax. Next base: position 232,041 of record JAHDQN010000020.1, read on the forward strand.
GCATCGCGGCCATAGGCACCGGTATCGGACAGGGTCACGGCGTGCAGGGGGCCTGCGACGGCATCGCCCGGAACCCTGAGGCATCGGGCAAGATATTGACGGCACTCATTCTCGGTCTGGCAATGATCGAGTCTCTGGCCATTTACGCACTCGTCATAGAGCTCATCCTGCTCTATGCAAACCCCTTCCTTCAGTACGTCGTAGGATAAGAAGAGTGAAGGCCCGGGGCGGCCTCTGACAGGAGGCTGCCCCGCTTAAAACAAAGGGGCCGCCTCTTCATTCAGGTTTTATCACCAGCAGGGCTTAAAAGAAATAAAACCGCTTTCGTTCGAAAGACCATCTTCCCTTTTCCGGATGACAGACGCTTCTCTCCCATGCGAAAAGGCAGCCGATTGTCTCCGATACAGGTCCAACCCGGGCGCTGGAACGGCCCCTGAGCAGGCCGGGGCATAAAGCGCGCCGCTTTAAGCCCCGGGGCCTAATCCCCGGGATCTTCCCCGGTTCACCCGGCGGGGTTTAAGGAAATTTCTTTAGGATCTCACATCCCGATGAGGGCCTTGACCTTGTTTCTCCTCTCGTCATCCGAGAAAAGGAACACGAGGACACCCCCTGCGACTGCAGCGAGTGAAAGCGGCTTGAACAGAAATCGTAGGATCGACCTGATAAGAGACATCGTCCCTCCGATGATCCCGAATATGACGATGTCGGCGAGGATGAACTTAACGAGCTTGAATGGAAAGAGAATTGCACCCGTAATGAATCGGAAAAGAAAACCCATGAAAGATACCTCCTGTCTTTACTCTATCTCTAAGTATAGTCTTCCGGCGACTACGCCTCAAGAATTCTTCTTGGTCATGATGAGCTCTTGAGCAACTCCGAGGGAATCCTTTGTGACGAGCGCCGCGCGCCTGTTTTCCTCCTGAATCTTGAGATAGATCTCTTCGCGGTGTACTTCGACGTTCTTCGGGGCGCGAATGCCCAGCTTGACCTGGGTCCCCTTGATCTCCACGACGGAGACCTGAATATCATCTCCTATCGCTACGGTTTCTCCTACCTTTCGGGTGAGTATCAGCAATCATCCCCCCATAAACACCGCTCTTTTTAGGTGGGAATACTACCTGATTATTTTACGGAAAGCAATGTCTGCATCATCTCGTCGCACACGGATATGAGCTTTGCCGCAGCCTGATAGAGGTGCTGATACTTCAGTATGTCGGCCATCTCCTCATCGAGGTTGACGCCGGTCACGCTTTCCTTTCTTTGGATATACTGATCAAGGAGCGTCTCGTTGTACTTTTTGTTGAGGCTCGCGTTCTGGACATCCACTCCCACTTCGGCGATGAACGAGCTGAAGTACGCATCGAGGGTGGTGTCAAGCCCTGTTCCTCCGAGATTCGAGATCACCTGGTCCTGGACGGAATAGATAGCCAGGGCCACATTGTTCATCCCGGGCGCCACCCTGTTGTTGCTGTCGAGGTATCCGGCTGCAATCCGTGACGAGTCGGCCGTGAGTTCCCTGTTGATGCCGAGGGTCTGCGTGATATCGAACACATCGTCATTCGGCATGCCGGATTCCTCGATCCAGGAAAAGAAGGTGTTCACCCCCATGACGGCGAGGGCGTTGCTCGATTCCGCACCGATCGAATGCTTGATAGCAAAGGTATGGCCCCCGTTGGCCTGGATGGTGAAGAAGCCGTCAGCGTTCAGAGAAGCGGTGATCTCTCCGCCCCCGGCACCGGCCTCGGTGTTGATCTCGGTGATCAGATCACCCACGGTACTGCCTGCGGGGTCGATAACATACGTATTGGTCACTGCTCCTGATGCGTCATATGCCACGATCTCGAACTGCCCTCCAGGCACGAATCGGTCGGAGAACAGGAAGTCCGCACCCAGGTCATCGGTTAGAGCGGTTATCTCAACAGTACCCGTCAGAGAGCTCACCGGGTCCAGCCCTACCCCTTCGGAGTGGAGTGAGTTCACCTGCCACACCAGCTCCTTGACCAGGGAGTTCATGGAATCGAGATACGAGCCGATCTTGGTGTCCCGCACGTTCGCCCATCCGGCGATCCTCCCCCCTTCCAGCTTGTTCGTGACATTGACGCTCCTTCCCGAAAGGTCCTTCCACAGGATTTCGGTCAACCCGGTGTCGTCATTGCGCTGGCAATCGATGGTATAGTGGTCCTTTCCCAGCACCAGCGGGGTGCCGCCCAGGATGTACACCATCACCTGCCCCGACGACTCCTCCTCATAGTAACTGATGTCCAGGTATTCGGCGAGGTTCTCAAGGAGGACCTCCCGCCGGTCGCGCAGATCGTTCGCATTGATGATGCCGTCGATCTCGACGCTGGAGATCTGTTTGTTGAGATCGGCTATCTGACTTATGATCCCATTGATCTGGTTCACCGATCCCCGTATGCTGGAATCGAGGTGCCTCTGGTATTCCCTGAGGTTGTAGTCGAGATCTCTTATGAACTGGATGAGGTTGTTCGATTTCGCCAGCAGGGACTCACGCTCGGGGGATCCCTCAGGATTGTTGGAGAGATCGCTCCAGGCGTTCCAGAACTCGCCCATGATCTTGTTGAGCCCATACTCGTCGCTTTCGTTGAATATGGTCTCGATCTCCTCCATGGCGCTGTTCTGTGCGTCCCAATAGTAATACTTGGATTTCTTGAGAGTCACCTGTTCATTAATGAAGGCGTCATAGTATCGCGTCACTTCCGTGGCCTTCACCCCGGTACCCATCTGACCCGGCCCCATGGTGATGGGAACATTCGACTCCACCTTAAGCTGCTGCCGTGAATAGCCTGGAGTATTGGCGTTTGCGATATTATGCGATAGCACCTCGATGGCCAGCTGTGACGAATACAGCGACCACCTGGCGATATCCAGTGCTCCTCCGATTCCCGGCATATCACGCTCCTGTATTTATGGCCCGGGGGAACCCTCCGGACTTCTTTCCCTGGCGGTTGTATCCGTTCTTCTCTCCGGAGAAGAAGATCTCAAGCTGGTTCCCGATTTCCTCCAGCCTGCCGGTTACCAGGGACTTGGACAGCTCATTGAGACCTGATGCCCTTTTCCAGAGCATCACGAGCTCCTGCTGGAGAAGGCGTATCCGCTCTGCGCAACGGGGATTCGGCTCGCCCTCCAAGGCGTCCATCTCCTGCCTGTTTTCCTGGATATCATGGAGAATCCGGTACTTCTCGGGCATGGATTCCTCGAGCGACTCGACGTCCTGATTGGCGATGAACTCAAGCTCTTCCCGGAGAAGCTCGGTGAGACGCTCCACCAGCTCTTTCTCCCTCTCGATCCGTCCGATCATCCGGGTATATGCAGTGCTGTCGGATTCAGTCATCATGCCGTCTCCCTCTCTTTTCCTCTTTGCTCTGGCGGGATAAGGTCTCGATATCATATCTTATCGGCCTCCCCCCTGCCCCCTTGATTCAGCCTCTTGCATGTTCAAGGCCTGCATGTGCTGCCTGAGCATGTCTCCGATCCCCAATGCGCCCGATTCGGCCATGGACCGGGCAATAGACTGAAAGAGCATGTCCTTATAGATATCCGACGCCAGACCTTCACCGAACAGTCCGTCCGGCATCGATTCTCCCATGGTTTTCAACAGCTGGTGGGCAAAGATGGACTCGAACTCCTTGCAGGCCAGATCGACCGCCTTGGCCGGGTTCGACTCCCTGATATGGTGCAGCTCTGCAATTCCCCTGATCATATGACCTCCAGGTCAGCATGCAGCGCGCCGGTTCTCTTGATGCACTGGAGGATGATCACCAGGTCCCTGGGCGAGACGCCGATGGCATTGAGTGCAGAGACGAGATCGCCGATGCTGGTGCCTGTGGGAAGCATCACCAGCTGCTGCCCGCCCTCTTTCACACTGATCCCGGTCTGAGGGGTGACTGTGGTGACGCCCCGGGAGAAGGGACCGGGCTGCGACACGGCCGGTTCCTCGGTGATCTCGATGCTCAAGTTTCCGTGAGCAATGGCGACCGTCGAAATTCTGACGCTGCTTCCCATGACAACGGTGCCGGTCCGCTCGTTGACGACCACCCGCGCCCGGACATCGGGGGAGACCTCGATGGATTCGATCAGGGCGATGAACTCCACGGTCCTGTCCCTATAACCCTCGGGGATGTTCACCTCGATGGTGGAAAGGTCGATTGCCCTGGCCACCGGGTCTCCCAGCCGGCTGTTGATGGATTTCACCGTGCGGGAGACCGTGGTGAAGTCCGGGCTGTTCATGACCAGTGTCAGCTTCTGCCCGAGATCGAGTTCGAGAGACCGCTCGACCACGGCGCCTCCGGGTACCATGCCCACGGTGGGAAAGTTCCTGGTCACCTCCGAGCCGGATGACCCGCCCACGGAGAACCCGCCCACGGAGATCGGTCCCTGGGCCAGCGCGTACACCTTGCCGTCAGCCCCGTGAAGGGGAGTCGAGATCAGGGTGCCGCCGGCTAGCGACGATGCATCACCCACCGAAGAGACCGTGCAATCCAGCTTCTGGGAGCTCCTGGCAAAGGGAGGAAGATTGGCGGTCACCATGACGGCCGCCACGTTCTTGACCTTGAGCATGTTGGGGTCAACGGTGATGCCCATGTTCCTGAGCATATTGGCAAGCGACCGGATGGTGAACTGCGATCCAGCCTTGTCACCCGTCCCGTTGAGTCCGACCACGAGCCCGTATCCCGCCAGCCGGTTTTCCCTCACACCCTGGATCTCCACCATGTCCTTGACCCGCACGGCCCAGACATCCGCTGCGAGGAAAGCGAAAAGGCATATCAAGATCAGTCTCTTCACGGCACACCTCAGAACGGCCAGACCTTGTCGATGGCCCGGGCGATGAATCCTTTGTTCTGCTGATCCCCGATGATGCCGCTTCCGTAGTAGTCGAGTTGCATGTCAGCGATGTACGTGGACTGGATGGTGTTGTTCACGCTGATGTCCTCGGGCCGGATGATCCCGGAGATGATGATGTACTGGTTCTCGCTGTTCACCCGGGTCTGCTTCTTGCCCCGGATCACCATGTTCCCCGAAGGGAGGATGCGCTCGACGCGCGCGGACACCGTGCCCGATATCGTTCCCTTTCGGGAGGTCTTTCCCTCGCCTTCGAACTCGGAGGCCGAGGACGCGCTGACAGAGGGCGTGATCCCGTATCCGAGCACGGATGACCGGTCGAGGGGAAGTCCCAGCACGTCGGCGATGGAGTTGTCCATGGAGCTTGTCCTGTCGGCCTCGGTCTTGGCCTCCTTGTTGGCGGACGAGCTCTCGACGATCTGGACCACCACGATGTCACCCACCCGGTGCGCCCGGGCGTCGCTGTACATGTCCGTGAATTTGGCGCCCGGACTCCAGAGCGATCCTGGCGAGGCAGGGCCTTCGTACGGTTCTTCCACGGGAATGGCGAACTGGTCTTCACTCAGGCCTGGAGGCGGTTTCATGTGAGAGCACGCACTGAGAGAAATGATCACAGCGAGGAGAAAAACTGTCTGATATACCTTCATCTATCCCTCCTAAAACATAACCTCGATACGTGATGCAGCAATAACAGTGCCAAAGACCTTTTTCCCTGAGGATGTATTCTTCACCGGGATCTGCTCTTCAAGAAACCCGTCCTTGAGCGCGACGCCCAGGTCACGCACCACCAGACCATCGCGCCTGGCCTCGATGAATACCGGATCTCCCCTGCTGATGAGCGGGGGCTGCTCGATGTTCGACCTGAGCAGGGGCGAGCCTGCGTGCAGGGATCCCTTGAGGCGCATGCCTGCACACTCTTTCTTGTCCCACACGAGCGGCGGATAGGTGGAAATGTCCAGACGCTTCATTTCCAGATCGGCCTCGCCGATCACGGCTCCCCGGGTGAGGTTCGTCCGCGCTACCGGCACTAAGGCCATGACCCGCACCTTCCCGCTCACCCGGCATGATACGGCCGAGGCCCCCAGGCCTGCGGTCAGTGTTGCCGGGGTGAGGCCCAAAAAGTCCTCCCGGGGGGAAAATTTTGCCTGGACGGCATGCCGGTATTTCTCGGGAACCCGGAAGCCGACGGGGACCTTCACATCCTCGATCACCACCTCGCCCGCCTTTTTCCACGGACTGTTCTTCAAGACTGCATTCCGGTAGAGATCCGCCAGTTCCTTTGCGGAAATGGCCACGAACTTCTCGCATACCTGCACGCTTGGGGAACCTTCCATGATCACGGGCTTCCGGTAATGCTCCCCGATCTTCCCGGCAACGAACTCTGATGTGAGGGTCACGCCCAGGGAACCGGCAGGCGTCTTCATGATGGGGATGCCGGAAAGTGCCGCCCTGTCCGTTCCCTCAATCGTTGCGATGTCCTTCAGAAAAATGTGCTCGCCCGATACAAACGCCTTCTGAAGGAGTATCACCCTGCTCTCGCCCATGGCCTCAGCCGTGCTGAAAGTGAGGGTGATAAAAACACTCAGGAGCACCAGCAGCTTCATCTTTTTTCCTTACCTGGCGATGGAGGTCACGACCCCGAGCATGGTATCCGCGGTCTTGATGGTCTTTGAGTTGATCTCGTACGCCCGCTGCCCCACGATCATGTTGATCATCTCCTCGATGGCGTCCACATTGGACATTTCCAGGTAGTGCTGGGCAAGGGTGCCGAAGTTTTCGGTCCCCGGAACCCCTTCGATGGGATCTCCGGACGCCTCGGTGGCGATATATTCATTCATGCCCACGGCCTTCAGACCCGCCGGGTTGGTGAAGACATAGATAGGTATCTGCCCGGTGGCGATGATCTCTCCTTCGCTCGACAGGCAGGTGATCTCACCGTCTTTTGCTATCGTGATCGATGCCGTGTCCCCAGGGATGGCAAAGTCAGGCTGAAGCCGGTTGCCCCGGGAGTTCACTATGAATCCCTCATTGTCCCTCTTGAACGAACCGTCCCGGGAGTACACCTCCTGGTCGCCCGAGAGCAGCCGGAAGAATCCGTCCCCCTCGATGGCCACATCGAGCTCGTTCTTGGTCTCCAGGTAGTCTCCCTGGGAGAACAACTTCTGCACCGACACCGGGCGCGTGCCCATACCCACCTGGATGCCCACGGGCACGGTCCCGCCCGCCGCTGTGGGCGCTCCCGCCTCCTGGTAGGTGGCATAGAAGAGATCCTCGAAGTTCGCCCTGCTCTTCTTGAATCCCGTAGTGTTCACGTTGGCCAGATTGTTGGCCATGACATCGATCATCATCTGCTGTGCATTCATGCCGGTCGCTGCCGACCACATTGCCCTGATCATACATATCCCCCTTTCTCTAGGCGGTCATACCCACATTGTGCATCGACTGCGTGTAGGTTTCGTCCACCGACCTGATCATCTTCTGAAACGCCTCGTATGCCCGCTGGGTGGTGATGAGCCCCACCATTTCCACAACAGGGTCCACGTTTGCCGTCTCGATATATCCCTGGCGGATCTCCGGGGCATCCATCACCTCCGGTGCATATCCTTGTCTGACGCTGAACAGAGCATTCCCTTCCCGCACCAGCGCCTCATCCTCGATGAGAGCGATCTGGAGGACATCCACGACATTGCCGTCAACCATCACCGTGCCCCGGGAATCAATGCTCACCTTGCCCGTGCCCACGGTAATGTCTCCTCCCTGCCCCTGGACAGCATGGCCCTGAGGCGTCACCAGCAGGCCCTCGGGAGAAATCAGAAACGAACCGGCCCTGGTGTATCTCATCCCGCTGTCCGTCGCGACCACAAAAAAGCCTTCACCCACGATGGCAGCATCAAGGGGGCTGCCGGTCTCCTGAAATGCGCCCTGGGCGGTGTCGATGTACTGCCTGCCCACAACAACATCCACGGGGACCGTTCGATACTGCCCGGGAGCAAGCCGGGCGGTGTCAAGTGCCCTCTGGAAATCCTCGAATACCACCGCATCCTTCTTGAACCCGGCGGTATTGATGTTGGCGAGATTGTTCGATATCATCGCCAGCCTTTCCTCTATGGCGATCGCCCCTGCAGCAGCCGTGTAGATTCCCTGGTCCATACTGTCTCCTTTCCTTAAGACAGAGTTGAGCAAGGGAAGTGCCAGAGGCTCCAGATTCGCTGTCAAAGCCGATGCACATGTAAGGCCGGGGGGAATTTTTTTCCTCCCCTCATGCCTTTTAGACTCTCACTTTTCCGGATGAAACCAGGATAAGGGGTTGATTTTTCCTGCAATGAAAATACTCTAAAGGTTGACTGTCACATTCCGATAAAGAGAGAAAGATCGAGCCATACAAGGAATGAATGAAGGAGTGTGCATGGAGGTCAAAAACATCTTTGTCAATTTCATCATGAAAAGCTACGAGAAGCAGGACGCACCGAAAGTGACCAACAGTCAACAGGCGGTTTCGGAAAAGGAACCGGTACAGGATGTTGTCGCAATATCACCTCAAGCAAGCAGGCGACTCTTCGGAGAGCTCATGGAGCATAGTCTGAAGAAAGGACTGAGCGGGGTCTGTGCAGATGAAAATTAACAATACCACTAATCTCGAGGCACTCAAGGCATACGGAACGAATGCGGCAGAACGGTCTCATCAGGCACGGGGAGCCGGCGAGAAGAATCAGAATACCCTGTCCATTCAGGACAAGATCAACATATCGGCCAAGGTGAAGATGTTTCAGGACATCAAACGCGCAGCGCTCGATGCTCCTGATGTCAGAACCGAGAAGGTCGAGCAGGCCCGGCAGCAGATCGAGAGCGGGACATACCGTCCCGATTACAAAGCAATCGCCGACAAGCTGCTGAGCCACAGCATCAGCGCCAAGATCTGATCCTTGAGTTCAAGGGTCGATCGATTCAAGGTATTTGAGGTGCCTGCCTTGGATAACCCCTGTCTCCACGCGGTATATATGAATGCGCCTTCGCAGGGCGTCCATATCCCCGGGGTGCTCCGCTTCCGCAAAAGTCTCATTTCCTTCGGTCGATAAAACAGGCTCACGGGTACTTCCGTCACACAGGCCTTCTTTCAGGAGATCCATGAGAACGAGATAGGCATCGGCTCCCAGGGCTGCCAGCGGCTCGCGGGCCGCCTCGATCTCCGGCCTGCCGGCGATTCTTCCGATCCAGCTCGAAATACCTCTCCTCCGGGTGGAAGCGGCACGGTAATCCGTCACCATATACACGCCGTCCAGATCGTCTCCCCCCTGGGCAAGAAATTGCTGTTCCTGCGGCACGTTCACCACCACGATCGGCGACTCCGGATGCTGCCTGCGCAGCGTCCTGATGGCGGGAAGCGTGGTTTTTTCCGCATATGGCAGGTAAATGACACCGGGATTCTTCTGCTTCACAGCCCCCAATACATCATGGAGATCGGCCCCGTCGCCCGAGAGAATGCAGAGCTCGGATACAACCCCGCCCAGCGAGATCATCTCCGAGGAGAACCTGCTTGCAAGCAGGACAGAGCCCGGGGCATCCTGATCGAGGACGATCATGGCGTCGGAGGCATCAAGACTGTTCCTGGCAAATAGTGCGGCGGCACGCGCCCGGTCTTTCAGGGACGAGCCGAGCTGCACCGCGGTACAGTCCTGCCCTTCCTGCAGGAGACATTGCGCGGAGGGCATCACCGTGATGAAGGTCCCGCTGTCCCGGGTAAAGCCTCCTTTAGGCCCGATGGCCCGGGACGATCGGAACAGGATCGGACCGCTGATCTCCTCTTTCCGGACAAAAACGGCTATGGCTTCGAGAGAATCAAAGGTTGCGGAGCCGGTATCTTTCAAGACCAGCTCGATCTTGCGGCCTGCCAGGGTGCCGTTCAGATCATGCGCCTGCCGGATGCCTCTCCAGATCAGGCTCTCCTGGGGATCATCCCCGTCCGGAACATCCATGCATACGGAGACCTCGAGGGTCCCGGTGTCCGGGCCGGATACCGCAGTCTGCTCGCCCTTTCCCCGGGAGCAGCCGGTCAGCGAGCCTGCAATGAGAATCCCGGCGATCAACACGAGCCCGGAGAGGATCTTCAACCAGCCCGTGCGGCCTTGATACGGCCTGCAGATTTTCGCCCGGCGGCCGGGGAGGCCCGGAACCGTCCTGTGAGATCCCGGTTTGCGCCCCCCCGGCAGGGGCCTTTCGAAACTGTTCATGCCGCCACTGTTCACAGCGATCTTTTCCCCTGGTCTCTCTTTCCTTGAAAACGGTTGGTATATACCACCGAAGTATGGTACTGAATCAACCGGTAATTACACCACCGGATCAGCGCGAGAAAGGAGAGCGGGCATTGTCCAGCATTACCGTCTCAAGGAAAGCCTATGACACCGATCTCGTGATCTTCGACAAGGACGGCACGCTCCTGGATTTCGAGAAAACCTGGATCGGCATCATCGGAGAGCTCATCACGGCTCTGGGTGCATACACCCCGCTGACACCCGCATTGAAACAGAGGGTGCAGGATGCCCTGGGTGTCTCGGTGGACGACTCACGGGTCGACGGCAACGGCCTGATGGCCATGGGCACGTTCGCCGAGTGCACCGCCCTGCTGACCTACTGCCTCTACCGCGAGGGGATCCGGTGGGACAGGGCGCATGACATCGTCGAAGAGGTGGGTGCAGCAGTCTTCGGCCCGGAATCCCGCAAGAGGCACGTTCAGGCGGCACAGGGCGCGCTTGATCTTCTGAGCATGCTCAAGTCCAGAAATATTCCCACCGCGGTAGCCACCAACGACAAGAGGGCGGACGCACTCGTGGACATGGAGCTCATCGGCGCCCTTGGCTACATCGACCTCGTCATCGGCGCAGACAGCGTGGACAACCCGAAGCCCGCACCCGACATGATCGAGAAGATCTGCTCCTCCATGGGCAAGGATCCGGGCAGGACGATCCTGATCGGAGACACGGTCATGGATGCGCTCTTGGGCAGGAACGCAGGCGTCATGCTCACCATCGGGGTGAGCGGCATTGTCCCGGCTGAAGAGCTGGCCCGTCATATGGATGTGGTGGTTACCAGCCTTCGGGACATCACCTGATCCGCCATCTCTCATCACCTGCCGAAAAACCCTGTGGGCGTGATCGCAAAAAGAACCGCAGGGCAAACCGTTCTCGCCCTGGGCGCCTGAACACTCGCTTCAGAAGAGCCCGTACGCGCGGAACACCCTGATGATCTGCGAGAATATCCTCGGGTCGTAGCCCCGGGGAACCCTGTGCCTGACCTCCCGCAGGGCCTCCACAAGGGGAAGGGGCTCACGGTATGCCCTCCGGGAAATCAGGGCGTGCAGGGCATCCATGACTGCACAGGTCTTTACGAAGAAATGCAGGTTGGCGGATGTGAGCGCCCCCGGATATCCCGTCCCGTCGAGGCGCTCGTGGTGCCCTCCGATGATGCCGCCCATCTCAGGGGTCAGGGCATACCTCCTGCCCATGATCTCCACCCCCCAGCGGGGGTGCTGCCTGATGAGCTCCCAGGCGCGGTTGTCCAGGTCGCCCCGATGGTTGACCACGTCTCGCGGAAGGAGCATCATGCCGATATTGTGGAAGAAATATGCCAGCGCAATCTCTTCGGCGATCTCCCGCGGGAGGTGTGAGAGCACGGTTGTGACAAAGAAGGTGGAAAGAATGCCTACGTTGAGCGCGTGCAGGATCGTCGACCTGGGATGTTCGGATATCCGCCCGGCGTTCTTCTGTACGAGGTCGTAGACCTGCCTGAGCGTTTCCGGATGGGAGATGATCTGCTCGATCATCAGGGCGATGATCTGTTTCACATCGGTCAGCATGAGCCTGCCCGGACTGCGGTAAACAGCCTCCAGCCTCCGGTATGCCAGATAATAGAAGACCTCGGCCTTGCCCGCAGCATCCATGAGGGGATGATCGATGATCTCGTCGAGGTTGCTGTCAAGGTAGTGGAGAAGGTCGGGGGCCGACTCTTTCCGGATGAAGACCCGGGACGGCCCTGTCTCCCTGTCATGTCCGTCCTCGCTGGGAACATACATCCGGTGGGGCGGGAGAATCTTCACCGGCTCTCCCTGGGCGGACCTCCCGTAGAGTGCAAAGGGAATCCGTTTTCCCGGGCACAGCCAGCATGACGGGATCGCATAGTAGTGCGAGATTGGCGAGCGTGATGTCCAGGGGTTCAGAAACCGCGCCAGAGAACGCATGCGGTCGCCGAGGCGGTCCGGCTGTTTCCCCGGGGTGTCGGTGTTTCGTCCCGGACTTAAGGGCATCCGGGATGGAACGTGAATATCAAAGCCGTTTCCCGATGATAACTCCATGCTCTCTCCTCCTTGCCGTCCCAGCCCTGAGAAAAGGCATTTTCCCTCCGGCTCTCCTGGCGCTTCACCGCCTTTTTCCCGGCATTCTCCGCCCTGAACGGACTCGCTCCTCCCGGAAGACCTCCACACAGAAGGTGTCTTTGACATCCACCCCGTCCCATTCCCGGGGGTCGAGCCCAAGTGTGCCCGTTCGATATGCCGCTGTGCACCCCGCCTTCCCTTCCTGCACCTCTGCGCAATGGGGCAGCAGCGCCGCCTGGCGAAAATCCTTTCGATAGACAGTCCCGTGAACGCAGGAAGGCCCTTCAGCGCTTCCACACGAGGTGAGAACAGCGATCTCCAGCGTGAGGTCATCCATTTCGTCCGCCGTGATCGGGGAAAACCTGGGGTCCCGGAAGGCGGCGTAGACGGCGCTTTCTCTCACCGCCCGCCACAGGGGGACGAGGGGAAGGACCAGCCCCATGGAGCCTCTGAGCATCCGGTTTTTATAGATGCTGACGAATGCCCCGGATTCTTTCCGGAGCCGGGCCGTAATCAGCCGGGCAGGAGGGGTGCCGGGCTCGGACCCGCTGAGGGTGAGATGAATCGCCTCTCGTGCAAGCCCCATGAGGATCGATTTCTCCCGGGCAGAGATTTCCATGCGCCCCCCTTCTTAAAAAGGCATGTATATCACAAATGTGAACGATTTACAAAAAACATGCGAATCTATGTCATTGCCCCATGCTCCCATGAGTTATTGACTCACTGGTTGAAATCTTCTATATAGGCCTTCGATTTGACGCAAATACAGGAGCCGGTGAATTGGAAGACATAAATCGTCTGGTCAGACAACGGATCGAAAAATTTGACACCATGAAGCGGGAGATGGGGGTCGCCCATTTCCCCAACACCTACAGGAAGGATACGGACGTCTCCGATTTCATCGGCTCGTACCTGGACAAAGACGCCGGGGAGCTGCTTGAGATATCGAGCGTTCACCGCATGGCCGGACGCATCATGTCCATGCGCACCTTCGGCAAGGCCTCGTTCATCCATTTCCAGGATGCAACCGGAAGCCTCCAGGCCTTCTTCGAGAAGGCAAAGCTCGGGGAAGAGGCCTATGCGCTCTTCAAAAAGCTCGACATCGGGGATATCATCGGCCTGTGGGGCACGCCCATCAAGACGCGCACCGGCGAGCTGAGCGTCTATGTCCAGGGCTTCGAGCTGCTGACCAAGTCGTTTCAGCCCCTGCCGGAGAAGTGGCACGGCCTGAAGGACGTAGAGATCCGCTACCGGCAGCGCTATGTGGACCTCATCGTATCACCCGAGACAAGGCAGACCTTCATCACCCGGACCAGGATCATCAGCACGATCAGGTCATACATGGACTCCCACGGGTTCATGGAGGTGGAAACCCCCATGATGCAGAGCATCGCGGGCGGCGCCACGGCAAAGCCCTTTCTCACCCACCACAACGCGCTGGACATGGACCTTTTTTTAAGGATCGCACCTGAGCTCTATCTCAAACGCCTCCTGGTGGGGGGCTTCGAGCGGGTGTACGAGATCAACCGCAACTTCCGCAACGAGGGGATCTCCACCCGGCACAACCCCGAGTTCACCATGATGGAGTTCTACCAGGCCTATGCCGACTATACAGACCTCATGAGGTTCACAGAAGACATGATCTCCACCGTCGCCAGGCAGGTCCTGGGCAAAGAAGTGGTCACCTACCAGGGGATGGAGATCGATCTCCGTGCGCCTTGGAAGCGCTACACCCTCAAAGACGCCGCAATCGAGGTGGGTGGTGTCCCCCGCGAGGTGTTCGAAGACCGGGCCCGGGCCTTGGCGTTCTGCAGGGAAAGGGGCATGGACCTGGAGGGTGACGAGTCACTGGGAGAGCTTCAGCTCGCCCTCTTCGAGGAGACCACGGAAGAGAAACTCATCCAGCCGACGTTCATCACCTCGTACCCCACCGAGGTCTCGCCGCTGTCCCGCAAAAACACGGAGAATCCCGCCCTGGTGGACCGTTTCGAGCTCTACATTGCCGGCAGGGAGCTCGCCAACGCCTTCAGCGAGCTGAACGATCCCTTTGACCAGCGCGAGCGTTTCATGGAACAGCTCAAAAAGAAAGAAGGTCCCTCCGAGATGGACGAAGACTACATCCGGGCCCTCGAGTACGGGATGCCGCCTGCCGCCGGTGAGGGGATCGGCATCGACAGGCTCGTCATGATCCTGACCGACAGTCCTTCCATCCGGGATGTCATCCTGTTTCCCCTGCTTCGCAAAGGAGAGGTATCCTGAGGTTTGAATTACTCGTTGCCAAAAGGTATCTGAGGGCGAAAAAGAGCCAGCGGTTCATCAGCTTCACCTCCGGGCTCTCGGTGTTCGGCATCGCCATCGGTGTGATGGCCCTCATTGTCGTGCTCTCGGTCATGAACGGCTTTGAGGAGGACATCAAGACCAAGATCCTGGGCACCCAGTCGCACATCGTGATATCCACCTACCAGGGAGGCATCCCGCAGCCGCGCGAGGTCGAGGAAGCGGTCGCAAAAGACCCTGAGGTCCTCGGCGCCGCACCCTTCATCCTTTCACAGGGGCTGATCTCAGCACCCGGGGGGGTCTCCGGGGTGGTCATCCGGGGCATCGAGCCTAAGAGCGCGACAAAGGTGATCCGGCTCAAAGAAATCATCGTGCAGGGTGATTTTACGAACCTCAACGAGACCGGGATCCTGCTGGGCTCCGAGCTTGCGCTCCGTTCAGGGGTTTCGGTGGGCGACGCCGTGACCGTGATCTCCCCGACCGGCTCCATCACGCCGCTGGGCATGATCCCCAAGTCGATGTCTTTTGTCGTGAGGGGAATCTTCTCCACCGGCATGTACGAATACGACAACAACATGGTGTATGTCTCTCTGGAGGCGGCCAAGAACCTGTTCATGAAAAAAAGCCCCTCGGGCATCGAAATCAAGGTCGCCGACATCTACGAGGCGGATGCCGTTGCCGAGCGGATCATGAGCTCCCTGGGGCCGGGCTACTGGGCAAAGACCTGGAAAGATATGAACATGAACCTGTTCTCAGCCCTGAAGCTGGAGAAGACCGTGATGTTCATTATCCTGCTCTTTATCATTCTCGTAGCCGTGTTCAGCATCATCAGCACGCTCATCATGATGGTGATGGAAAAGAGAAAGGACATCGCAATATTGCGATCCATGGGCGCCACCACGGGCCAGATCCTGAGAGTCTTCGTGACGCTGGGCATGGTGATCGGGCTGAGCGGAACCATACTGGGACTTGTCCTGGGGCTTTTGCTCACCTATAACCTCAACGCAGTGATCGGCTTTGTGGAGCTCGTCTTCGGGATCGAGGTCATGCCCATGGACGTGTACTACATCACCGGGGTGCCCACCCAGGTGGACTATGCTCTGGTGGGCATCATCGTGCTGATGTCCATCGTGCTCTCGTTTCTGGCCACGATCTATCCCGCCAGACAGGCCGCACGGCAGGACCCGGTGGAGGTAATGCGCTATGAAGGCTGATCCCATGGTCGTGGTCGAAGAGATCACCAAGTCGTTCACCCGGGGACCGGCCCTCATCGAGGTGCTCAAAGGGACCGGGATGTCCGTGGACAGGGGCGAGGGAGTCGCCATCATGGGCGCTTCCGGGTCGGGGAAGAGCACCCTGCTCCATCTGCTCGGAGGGCTGGAGCGTCCCGACGGCGGCAGGATCCTCTACAGCGGAAAAGACATCTGCCGCATGAACGATCGGGAGATCACCCTGTTCAGAAACACCCACGTAGGTTTCGTGTTCCAGTTCCATTTCCTGCTGCCGGAGTTCACGGCCCTGGAAAACGTCATGATCCCGGCCATGGTCCGGTCGCAGAGACCGGACGAGGTCTGGCCGCGGGCAATGGAACTCTTGAAAATCGTGGGGCTCACCGACCGTGTTGAGCACAAGCCGGGCGAGCTCTCGGGCGGAGAGCAGCAGCGTGTCGCCATTGCCCGGGCCCTGATGATGTCGCCCCAGGTCCTCCTGGCGGACGAGCCTACGGGAGATCTGGACCCGTCCACCGGCAGCAAGGTGATCGGCCTGCTCTCGCAGATCAGAAAGTCTCTGGGAGTGACTATGATCATCGTCACCCACAACATGGACCTTGCCCGTACCATGGACAGGGTCCTCATCCTCAAGGGAGGGCTTCTTGAACCGCTTAGCGTGTAGAATACTGGCTCTGCTTGCAGTAACTCTCACCCTGCCAGCCCTTGCCGCGGCTGCGGACCTCGTCATGAACACGGGCTCGAAAGAGATCGCGGACTACGTGGCCGACGTGCCGTGCATCTCCCTGAGAGAGGGTGCGCCCTTAGAGGTGTTCATGGAGGAATCCGACGGGGTCTTCCGGGTGTACGATGCCTCGGGCACGACCTACAGCGCATCCTCCCTGGAGGAGGCGGTGGATGGTTACTTAAGGAACAAAGGCACGTGTGTGATCCGGGAGATCGAGGTCAAGGGACACAGCCGCATCAGCCCCGAGGCGATCCGGTTCAGGCTGAAAAACGCACCCGGAGATATCCTGCACCGGCAGGCGGTGCGCCAGGACATCGAAGAGGTCTACTCCATGGGCTATTTCGAGACCGTGGACGCCGATTTCGAAGAGGGCTCGCTGGTCTTTACGGTCAAGGAATACCCCGTGATCACCTCTATCGAGGTGGAGGGAAACGAGGAGATCGATGACGAGGAAATCATCGAGTCCATCGGCATGAAGCGCTTCGACATCCTCAATACCCGGACCCTCAAGACGAGCGTCGACCGCATCATCGCCCTCTACCGGGAAAAGGGATATTACAACGTGGAGGTGGACTCCTCTACCGAGATTACCGAAGGCGGGATCGTGCTCACCTTCACCGTTGAGGAGAACAACAAGCTCTATATCAAGAAGGTCTCCTTCGACGGCAACGAGAACATATCAGACCGCAAGCTCAGGGGGGTCATGGAGACGAAGAACCGATGGATCCTCGGCCTCTTCGGGCATTCCGGCTCCTATCTCGAAGAGTCTCTGGACACCGATCTCCTGAGGATCGAGCAGTATTACGGCGATCAGGGCTATATCAAAGCCCGTGCCGGCAGGCCCCAGGTGGAGGTCAGGGAAGACAAGGGCATCTACATCACCATCCCCATCCGTGAAGGCCCCCTGTTCTATTTCGGAGACATCGAGGTGACCGGGGACCTGATCAAACCCCGAGAAGAACTCATGGAGGCCCTCCAGATCAAGACCGGAGAAAAGATGCGCAAGAGCCTGATCCAGCGGTCGGTGGAGAGCCTCCGGAACATCTACATGGATCAGGGATTCGCCTATGTGCAGGTGAAGCCCGACATGGAAGAGACAGCCGGCAACAAGGTGAACATTTCCTTCAGGATCAGGAAAGGCGAGCCTGTCAGCATCGACACCATCCATATCCGGGGCAACAACAAGACCAGGGACAAGGTGATCCGCAGAGAGCTCGAGCTCAATGAGGGAGACCTCTTCTCGTCCTCGGACATCCAGAAGAGCAAAAACAACCTGGGCCGCCTGGGGTATTTCACCAATGTCAACATCGAGTCCATCCCCAAGGACGACGACACGCTCTCCCTTCTGGTGGACGTTGAGGAAACGACCACCGGGGCCTTTTCCTTCGGAGTGGCCTATTCCAGCGTAGACAAGCTCCTGGGCACCCTTCAGCTCAGCGAGAACAACCTCATGGGGCTCGGGCTCAAAACCAGGTTCAATGTGGAATACGGCGGCAGAAAGCAGAGCTACAGCATAGACGTGGAGGAGCCCTGGCTGTTCGATTACCCGGTTTCGCTGGGCACCCGGCTGTTCAACACCGAGCGGGAATACACCTATTATACCAAGGAATACCGGGGCGGTAACGTCCGGCTGAGCTTCCCCCTCTTCGAGGATGTGCGGCATTCAATCGTCTATGCATATACCGACGTGGTAGGCCTGACCGACATCGATCCCATCTATCGAGACGTACTCACCCAGGAAGAGATCGACGGCTATGTCATCAGCAGCGTCACCAACACGATCTATCGCGACACCACCAACGACTACTTCCGCCCCACCATGGGCTCGGACGCCGCCTTCTCGATCGAGTACGCCGGTCTGGGGGGCGACTATCACTTCACCCGTACCACCGCGCGGTATGCTCAGTTTTTCCCCCTGTGGAAGGATAAACTGGCCTTGATGTTCAAATTCAGATGGGGTACCATCAACCCTGCAAAAGGCGATGAACTCCCGGAGGATGAGCTCTTCACCCTGGGAGGATTGAATAGTGTTCGAGGTTTCAAATATGGTGAGATCGGGCCGCGGGATTCTGCAGGCAATGTCATCGGGGGACAGCGCATGTTCGTCTTCAACACCGAACTCACCTTCCCCATCTGGGAGGTACCCGGCCTATACGGAGTGCTTTTCTTCGACCAGGGCAACGCGTACGACCGGCGCATCGACCTCTCCAACCTCAAGCGCTCCTACGGCGGCGGCATCCGGTGGGTCACGCCCATGGGGCCTTTGCGCCTGGAATATGGGAAGGTCATCGACCCGGAAGAATTCGAGTCGGACAGCAGGTGGGATTTTTCCATCGGAACGTTTTTCTAGGTTAAATCCAGGAGGAATACGGATATGAAACATTTTATGCCACTGGCAGCAGCACTGATCGCATTCTTTGCGCTCTCGCTTCCCTCTCATGCAGCGGATCTCAAGATCTACTACATGGATTCCCAGAGGATTCTCACCGATTCACTCGCAGGAAAGGACGCATACAAGCAGCTCGAAGTCCTGAAAGACGAGCGGCAGCAGGAGATCGACAGGATGCAGGCGAACCTGAAAAAAATGACCGACGAGATGGCGGCCAAGGGTCTGACCATGAACGAGTCGGCCAGGCTCGATCTCCAGAACAATTATGACAGCGAGCTCAAGAAGTACAACCGCTTCGTCAAAGACGCCCAGGAGGAGCTCAGGAAAAAGGAGCTCGCCCTGATCAAGCCCATCAGCGACGAGGTGAGCGCCATCATCGACGAGTACGGCGACCAGCACAACATCGACATCATCCTCGACCGGAGGGACCCCGGCATTATCTACACCTCGAAGAAGCTCGACATCACCGACGCCATCCTCGAGCTCTATAACAAGAAGTACCAGGAGACCGCAGGGAAGAAGAAGTAGCCCATGCTCCTGACCGAGATCGCACGGCATATCGGCGGTGTATTGATAGGGCCGGACAGGGACATATCCGGGGCCTCCACCATCGAAGAAGCAACGTCCGACGACATCACCTTCCTGGCGAACCCGAAGTACCGGGACAAGGCGGGCTCAAGCGCCGCAGGCGCCATCATCGTGGGAGAGGACCTCGACCTCCCCATGCCCCGGATCATCACGGCAAACCCCTACCTTAGCTTTGCACGGGTCCTGGAACTCCTCTACCCCGCCAAGGTCCACCGTCCCGGCATATCAGACATGGCCTTTGTACACCCCGGCGCACAGGTTGACCCCACCGCCGCAGTCTATCCCTTCGCCTTCATCGGCGAGAAGGCCCGGGTGGCGAAGCACTGCGTGATCCACCCGGGGTGCGTGATAGGAGACGAGGCATCCATCGAGGAATCGACGGTCCTCTACCCCAACGTGGTGGTCTACGAGAAGTGCCGGATCGGCAGACACTGCATCATCCATTCGGGTGTGGTGATCGGCTCCGACGGGTTCGGGTTTGTCTGGGACGGCGAGAAGCACTACAAGATCCCCCAGAAGGGCATCGTGATCATCGGGGACCACGTGGAGATCGGGAGCAACTGCACCATCGACCGTGCCGCGCTCACAAGCACCCGGATCGGCTCTGACGTGAAGATGGACAACCTTGTACAGATCGGCCACAACGTAGTGGTGGGAGACCACTGCATCATTGTGGCCCAGTCGGGCGTGGCCGGCAGCTCCCGCATCGGCAACTTCGTGACCCTGGCCGCCCAGTCCGGGGTCGCCGGCCACATCACCATAGGCGACGGGTCCACGGCCGCGGCCCGTGCCGGGATCGCCTCCGACCTGCCTCCGGGCAAGGTGGTATCGGGCTTCCCGGCTATGGACCACCGGCAATGGCTCCGGGTCCAGAATGTGTACAAGGACCTCCCTCAACTCCTGAAACGCATCCGAGAACTGGAAAGGAGGCTCGACTCCCTTGAGCAGGATTGACCCCACCGCGCGCGTAGCACCCGGCGCCGTCATCGCAGACGGGGTGGAGATCGGGGCGTACGCGACCATCGAATCGAACGTCACCATCGGGCCCGGCACAAAGGTGGGCCCCTACTGCATGATCCAGGGCCCCACCGCCATCGGCGCGGGATGTGATATAACAGGCTACGCGAGCATCGGCACCCCCCCCCAGGACCATTCCTACAAGGGCGAGGACACCCGGCTGGTGATCGGCGATCACAACACCATCAGGGAATTCGTCACCATCAACCGGGGCACCACAAAGGACAAGGGGGTGACCACCATCGGTGATCACAACCTCATCATGGCCTACTGCCACGTGGCTCACGACTGCGTGGTAGGCAATCATGTGGTCATGGGCAATCTGGCCACGCTCGCGGGCCACGTGGAGATACACGACTACGCCATCGTGGGCGGCCTCTCCGCGGTCCACCAGTTCACCCGGATCGGAGAGCGCTGCATCATCGGCGGGGGCTCCATGGTGAGCCTCGACATCATCCCCTATGCCAAGGCCTCGGGCGACAGGGCAAAACTCTTCGGCGTGAACACCATCGGGCTCAAGCGGGGCGGCTTCAGCCCGGAGCAGATCAAGGCGGTCGAGAAGGCCTATCGCATCCTGTTCAAGCAGAAGCTCCTGCTCAAAGACGCCATCGCGGTTCTCGAGCAGGAATTCGGAGACGACGGGACCATCAGCCCCATCGTGAGGTTTCTTAAGTCTTCGCGCAGGGGGATCGCCCGATGAGCAGGGTGCGCGCGGCCGTCATCGGCGTGGGCTACCTGGGGAGGTTCCACGCACAGAAGTACGCGGCCATGGACGATGTAGACCTGGTGGGGGTCGTTGATATCGATGCATCCCGGGCCCGTGAGGTCGCCCATGAGGTAGGCACCCGGCCCCTGAGCAAGTGCGGGGACCTGCCGGAGGACATTGATGCGGTGAGCATCGCAGTCCCCACCACAGCCCATGCCGAGGTGGCGATCCCCTTGCTCGAGCGCGGGGTGGCGGTGCTCCTGGAAAAACCCATCTCCGCACGCCTGGACGAGGCCAGGGCTATCATCAACGCCGCCGCCCGGGGCGGCGCAAAGCTCCAGATCGGACATCTCGAACGGTTCAACCCGGCGCTGCTCGAACTCTCTGGCAGCATCAAAAACCCCATGTTCATCGAGGCCCACCGGATCAGTCCATTCAAGGTTCGCGGCACCGATGTGGACGTGGTATTGGACATCATGATCCACGACATCGACATCATCCTCTCTCTGGTCGCTTCTCCCATCCAGTCGATCGAAGCCATAGGGGTGCCCGTGCTCACGGACTCGGTGGACATCGCCAACGCCCGGGTCCGCTTCGAGTCGGGGTGCATCGCCAACATCACCGCCAGCCGGGTGAGCGCCGATACCATGCGCAAGATCCGGATGTTTCAGAGCAACGCCTACATCTCCATCGATTTCGCCAAGGCCGCGGTGGATGTCTACACCCTTGAGGAGAACAGGCAGATCAGCCACAACCACCTGACTATGTCCGAGTCCGACGCCCTGGCCTCTGAGATCAGATCGTTCGTGGATGCGGTCAGGGGCCTGGCCGAGGTCAGGGTCGACGGAATCGCGGGGCTGCGCGCCATCGAGGTCGCGCACGCCATCAAGGATTCCATGATCATCCCGAAGCGATGACGAGCATATCTGTCTGCATGGTGGCCGGCGAGGCGAGCGCGGACCGGCACGCCGCCGCGGTGATCCGGGAGCTGAAGCGCATCCTGCCTGAGGTCGAGGTCTTCGGCATGGGAGGCCCCGCCATGGCCGAGGCCGGGATGGAATGCCTCTACGGCATGGAGCAGTTCTCGGTCATGGGGTTCTCCGACGTGCTCCCGAGGATCAGGCAGATCCACTCCGTGTATCGCGAGCTGTGCGATGAGGTCCTGAAAAGGAGACCTCAGGTGGTGGTGCCCGTTGATCTGCCGGACTTCAACATGCGCCTGGCAGGCAGGCTCAAACGCTCAGGGCTGAAAATCCTTTACTACATCGCGCCCCAGGCCTGGGCCTGGAGGAAATACCGGGCCCGCACCCTGGCCCGGATAACGGACGGCCTTGCGGTCATCTTCCCCTTTGAAGAGGCCTTTTTCTCTTCCTACGGGGTCAATGCCCGCTATGTGGGCCACCCATTCATGGAGGAGCACAGTGCCGGTGCCGCCGGAGGCACCTGGCCGCCCGGAAGGATCGCCCTGCTGCCGGGCAGCAGGATGCACGAGATACGGACCATCCTGCCCGTCATGATCGAGGCCAAGCGGATCGTGCAGAAAAGGCACCCGCACATCACCTGGCATCTGCCCGTGGCGGCCGGAATCGACCCCGCGGCGGTTCAGTCCCTGGCCGATCCCGACGTGGAGCTGCACTCCTCGCTGACACAGGCTGACCTGGCCGTGGTCAAGTCAGGAACATCGAGCTTCGAGATGGCGCTCAAAGGGGTCCCGGAAGTCATCTGCTACCGGACATCCGGCCTCAACTACCGGCTGGCCCGCGCCTTCGTGCGGATCGATTACATCGGCATGCCCAACATCATCCTGGGAAGGCGGGCGGTACCCGAGCTCATCCAGAACGACCTCACCCCGGAAAGGCTTGCCAGAGAGGTGCTGGAAATTATAGAAGACAGGCAGCGGTATGAACGGATGCAGCAATCGTTCGACGAGATGCGGAGGATGCTCGGCAATGCGAGCCCTTCAAAGGGAGTGGCCACATGGATAGCGGACATGGCAGGGTGAAGTTGACGGACCTCCAGATCTACCGGAGGCTCCTGACCTTCCTCAGGCCCTACTGGTTCAAGCTCATGGTGTCTCTCGTCCTGACCCTTAT
Organism: Deltaproteobacteria bacterium; assembly: GCA_018433775.1. GTDB lineage: Bacteria > Desulfobacterota > Desulfomonilia > UBA1062 > UBA1062 > Phosphitivorax. The sequence goes on from JAHDQN010000020.1 coordinate 255,293, forward strand.
CACGGCCGGGGCCACCGGGCTGGTGGCCTTCATGTTCAAGTACGTGGTGGACGACATCCTGATCGAAAAGAACATGATGATGCTCAAGCTCATCCCGCTTGCCGTGGTGGTCATCTATCTGGTCAAGGCCCTGAGTGATTACTTCAGCTACTTCTTCATGGCCGACGTGGGCCAGCGGGTCATCCTCAATGTCCGGGACAAGCTCTACGGGCACATCCAGACCCTTTCCATGCCGTATTTCATCCGCACGCCCACCGGGGTGCTCATATCGCGCATCACCAACGACGTAAACATGATCCAGTCATCGGTCACCAATGCGGTGACCGAGCTCATCCGCGAATCGCTGAAGCTTCTCGGGCTCGTGGCGGTGGTATTTTACCGGAGTGTGGAGCTTGCACTGATCGCCATGGTCGTGTTCCCCCTGGTGATCTATCCCATCAGCCAGTTCGGCCGGCGGCTCAAACACTACTCCACCAAGAGCATGAACGTCATGGGCCATGTCATGAGCATCCTGGATGAGGGGATCAGCGGGATCAGGATCGTGAAGGCCTACAACATGGAGGGCTACGAGAAAGACCGCTTCTCGGCCGAAAACCGCCGCTACTATCGCAACTGGATGAAACGGATCGCAGTCAGGGCCCTGTCGAGCCCGCTCATGGAGCTGATCGCCGGTCTCGCCGCTGCCTTCATCCTCTGGTACGGCGGCATGCAGGTTGTGGAGGGCAGCCTGTCGGCGGGCGACTTCGCATCCTTTATCCTGGCCATGGGCATGCTCTATGCCCCCATCCGCAAGCTCAACACCGTCAACATCGAGATCCAGGAAGGGATCGCGGCCGCCAAGAGGATTTTCAACGTCCTGGATACCGTGCCCGAGATCGGGGACAAGCCGGGCGCCGAGGATCTGGGAAGGGTGGACGGCGAATTCGCGTTCCACGACGTCTCCTTCACCTATACTGGGGAGGAATACGCGCTGACCAATGTGAGCTTCACGGCACGGCGGGGTCAACGCATCGCCCTGGTAGGCGAGTCCGGGTCGGGCAAGACCACAATCGCCAATCTTCTGCCCAGGCTCTTCGAGGTGACCTCGGGCCGGATCGTCGTGGGCGGCCGCGACATCCGGGACGTCACCATGAAATCGCTGCGCAGGAACATCGCTATGGTGACCCAGGACATGGTGCTCTTCAACAACACCATCAGGGCCAACATCGCCTACGGAACCGAGAACGCCACCCAGGAGAGCATCCAGGATGCGGCCCGCGCCGCCTATGCGCACGATTTCATCATGCAGTTGCCCCAAGGGTACGACACCGTGGTCGGCGAGAGCGGCGTTCGCCTTTCGGGCGGGCAGCGTCAGCGGATCTGCATCGCACGGGCCATCATCAAGGACGCCCCCATCCTCATCCTGGACGAGGCGACCTCGTCGCTCGACACCGAATCAGAGCGCGAGGTGCAGGCGGCGCTGGAGAGGCTCATGAAGGACCGGACCACCCTCATCATCGCTCACCGGCTCTCGACCATCATCAACGCAGACCACATCATCGTGCTGAACAAGGGAAGAATCGTGGAGGAGGGCACCCACCAGGAGCTCATGGAGAAGAACGGGTACTATGCCAGGCTCTACACCATCCAGTTCGGTCATGCGTAAGGCCCTCTCCCGTGTCTATGGATACGTGATTGCGGCCAGGAACCTCTGCTACGACACCGGGCTTTTCACCATCCACCGTACCGGCATCCCGGTGGTGAGCATCGGGAACATCGAAGCAGGCGGCACCGGCAAGACACCCATGACCATCGCCCTTGCCCGCGAACTCTCATCCCGCGGCCTCAAGCCCGCGATCGTGACCAGGGGATACCGGGGCAGGCTCAAAGGCGTGGTGCTCGTGAGGCCCGATCACCAGGCCTGCGAGGTGGGCGACGAGGCCCTGCTCATGGCACGGATCTTAAGAGTGCCCGTGATCAAGGCTCCCGACCGGGTCAGAGGCGCGATATTCGCCCGCGATGAGCTCTCCTCAGATCTCGTGCTCCTGGACGACGGCTTCCAGCACCGGCGGATACACCGCGACCTGGACATCGTGCTTGTAGCTGGAGATGTCGGTTCGGACGCCCTTCTTCCCCTGGGCAGGCTCAGGGAACCCGCGGCTTCGCTCGCGCGGGCCGATCTCGTGGTCCACACGAAAGGGGCTGGATCTTCCGAGATGTCCGCCGAGCTCGTTCCCTGTTCCCTCATCGGCCCTTCTGGCGCCGAGGAAGACCTGACGTCTCTCAGCGGCAGGCATGTTCTCGCGGTCTCCGGGATCGCCCGGCCCGGACACTTTGCCGGAATGCTCAAGGATCTGGGCGCCCGTGTGGACGTCCTGGCGTTTCCCGATCACCACGGGTTTACCCGCCGGGACATGGAAACGATCAGCGCTCGATCGCAAGGCAAAGACCTGATCGTGACCACGGAGAAAGATCTGGTCCGCCTCGATCCGTCACAGATCAAGGGAACGTGGCGGGCGCTGCGGATCGAGATGCGCGTAAAATGCATGGAAACCATTGTCAGGGAGATCGAGAGCATTGTCAGGAAGAGCGGTATTTCTCGACAGGGATGACACCATTATCCGGGACAGGCACTACCTCGCCGATCCGGACGGTGTCGAGCTCATGCCCGGGGCGGCCGAGGCCATCCGCCTGCTGAACCGGCACCATATCCCCGCCATCGTCGTCACCAACCAGTCGGGCATTGCCCGGGGGCTTTTCGACGAGCACCGGCTCGAGCTCATCCATCAGAGGCTCACGGAACTCCTGGCCGCGCATAACGCGGTGCTGGACGCCATCTACTACTGCCCCCATCACCCCCATGGGTCGGTCGAGAGATACTCCATTGCCTGCACCTGCAGGAAGCCTGAGCCCGGCCTGCTGATGAAGGCAGCCCGAGATTTCGGTCTGGATCTCGCCGGCTGCTACATGGTAGGAGATAAGCCTGAGGACATGGAAACCATTCGCCGGGTCCGGGGAAAGGGTGTGCTCATCGAGGGAGAAAGTACAGAGCAAACAGAACCGGCAGGGCACGATCACCGTATGCAGAACCTCTTTGAGGCAGTTCAGTGGATCCTGAAGGACATGAAGGAATGAAGAAGATCATCCGATTCGCAGCCATGCTGCAGTACCCGCTCATCAAGGGGGGCATCGCCCTCATCAAAGCCCTGCCCTACCCCCTCGCGATCTTTCTGGGCAGATTCTTCGGCCTCCTGGGCTGGCTCGTAGATCCCTTCCACCGCCGGGTGGCCCAGATTCAGCTCAGGCACTGCCTGGGCGAGGAGTATCGTCCATCCATTGTCCGCAGGGTTTTCATGAACCACGGCGACATCCTGGTGGATACCATCAAATACGCCTACATGGATGACGAGGAGATCAGGAACCGCATCGCGATCGAGGACAAAGAGCACCTCGAACAGGCCCTCTCGAGCGGGAAGGGGCTCATGATGATCACCGGCCACATCGGCAACTGGGAGATCCTGGCCCACCTCCCCCGCCTGCTGGGAATCCAGTTCTGCGTCATGGCCGACGTGCGCAACGATCCAAGGATCGAGGCCGTAGTGGACGATATCAGGTCCCGTTCCGGGGCAACCATCCTGCCGCCCAAGGGGAAGGCCCTCATGCTCATCCGGGAGCTGAAAAGGGGGAACACCATCGGCGTGATCATGGACCAGCGGGGCAAACGCTCCGATATGCTCTTCTGCGATTTCTTCGGCCTGCCCGCACCTACCAATCCCGCTCCCGCCTTCATCGCGATCAAGGGCGACGCCGTCATCCTGCCGGTCTCCAGCGTGAAGGAGAATGGACGCTATCGCATCATCTTTCATCCACCCCGGGAGGCCTCATCGTTCGGCACCGGCAAAGAGGCTATCGCCTCCTTGAGCCAGTATATGCAGTCGTGGGTGGAAGAGGTGGTGAAAACACACCCGGAGCAGTGGTTTTGGCTGCACTGCCGGTGGACCAGGCGCTCAGAGATGCGCAGGCTCATCCGCACGGGCGAAGACTTCCGTTCTTTTGTTCTCTCCCAGGCGAACGGGTGCGCCGAACCCCCGGAATCCAGTGATATCCCGGGCTCCTGATGGGCTTCCTGATAGATACTTTGTCTTGACTTTTCACGGCTCCTCTTTGTATACAGAACGGGTCCAAACAACAGCGGCGGCATAGCCAAGTGGTAAGGCGACGGTCTGCAAAACCGTTATTCACCGGTTCGAATCCGGTTGCCGCCTCCAGCCTTTCCATTGTAGTACTGCCCGGTCACTCCTTCTCAACGGAATGTATATGACACCGTGATCGCCCCGTATGATTGCCGTTCCCGCTGGGTCTCATACTCCCGCGTCCCGCTCACATAGGCATAGGTGATCTTGAATCTGCCGGTGATCATCCCGAGGCCAACCGCCCATTCCGCAACCAGCGGCTCTTTTTCGACCCCGCCGCTGCTGCGAAAGAAGTTGCCGTCGAGGGTGATGTCCCAGAGCTTCGCATACACGTCGGCGGATATGAAGGCATGGATGCTGAATCCATTCGGCTGCTCCTGATAACGCGGGTCCTGACCGTCAAGAGGAGCATTGGTGTCCGAGCCGGGCCGGATGGGCAGGGTTCCGAAATCATTCGGCAGATTCCACCCCAGACGGACCTGCCACCCGATAGTTACCGCTGTCAGGGCATTGCCCACAGAACAGCCTGCATGAGGGATCAGGTCATAGCCCAGGCCCGTTGCCACACCCTTTCCGGCGAACCTCCACTTCCGATCGTAAGACACATTGAGGATAGGCTCATTCTTAAGCTGATGGTCCCAGCCATTGGGAAAATCGGAGTTCGTCAAGCTGTGCACCGCCTTCTGCATCTTCTCCGCATAGGAATGGGGGCCGATGATGCCCAGGGTGTATTCCCAGGTGTTCATGATCCGGGCATTCCTGCTGTGGAACCCCACAGAGATGTAGGAGATGCCGGCATACGGCCGGTCATCGGGGTTGAAATCCCGCCGCTTAATATCCTCAGGTGTATAGATGTCCTGCCCCGCGGATAACGACACGGTTTTGAGAAAGTGCTCTCCGGCCTCGAACGGCATTGCATCGATCACTGCATGGCTCCACGACGGCAGGCGGGGATCGTCCCGGAAGTGATTGAGATCGGGCGATATCCAGGATATCTTGATGCCGTTGGTATAGTCACGGTCAGTGCCTGTGTAAAAATCGTTCTCCTGGTAAAACGTGAAGGTTCCACCCTGCAGGGCACTCTCGTATCCAGTGCACACGGACGCACAGAAGCACAAGGCGATTACAGCAATGATGATCGTGGATATTTTCATTTCCGGAAACCGGCCGCTTTGTCCTTCAATGATGCGATCTCTATAATGGTTGCATGTTTCCTCGGAACAAAGGGTTGCGCCAAGAACATGCCGGACAACATGGAGAACTCCTTGTGTCGCAAATATCTTACACCCCCTGAAGCATCTTGAATAGTGGCACTCATCCGACAGATCGCGGGTTCGTGATCGATTTTTTCCGCCCAATTCATGGGGGGAGGATGGGAATCCTGAAAAACGTGCGCTGCCCCCCGTTTATATATAAGTCACTCAGCTCTTTCTTGATCTCAATGACTCAAGTTTCGCACCCCTATTGGGGGGTTTTGGGGGTAAAAAGTCAATAAGAATGGCAAAGAAGATGGTGAAGGGGACTCGCATTTGTGGTATATAAGTTGTTGATAAGACAAACAAAACACCACAAAGGAGTCCCTTA
>JAHDQN010000047.1 GCA_018433775.1 Deltaproteobacteria bacterium
ATGAAATTACGAGGTATGGTGTGGGTCTGCCGGGGGTTTGCGTGACAGATTGGCAGCAGGGGTGCTTCCGCCCGGGCAGGCCTGTGCCAAAATGGCAAAATCCCCCGGCGAAGACCGGCAAATCCGCGACATTCTGGCAGCCGAGCAAGGCAAAGGATGGTTTTCGCTAAAGACGGGAAATTTCGATCTACGGTTCGATTCCGGGTAGAGGATATCCTGGTGAGCTCTTTTTGAGGTCTTTCCGCGATGCCCAGGAATGAGTCTGAGGCTTGGTGCCGAGGGACGGAGTTGAACCGCCGACACGAGGATTTTCAGTCCTCTGCTCTACCTACTGAGCTACCTCGGCAACAGGAGAATGTCTATTGAAAACGGGGATGGTTGTCAAGCGTTTTCGTCGTCTTCAAAGTTGAAGCTTTCGAGCTTTTCCCCATCTTCCATGAGAACCTCTTCCATGGAGACATCCTGCCTGGCAGCTGCCTGACCTTCGCCGAGCAGGTCCCTGCGTTCTTCTTCCACCTTGCCCACCGCAAAGCCCTCATCGTCGATGTCGATCTCGGGCTGCTTGGTATAGATATTCAGCTTGATCTTCGCGGGAACGAGGTCGTCTCCGCAGCTCTTGCAGCGGTCCAGATAATCGAAGCTGACATAACCGCATTTGGCGCATCTCATGGGTACACTACCTCCTGTCTTATATCACCTCTGTATCGGTAGTACGAAGCCGGATCATTAGTAAAGCATAACCTCTTTTCCCGCACCCGTCGCCATGCATAGCCAAAATTGTCTCTTGATGTTTCTTTTTCGCTATACTATATTCTAACTCCATTCTTTTCTTGCGCTTTTTTCAGGTCAGGAAGCCAGGCGGCCTCCTCTCTCGCACGCCCTTGAAAGAGCGGAGAAGGAGAGAGCGGCCGGAATATCTTAAAAGGCAAAAGGAGCTGCATATGAACACCAGCCCCAGGGTATTGCTCTGGAACTATACATACGAGGAAATGCTGACCCTCGACGGGTTCTTTCAGGCAGTCGGGGCTCCCGAGGTACAGGTGATCGAGCCTGACCAGGGTAACCTCCCGGTGCACGAGATCCTGTTTACGGACAAAAAATCGGACCAGGCGTATGCGTGCGATGAAAAGATCATGCTCTTCTACCAGGTCGAGGCACCGGTGATTCACCGGGTGATGCGTGAGGCAAAGGACTGGAGTCTTCCCCAGCCCATCTACGCCGTGGTGACGAAGCAGTCCATGGAATGGACGTTTTCCGATCTCGCCGGTCACCTCATCAAGGAGCGTGATTTCTTCAGGAAAAAGAAGGCCGGGCAGAAGCAGAAGAAAAACTCGTGCCCGCATTCAGATCACTGAAGCATACTATTTTTTATTAAGTCCGCCGGAAAAACACCGGAGCTCGTGCCCCGGCGGATCGTTTCAGCCCCGGGCGGGGGGAGAGGAGGTTGCACCAGGTGAAGGCATCACTTTTCCGGAAGTCGTGGATCATGGCCCAGGGGATAGCCGCGACTCTGGGCATATCGGTTCTGGCACTGTACATGCGTTTCACACGGACATACGAGCGGGGTTTCGCCGACAGGGTGCTGCGCTGGTGGTCAGGATTCCTGCTGAAAAACGTCAGCGCCAGGGTGCACATCAACAATCCGCACCAGGTCACGGTGAGCCCGGGCACACCCTATATCATCATGTCGAATCACCGGAGCCACTATGACATCCCGCTCATTTTCGTGTCTCTGCCCGGGAGCATACGCATGCTCACCAAAAAAGAGCTCTTCAAGGTTCCTGTCTGGGGGAAAGGCCTCAAGGCAGCGGAGTTCCTCTCCATCGACCGACACGATCACGCGCAGGCCATCAGGGACCTGGACTATGCCAAGGAGCAGATGAGGGGCGGGATCGTGCTCTGGGTCGCCCCCGAAGGAACCCGGTCTCGGGACGGGAGCATTGGGGAATTCAAGAAAGGCGGGTTCATGGTGGCCATCCAGACCGGTGCCACGATCATACCGGTCGGGATCAGCGGCTCGGAGAAGATCCTGAGGCCCGGCACCTGGGATTTCTTTCTGAACCAGGACGTTCAGGTTACCATCGGTGTGCCCATAGATGCCTCGGCCTATACCCTCGAGACGAGGGACCGGCTCATGCACGACGTGAAGGAAGCCATCAGGGGGCTTGTCGAGGGGGCCGAGTCCGGAGATAAGATGCGGGGTTGATCGATTTCCTCTCCGGGATCGATGTCTCTGTTTTTAGCAACGGATTATTATTGTCACTTGCTGCAGGATCCCTGTGAATGCACAGGCCTTTGAACATTCCGGAGGGAAGACCGCACTCACGGACCTCTGGCGGGCACCCCTACAGCCCTTGCCGGTCCTGCCCGGTATACCCCTCCATAAAGGTCTGTTTCCAGCCCCGGGGCAGGCGTATCCGACCTCTTTTATCCCACTTCTTCAACGAATGGATGAAGCGCCTGGTGTTTTTGTATCTCAGGATAAAGGGGAGGTCGATGAACCGGTAGGCGTTGTCCAGGTCGATGATCCAGGGTTTTTGTTCCTTATCCAGGACGATGTTTTTCACGTGGAGATCGGCGTGGTAGACCTGGGCGCGGTGGATATCGCGGATGAGCGCGCCGGTTCTCCTGATAACGGCCGATCCGCCATCCGGGAACTGCTCCAGAAAGGCGAGCAGATCGACAGACTCCGGAATCATCCGGGAGATGATCTCCATGGCATAGAACATGCCGTTCTTTTTGAACCGAAGGCCCACGATCTCCGGGGTAGGGATGCCCTGCGAGATGAGATATGCGCTGCTCTGAAGCTCCTGGAGGCTCCGGTTAAGGGTGAGAAACCGCGTCTTGAAGACATTTCTCAAGGCCCCGCCATGGGTCAGGGTGCGGACCACCAGGCCGGGCTCCATGAACCGGATGGATGCCCTGCCGCTCAAGCCCGTGTCCGTCCCGAGCACGGGCCGGCCCGACAACAGGTCCGGCAGCTGGGGAAGCGAGGGGTGGTAGACAACGGTATACGGGGGGATTTCCCGTACCTCGTACCCCAGGCTCTCGATGGCTGTCCGGTTCACACCCTATCCTTCCGTGACCAGTGCGATCCTGGTGAGGCGCTTGATCTCGTCCCTCAAGGACGCTGCTTCTTCGAACCGCAGGTCGGCGGCGGCCTCGTGCATCTTCTTGTCGAGCTCGGCAATGGTCTGCTTGAGCTTACCAACCTCCACCTTGCCCAGAGAAGTGCCTATGGTCGCCGTCATGTCTGCATAATCTTTCTCGTAAATAGATGCAAGGATATCTCGGATATTCTTCTTGATCGTGGTGGGCGTGATGCCGTGGAGCCGGTTGTACTCCTTCTGCTTCTCCCTGCGGCGCAGGGTTTCGGAGGTGGACTTTTCGATGGAGTCGGTGCGGGTGTCCGCATACATGATCACCTTGCCGTTGACGTTTCTCGCGGCCCTGCCCGCGGTCTGGATCAGCGAGCGCTCCGAGCGCAGGAAGCCTTCCTTGTCGGCGTCCAGGATCGCCACCAGCGACACCTCCGGGATGTCCAGGCCCTCGCGCAGGAGGTTGATGCCGATGAGCACGTCGAACGTGCCTTCGCGCAGGCCCTTGATGATTTCGATGCGCTCCAGGGTGTCGATGTCGGAGTGCAGGTACTTCACCCTGAGGTTGAGCTGGAGATAGTAGTCGGTGAGCTCTTCGGCCATGTGCTTGGTGAGTGTGGTCACCAGCACCCGCTCGCCGGCCTCGACCCGGGCGGTGATCTCGCGGTAGAGGTCATCCACCTGGGAGTTCGCAGGCCTGATCTCGATCTGCGGGTCCAGCAGACCGGTGGGCCGCACCACCTGCTCGATGATCTTGCCTTTTGACTGCCTGATCTCATAGTCGCCCGGCGTGGCAGAGACATATACCAGGGTGTTCACCAGGGAGTTGAACTCGTCGAACCGAAGCGGCCGGTTGTCCAGGGCCGAGGGGAGCCGGAACCCGTAGTCCACCAGGGTGGATTTCCGGGAATGGTCGCCCCGGTACATGCCGATGAGCTGGGGAACGCCCACGTGTGACTCGTCGAGGAACACGGTGGTGTTCTTGGGCAGATAGTCCATGAGGGTGGGCGGCGGCTGTCCGGGCAGACGACCGGTGAGGTGGCGCGAATAGTTTTCGATGCCCCGGCACGCCCCGGTCTCCATGAGCATCTCCAGGTCGTAGTTGGTGCGCTCCTCGATCCGCTGCGCTTCGATGAGCCGGTTTTCCGCACGGTAGTAGGCTATGCGCTCCTTGAGCTCCTCACGGATGCCGTCCATGGCGTCGAGGAGCAGGGATCGCGGGGTCACGTAGTGCGAGGCGGGGTAGATGGGAAAGTGCGAGAGCCTGCGGAGCTTCTTGTTTCTCAGGGTGTCGATCTGCCAGATCGATTCGATGTCGTCCCCGAAGAGCTCCACCCGGATGGCCGTGTCCTCCTCGTGGACGGGAAAGATGTCGATCACGTCTCCCCGTACCCGGAACGTGCCGCGGGAGAAGTCATAGTCGTTGCGATCGTACTGAATCTCCACGAGTTTCTTCAGGATATCGCTGCGGCTCAGGCCCCTGCCTTCCTCCAGGTAGAGGAGCATGCCCGAGTACGCCTCGGGAGAACCCAGACCGTAGATGCACGACACGGACGCCACGATGATGCAGTCCTCCCGCTCGAACAGCGCACGGGTGGCCCGGTGCCTGAGCTTGTCGATGTCCTCGTTGATGGCCGAGTCCTTCTCGATATAGAGGTCGCGAGACGGCACATAGGCCTCGGGCTGATAATAGTCGTAGTAGCTCACGAAATACTCCACCGCGTTATCCGGAAAGAGTTCGCGGAACTCGCCGTAGAGCTGGGCTGCGAGGATCTTGTTCGGTGCGATGACCAGCGCGGGCCGGTTCAAACGCTCGATCACGCACGCCATGGTAAAGGTCTTGCCGGAGCCGGTGACGCCCAGAAGCACCTGGTCCCTTATGCCCTTGTCGATGCCCTTGGTCAGGGCATCGATGGCGGCGGGCTGGTCCCCCTGGGGCTGAAAGGGTGAAACGAGCTTGAATCTCATGATGTGTCTTGTATCCTGTTCCTTGCCGGTCACGACCTCAAGCGGGCGGGTTTTCGGGCAGCGGCGAAAAGTCCGGCCGTTTCCCGCAGCACCCGAGGGTGACGCGCTGTTTTTTGTTCATATCCTGACCGATGACTCGATACCTGTCAATGCTGTATTTAGGGGCCATACCATTGTTCTTTCCGGCAGGAGAAGGGATGTTCGGATACGCGCAGTGCATTGATTTTTCCGGGGCGTTTTCCTCCATTGGCCTGTGCCCGCACCGATGCGTTCTCCTCCGACCGCGACCCCTCCGGCCGCGGCTGTGCAGGGGCGGTCGGGCTGAGCAGGCAGGGAGAGGGGCATCCGGGGTGAAAGCCCGGATCATCCCGCATTCTCGCGGGCTTCACCCTTCAGGAGATCGCGGATGACAAGGGCGGACCCGGATCCCTTGCCTGGGCCCGTTCCCTAACAGGAGATGCCCCCGTCCCGATTTAATGTGAACCCGTCCCCGAATTCTTTCTTAGAGCTTTTCCCAGAGGGTTCCTTCCGGGGTGTCCTTGAGCTGGATGCCCTTTTCCTTGAGCGTGTCCCTGATCTCGTCGGCCCGGCGGAAGTCCTTGGCCTTTCTGGCTGCGTTGCGTTCTTCGATGAGGGCTTCGATCTCGGGCGCGGTGAGGCCGGTCTCGTCGATGCCGGAGCGTTTGATCCGGTCGAGGAACTCCCCGGGGGCTTCCTCCAGGATGCCCAGCACTTCGGAGACCAGCGAGACTACGGATTCGAGGGCGGCCTTGTCCTGCGGGGAAACGGCCGGGCTCTCGTCGAGCGCCTTGTTGATCTCGGTGGTGAGCTCGTGGATGCGGGCAACGGCCAGGGCGGTGTTGAAGTCGTCGCTCATGGCCTCGTCGAAGCTCTGCTCGAACGACTCGGCCAGGGGTTTGATGTGCGATTCCCCGGCCGTGGCGGCGGTGCTGCTCACGCGATCGAGCATCTCGTAGAAGCGCACCAGGCCCTGGCTTGCGGTCTGGACCGCATCGGGTGAGAAGTCGATGGGGCTGCGGTAGTGGTGGGAGACCAGGAGCAGGCGCAGGGCCTCCGGGTGCACCTCCTTGACGAGCTCCCGGATGGTGAGGAAGTTGCCCAGTGATTTGCTCATCTTCTCGCCGCTCACGGTCACGAAGCCGTTGTGTACCCAGTACCTCACGAACGGGACCCCATAGGTGCCCTCGGACTGGGCGGTCTCGTTCTCATGGTGCGGGAAGACAAGGTCCCTGCCGCCGCCGTGGATGTCGAGCGTGGGGCCCAGGAGATGGGTGCTCATGGCCGAGCACTCGATGTGCCAGCCGGGCCTGCCCTTGGACCACGGGCTCTCCCACCAGGGCTCGCCCTCCTTGCTCTTTTTCCACAGGGCAAAGTCGAGCGGGTTTTTCTTGTTCTCGTCGATCTCGACCCGGGCACCCGCGATCATCTCCTCGGTGTCCCTGCCGCTGAGCTTGCCATACTCGCGGAAACCCGAGACATCGAAGTAGACGCTGCCGTCGGTGGCCTTGTAGGCGAGCCCCTTTGATTCGAGCTTCTCGATCATGGCGATGATCTGCTCGATATACTCGGTCGCCCGGGGCTCGATGTCGGCGGGCTTCACCTTGAGGGTCTCCATGTCGGTGTTGAACTCGTCGATGTATTTCTGGGCGATCTCCTTGTAGCCGGAGCCCAGCTGATTGGCCCGGGCGATGATCTTGTCGTCCACGTCGGTGAAGTTGCGAACGTAGGTAAGGTCATAGCCTTTCCTGCGCAGGAAGCGGGCGATCACGTCGAAGACGACCAGGGACCGGGCATGTCCGATGTGGGACATGTCGTATACCGTGACGCCGCAGACATACATTCTCACCTTGTTTCCCGCTAGCGGGGTGAAAGGCTCTTTTTTCTTCGAGAGGGTGTTGTACAGGGATATGCTCATATCGTGCTCCTTATAAGACGAGAGTTCTTTTTACCAGAGCCACGGCCTGGGCCGCAATGGCCTCGCCGGCGCCGATCTCTCCCAGACCCTCGTGGGTCCGGAACTTCACCGAGACATCTCTGGGATCGATCATGCATGCGCCTGCTATGTTGGCGATCATCGAGTCCCGGTATTTTCCGAGCCTGGGCTGCTCGCAGATACAGTTGACGTCGATGTTGACCACCGCGAAGTCCTGCCGGATCTTTTCCCGGATGATCACGAGCATGTCCAGGGAGTACATGTCCTTGGTCTGAGCTGCGGTGTCGGGGAACAGGACCCCGATGTCGGCGAGCGCGCACGCCCCGAGCAGGGCGTCGCACACGGCGTGGACCACGACGTCGCCGTCGGAGTGCCCGAGCAGCCCCCTGGAAAAGGGGATGGTGACCCCGCCCAGGACAAGGGCGCGCCCCTGGACCAGACGGTGGATGTCGTAGCCTACACCGACCCGGTACGGCATGTCAGCATGGCCTCCGCTATCTCCAGGTCTTTTTCGACCGTGATCTTGATGTTGAAGGGATCACCCTCCACGACTCGAACCCTTCCTCCCGCCTGCTCCATGACGGCGCTGTCGTCCGTGGCATCCAGGACGCCTCGCTGCCGCGCCAGGGTGTGGGCCTCCAGGATCTTGAGGAGGGGAAAGGCCTGGGGGGTCTGCACCTCGAAGAGGTTCGATCTGGGGACCGTCCGGATAACCACCCCGTCCCGGACCTCCTTGAGGGTGCCGGAGACCGCCAGGGCGGGGATGCACGCATCACCCTCGCCGAGCCCTTCGAGCACCCGGGAAATGAGCTCCCCGGTCACCAGGGGCCTCACCGCGTCGTGCACCAGCACCAGCCCGGCGCCTTCGACGTTGAGCAGGCCGTTGTACACCGATTCCTGCCTGGTCCGGCCGCCCTGCACGATGTGCACCGGGGATGCAGCGCCTGCGAGCATCCGCCTCGTCAGGTCCATGTCTTCACGCGGCACCGTCACGATGACGGCATCGAGCGCGTCATGGGATGCAAAGGCATCCACGGTCCTGCGGATGAGCGGAACTCCGCACAGATCGAGAAACTGCTTTTTCCGGCCGAAGCGGGTCCCGCTTCCGCCGGCTACGATGACCGCGCTCGCCGCCATGGATCAGCCGCCGTTTGTTTTGGGGGCTGCGAATATCATCCGGCCTGCCGGGGTCTGGAGGATGGAGGTGACCGTCACCTCGACGCTCTTGTTGAGCAGGGGCTCTCCCTGCTCGACCACCACCATGGTTCCGTCCTCGAGATAGGCGACGCCCTGGCCCTTTTCCTTGCCCTGCTTGGCGATGGTCACCGACAGGCTCTCGCCGGGCAGCACGATGGGCTTGACCGCATTGGCGAGCTGGTTGATGTTGAGCACGTTCACCCCCTGGATCTGCGCCACCTTGTTGAGGTTGAAGTCGTTGGTGAGCACATCGGCGTCGAGCTCCTTGGCAAGCGCGATGAGCTTGGAGTCCACCTCCTTGATCTTGGGGAAGTCCTTGTCCACGATCTCGAACTGGACCTGGGGGTTCTTCTGGAGCCGGTTGAGGATATCCAGCCCCCTTCTGCCGCGGGTCCTCTTGAGCGGGTCCGAGGAATCCGCGATGTGCTGGAGCTCGTTCAGGATGAACTGGGGCGCGACCAGCGTCCCTTCGATAAACCCGGCGTCGCAGACATCGGGTACCCTGCCGTCGATGATGACGCTGGTATCCAGGATCTTTCTCCGGGGGTGCTCACTGCGTGCCTTCTGATGGAAAAACGGGAGATCGCCCAGCTCCTTGCCCCAGGCATGGCCGATGGTGTAGCCCATGTAGGCGAAGAGCGAGTTGATGAGGATGAACAGGAAGAGGCCGCCTTCGAGCCTCAGGAGCACATATCCCAGCAGGCTGCCGATCACGAGCCCGAGGATGGCGCCCAGGAACCCGCCCACGTAGGCCATGGGGTGGAATTTGAGCCCCCTGATCTCGCCGATGAAGACCAGGAGCAGACACGCCTCTGCAATGCCTGGCAGGAGGATGAGCCAGATGCCGCCTTCCATGTGCAGGGACGCGTACATGAAGGCCCCGTAGAAAACCACGAGGGCCACTGCGATACGAAGAAACCATTTCATAGTATGCCAATCCTATTCTACGTAGTAGTTTGAGGCTCCAGCTTCCCCATTGCCTCCAGGAGCATCTTCTCAACATCGGCCTTGTCGAGGCTCTTCGATATGGCGATTTCGCTCACCAGGAGGTTCCTGGCCGTATCGTACATCTTCCTCTCACCGAAGGAGAGCTCCTTGCCTCGCTTCAGAATGTTCAGATCCCTGAGGACCTCGGCAATTTCAAAGGCGGAACCGCTCTTTATTTTCTCCATATATTCCCGGTAACGCCGATTCCATGTCTGATTATCGACGGATACGGAACGTTCCTTGAGAATGTCGAGCACCTTCTCAATCCCTTTTTTATCGATGAGCTCACGTATACCCACATTTTTGACGTTCGTCACCGGGACCATGACCGTCATCTGCGTATCCAGGACCTTCAGGATGAAAAAGGAAATCGTATTTCCCGATATCTCCCGGGTCTCGACGGCTTCCACTTCAGACACCCCGTGGGCCGGGTAAACAACAGTATCACCAACTTTAAACATGAATGTATCCCCTTTATTTAAAATAAGACAATAACAATTCGATGTAATTTAGTCAAGGCTGACCGGGAGTGTATTGTGAAAAAATGGTCTGTGATTATAGGCGGGAGGAGCCGCCCTGGATGTCCAATCAGGGCGGGACAACAGCACATGCCCGTTTTCACGATTTTTCTGGATTTCCGGAAACCCTGCCACAGTACACGACTGCTGCACTACGCGGGACCTTGACTTGAAAGCGACTTCTGTGAGAAGCACATGGCCATGAGGTATCCCCAGATCGATCCCGTTTTCTTCGAGATAGGTCCGCTGCAGCTCCGCTGGTACGGGCTGATGTATATCATCGGGTTTGTGTGCGCGTACCTTGTTCTGATGCACCTTTCAAGGCGCGAAAATTACGATATGGACAAGAAGGAGATCGAAGACCTGCTCGCCTATGGCGTTGTGGGTCTCATCATCGGGGCCAGGCTCGGGTACTGCCTGTTCTACAACTTTGGATATTACCTTTCCCATCCCCTGAAGTGCCTGGCCATCTGGGAAGGGGGGATGTCGTTCCACGGCGGCCTCATCGGGCTGGTTCTCGGCGGCTGGCTGTTCAGCCGGCTCCGGAACAAATCGCTCATCATGCTTGCCGACATGGGGGCCCTGGCAGCGACCCCAGGGCTGTTCTTCGGGCGAATCGGGAACTTCATCAACGCCGAGCTCTACGGCAGGGTCACCGATGTGCCTTGGGGCATGGTTTTCCCCGGGGCGGGGGGGCAACCCCGGCATCCCTCGCAGCTCTACGAGGCGTTCTTCGAGGGCATCGTGCTGTTCGCGATCCTCTTTTTCCTGAGCAGGAAGGTGCGCACCCGGGGGGTGCTCATCGCCGTGTTCCTTGCAGGCTATGGCCTCATACGCTTTTTCCTCGAGTTCTTCCGCGAGCCCGACCCCCAGCTGGGGTTCATCGTCGCGTCCATCACCATGGGCCAGATCCTTTCTCTGATGATGGTGGCGGCAGGGGTGGTTCTGCTGATCATGCGATTAAAGTCGGGTGGGCATTCACGCGATAACGCTCGTACATGATGGATTTCGAAGCCAAGGTCGCTGCCGGAGTCAGGGCGTTCACCCATTACAACCGCCGGAAAAAACGGTTGATGGAGTTGAACGACCCTCTCGGGTCCAGGGTCATTCTGGATCTCTTCCCCTTGTGCGTTCACATCAATCACCCCGCGCTCCCCGGCTACACCGGCGGGGACGACTGCCCCTGCGGCGTCAAGTGCATGGAATGGCCGGCGAACACCATCAATAGTCTGGGCACCTTCTCCCCCATCCGCCTGCGGCCCGGAGAGGTAAGGAACCTGGTGCCCCGGAACCGTGAAATCGAGGGCCTCTTCACGATCGGATCCGTGGGCAGCCTCGGGCAGACCAGGGAATCCGATTACGACATCTGGGTGGTCGTGGATGCCGACGCCATAGGCAAACCCCGGCTCAGGTTGCTGGAGAGAAAGCTCAAGGCCCTCAAGCGCTGGATATCGAGCCAGTATATCATTGATTTGCATTTCTTCCTGATGGATATCAACGACATCAGGCGGAACAATTTCGGGACCGTGTCGCAGGAAGGGGCGGGTTCGGCTCTGAAGAGCATACTCAAAGAGGAGTTCTACCGCACCTTGACCCTGATCGAGGGCAGGGTTCCCGTATGGTGGGTTACGCCCGCCGATCACGGAGACGACGCCTACGAGCAGACCATCGCATATCTCGCACGGTCGCTTCAGTTCGAGTACATGGACTTCATCGATATGGGCAATCTCACCTCGGTCCCGGAGCAGGAGCTCCTCGGGGCGGCCCTGTGGCAGATGCACAAGGCCCTGGACGATCCGCTGAAATCCGTGTTGAAGATGGCGCTGGCCGCCACCTACCTGGACCGTTCCGGTGAGGATGTTCTTTTGTGCGAAGAGCTGAAGAGGCACGTCATGCAGGACTCGCAGGACGAGATCATCGACCCCTACATGGAAATCTTCCAGCGCGTGGAGGACTACTATCGCAACCGGGGAGACGAAAGGACCATCGATCTGCTGAGAAAGTGTTTTTATCTGAAGGTGTCGCCCTCCATCACCACCAACGATCTTCTCCGGGTCAACCAGCAGGATAAGACCGTCATGATGGTGGAGGTCGTGAAGAAATGGAACTGGCCCATAGGCTTTATCCGAGACATGAACCGCTTCCATGAGTGGAGCGTCGAGAAATACCGGGCTTTCGGAGACGATCTCCACGACTATCTCAAGCGGACCACCGTGCTTCTGATCCGCAGGGCCAAGTCCTTTCTCCTGGATTCGCAGCTCGACCAGGACGTTGAGATGGAGGTGCTGCGCAGAAGGGTCGAGGCCTTCTATGTGGCCAAGGAGAACAAGATCGAGTCGGAAAAACGGGTCAAGCGAAGAGAGCCTGCCTATGAGGAGATCTTTTTCGCCTACAAGAACAGGAGATGGCATATCTACGGCTCGTATCCCGACAGGAAGAAGGAAAACCCCATCATGAGCGCCGAGAGGGTGGTGAAGATACTCGCCTGGCTGGTCTACAACAAGAGGTTTGATGCATCGACCTCCTTCCACATGGTGCCCAACACCACCGGCGTGGCGCTCTCCGATATTCAGGCCCTTTTGAGGGAGCTGGACGCCCAGATTCCGGACGCCAACTCCGTGGGGCTCGACCGGGAGGCGCTCATGGACAAGAAATTTGTCAAGAGGGTTGTGCTCGTGGGCAACATGGAAAGGCCGAGCGCCTTTGATGCCATCCACGAGGTCGATGTTCTGTATATCAATTCCTGGAACGAGTTTTTCTGTGTCCACATGGCGCCCGGATCGATCAGGGAGTGGATGAGAGAGATCCGGACCCCCTGGACCAAGGTCAGTGTCTGGCTTCCCAAGCACGGAAAGTCGAGACGCCTCGTCAATGCGCTGAATTCGCTGTTTTCTTGATTCCATTCTCCTTGAGCGGCAGGCCGATCGTCCTTCGCAACCGTTCGTGCCCTGCGCCGGTTACGGGAAAATTATTGACGAAGTCCCGGGTTTGCCGATATCACAGGTGTTAGATCGGGAAGCGCTCTCTTGAGCATCTCACGTATAAAAAAGGAGTTCCGATGGATACGGTGGCAATAGGCATATGCCAGATCCGGCAGGGATATGATTCTGAAGACAACCTGAACCGGGCATATGCCATGATCGATCAGGCCGCGGACAGGGGGGCGGAGATCGCGGTACTTCCGGAGATGTTCTTCACCCCCTATGAGCCCGTCTCCATCCGCAGTGCCGCTCCTCTCGCACACAGGGCGGTGGAGGGTCTCCGGCAGCGTGCGGCGCGGCACGGTATCCTGATCGTCGCGGGGTCCATGCCCTGGGAGGGTGACGGAAAGCGTTTTTTCAACAGGTCGTTTGTCTTTGACTGCAACGGCGAGGAGATCTATCACCACGACAAGGTGCACCTCTTCGACTGCAGCCCCCCGGGCGGCCCTGCGGTCAGGGAATCTGACGTCATCAGGCCGGGCGATAGCCTGGGGGTGTTCGAGACCCCCTGGGGGGCGGCCTCGGTGGTCGTGTGCTATGATGTCCGCTTTGCACCGGTGGCCCAGATCCTGGCGGACAGGAACGTCAGGATGCTCTTTGTTCCCGCCGCGTTCTCCCTTGCAACGGGCACCGCGCACTGGGAGATGCTGGTGCGGATCAGGGCCCTGGAGATACAGGGCTTTGTGGTGGGCGTGCAGCCGGCGTACAATCCCGGACTCGGGTATGTCCCCTATGGGCACTCACTCGTTGCCTCGCCATGGGGCCAGGTTCTCCACGATGCAGGCGCAGACGAGGTTCTGGACGTGGTGAACATCGACCTGGAAGAGATCAAGCTCATTCGCGAGAAGTTCCCGCTTCTGGCCCACCGGAGGCGAGACCTCTATCAGACCTCATGGCTGGGGAAACCATGATCCGGATACAGTCTCTATACAAATCTTTCAAGGGCCAGACAGTTTTCTCCGGCTTGAACCTGGACATCCCCGAAGGCGGGGTCACGGTCATCATCGGCCCCAGCGGAACCGGCAAGAGCGTGCTCATGAAACACATCCTCGGTCTGATCAAACCCGATTCCGGCAGCATTCTCATCGACGGCAGAGACGTCACCGCCCTGAAAGAGGTCGATCTTAAGGATGTCAGGAAGGAGTTCGGGGTCTGCTTTCAGGACGCCGCGCTCTTCGACTCCATGACCGTGGGTGAGAACGTGGCGTTTCCCTACACCATCCACACACAGCTCTCCAAGGACGAGATCAGACGCGAGGTGGCCGGGCTCCTGAGAGACGTCGGCCTCTCGGGCATCGAGGAGAAGATGCCGTCCCAGCTCTCCGGAGGGATGAAGAAACGGGTCGGCCTTGCCCGCGCACTGGCCATGAACCCCCGGTTCATCTTTTTTGACGAGCCCACCAGCGGGCTCGATCCGGTGATCTCCCGGGCGATCAACATGCTTATCTGCGAGGTCCAGAAGAAGACGGGCGGCACCTTTCTCGTGATCAGCCACGATATACAGGGCGCGCTCGACATGGCCGACTACATGGCCATGCTCTACCAGGGCAGGATCGTCTTCGAAGGGGTTCCGGAAACGTTCAGGAGCACGTCCGATCCTCTGATCATCCAGTACATCCACGGAGACGTGGAAGGCCCCATCAGCCCCATAGACTGACCGGAGCCAAGGTGATACCTCTTCGGGCCCGGGCCTGAGAACAGCGTTCTCAAGGCATGGCGAAGACCGTGTCCGGGTGCCTGACCGAGAGCACCGGGCAGGGTGACTTCTTCACCACCTTCTCGGCGGTATGGCCGAACAGGACGTGCTTGATCCCGGTCCTCCCGCGGGTGCCGATGATGATCAGATCGATCCGCTCTTGGTGGGCGAACCGGATGATCTCATGGAAGGGAACACCGTGGAGGATGTATGTGTCGCAGCGCACATCCCGGGGAACCATGGTGCCCACCATTTCCTCGAGCCGTTTGGCGGCGTTTTCCTCGAACTCGACATAGAGCTGGGGCAGGATCGTGGGGCTCAGGTCGTATTCCGAAAACTCGGTGAAGTCCTGGAGCACGTGGAGAAGATAGAGCCTTGTCGTGAGTCCGAGCAGATTGTTCAGGTCGACAGCATATTTCAGCGCATGGCGGGACGATTCACTGAAATCTGTGGGTATCAGTACCCGTTCGATCATAGTACGTTATAAATTAATGATGATTTTCCCTGTGTCAATACCTGTTGTATTTGACCGGTGCTCTTCTATACAATGGATAAGATGCGTATGAGAAAATTCCCGGCCTTTCTCGCCCTGTGGTTTGCGTTCCTCGGCGGCTGCGCCTCGCTGGAGGTGCCACCCGATGGAACCTACCCGTTCCGGGCGGCGTTCACCGGGTCGGCGACAGTCCAGGGGCGCGATTTAAGCTTTGACGGGGCGCTGGCAGTTGTCTCACCCGAGCAGGGCTTTGCCCAAGTCTACGGGCCGGGCGGCCTGGCCGCCTATTCGGTGGGCATCACCGAGGGTGAGGTGACGATTCATGACATGTGGGGGAGAGCGGTCAGGCAGTACTCGGTCCCCCTGGACCAGTTACTGGGCCTCGTTGCCGGGGAACCGCCCGATATGCGGTATCTCTGGAGGCGCTCGCTCGACGGGCGCACCTCCGTGACCTACACCTGGGGCACGCTTGTCGTGGACGGGAATCTCCTCCCGCACGAGCTTCATGTCAAGGGAGACCCTCCGCTGGACGTGCGTTTCGTCAAGGGGGACAACACAATAACATTGCTGATGAACCGCGGTTCTGATAGAGTACGGCTTGTCCTGGATGTCATCCGGGGCGGAAGGTGGATACAGTATAGCCCCTGACGAGGACAGCGAGGATCGTGAAGCTTCCATGATTGTGATAAAATGTCATTCATGCGGGAAAAAAGTGGTGTGGGATGATTTCCAGCCCATGCACGTCAAGTGTCCCAACTGCCGGACAGACCTCAGCGTCAAGGCCTCCCTGCAGCAGAACATCCGTGACCGCGAGATACAGGAGGGCAGAAAGTTTTACCACTGCCCCCACTGCAAGGGTCTGGTACCCCGCAGGTGGTTTATCCGGTGCAGGCACTGCCATTACTGGCTCTTCGGACCGGCTTCGTTCAGCGGGAAGTGGCCGTTCATACTTGGCGCGGCCATCGTGTATCTGCTGTTCACCGCATACTATGTGCTCTACATTCACTGAGATCTTCAGACTTGGAAACCGACGGCCGTGTCCCCACGAGACGGGGGGGCGAAAATCCCGGTGAGCGGTCAGTTCGTCAGCCCGGAAAAGGTCAGGGATCTGGAAGACCGGATGGCTTCATTGGGCATTCGTGAAGTCGACATCCAGGAGCGATTCGTCCACGCCCGGGGGAGGGGAGGCCAGAAGGTCAACAAGACCGCCGCATGTGTCTATCTGAAGCACCTGCCCACCGGCATCGAGGTGAAGTGCCAGGAATCCCGGTCCCGGGAGGCGAATCGTTTCTTTGCCCGCCGCCTTCTGGCCGACAAGATCGAGGACTCGATCCTGGGGAGGGAGTCTCCCCGTGCGCGGGAGATCGAGAAGATCCGCAGGCAGAAGATGAAGCGGAGCAGGAGAGCCAGGGAAAAATCAGGGGCCGGCAAAAAAAATCCGGAAGTATGATCTTGCCACCAACGAGCTTGAAAGTTATTATGTGAACAATTGTTCATGTGATCGGAAATGAAGACTATGAAAAGAGAGGGGCTGTATCATGAGCGATACCCATGAATATCTGATGGAAAATCACCAGGAAGCCCATCGCCTCGACATCAAGACCGATATCGAAGCAGTCAGGCAACAGGCCCTTTTGTGCGGAATCAAAGCCGGGGCCCGGGTGCTCGATGGCGGGTGCGGTTCCGGAAAGACCACCACCGTGCTCAATTCACTGGTGCAACCCGGAGGGCGGGCCGTGGGGGTCGATTTCGCCCCGGACAGGATCGAATTCGCCAGGAAACATTACGAGAAAGAAGAGGGCATCGAGTTTCACCTGATGGACCTGCGGGGCGATCTCGGCAGTCTGGGCGCCTTCGACTTCATCTGGATCCGGTTCGTGCTCGAGTATTATCTGCAAGGTGCGGTGGATATCATCGAAAACGCGGCCCGCTCTCTGAAGCCCGGCGGAACCCTGTGCCTGCTGGATCTGGATTACAACTGCCTGAGCCACTATCCTCTGCCTGATCAGATGGAGCAAACCCTCAAGGGCATCATGGAAAAAATAATGAGAGAGTACAACTTCGATCCCTTTGCAGGAAGAAAGCTCTATACGCATATGTACGATCTTGGTTTTGAAGATATTCAAGTTCATCTGCTACCCCATCATCTCATGCACGGTGAACTCAAAGCCAGTGATGATTTCAACTGGTTAAAGAAAGTCCAGATGGCCTCGGTCAAGGCCCGTGATCTCTTTAACAGCTATCCCGGTGGTCACGAGGGATTCTTCAATGATTTTATCAAATCGGCTCATGACCCCAGGCGGTTCACCTATTCCCCTCTGATCGTATGCACAGGGAAAAAGCCGATGAAATAGAGGTCGTGACGGATATCTCTCCTGAATATCGCGTGGAGCCTTTTTATCATAGACAACAGCGGGTGATTGATATAAAAAATATATGTCATAGGTTAGCACATTGTATCCGAACATTAACGCACAGATGCATTGTATTGTACAACCAGTATCGACTCAATTGCCCGGAGGGAAGACTGGTACCTTCAGAGAGTAATCGGCTATTATAACATTGCATTATTATTCACTAATAACAGAGTCATTACTGAGCCGAAGGGGCCAAAGATGAGTGCAGATGTGTTCTCCGGTAAGCTTTGCTCAATAAAGGACAGGGAAGACATTCATGAAAATTCCCAGTACGTTATTCCGTTCAGACGTTCGGACCTGAAGCGTTCCCCCCGTTCTTTTTTCAAGACAAGGAGAATAAAACAAAAATCATTTATCAATGCCCTGAACTTTCGCAACTTTATCAATGACCATATCTATGTTCAGGCAGTCCATACATGCTCGAAAGAAAAATTTCTCATCATGGCATATCCGGGAACCTGTTCGAACGGCAGGGTAACCATGACACTACCCGAACAGAGTCTTCTGAGCTTTGACAATTACATTCTGGAGGCCCTGCTTATTGATAACGGGATGACTGTCATGGTGATGGACATGGATCTCTTGAGCGTTTCGGACCGGTCATTTTGCGCTGAGCTTCATCAGTTTGGCTTTGCCTATCATTCCCGCAGGGAGAGGAGGTTTCCGTGCCGAATGGTTGATGCCGTGATCCGTGCGGGAGATGGTGAATACTCTGGTACACTCGACGAGTTCAATGCCTCAAGTTTGCGTATCAACCTGAAAGACAAGCAGTGGGTTGAACACGATGCCGCACAAACATCTTCACAGCCCATTGTTATCGAGCTCTTCCGTGGGGGTGAAACGATATTCTCAGGCCCCACCAAACTCGTACGAGTCGAGAAGCATTCTCATGCAGTCGTGTTTTCACCGTTGAACATCGAGCAGAAAAAATATAATGAACGTAAGTTCCGAAATACACGCCTTGCCCTTGCTCCGGCTCCTCAGGCGATGTTCGTTCATCCTTTCACCAATAAAAGCGCCATGTATGACATCTGTGATATAACGACATCCGGGTTTTCTTTTCTTATGGAGAGCGATTACGCCATCATTGTTCCCGGAATGATTTTTCCCAAGCTGCAAGTCGTTTTCGCCGGAGGGCTGTCACTGGAGTGCTCGGCACAGGCCCTGTATTTGAAGAAGCAGCAGGGCAATTTGACAAAGGTCGGATTCCTGATCACTGATATGGACCCGGTTACTTATACCCGCCTGTTCAATATCCTTACACGGGCGGACGATCCCCATTCTCTTGCGTCTTCCAAGGTCCCCATCGACGCCTTGTGGGAGTTTTTTTTCCGTTCAGGTTTCATTTATCCCGATAAGTATCTGTGCCTGAGTAATAATAAGGAACGTTTCAAGAACACCTATGAGAAACTATACCATGACTGTCCTGAAATATTCTCCAGCCTGACCTACCAGAGAAACGATCTGATTTATGGACACGTATCGATCGTCAAGGCGTATCCATTCGCCTGGATGGTGCAACATCTCGCCGCCCTGCCCATGGGGAACAAACGAACCGGTCTTTTTATTCTCAAACAGATGCTCAACTATCTGGACGGCTTTCACCGGATGCCCTCAATAGGAATGAAGTATCTCATGTTCAATTACCGGCCGGACAACAAATTTCCAAACTATTTCTTTGGGGGAGTGTGCACTATTCTGAATGCACCCTATATGTGCTCGGTGGATGAATTCGCATACCTCACGCACAGATTGCCCGAAGAGGAAAATGGTGTTCCTGACGGCTGGAGTATCAAGGCATGCAACCAGGAAGATCTGGTTGCGCTTCATGAAGCGTATCACAGACATTCGCCGGGACTCATGATCGACTCTTTCGGCCTGGAAGTCGACGACAATGCGCTCTGGGACTCATTTGAGAGCCGCGGCCTGAAACGGAGATGCGCCTCTTATGTCCTCACCCGTGATAAAAGGCGGGTGTGTTTTTTCATCGTGGATCAGTCCGACCAGGGGCTCAATATGTCGGATCTCTTGAACAGCATCAAGGTCATCATTCCGGATCCCGATCCTCAGTATCTGCCCTGGCGAATACTGCTCGATGTCCTTTCCTGCCTGGGGAAAGAATATGGGGCCGAGGATATCGTTCTTCAGGTATTTCCAAGTTCTTATCTCGATAAGGCCGGTGTCCACTACCCCAAGAAGTACTGTCTCTGGATTGCGAAAACCTCATACTTTGACCCATACTATGACGCCATAAGAGGGATGACCCATTTCAGTGTACTGAAGTATTTCAAGAGTTATGTGGAAACGAGATTGGGTCTTCGAAAATAGCCGCTCTTTTTTCATGGAATTTGTTGAACGGTCACCAAGCCTTTTTTACGAACATCGTTCCGTAGTCATGTTTTTGAGGGAATGTGACGATACCTATCCTGAGCTTCTTGCATCGATAAGAACTGATCTTAAAAAATCATGTCTTGGTACCCATATGCAAGGCGGCAGGTAGATTATGGAATATGACAGACAGGGAACCGAGCTGCTGTATAATATCAGTATCCTCAAGACATATACGGAGTATCTGCAGAAATATTACCCTGATGTAAGCGTAGACGAGGTCCTGAATGCCGCCGGGATAACCCGTTATCAACTTGAAGATTCAGGATACTGGTATTCACAGGAAGTCTCTGACCGGTTTCATGATGCGATCGATAAATTCACCAATAACCCTGCCGTCGCAAGAGACGCCGGACGCTATGTAGTCTCATCCAAGGCATATGGGATAATACGAGACTACATTCGGGGATTCATCGGCCCGGCCACTGCATACAAGCTGCTCCCAAAAATACACGCGAAAGTCTCGAGAGGGGCTTTTATCGAGGTCAATAAATTCTATCGCGGGAAGCTTGAAGTCGTCATCACCCCGGTCGAAGGAGTTGTCGAAAAGCCCTATCAGTGTGAGAATCGAATCGGGCAGTTTGAAGCGATTGCAGCCGGATTCACGGGTCATTATGCTCAAGTCGAGCACCCTGAGTGTCTTCACAGGGGAGACAAGCATTGCCGGTACAATATCACCTGGAAAGAACCCAAATTTCTCACCATCAGGCGGTACAGAAATTATATTCTGGTGCTCAGCGTTCTTGCAGTCGCCTTGGCCTTCCCCTCCTTGTCTCAATATTCATGGGTCAACCTGATGCTTTCTCTGGTTGCCCTGACGTGCGGGGTTACATTCGCATCCTGGTTTCTGGAGAAGGATGATTATCGCAGACAGCTTGAGGATCAGGCACGATCAGCCGAATTGCTCATTACAGAATCAAATGCCAGGTATAATGACGCATGCCTCGTGCAGGAGGTGGGCCAGGTCATTTCCAAGTATCTCGATATCGATACGCTCCTTGAAACGATCATGCACACCCTGAACAAACACCTGAATTTTGACAGGGGCATTGTCTTGCTTGCAAACAAGGACAGAACACGTCTGATTTTCCGGGCAGGATACGGGATAACCGACGAACAGGATATCTTCTTGCGTGAGAACAGTCTGCATCTCGACAAACCGCATTCAAAAGGGCCTCTGGTAGTCGCTTTCAAGGAAAAGAAACCATATCTCATTGACGACGTAAGCATGATACTCAATGACCTCTCACAGCGGAGCCAGAAGATTCTTCAGTTCTCGGAATCCAACAGCTTCATTTGTGTGCCCATAGTCTTTGAAGAAGAATCCCTCGGTGTACTCGCAGTCGATAAAGAGAATTTATCAAAGACGCCCCTACGGCAGAATGATCTGAACCTGCTCATGGGCATCGCACCGCAGATCGCCATCAGCATTATGAATGCGCGGTCGTTCGAACGCCTGCAGGCCAGTGAAGAGAAATACCGCGATCTCGTGGAGAGCGCCAACAGCATCATCATGCGGCTGGACACCGCAGGACGGATCAGCTTTGTCAATATCTATGCAAAAGAGTTCTATGGATATGAGGAGCATGAAATGATCGGGCGGGAGGTGCTTGGTTTTCTCATGCCTCCCATCGACGCCAAGGGGAACGATTTTTCGCTTGTCTTTGCCGATTTTCTGAAGAACCCCGAGGACTACCACCAGCTGATCAACGTGAACATCCTCAAAAACGGGGAAAATGCATGGATCGCGTGGAGCAACAAGGCCGTGTTCGACAAAGACGGCAATCTCTCCGAGATTCTCTGTGTGGGGAGCGACATCACCGAGCGCAAGATGGCCGAGGAGGAGAAGAGAAAGCTCGAGATGCAGCTGCAGAGGTCACAGAAGATGGAGGCCATCGGCATGCTGGCAGGCGGCGTTGCCCACGATCTCAACAACATCCTGAGCGGGGTGGTGAGCTATCCGGAGATTCTCCTGATGGAGGTTCCGGAAGGCAGCTCCATGCGGAAGTCGCTCGAGGTGATCAAGCGGTCGGGTGAAAAGGCCGCGGCCATCGTGCAGGATCTGCTCACCCTGGCCAGAAGGGGAGTGAACATATCCAATACAGTGAACCTGAACACCGTGATCCGCGAATTCATCAGGAGCCCCGAGTGCAACAGGATTCTGGAGTACCACGAGGATGTCCGCTGCGAACTTCAGCTCGACCCGGATCTCATGAACATTCTCGGATCCGAGGTCCATCTGTCGAAGACGCTCATGAACCTTATGTCGAACGCGGCAGAGGCAATGATCAAGGGAGGGGTGGTGATCGTGGCCACCGAAAACCGGTATGTCGACGCGCCTGTTCATGGCTATGATCTCATCGAAGAGGGCGAGTACGCGGTCATGACCGTGTCCGATACCGGCGTCGGGATATCCTCTGAAGATCTCAAGCGGATCTTCGAGCCGTTTTACTCCAAGAAGGTCATGGGCAGAAGCGGCACGGGCCTGGGCATGGCGGTGATATGGTCCACGGTGAAGGATCATCAGGGATACATCGATGTCAGGAGTACGGTGGGAAAAGGCACCTGTTTCGAATTGTATTTCCCTATCACCCGCCGGGGGTTGGAAGATACCGATACCCGAGATTCACTCGACGCACTGAGAGGCATTGAGAAGATCCTGGTGATCGATGACGTGGACGATCAGCGGGAGATCGCGCGCAGGCTTCTCGAGAAGCTGGGGTATACGGTGGATGTGGCGGCCTGCGGAGAAGATGCGGTGAAGTATCTCGGTGAGTCCGGCGCTGACCTGATTCTCCTGGACATGATCATGGACCCCGGAATCGACGGCCTGGAAACGTACCGGCGGATTCTCGAGATAAGACCCGGGCAGAGGGCGATCATTGTCAGCGGCTTTTCCGAGTCGGACCGTGTCAAGGAAACGCTCGATCTGGGCGCGGGCTCATATGTGAAAAAACCCTACCGTCTTCATGACATGGCGCGGGCTATCCGGTCCGAGCTCGACAGAAAACCATAGATTTTTTGCTCCCCTGTCCGGACCTCCCGGTCATGGGGCGTGCAGATGCCTCAGCCTTCCCTGTTCCGCCGATGCCCGACACCCTAAAAAAGCGGTTTTCCCCGGTTGACGCAGGGAGATGATTCACGATATCATCCAGCCGGAATCACGCGGGAACAGGGTTGCTCGGTTGGGGAAATACAAGCGGCACATCGGTTGCCCGGTCTTCTTTCAAGGAGGTGCCTCCGTGAAAAAATGGATAGTGCTCATCGTTGTCGTTGTCGTGGCTGTCGGCGCATACATTGCGGCAGACACGTACCTCTTTCAGAAAAAGCATAAATCGCCCTCCCCCGGGGAGAATGTCCACATCATACAACGAGAGGAGGCTGTACCGCAGGCGGATGCCGATGTGCAGCAGGTCCCGGTGCAGCGGCCGGCAACCATAACCGAGATCCCGGTCCCCCGGAAGGAAAGCGAAAAGAGCTTTGCCGAGCTGAAGGACGAGCTGGCAGCAGTGTGCCGCGAGATCGAGAGAAAGGACTATATGAAGGCCTATGATCTCGAAGGCGGTCTCCTAAAGCACCTCGATGCCCTGATCGAGAAGCTCGCCTATCGTCCGCCCGTGGTCTCGGGGGAGACACAGGACCTGTATTCCCTGCTCAGCAATGCAGCGCACTTCTACCGGGTGCTGGGGAAGAACGATATCATGATGTTCAAGGACATCCTCTCCCATGAGCACAACCGGATCGAGCCCCTGATGGCGCTCATGTTCCAGTACCTCGTCAAGGGGAGCGCCGGGCACAAGCTGAACGTCAACAGCGGGCAGTTGTATGAATATGCGGGGTTCTTCCTGAACACCTTGGGGGGACAGTCATACCTCTACCGGCGGGACTCTGTCACGAGGACGCTCACGAAATACTATTCCGTGCTCATTCTCGACATGGCCGACAGGGAAACCATGAACCCCTACGGCATCGACATAATGCCGCACCTGACGCTGATCCAGGAAGACTTGCGGAATCTCGGGGTCCTCAGAAACAGAGACGAATACCTTGCCAGGCTCAAGGAGATCGAGTCGCTGGTTGTGCGTTGATACGGCCTTTTTTTCTGCGTATCCATAAGATGATATGAGCCCTCACGCCCGGTTTCTCCTGTTCCAGCTCATGATCGTCGTCCCCTTCCTGAGCGGGATAGTCTTCAGGCGGCGGATATCCTCGGCCCGGGACCTCACCCGCACGCTCATCAGGCTCAACCTCGTCCTGATCGAGCCGCTCATCGTCCTCTGGAGCATCTGGGGGCTGGACCTGGGCTGGAACATGGCGGTACTTCCCTTTTCGGGCCTGCTCCTCGTGGTGGCTGGAATGGCGACCGGAAGGCTGATGCTGCCCGCCCTGCCGCTGAGAGAAAGATCCAGGGCCACCTTTCTCATCAGCTCGTCCATCGCCAATCACGGGTTCACCATGGGCGCATTCCTCTGCTTTCTCTTTCTCGGCGAAAGGGGGCTGGGCCTGGCCTTCCTCTTTCTGTCCTATTTCATGATCTATGTCTTCACGGTCATCTTTCCCTATGCAAGGTCCGTGTCCCGGCCGGATAGCTCGATGTCCGGGGTGACGGCCTATTTTCTCGATATCCAGAACATGCCCCTGGTCGCGGTCGTCGCCGCCCTCGTCCTGCAGTTTTTCCATGTCCGGAGGCCCGGGGTCGCTTTTCCCGTGGACACGCTCATGATGATCTCTGTCGCCGTGTACTACTTCAGCCTGGGAATGAGCTTCGAGACCTCCCGGGTCTTCTCGTTCCTGAGGGAAAACGTCTCGCTTTCCCTCATCAGGTTCCTGATCCTGCCCGCAGTCACGCTGGGCGCGCTGGCCATGGTGAATCTCGGAGAGCACGTGGAGGCGGTCATCGCGATCCAGTCGTTCATGCCGGTTGGCGTCTACTCGGTGGTGGCATCGGTGCTCTTCGATCTCGACAAGGAGCTTGCCTCGAACCTCTTCGTGTTCAACACCCTTTTCTTCCTCCTGATCGTACTGCCTTTGCTTTTCGTGTTCAAGGGGCCTATTCTGGGAATATAGAAGCGCTTACCAGAGGTGTGAGATGGACAACTGCAGGTTCAAGGCGGCGCTGTTCGACTTCGGCGGGGTGATCGCGGACGAGGGTTTCAGAAACGGGCTCTACGAGATCGCCCGGCTCAACGGCCTGGCTGAAGAGGATTTTGCGGCTGCGACCAGGAAGATCATCCACGACACCGGGTATATCACCGGAAGGGCGGGCGAGGCGTTCTTCTGGGAAACCCTGCGCAGGCAGACCGGGATCAGGGGCAGCGACAGCCGCCTGAGGGGCATCATACTCAAGGGTTTCACCCTGCGGGAGTGGATGATCCGGGTGATCGAAGAGCTCGGCTCCCGGGGCATACGGCTCGCCATCCTGAGCGACCAGACCAACTGGCTCGACGAGCTCGAAGAAAAGCTCCGGTTCTTCCGCCTCTTCGAGCGGGTGTTCAACAGCTATCACGTGGGCAGGACCAAGCTCGAAAAGCAGATCTTTGTCGATGTCCTGGAGATCATGCGCCTTGAACCCGGCGACACGCTCTTCGTGGACGATACTCAGGGGCATGTCCGGCGCGCCCGCGAGACAGGAATCCAGGCCATTCACTACCGCGGAAAGGACGATTTCCTGGAGAGGCTCTCCGGACTCTGCCCGGGGCTTGCCCTGGACCGTTGACAGAGCCCGTCACTGAACCCGGTATTTCTTCAGCTTCTTGTGCAGGGTGGCCCGGGTGATACCGAGCTTCCGGGCGGCCTCGCTCTTGTTGCCGCCCGAGAACTCCAGGGTCTTGAGAATCGTGGCCTTCTCCACCTCCTCAAGCGGCAGGTCCGCGGCAACCGGGGAGGCGGGGCCTGCCGGCGGGACGTCCGCGTGCATCAGACTCAGGTCGTCTTCCGAGAGATACTCGGCATCGGAGAGCACCACGGCGCTCTCCACGGTATTCATCATCTCCCGGACATTGCCGGGCCACGGATATCGGATGAGCCGGTCCATGGCCTGCGGGGTGAAGCCCTTTATGGGTTTGGCGTTTTTGGCGGCGAACATCTTGAGAAAGTGCTCGGCCATCAGGGGGATGTCGTCCTTGCGCTGCCTCAAGGGCGGGACTTTCAGGTTGATGACGTTCAGGCGGTAGTAGAGATCCTCGCGGAAATCGCCCTGTTGCACGCGCGCGAGCAGATCCCGGTTGGTGGCCGTGATGATTCGCACGTCCACGGTGAGGACTTCTTCGCCCCCCACCCGGGTGAACTCCCGCTCCTGGATCACACGCAGGAGCTTGGCCTGCATGGCCATGGACATCTCGCTGATCTCGTCCAGGAACAGGGTGCCCCTGTCGGCCTGATGGAAGCGCCCCTCTCTCCTCCTGATCGCCCCGGTAAAGGCTCCTTTTTCATGGCCGAAGAGCTCCGACTCGAGCAGACCTTCGGAGATGGCGGCGCAGTTGAGCTTGATGAAAGGGTGGTCTTTTCTGGTACTGTTGAAGTGGATGGCGCCTGCGATCATCTCCTTGCCCGTGCCGCTCTCGCCGGTGATCAGGACCGTGGCGTCCGAGGCGGCTGCCTTGGACGTGGTTTCCAGCAGATGGATCATGGCAGAGCTCTTGCCGATGATGTTGCGGGTGTCGAAGTGTTCGCCGATGATCTCCTTGAGGAGGCGGTTCTCCTCCTTGAGCCGGCTGTGCTCCATGGCCTGCTCCATCTTCATGCGCATCTCCTCGAAGTCGAGCGGCTTCATGAGATACTCGTAGGCCCCTTTTTTCATGGCCTCGATGGCCGACTCAACGGAGGAATAGGCGGTGATGATGATCACGGGTATTGCGGGGTTGATGCCCTTGATCGCTCCCAGTGCCTCCAGCCCGGAGACCTTCACCATCCGGATGTCCATGAGGATGAGGTCGAAGGGCCTTGAGCGGACCCACTCGATGGCCTTCGACCCGTCGTCCGCCTCGAAGATCCGGTAGCCCCAGCCCGAGAGCAGGGTCTTGAGCATGGTGCGGTGCCCGTTGTCGTCATCGACTACAAGGATGTCTCGTGTGGTATTCATCTCACTGTTCCTTTGCAGGTAAAATGAGGGAAACCGTGGTTCCCTTTTCTTCGATGCTGGTGATGGTCACCTGGCCCGAGTGGGCCTCCATGATCTTGTGCACGATGGCAAGCCCCAGTCCGGTGCCCGACTGCTTGGTGGTGAAGTACGGGTCGAACACCCGGCCCACATCCTGCCCCGGGATTCCGTAACCGGTGTCCGAGATGTTCACGGCGATGTTTTCGTTCACCTCGTCGTGCTCGATCCACACCTTCAAGACCCCGCCGTTCTCCATGGCCTCTATAGCGTTCAGATAGATATTGAGCAGAACCTGGCCGATCCGGTCCTGATCGATGTAGGCATATACGGGCTTGTCCGGGAGATCGCGCGTGTCGATGGATATTCCCTGGGAAACGGCCTGCTTCCGGATCACCTCGATGGAGTGGCGCAGCACCTCGACGATGTCGGTTGTCTTCTGCTGCACGTTCAGGGGTCGGGCGAATTCGAGGAGCTGCCCGATCACCCGGTTGAGCCGCTCGACCTCCCTGATCATGATCTCGGCCGTGTCCTGGTCCTCGGGAACGTCCTTGTAGCGCTCCTTGAAATAGGTGGCAAACCCCTTGATGGAGCTCAAGGGGTTCCTGATCTCGTGGGCCACACCTGCGGCGAGGCTTCCCAGCGACGCCAGGCGTTCCTTTCTCTGCATCTCCTTCTTGAGATGCCGGATCTCCGTGATGTCGCGCAGGAGCACGATGCATCCCAGGAACTGGTCATGGTCATCCTTGAGGATGCTCGCGCTGGCCTCGAAAAGCATGTTCTTTCCCCTGACCGGAACGTCGATCTCCCGGATGAGGACGTCGGAGGAGCGAAGCGCCTCGTTGAGCAGACCGCTGATAGGGGAGGGGAGGACATCGTCCGCCTTCCGGTTCACGGATTCCTGGGGTGTGATCCTGAGCATCTTCTCGCACGCGTTGTTCACGGTGAGGATTCGGCCGTTTTCGCTGATGAACAGGAGCCCCACGGGGATGTTCTCCACGATGTTGTCGGAGAACGCCTTGATGCGGGAGAGGCTGGCCCTCGCGATGCGGTAGTTGTAGGCGATGATGATGGACACGATGCCCGAGAACCCGATCAGGAGGAGGATCACGGCGTTCAGGATGCTCTGGTGCGCGCTCTCCTGCATGGTCTTGATGATCGGGTCCATGTCCAGGCCCACGAAAACCGTCAGCGCCGGCTGCTGATAATTTTCCGGGAACATGCGCGACATGAGCCAGTCCTCGGGTGACATGCGCCTCCCGTGCATGGTCATTCTCCCCTGGGAGGGAATGAATTTCCGGTAGACCTCGAACACGGGCTTGCCGTCGGACCTGAACATCCGGCGCGACTGGGCCTGCTCGTCGATGCCCGCGTGGTCGAGGTCGGCCCCATGGACTCTCCCGATGAACATGGGCTGGTTGTGGGCGACGATCTTGCCCTCCTGGTCGGTGATGAGAATATAGAGGATATCCGGCTGCTCAGCCGTCTCCATGATGAGACGCTGGATCTGGATGCCGCTCCAGTTGAGCCCCATCATGCCTGTGCGCGCGCCGGCCTCGAAGGATCGGATGAGGGCGTCCCCCTTTTCCCTCATGAGTATGACCATGTTGTCCTCCTGGGTCTTCACATTCTTCATGGTCATGAAGGCGAAGATCGGCACCAGTACGATGAATGCCCCCACAATCACCCAGGGCGATACGCGTATCCAACTCTGATCGGTATATCTGTCTCTCATGCAGTGAATGCTCGCTCGTGTTCTTTTCTCAAGGTGATCATTCTACAAATCCCATGCCAGAGCCCCGCGATCCGGCCTGATCAATCCGGTTGAAAGGATATGGCCAGAGGGATGTAAATGTTTTATACAGATGTATCCGGCACATGTATACCTTCTATACACTTTTCTTGCAACCAGTGACAGACAAGCATGGGCAACACTGGTTGGCAGGCTTTGAAATGTAATCGAATCAGGCCCTTGGATACAAAATCGGGAACCTGGCACGTTCATTGAAACAGTGTGGTACCACGGAGGTAAGAGACATGGAAAAGAAAGGCATTATTATCTGCGGAATCGTCGTGTTGGCGTTGTGTTCGTTACCGGTGTTTGCCTACGGGCCGTTTTCCGGCCGGGGAACAGGAGCGTGCCTCTCCGGCGGGCAGGGTCTGGAAGGCAGTCTGACCGCCGAGCAGCAGGCCGAGCTGCGGGAGCTGAGACAGGAATTCGCGGATCAGACAAGGGAGCTGCGCGAGAGCCTTCAGGCCAGGAGGCTGGAAATGAGAACCCTCATGGGGAGCAGCAGCCCTGACGGAAAAGAGCTCAAACGGGTGCAGAAGGAGATGAACACCCTGCGCACACAGCTGGATGATGCACGGATCGATCACGTTCTCAAGGTAAAGGAGATCAATCCTCAGGCATTTTCCGGATACGGCAGGGGATACGGTTCCCACGCGTGGGAAGACGGCCGGAGATCCGGCTTCAGGGAAGGAAAAAACAGGAGGGCCTATTGCCCGAACACCCTGTAGATTTGCTGCAGGAAACCCATAAGAATACCTCCTCATAACAAAAAACCTCCTCTTTGGGATGGCCGTTCTCATGCCCTGACGCCATCCCGATTTTTTTTGTCACCCTGGCCCGCCTCGTTGCTTTCCGCCGGGCATTCTGCTAATGGGCTAGCAAAAACCGCCCCGGGAACGTGATTATTGTGGTTCCGCGACAGGAGAGCCCTGAAGCCGGGCTTCCAAGAGGTATTGACCCAAGCGGAAGAAGAGGCCGCCTTCTGATTATGCAGATTTCAGCCCTGTTCAAGCTCGTGGTGGTGTTCGTGCTGATGCTCGTGGCCATCAGGAGGGACATCTCCCTGGGCAGCACCTTTGTCCTGAGCTCCCTGCTCCTGGGAGTGCTGTTCGGTCTCGATGCGGCATCCATGGCGGTCTCGGTGCTGTCTTCCGTGCTTTCTTCCCGCACGATTGCGCTGTGCGCGGTTGTCTCGCTCATCCTGATCCTCTCGACGAGCATGGAAGTGTCAGGGCACATGAAGCGCCTGCTGACAAAGTTCCGGGGAATGGTCCGCAGCCCGCGGGTCAATCTGGCGATTTTCCCCGCGTTGATCGGCCTGCTGCCCATGCCGGGCGGCGCGGTCTTCTCGGCCCCCATGGTAAGAGAGATCGGGGCGTCCACCCCGCTGGATCCTCACGAGCTGAGCTATGTGAACTACTGGTTCAGGCATGTCTGGGAATACTGGTGGCCTCTGTATCCGGGGATCATCCTCGTCGTCGCCCTGGCGGACTTGAGCCTGTGGGCCGTGGTCCTCTATCTCTTTCCGCTTACTCTCGTAGCCCTGGGAGCGGGATATTATCCTCTCGCGGGAAACCGCCTGTGCCGCGAACAGGCCGGAGAAACCGGGCGGCCGCCCGTAACCCCCTTTCTCCGGGAGCTCATACCCATACTCCTGGTCATCGTCATGGGGCTCGTGCTCGGAGAGCTCTTCGCCCTTCTGCTCCCCGAACAATTCCCTGCCAAGGAGGCGGGCCTTGTCCTGAGCCTGGCCGCGGCAATCGGATGGGTGTGGGTCCGCAACAGGGTGGATGCGGGCACTGTGCGGTCCATCATCCTGAGCCCCAGGCTGCTCGGCATGATCTATATGATCGCGTCCATCATGGTGTTTCAGGGCGTCATGGAGGACAGCCGGGCGGTGGAGGCCGTCAGCGCTGAGCTCAAGATGCTCGATGTCCCGCTTGTGGCCATCGTGATGATGCTCCCGTTTGTGGTGGGCGCGATCGTAGGGATCACCGTGGCCTTCGTGGGGAGCACCTTTCCTATCCTGATCGCCCTCGTTGTGTCGCTGGGCAGGGGGGATATCCTGCTGCCGTACCTCATGCTGGCCCTGGTGAGCGGGTTCATGGGGGTGCTCCTTTCTCCGCTCCACCTGTGCCTTCAGCTCTCGAACAAATATTTCGGGGCATCCATGCGGGAGGTATACCGGCACCTGTGGCTGCCGAGCGCAGCGGTTCTGGCAAGCGCGGTCCTTTACTTCGTACTGTCCCTTCTCGTCGTGGATTCGTTTATGAGATAAAGCGCCATGGGGAGAGACAGGTGAAAAACCTTCACGATTTCACTGTGTGAAATACCGGTTCGCCATAAAGCGCAATTGACTATTGAAGGATTCCTATAGTAGGAAAAAAGCCTTAAGGGGGATGCCCATGTCATTGACATACAAGGAAGCCGGCGTAGATATCGATAAACAGAACCTCTTGATCAAGGGAATACGATCGATCGTGAAATCCACCCACGGACCCGAGGTCATCGGCGGGATAGGCGGGTTCGCTGGCCGCTTCAGGCTGGATCTGGCGAACTACAAGGATCCGGTTCTCGTGTCGTCCACCGACGGGGTGGGCACGAAGCTCAAGATCGCGCTGATGGCAGACAACCACGACAATATCGGCGTTGACCTGGTGGGCATGATCGTGAACGATATCATCGTCGACGGCGCCAACCCGCTGTTCTTCCTTGATTACATGGCCATGGGCAGGCTCAACGTGGAGCGCGGCAAGGCACTCGTCTCCGGCATGGCCAGGGGATGCAAGGAGGCCGGCTGCGCACTCATCGGCGGAGAGACCGCCGAGATGCCGGGCGTATACAATGACGACGAGTACGATCTGGCAGGGTTCGGCGTCGGTGTGGTGGACAGCGACAAGATCATCGACGGCTCCCGGATATCCGCAAAGGACGTGCTCATCGGCCTGCATTCGTCCGGGGTGCACAGCAACGGCTATTCACTGGTGCGCAAAGTTCTCTTCGAGCGGGAGAAGCTGGACATCGATTCCTACATCGAAGATCTGGGCAAGACTCTGGCCGAGGAGCTCCTGACCCCGACGCGCATCTATGTCAAGAGCGTGATGAATATCCTGAGAAACTTCGAGATCAAGGGGATTGTGCACATCACCGGCGGGGGATTCATCGACAATATCCCCCGGGTCCTTCCGGCGCGGTCCTGTGCGGTGATCCGCAGGGGCTCGTGGACGGTCCCGCCCATATTCCGGTTCATTCAGGATCTGGGCAGGATCGAGGATGCCGAGATGTATCGCACCTTCAACATGGGCATCGGCATGGTGCTGGTCGTTGCGGAAAAGGACGCGGACGATATCATGCAGAGGCTCAGAGGGCTCAAGGAGCCTGCAACGGTGATCGGGGTGGTCAAGTCGCTGAAAAAGGGAGAGGACGCGGTTCTCTTTCAGGATTAGGAGGGCGGAGAGTTGATACGGATCGGGGTGCTGGTATCCGGCAGCGGTTCCAACCTGCAGTCCATCATGGACGCCTGCGAGCGCGGCGGGATCGACGGACAGGTGGCGGTGGTCATCAGCAATGTCCCCGATGCCTATGCCCTTGAGCGCGCCCGGGATAGATCGATTCCCACGGTGGTGCTGTCCCACAACGACTATCCCGACCGGA
The DNA here is from genome assembly GCA_018433775.1 of Deltaproteobacteria bacterium. Lineage (GTDB taxonomy): Bacteria > Desulfobacterota > Desulfomonilia > UBA1062 > UBA1062 > Phosphitivorax. The sequence continues at coordinate 32,240 of JAHDQN010000047.1, forward strand.
GCGCCTTCGACCGCGAGCTGGCCATCACGCTGAAGGAGTATCGGGTGGACCTGGTGGCGCTGGCGGGTTTCATGCGCGTGCTTTCCGACGAATTCCTCGGTGAGTTCCCGGGCAGGATCATGAATATCCATCCGGCGCTCCTTCCGTCGTTTCCCGGCCTTGGCGTCAGGCGCAAGGCGATCGAGCACGGCGTGCGCTTTTCCGGGTGCACGGTTCATTTCGTTGACGCCGGGGTGGACACGGGCCCCATCATCATTCAGGCCGTGGTTCCCGTATATCCCGACGACACCGAGGAAGAGCTCAGGGACAGGATATTGGCCCTTGAGCACAAGATATACCCCAAGGCCATACAGCTTTTTGCGCAGGGAAGGCTCATTGTCACCGGAAGAAAGGTCTACGTCCGGGGGTTCGATAAGGATGCGGCTCAATGCCTGGTAAACCCCCCTCTGGACATCTAGAAGGCCCTGTGCTGGTAAGCGCCTGCCTGCTGGGAATATCGTGCAGGTACGACAAACGGGCAAAGACAGCCGAGAGCATCGTGAACAACCGTGATATTCTCCCGGTTCCCGTCTGTCCGGAACAGTTGGGGGGCATGTCGACCCCCCGGCCGCCGGCACAGTTCACCGGAGGAGACGGACGCGATGTCTGGAAGGGGCGGGCCCGGGTGATCAATGCACAAGGTCAGGACGTGACCGGGCTCTTCATTGAAGGCGCCCGGCAGGCGCTGAAGATTGCACGGATTGCAGGGGCCAGGCGGGCTTTCTTCAAAGACGGCAGCCCTTCCTGCGCCACACGGGTTGTCTGGAGGGACGGCGAAAAGGTGCCCGGGGTGGGAGTGACCACCGCCTTGCTGCTGGACAACGGAATCTCGGTCATGGATGAGGAAGGTCGGCTATGAAATCATACTTTGATGTCGTGGGCTCGGGCGAGGGCATTTCAGGGCTGGTAGCCTGTGTTCTCCTCGCGCACAAGGGCTTCTCCTGCCTGTGGGCGGATACGGGCAACGATGCGGGCCGGGACCCTGCCCGGAGCAGCATCCCGCTTCTCGTTTCCAAGGATCTCTGGGACCAGGGGATCAGACCCCTGCTCTCGTCCGTGGACACCACGCTCCCGGGTGCTCTCCAGCCTAAGACGATCGGGAAGATTCAGTCCATCGTTCCCGGCAGGAGGTTCGATGTCGGTCCCGCTCCGGCAAACGGGGAGCTCTCCTTTCAGCGAAAGAACACCGAGCGGTATCTGCGTCTGCTGGAGAAGTCCATGACGAATCCCGGCGTTCTGCTCCGTGCATCTTCACGAATTGCTCCTGAGGTGGAGCCGTGGCAGAAGGATCAGATAACGGCCCTGTGCAGGACCGGGAAACCGAACTATCTCTCGTATCTCCGGTGGTCGGCCTTGCTCTCCGGACTCTATTCCCTGGATCTCACCGCGACGAAGCATGCTCTCGGGGCGTATCTCTCTCATAACCGGGGTCACTATCTCCGGACAGAAAAAGCGGACATCACGCTGGAGAACGGCAGCGCAGTCGGGCTTTCCCTGGGGCATGCCCGGGTGCGTTCACGGTACTGCATGTCGGAAGAAAGCCCGGAGAAACAAAGCCGGGGAGGGGGTTTCATCTTTTACGGCACCTGTGTGGTCGATGAGCATGTGATACCCGTGGGCATGGGAGATATGGTCATAACCTCCCCTCCGGAAGACATGCGATATCCCCTCATGCTTCTGCTGGAGCGGAGCGAAGGCAAGGGAATCGTGTCTGTGACGGCGAAGATCCCGGTGGGAGGCATGCTCACCTCGCACACCGAACTGCTGTCGTGGGCATCAGGCATGATCTACAAGCGGCTCAAGCAGGTCATGCCTTTTCTCGAGCATCATCTGATCAGCTTTGACGTGGTCGATCCCTTTGTCGGGAACTTCACCCGGCCGTGGTTCAGATATGCGGACGAGGTGCAGGTCCCCTGGTATGTTTCGGGAAAGCGCTATATGAGAAACGGCGACAGGGCGTTTACCTGCAGTGGCATGAAGTACGGGTGGCTTGATATGGAGGGGGAAATACTCTGGGGCATATGCATGGCGAATGCAATACTCAAGGACCTGAACAGGTCGGATCTGATCGTCGCAAGGATGATGGTCTAGGCATCGCGGGTGTAACGCTCCTCGAACTTCTGGTGGTTCTCTTCATCGCGTCGATTCTGGCGGTCATGGCTTTGCCGGACCTGGGAAGCCTGTTGTCGCGGAAATCCCTGTCCTCACAGGCCGACAAGCTTGCCCTCGCCCTGCACCGTGCGCGGGACCTGGCCATGGAGCAGGGGCACGACTGGAAGGTCGTGTTTCAGCCGGCTGCAGGCACCTGGACCTGCTTTGGCGATGCGGACGGGGATTCCGAGATGGACGACACTGAGCAGCGGCTGGGTCCGGACAGGCTGGACGGGAAGGTCTCCTTCGGATGTACGACCGGCACGGGGCCCAACGGTACCACGGTTCCCGAAGACGGCATCAGCTTTGTCAACAATCGCATCAGCTTCTCGTCGCTGGGGTGCTGCAATGCCGGGAGCATCTATCTCCGGTCCGAGGACCGGTCCATGGCGATCAGGGTGCTGCCCGCATCGGGGGTGGTCAGGATGTGGGAATACCGCGACACCTGGGAGGCGCTGCCGTGAGCAGGGGTTTCAGTCTTCTGGAAGTGCTGGTCACTCTTCTGGTGATCATGCTCCTCTTCACGGCGGCGGCCAAAATATCGATTCTCGCCACCCGGTCCGGCAGCTATGCCCAGGCTCACACCTGTGCCGCTGTCTTGGGGCATACCGCCCTGGTAAGGCTCGCCGTGCTCGACTATGATTCTCCCGATCTCCGGGCGGGATGGCACCGGGACCCCGCCAATCCCATTGAATACGGCGGCCGGGGCGGATATTACCGTTTCTGGCAGATCGATGAATCCCCAAAGGGCAAGCAGGTGGTCCTCTCTGTCGCGTGGGATGAAGGCATGCGGAAAGCTGAAGACTTCGGCTCGCAGATTTCGCTCAAGGAAAGCGGGTGCCCGCAGGTATGGTTCAGCGAGATCATCCCCGCTCCTTAGAGAAGGCCCATGGAATCCCGGGGCCGTGCCCGGCTATGCCTTGGAGGGCCCGGATGCTTCGGATGTTTCTGCCGACTGAGGAGGAGGCTCTGCTTCGCGGAGCTTCCTGGGCTCCTCGCGCACCATCTGGCAGTGGCCGTTGAAGATGACGCCGTTCTCGATGGTGAGGGATGATGTCTTGACGTTGCCGAAGAGCTTGCCCCCCGCTTTCAGCTCCAGCCTCTTGTGCGCATTGACCTCGCCGTGCATCTCGCCATGGATGATGATGTTTTCTGCATGTATCTGGGCATTGACCAGGGCGGTGTTTCCGATGATGACCATTCCGCTGGTGTCGATCTCGCCGGTGAAGTTCCCGTCGATCCTGACCGTGCCTTTGAATTTCAGTATCCCTTCGAACGAGGTTCCGTTGCCCAGCAGACCGACGATATCGTCCTTTTGCTGCTTATCCTTTTTCGTAAGCATCATATGCCTCCACAAATGGTGCGAAATATGGGTATGCCGGACAGGAGAGCTTTACTGCGAGGACCGTTCGCTTCTCTTCCGGATTGAGAGTAGCATGTTCAACCAACCCCTTGACATTCAACCACATTCAAGCACGATGCAAGCACAGATAAGCGGAGATGACAAGAAAAAAAATGAATGCCAGGACATGGGGAACATTCGTTACTATGTAGTGTATCTCCCGTATGATTTCCATGCGTGATGATAAGCAAGATACAGGCCAGACAGTAACGCATTGATTCTGTACGCTACAGGTGCGGTAACTGTAATAAAGATGCATCACTGCGTCTGACGAACGTTTCTCTTTCGTAACTCCTGCGCGCTGAAAAAAAACGGTTTCGTTACCGGACCTTTGGGTGAGTGTCCTTGCGCCGGGGGTGAGGCGGGTGCATCAGGACGCTCTTCCATGTATTTGATTTTCCATATGTATCAGGAAGTGTGTCGTCGCGGTCACGATTGTCGTACGGAGGCGTGCCCGAGGGAGGAGAACCGAACCATGCACCTGCCGCGATGACTCAACGCCCGCTCCGGTAGACGTCGATCCGGCTCAGGGCCTCATGCGCGCGCATGCTGGTCTCGGCAGAGGGGTTCAGGTCCAGGGCGGCAAGAAGATACTGATAGGCGGCGGTGGGCTGCCCCTGCTTGATCCGCATGAGACCGAGCGACAGGTACGCGTCTGCCAGGCGGTCAGAGTTCCGGTGGGTCGAGATGCACTGTTTCAGGATGCGCGAGGCAGCGGCTGAATGACCGGTATCGTCGAGCCATTCCGAGAGGGTGACGCACTCATCCGGACTCAATTCAGCCATCTCCGATCTGTTCATGCGGGAGAGTGCGTCAATGGCATCCGATGGATACTTCTTCGCCATGGCGGTTCTCATGGCTGAAAGATTGGATGCCCTCGAATACCGGGGCTCCGGCTCCCCGGGAACCTCCGGCCTTTCCGTTCGCCACGCCCGGTCTTTCCAGGGCCAGCTCCAGGAAAGCCGCTCTCCTGCCAGTGCAATGACGAGCCCTCCCAGAAATCCTCCGATGTGGGCGCCATAGGCGACCGATGACTGAGGGCCGATGAGCAGAGGAAGCAGATTGTCCACGATCACGAAGAAGCCAAGGACGAGCCGGGCGGGCAGGAGGAACACATCGACGTAAAAAGGAATGAGGGCCACGAATACCTTGACCTTGTTCCGGGGAAAGAGCAGGAAATACACACCGAGCACACCGGAGATGGCTCCTGACGCCCCCACCAGCGGTATCATGGAAGGCCCGGCGAAGAAGGCAAAGAACCAGGTGGCTACCGCGCCGGTACCCAGATAAGCTGCCAGAAAACCGAACCTGCCGAGCACATGCTCCACGTTGTCGCCGTATATCCACAGAAAGAGCATGTTCCCTGCCAGGTGCAGGAGGCCGCCATGGAGAAACATGCTGAAGAAAAGATCGGTCAGTTCCGGGGCGCCCGGCTTGTATCCATTCGCAAAGCTGAACAGGTCGTAGGCGTTGACCTGGGCCAGCACCTGCCTGAGAGAAACTCCGGACGGAAGGTGGGGCGCGATGCTGCGGATATATTCCTCCAGGAGCGGGTTGCCGGGATCGACGCCCTGCATGCTCAGTGGAATGGTGATGAAGAAATAGATCAGGATGTTTGCGGCCATAAGGCCCCAGGTCGTCCATGGCGTGAAGTTTTTGGGGTTCGGGGTGTCTCCTATGGGAAAAAACATGCGTCGTCAGGCTCCTGTCTGTCTTTCTACTGCTGCCGGCTCTCATACTTATCATGCAGCGCGATGCCGTGAAAAAACCATTGTCTGCACAATATATGCATACATAATATATGCATAATTGACGGAGATGCAAATACCCGAATTTTTGATTCGATCGAGTGGTTCCCTTCAGGCGCGTGCCCTCTGGTTTTCACCCCTCCCGCTCCATTGCAAGAATGGCTGTCCGCCTGCCCGGAGGTTCGCAGTGAGGACATTGAAGAAAACCGGCGGCATGGAACAAGGAGTTCCAGAGATTCCTCCCGCCGGGCTTTGCGGGCCTGAGTCGCTGGCGAGCTTTCTTCAGCGGGGATGTCCCCGCTGAAAGGAAGGATGCCGCCGGGGGTCAGGACGGTTTGTTCTTGAGAAAGCCGGTGATCAGGGAATTGACCTCTGCAGGATATTCCTCGTGGGCGGAGTGGCCGCACCTGTTCAGGACATGGGACTCGGCGTTCTCCATCCGCTTTTCGAACTCCCCGAGCAGTTCGACAGGGAGATACCGGTCGTTTTCCCCCCAGATGACCAGCGCGGGATGCCGGATCTCCGGCAGGGCCCGCCCGGTGGCCGACCAGTCCTGGTGTCTGGCGATCTGGATCTGAAGGTTGAGATTGTGTTCGAACCTCAGAGGCAGATACACCTCATGCACCATATCCTCGGTAACCAGCTCCTTGCGGTAAAAGGAACGCCTGAGACGTTTCTTCACCGCGCCGGGGGTCACGAGCCTCAGGAGCAGAGGGCCCAGGACCGGACACTTGAGCAGTTCCCACTCGATGACATCCCTGACATCGAGCCCGCTGGAGTCTACCAGGACCAGCTTCTCCACCCGTTCGGGATGACGGTGGGCAAAGTGGAGCACCCATCCTCCGCCCCACGAGTGCCCGAGAAAGGACGCGCGGTCGATGCCGAGCCGGTTCATGAACTGGAGCAGGACTTCCGACGTGTCCTCGAGGCCGTAGCGCTGACGGGCGGAGAGGGGCAGGGTGTAGCCGTACCCGGGCATGTCCAGTGCAATGACGGAGAAATGCGTGGAGAGCGCGGGGATGTTGTGCCTGAACGAGTACAGCCACATGCCGCCTCCATGGACGAGGATGAGCGGACTGCCCCCGGTACCTGCCCGGAGGTAGTGAACCATGAAGGAATCGAGCATGAGGAACCCGGAGACGATGGTCTTCAGGTACCCGGAGAAACCTTTTCCAGCTCTCACTTACGATCTCCCAATGTTCAGGGGTGCTTGGGGCGCATTCTCCTCCTGAGGAGGTCTCGTGCGGTGCCGCCTTTTCCTGTACTTTATCCGGGCACGGGTGGAAAGTCAAAATCCGTTTCTCGTTGACACGCCGGTTCAAAGCCGGGTACCTTTCCTTGTGGGAAAAGGCTGCGATTGGCAGTGAAAGGAGCGTTTTTATGTCGTGGGATCCACGGAATCAAGGAGATGAGAAAAACATCGAAGATGTCATCAGACAGGCGAAATCCCAGTTCGAATCCATGAAAAAACGGGGAAAAGGCCTGTGGACTCTTGTCATTATCGTTCTCATCATAGGGGTCGGGGCGCTGACTGCTGCCTATACCGTTCAGACAGGGCATCGGGGAGTGCTTTTGAGGTTCGGTAAATTTGCCGGCGTGGTCACCCCAGGGCTGCATTTCAAGATCCCCTTCGGCGTGGACCGGGTCATCGACGTTCACACCGAAAAGGTGGAGACCGAGGCCTTCGGTTTCAGGAGCGAGGGCCCGGGCGTCAGGAGCAAATTCCGGAAAGACACGGAGGCGGCGAAAGAATCGACGATTCTCACCGGAGACCTGAATGTGATCGACATGGAGTGGATCGTCCAGTACCGGCGTCAGGATCCGAGAAAGTTCCTCTTTTCCATCCACGATCCGGTCCAGACCATCCGCGACATCAGCGAGACCGTTGCCCGGCAGATTGTCGGTGACCGAAGCTTCGACTATGTCCTGCAGAACCGGGAAGAAGTGAGCCGGATCTTTCAGGACGATCTCCAGAAGATCCTGGACGAGTACGACAGCGGGATAAAGATCGGGGGCGTGCGCCTGCAGAACGTGGTCCCGCCCGATGCGGTCAAGAACGCCTTCAACGAGGTGAACGAGGCCCAGCAGGAAAAGGAACGCCTCATCAACGAGGCGCAGGAGACATACAACCGCCAGATACCCCAGGCGCGCGGAGAGGCCGAACGTCTTATTAATTCCACGCAGGGGTATGCCCTGGAGCGGGTGAACAAGGCCAAGGGCGAGACAGCCCGGTTCAGCGACGTGCTCAAGGAATATCGCAACGCCAAAGAGGTGACCAAGAAGCGGATGTACCTGGAAATGTACCGCGAGGTCATCCCCAAGGCAAAGAATGTCTATGTCATCGACAGCAAGCAGAAGACCATCCTTCCCATGCTCGATATCGACAAGCTGGGCTCCAGGAGTGGAGGTGAACAATGAAGGCGCTGCAGACCATTCTGATCGCCGTTGCCATCGTGGCGTTTCTCGGGATATCAGGGGTGTTCTATACCGTGGGCGAGTACGAGCAGGTGGTCATCACCCAGTTCGGCAAGCCCGTGGGGTCGGTGAGCGATGCGGGGCTGCATTTCAAGATTCCGTTCATCCAGAAGATCACCCGGTACGAGAAGCGTATCCTCAGGTGGGACGGCGATCCCCGGGAAGTCCCCACCCGCGACAAACGCTTCATCTGGGTGGATGCCACGGCACGCTGGAAGATCGTGGACCCGTTGAGATTTCTCCAGTCCATCGGCACCTATGATCAGGCCTATGCAAAGCTGGACGACATCCTCGATTCGGTGGTCAAGGACCACGTCTCTGCCAATCCGCTTGTGGAGCTGGTGAGGTCGACGGATCTCATCGAGGCTCAAGACGGGGAAGAGCGTGACGCAAGCTCCGTCCTGGTCGACAAGGAGGTCAAGGGCAAGATCGTGCGCGGCCGGGAGACGATCACCCGGGCAATCCTCGAGGAGGCATCCAAGGCAATGCCGCAGTTCGGCATGGAGCTGGTGGATGTGAGGCTGAAACGGCTGGACTATGTGGAAAAGGTCCGCGAGAAGGTCTATGAGCGGATGATCTCCGAACGAAAGCGCAAGGCCGCACAGTTCAGGTCCGAAGGCGAGGGAAAGAAGGCCGAGATCATCGGACAGATGGAAAAAGAGCTCAAGTCGATCACCTCCCAGGCCTTCAAGACCGCCGAGGAAATCAAGGGTAAGGCGGATGCCGAGGCGGCAGGGATCTACGGCCGGGCATACAACCAGGACCCTGAGTTCTATGCGTTCTACAAGACGCTGGAGACCTACAAGGAATCCGCGTTTGAGAACTCGACCATCATCATCGGAACCGATTCCGACTACTACAATGTTCTGAAAAACGTTCCCCGGTAGAGATTACACGGGTCCGGTCCTGCCATTGCCGGCAGGACCGGACCCGCCTGTTCGTTTTCTTCTGAAAACCGCGTGACCGAATCCGCCTGGCGGTAACGGGCCGCGGGAACAGACCGGCCCGGATGACCCCGAAACACGTATGAAATCCCTTGACAACAGACCCGGCACGAGGATATCTCTCCAGGGTATTACCAAGTAATACTTATCCGATCCGGGAGATACGTTCATGAAAAAGCAGGAGATCGTAACCTTCAAGGTGGACAGGAATCTATTCGAGATCATCCAGGGCATGCCCAACCGCTCGGAGTTTATCCGCTCGGCCGTTCTTGCGGCCCTGGGGAGCATCTGTCCCCTGTGCAGCGGCACCGGAATTCTCACCCCGAACCAGAAGCAGCACTGGGACGACTTTTCGGAGGCGCATTCCGTGGAAACGTGCGAAGACTGCCGGGAGCGTTATCTGGTCTGCTCGTGCGCGGAGCACCATCACAGGTGACCGGCTCACGGGTGCGGCGAGGATATTTTCCATGAAGAGGGGAGTGTCGAGTTCTGCCGTTGCAGTGATCGCGGCCGTGATCGTCGCCGCCGCTGCAGGTTTGCCCGCTCATGCATCATCGGGTGAGGGGGGGCGGATACGGGCTTTCGTGAGCATCCTGCCCCAGGCATACCTGGTGGAGAGGATCGGCGGGGACCATGTGGAGGTCCGGATTCTGGTGGGCGAGGGGCAGGAACCCCACACCTTCGAGCCCACGCCGGCGCAGATGGCCGCTCTGGCCCAGTCCGACGTCTACTTCACGATCGGCGTGCCTTTCGAGACCGCGCTGCTCCCCAGGATCAGGAGCCTTTTCCCCCATCTGAGCATCGCGGACACGATCAGAGGCGTCAGGCTGCGGTATTTCGAAGACGAGCACGCGGTCCATGCACACCATCTCCCCGATGCTCACGCACACGGCGGCCGGGCGCCCGATCCCCATACCTGGCTCGATCCCGGGCGGGCCAAGATCATGGCCAAAAATATCGCGCTCTGCCTGAAAACCCTCGATCCCGGGCACAGCGACGAGTACGGGCGCAATCTCGAGCGGCTCGGGCAGGACCTGGACAGGGCCGATGCGCAGATCGCCCGCATCCTTGAGCCGCTGAAAGGGCGCAGGATCTACGTGTTTCACCCGGCGTTCGGCTATCTCTGCGAGGCGTACGGTCTGGAGCAGATTGCCCTCGAGACGGAGGGCAAAGAGCCGGGAGCGAAACAGGTGGCACGGATCATCGAAAAGGCCCGCGATGAAGGGGTGAGGGTGATCTTCGTCCAGTCCCAGTTCTCGGGAAAGGCCGCCCGCGCCGTAACGGAATCGATCGGGGGCGTGGTGGTTCCCCTCAACCCGCTGCCCAGGGATTATCTGCCGGAGATCGTGTCTCTGGCAGAGGAGATACAGGGGGCTTTCTTCCGAGGGCCGTGATCACCCCGGGAGGAACAGCAAGGGATGGGAGAAAGGTGGAGAATCCTCCTTTTTCAGATCAGCTCCCTGAAGGACGTTAAAAGGCGGGATCACACTCTCCCCCGTTTTTACGGCTGCAGCCGGGTCCAGGGTCCGCCCTTTAAGGCCCATACCAGAGAACAATGCCCTGCCTCCCGGGCTTAAAAGGAGAGCATGAAGAAAGGAGCGGCCATGAATGAGACCCGATATTCCGGACCGGTGGTGGAGCTGAAGCATGTCAGCTTCGCCTATCACGGTACGCCGGTGCTCGAGGACGTGAGCCTGATGGTGAACCACAGGGATTTCCTCTCCGTGGTCGGGCCCAACGGCGGCGGCAAGACCACGATCCTGAAGCTCATCCTGGGGCTAAAAAAGCCAGCAGGGGGGACGGTCAGGCTGTTCGGCGCTCCTCCGGAAAAGACACGGTACCGTATCGGATACATGCCCCAGTACGCCTCTCTTGACCCGCTCTTTCCCGTGAGCGTGCTCGATGTCGTGCTCATGGGACGTCTCGGACGGGGGATGAGCTTGTGGGGGTACAGCAGGTCCGACAGGCGCTGCGCCGAGGAGGCGCTCGAAAAGGTGGAGATGGCCCCGCTGCGCGACCGGCCGTTCTTCCAGCTCTCCGGAGGGCAGTTCCAGCGCGTTCTGCTCGCACGCGCCCTTGTCTCCGACCCGGACCTGCTCCTGCTCGACGAGCCCACCTCGAACGTGGATGCCGCGATAGAGACCGGGCTCTACGAGCTCCTCCACCGGCTCAATGAACGGCTCACCATCATCCTGGTCACCCATGATCTGGGTTTTGTCTCCCATTACGTTGACAAGGTCGCATGCGTGAACCGCAGGCTTTTCACCCATCCGACGTGCGAGATTACGGGGGAGATGATCAGCGCGGTATACGGGTCGCACGTCCAGATGATCAGGCACGATGCTAAGGGAAGGGACGGGGTGTTCCCATGACTGAGTTCATCGGCGACCTGGCGCGGTTTTCCTTCCTCCGGTACGCGCTCCTGGCAGGGTTTCTCGTGAGCATCGCGTGCGGAATCATGGGCAGCTACGTGGTGGCCCGCAGAATCAGCTATATCGCGGGCGCCATTGCCCACAGCGTGCTGGGCGGCATGGGGGCGGCGCGGTACGGCGAAGTGGTGTTCGGGCTCTCGTGGCTTCACCCGCTTCTGGGGGCAATCACCGCTGCCCTGATCTCCGCGCTGGTCATCGGCCTGGTGAGCCTTCGCGCGCGGGAGCGTGAAGATACGGTCATCGGCGCGGTCTGGGCGATCGGGATGGCCGTGGGCATCCTGTTCATCTTCAAGACTCCGGGTTATAATGAGAATCTCATGAGCTACCTTTTCGGCAACATCCTCATGGTCTCCCGGGAAGACCTCTGGCTGACAGCGGGCCTCAACCTCCTGATACTCGTCACGGGCCTGGTGTTTTACCGCCAGTTTCTCGCCGTGTGCTTCGATGAGGAGTTCGTGCTTCTGAGGGGGTTGAAGGTGCAGGCGTACTATCTGCTGCTCCTGTGCCTGATCGCGCTTACGGTCGTGCTCCTGGTGAGCGTTGTGGGCATCATCATGGTCATCGCTCTTCTGACGCTACCTGCCGCGACGGCGAGCTATTTCTCCCGGAGGCTCTGGCAGATGATGGGCCTGTCCGTGATTTTTTCCGTTCTGTTCACCACGGGCGGTCTCGCCTTGAGCTATGCCCCGGGGCTGCCTGCCGGGGCGACCATCATCATCTTCGCCGGTGTGGTGTACCTCCTCGTGGCCGCGGCGTCTTCCGCTCGGGGGGGCAGGCGGTTCATTGCATGAGGCGCGGCACCGGCTCCGGATGCCCTGTGAAAAAGGCGCAAGGTGTGGTAGATTGGCTCTTAGGCCATCTTTTTGGCGTACCGGGGGTAAGGTGAAAAAAACGTTCAGACTGGCCGCGATCGGAATGCTTTTTCTGCTCATCTGTGCAGACGGATTTGCACGGGAGAGAAACAGGGTCCACATTGGAGACGATGTTCTTGTGGAGGCCGGAGAAGAGGTGGGCTCCGCGGTCTCGATCGGCGGCGACGTCCGGGTGCACGGGTCGGTCAGGAACGGGGTGGTCTCGGTCGGCGGCTCGGTGTTTCTCGGGCCCGGGGCCGTAGTGAACGGGGACGTGACCACCATAGGCGGCATGGTCGTGAAACAGGAGGGCGCGGTCGTATCCGGTGACATCAACATCTACGACACCTCCCGGATCACCTCCTTTTTCAGACGCCCCCCGCCTTCCGGATGGAAAGAAGACAGGGGGATGCCCTTCATGCCGGGTATGTTTCCCTTTCTGGGATTCCTGGCGCTGGCCCTGATCGTGGTGGCGCTCCTGCCGGACAGGGTTGACCTCATATCGTCCACCATCAAATACCACACCGGCAAATCGCTCCTGTGGGGGATCATCGGCACCCTTCTGATCTTTCCCGTGGCACTGGTGCTCGTCATCTCTCTGGTGGGCATCATCCTTATCCCGCTCGAGATCCTGGTTGTGTCCATCGCTTTTTTTCTCGGGTCTGTGGCCGTGGTGCGGATCATCGGGGAAAAGATCATCGCCACGATCAGGAAGTCCGGATCGCCCATGGTGATCGAGACGCTGGTGGGCAGCGTCGTGCTCTGGGCCACCGGGCTCATCCCCGTGGTAGGATGGCTGGTGATATCCGCGGCGTCGGTGATCGGCTTCGGGGGATTCATCGCCAGCTTCATCCACCGGCGGCGACACCGCGGGGAAGCGGTCCGGACGCCGTGAGGCCCATCCCGTCATAACAACTCTCCCGCCGGGGCGGGCCCTGCTCTCTCTTACGGGTAGGGCTCCGATATACCGAGTTGCACCTTGATCTCGTAGAGCGTGACCGCAAGCTGGATCAGGTCCTCATAGCCCCATTCCCCCTGGTCGGTGAGGTGCTCCGCCAGGTTCTGCGGGAGGTTTTCGATGCCGAGATACGCTCCGCTGATGGCCCCTGCCATGGCCGCGGTAGTGTCCACGTCGCCTCCCACCTCTATGGCCGTGGCCATGGTGTCGAGGAAGCTGTGGGGCGTATGGAGAAAGGAGTAGAGGCTCCAAAGCACGCTGCCGGTCACGAAGGGGGTCAGTCCCTGCCAGTTGTCCATCGATCCCATGGCGTATCCCGCCAGGACAATTGCCTTGAGCGCCTCTCCCGGATCGAGATCCACCCAGTCTATGAGCGCGGTGAAAGCGGTTCCCGCCGCCGGATCGATAACGGCCGAGAGCTTGGCGATCTCGGTGAGGAAGTTTACGCTGTCGATCTCCTTCTGCTCCAGGGCCAGCCCCACGGCACCGGCGATCGCGACCGCCCCGGCAGAGCACCGGATATCCTTATGAGTGATCATACCCTGATCCTGGGCCGCATTGACAAGTGATTTGAAGTCGTCGAAAAACATCAGACCGATGGGTCCTGCGCGCATGGCGCTTCCGTTTCCTGCAGAAGGGCTCGGTGCGCCTGCCTGGTCCCAGGGATCTCCCCGGGCAAGGCGGATAGCCGCCTCCCAAGTCGACAGACCGCCCCCGATGACCCGCCCCCGGGAAAAGAGGTCGGCGATGCGGGCCGCGTAGTCCACCGGGTCGAACCGCTTGCGGGCGACATAGCTCAGGATAAGCTCCCTGGCGAGCTGCGAGTCGTCGGAATACTGCCCGAGCACGAATCCCGGCCGAGCCTTGAGCCCCGGTCCCTCCTCGATCAGCTCCCGGACATAATCGCGGCAGACCTGGTAGTTCTGCCCTTCCACCGGAAAACCCATGGCATCGCCCAGGCACTGGCCGATGAGCGATCCAATAAACTGTCCGCTGTCAGGAGGTTTCACAGCGGCACCCCTTCTCCTCGATAGTTTTTTTCAGTACCGTGCTGAGCGCCTGTATGTTGTACGGCTTTGCGATGAGCGCCGAAAAGCCGTACTTCGCGGGGTCGGCCATGATCGGGTCGTTCGAGTAGCCGCTCGACACGATGGCCCGCACGTGAGGATCGATCTTTTTCAGCTCCCGGATGCATTCCTTGCCTCCCATGCCCTCCACCACGGTCAGGTCGAGGATGACCGCGTCGAAGCCCGCGCCCTCGCGAAGGGCATTTCTATACGCCTCGATGGCCTCGTTTCCCTCGCGCGCGAACGTGAGCTCATAGCCGAGGTGAGAGAGGATGCTCATGGCGAGGTCCCGGATAAAGGCCTCGTCGTCCATGAACAGGATGCGCCCTCTACCGGTATAGGTCTCCTGTGTCTCGGTGGATTCTTCTCGGCCTGTTTCGGCAGCCGCAGGCAGGAACAGGGTGACGGTGGTCCCCTGTCCCGGGGTGGAAGCAGCGGTGAGGTGCCCCCCGTGTTTCCTCACGATGGAGTACGAGGTGGCAAGCCCGAGCCCGTTGCGTTTCTTTTTGGTGGTGAAGAAAGGGTCGAAGATGCTGCCGAGGATGTTCTCTTCGATGCCACAGCCGGTGTCGGAGATGGATATCTTCACATACCTTCCTCCGGAGAGCGGCAGGGCGCTCCCCTCTTCTGCGATCCAGTTCTCCGTGGTCACGTTTACGGTGCCTCCCTGCGGCATGGCTTCCTGTGCGTTCTGGACGATGTGCCCGATCACCTGCCCAAGCTGGGCTTCGTCCGCATTCACCCGCCAGAGGGCGCCGTCGGTGTGGAACCTGGCCGTGATATCCGAATCCTGGAGTGAGAAGTGAATTGTGTCACGCAAGAGCTGGTCGGCTGCGACCGGTTTTTTCCGGGGACTTCCGCCCCGGGAAAAGGTCATGAGCTGTGAGGTGAGCTCGCGCGCCCGCATTGACGCCTTCTCGATATCGTCGAGCCTTCCCCACAGCCTGTCTTTGCTGCTGATCAGCATCTTGGCGAACGAGATATTCCCCATGATCACGGTCAGGATGTTGTTGAAATCGTGTGCGATGCCACCTGCCAGCGTACCCAGCGAATCGAGCTTGTAGCGCTTCTGGTTCTCTTCTTCGATCATTTTTCTGTCCGTGATGTTCCGGACGATCCCGATGGACCCCCTGATCGATCCTCGCTCGTCTCTGACCGGATAGCCCGTGATCTCCCAGAGGGACCCGTCCGGGGTCTTCATGGTGCCTTCCTGGTGCCTGCCCGTTTTCATTGCCTGGGTCAGCGGGCATTTGTCGCAGGGGGTGGTTCTTTTCCACAGGGCCTCGTGACACTTTCTGCCCCGGATCTCTTCGGATGGCAGTCCGGAGACCTCGGAGGAGGCCCTGTTGGCCCAGATGATGTTCCGGCCCCTGTCGTTGAGCATGATGATGTCGGTGATGCCGTTGAGCACCACATCGAGCTCTTCGCTGATCCTCCGGTGGCGTTCTTCGCTCGTC
>JAHDQN010000028.1 GCA_018433775.1 Deltaproteobacteria bacterium
GATGAGCTCGATGTCATTGAATGCTTTGAGGTACCAGGTCAGCAACGGCAGGTCGGCGAAATTACGAAACGCCAGATGGATCTCTATGTCAAACTGGGCCTCACCACCCCTGCCTCGTTACAATAACTCGGGAACTCAGGCGGGCAGGAGCCTGGGATCGTTCCTCCCAACTTTTTTACCCCCGATGTAGACATTGGGCCTCATGGCAAAAAGTGACTCGGTATACTGTTCTCTGGTTCTTAGCATATACACCCCGTATTAAAAAGAGTTGATGACCTGCTGTGCAGAAATACCGGTAGCATGAATGGAAGCTCGTCCGCCCGGGTGCCGCCCTTGTCCATCGGTCGCAGCCTGATCCGCAAGGCGGGGCTTGCATGCGTCCCGGCAGCACACGAGCTCCTCATGTCATCCTTCCTCCGAATGAGATCCACACACAATGCATGACCAAAAACCATGAAAATACCTGATACGTTGTCATAGGATTCTTGCTGTCCTGTTCCCTGTTAGGCTACTGTCCGAACTTTTTTTCAGTTCAATCAGCTCATACAAGGTAAAGCAAATAATGTACCCAGATATCCTTTCGTTTCTTATACCATATTATGGCTATTTCATACATACTGTTGTAATTATTTTTTTTATCTCTCTAAGGGGTTCGATCCGGCTGCTGCCAAAACAATCAGGCCCGTCCTGCCGGGAATATCCGGTCTCGGGGGGGTGGGGCAGTTGCAGGGTTCAAAGAACTCTGTAGTTTCCGTGACAACAGGCCTGTTTGGGGGGTGCTTGTTGTGGTCCATGCCATCGGGTGGGACGTCAAGTGCTGGCTGACAAGAGGTAATCATGGGATGGGGTTTGCCAGGGTTCAAACGGTGCCCCGCTTGCTGCGTCGGAGCGGAAGCGGGCCGGATCACGCAATGACACACGGGCCCGCCATCATGAGGGCATGAAAGGCTGTGAAGATAAGAAGGCAGGCAGTGGCCGGGACGCGATGGGAATCCCAGCCATATGAATTTCGGCAAGAATTCGGTCTCCTCCAGGCAAACGCTTATCGATGGGCTTGGCGGCAGTTCATGGCTGTCTCAATATCAGACACTCTGTATCACATCGAAACAGGGCTTCCTGTATCATTGACTCAGGGTGCCTTGTCAGGGGTCATGAGCTGAGCGAATACGGCAGTGCCAGTGGATATGCCGACCCCCGGCTCGCCCTGCAGCAAGCATGAAGCAGGAGCACTGGCGAGATATGCCGGGTGTATCAGGCCGGCAACCCGGTAAATCCTGCAAGGCAGATACGCTTATCTTAAAAAAAGCGGCTGCATGCGAGCCCGATCCGATGAAAAGGTTCATGCCTTAACACCCTGAGCCTTTTCCCGGCCGGTGACATCCCGATCCAGAAAGCTAAGGCCCTGATGGCGGTGTTATTTTTCGTGTCCCATGGTTTTCTGAAGCCCTGCCTGCCCGCTTAAGATCGCGGGCCGGTTGCACAGATCTTCGGTCCGCCCCGGCGACCCGGCACGTGGTGCGCGCCTGTGCCGGACATGCCCGGGAGCATCCGGTCCCGGTCCCTGAATTCCCTGAAACCCGGCCATGACAGGGGCTCATATGATGGCGTAGAGCCGCCCGGCTAGGCACGCTCCTTGCTATAGTGTGGTTGCTGGATAATTGATCCAATGCCTCGGCAGGGAATCCCTGAAGGGGTACATACCATTTTTTCATCGTGCATACATGTGGAGGCATCAATGAATGAGATCGGCACCCCTGTGAGCCGTGACATCATCTCTCGGGAAGATGAGCCCAGGTACCGGTCTGTCATCGATCATGGAGCTGCCGGAAGCACCCGGAACGCCTGCCGGAGCGGCATGGAATACCTCGCGGTCCGGGGAGGGCTGTCCGCCGTGGACGACCCCGGTGCCCCGATGCATTTGTCCCCAGTGTCCCATTTTATTACAGACGGTCTGCAGGGTGCGGGCAACCGGATCGTCTCCAGTCCGGCAGAGCAGGGCGTAAGAGCCGGAAACGGCATCCATGGCCCGGGCACCGAGGGCAGGGGGGGGGTATGCCTGTCACTCATCCATGAAGATCACATGCTTTCTCATCCATGCACGAAAAAAGAGGTCGGCATGCCGCTGCCCGGAACACGGCACAGGGTGGCAAAGCAGGGCCGGTATCCACTGAAGAGAAGAACCGCCGGGAAAGTTCCCAAGGCCGTGCTCTCCACCTGCGGGGGCCCTGCTGCCGAAAACCGGCCCGAGACGGTTCAGCCGGGCCCGGCCTGCTCGAAGATCAGCCGCATTACACAACGAAAGGGGTATGATCATGTCACCGGTTAGTGCAACGTATTGGGGGCTTTCAGGCTATGTCATTTTCTGGGTCTTGTTCGCCGTCGCCTTTGGTCTGTTCGTGCGTAGACTCTCCTTCCTTTTCCGGCTCATGCGCCAGGGCAAGGACGAAAACCGCTTCGACAACATCGGGCAGAGGATCAGGATGATGATGGTCGAGGTCGTGCCCCAGTGGTGCAACCTCAAGACCGTCACGCGAAAGGACCTCGCCGGCCTGGGGCATGCCCTCATGTTCTGGGGTTTCAGCTTTTTTCTCGTCAGCTACATCATTTTCATCGGCCTGGCCGGCGGCTTCGGCCTGGCCCATGTGATCGAGGGCACCGCCTTCGAGAAGGTCTTCCTCACCATCCTTGACGTCGCAGGGGTGGCTGTTGCCATAGCCATACTGTGGGCTGCCGTCAGGCGCTATATCATAAGGCCGGAGAGACTGGAGCCGAGCGCCGAGGCCGCCATAATCCTATGCACGGTCTTCGCCCTCATGGTGCTCAATGTCTGTGTTGTCGGCTTCAACTATGCGCTGCTCGACGTCCAGTCCTCCTGGCCGCCCATCGGCGCGACTCTGGCGGCCTGGCTCACGGGCGCCGGGGTTTCACAGGGCGGTCTGGACGCCGGCTACAAGATATCCTGGTGGCTGCACTACGTGCTGATCATCGGCTTCATGGTCTACATTCCCTATTCCAAGCACCTGCACATTCTCACCTCTCCGGCCAACGTGTTCTTCAGGTCGCTGGGGCCGAAGATGGCGCCACAGCCCATCAACTTCGAAGAGGCGGAGACCTTCGGCGTGTCGCAGATCAACGAGTTCACCTGGAAGGACCTGCTCGATCTCTACTCCTGCGCCGAGTGCGGCCGGTGCCACGTCAACTGCCCCGCGCAGCTCAGCGGCAAGGCCCTCTCGCCCAGAGAGACGATTCTCTGTCTGAAAGAACACCTGCTGGAGACGGGCGTGGCAAAACCCGCGGCCGAGGCCGGGACGGACGGGCCTGCAGAGAGCGGTGCAAAACAGATGATCGGCGACGTGGTCACCGAGGAGGCGATCTGGGACTGCACCACCTGCGGGGCCTGTCAGGAGATATGCCCCGTGGGTGTGGAGCACGTGCGCAAGATGATCGACCTCAGGCGGAACCTCGTGCTCATGCAGAGCAGAATGCCCGAGACGGTCCAGCTCATGCTGAGAAACATGCAGACCAAGGGGCATCCCTGGGCCGGCGTTCAATCAATGCGTTTGAGAGGCGATTGGACGAGCGGACTGGATCTCAAGATTCTCGGCGAAGGCGGCAACGATCACGCAGATACCCTGTTCTGGGCAGGCTGCACCGGGGCCCTGGTCGATCGGAACGTTCAGGTCACGACCTCACTGGTAAAAGTGCTCGATGCCGCGGGTGTCGAATTCGGGGTGCTGGGCGGCGAAGAGGCGTGCTGCGGAGACCCGGCCCGAAGGGTGGGATATGAAATACAGTTCCAGACCATCGCAGAGCAGAACATCGAGGTCTTCAAGAGCTACGGGATCAAGCGGGTCATTACCGCCTGTCCCCATTGCTACAACGCGCTCAAGAACGAATATCCGAAGTTCGGCGCCGATTTCGAGGTGGTGCACTACACCCGGCTCGTCGCCGATCTGATCCACAAGGGCACACTGAACCCTGCCGGCGGGTGGGACTCGGCGGTCACCTACCACGACCCGTGCTATCTGGGCCGTTACAACGAAGAATACGCTGCTCCACGGCAGATCCTGCAGGCTATCCCCGGGGCAAGCATCCGCGAGATGGAGCGCTCGCAGAGCACGAGCCTCTGCTGCGGCGGAGGGGGCGGGCACATGTGGATGGAGGAGAAAACCGGAAGAAAGATCAACGAAATCCGCATTGAGGATGTGACAAGTACGGGGGCCGAGACGGTCGTGACCTCCTGCCCCTACTGCCTTCAGATGCTGGAGGAAGGGATCGAGCGAAAGCAGCTCAAATCGTCTCTGCGGGCAATGGATCTCATAGAACTGGTTGAGAAAGCAATAAACTAAGCATAGGAGGAGAACGAGTATGCATATCATCGTCTGCGTCAAGCAGATACCCGATCCCGAGATACCATCGGCAAAATTCAAGATCGACCCCGCCACAAAGAAGGTCGTGCCTCCTGCAGGTGTACCTCCGGTCATCAGCGTCTTTGACGAGCGCGCGGTGGAAGCGGCGTGCCAGCTCAAAGACAAGAACGGTGCGAAAATAACAGTCATCAGCATGGGGCAGGGCAAGGTCGCGGATGTGGTAAAGCATGCCCTGTCCATGGGGGCCGACGACGGCATCACGCTCCAGGACAGCGCCTTTGATAACCTCGACAGCTACGGCACTGCACATGTTCTGTCCAAAGCCATTCAGAAGATCGGCGAGTACGACCTGGTTCTGTGCGGCCGCCAGGCCGCCGACTGGGATTCGGGCCAGGTCGGTTCCATCCTGGCCGAGATGCTGGGAATCCCTGTCGTGACCATCGCCCGGAACATCCAGGCGGCCGACGGCGGCCTCAGGGTCGAGCGGGTGCTCAAAGACGGCTACGAAGTGGTTCAGGCACCCATGCCCTGCCTGGTGACGGTCAGCAACGAGGTGGGCCTGCCCCGTCTGCCCACCGGCATGGGCATCATCACCGCGACCCGCAAGAAGATTCCGGCCTGGACGGCTCAGGATATCGAAATCGACCCGGCCCAAGTGGCTCCGGAAGGGGCGCATACCGAGATCGTCAAGCTGTCTGTCCCGATCCGGGACGTTCAGTGCGAGATCGTCACCGGGAAAGACGCCGGCGAGGCTGCGGTGGAACTGGCCGTCAGGCTCAGGGCAGCGAACATCATATAGAAGTCGGAGGATACTCGATGGATACACATAAAGGCATACTACTCTGTGGCGAAATTGAAAAAGGCAGGTTGGCGCCGATCACGGTGGAGCTTCTGGGAATCGGCCGGGTGCTCGCCGACAAGACGGGCCAGGAGTTGTCCATTCTCCTGATGGGCAGCGATGTCGGCGGTCTGAGCGAAGAGGCTCTCGCCTATGGAGCGGACAAGGTCTATGTCGCCGAGAATCCCCTGCTGGAGCATTACCACTCAGACGCCTGCACTATGGTGGCAGCTGATCTCTGCCGCAAGGCGCTGCCCTCGATCCTGCTTCTGGGCAATACCGACATCGGCCGCGACCTGGCACCGAGGCTTGCCGGCCGTCTGCAGGCCGGGCTGGCGACGGATGCCGTCGAGCTCGACATCGACCCGGACACCGGGCTTCTCGTCGTGACCAGGCCGGTCTTCGGCGGCAATGCACTGGCCTCGGTAATGGTGAGGAATGTCCGGCCGCAGATCGCGACCGTACGGCCCAAAACCGTGAAGCCTGCGGAGAAAGACACTTCACGGCAGGGTCAGGTCATCCGGATGGTCGCCGAGGTCGCTTCTTCGACCCTCAAGGTTCAGGTCGTCGAGCGGGTTGAGGAGAAGGTTGAAGGCGTGAGACTCGAGGATGCCGAGGTCGTCGTGAGCGGCGGGCGCGGCATCGGCAGCTCGCAGAACTACGAGATGATATGGGAGCTGGCCAGGCTCCTGGAAGGTGCGGTCGGGGCCACCAGGCCAGCCTGCGAGGAAGGCTGGATACCCATGCTGCACCAGGTCGGGCAGACCGGGAAAATAGTGAGTCCCAAGCTCTACATCGCGGTCGCGCTCTCGGGCGCCATGCAGCACATCGCCGGCTGCTCCGGGTCAAAGTGCATAGTAGCGATCAACCAGGACCCGGAGGCCAACATCTTCAAGGTGGCGCACTACGGAGTGGTCGGCGACTTTAAGGAAATCCTGCCGGCCTTCATGGGGAAACTCAAGGAGCTCCTGGCAAAATAAGGGATACGCGAGAAAGAGGCTCAAGCCGCCTCTGCGCGTGATCCGGCACCGGCAGAGAGGTCAAGAGCACCATGACCAGAGCATAAATAACCTAAGCAGGGGGAAACCATGGATTTTAGCTTCAGTGATGAACAGATAATGTTTCAGAACATGGCCCGGGAATTTTCAGAGAGAGAGATCGTTCCGTTGCTGGAAGAGCACGGCGAGGCTGATTACTTCCCACCGGAGGTCATGGGGCAGCTCTGGAAGAAGATGGCTGCCGCCGGCCTGATAGGCGTGACGCTGCCCCGGGAGTACGGGGGCCTGGGCATCGACAACGTAGCCCAGACGCTCATCGTCCAGGAAATTGCCAGGACATGCGGGGGAATAGCCTGGTCGTTGTCGATCGATCTGTGGTTTTCCATGTACATCAACATGTTCGGCACCGAAGAACAGAAGAAGGAATTTATCCCGCAGATCTGCCAGGGCAAGGGCATCGGATCTGTGGCCTTTACCGAGCCGGAAACCGGCACGAACCCCAAGGCCATAACGACCAGGGCCACCCTCGACGGCGACGAGTACGTCATCAACGGCACCAAGCGGTTCATCACCCTGTCCAATCTCGACGGCCCGATCATCGTCATCGCCAAGGACAGCGAAACCGAGGGGGGCAACAAGCTGAGCGCCTTCATCGTACAGAAGAACGTTCCCGGCTACCGGACCAACCCGCCCTGGAAAAAGATCGGCATGCACGGCCCAGCCACGTGCGACATCTATTTCGACAACCTGAGAATCCCTGCAGGCAACCTGCTGGGCGAGCACGGACAGGGCTATCAGATCCTGCTGGACACCATGGAGGTCAATCACCTCACCCACAACGCGGTGATGCTGGGCCTGTGCCAGTCGGCTTACGACGAGTCGGTGAAATACGCACAGGAAAGAATGGTGAGGGGAAAGCCCATCACCCAGTTCCAGACGATACAGACGCTCATCGCCGATATCGCCGTGGGGCTGGAGGTGAGCAGGTCCCAGCTCTACCGGTTCGCCTCGGTGATGGACGCCGGTGAACTGAACGATGTGCAGGTCCAGTCGCGCATCACCCGGATCTTTCTCTCCGAGACACTCAACGACGTAGCCAGGAAAGCCCTCAGGGTGCACGGATGCTACGGATACACCGAGGATTTCAAGATCGCCAGGATCGTGAGAGACGCGCTCTTCAGCGAGGTCATCGAGGTGGTCAACGATGTCCAGCGGATTATCCTGGCAAACCACCTCCTGGGATAGACAGGCTGACGGAGACTGGTGTTCAAGCCGTTACCCGGTGAGCGATCCGGGCTCGAAACTGTTCCCATCCTTTCCTTAAAGGGCCGTGCAGAGGCAACGAGGGAGATGAGGGAATACCGGGCGCCTTCGGAAGCCCTACAGGCGAAACGGCATAATCGCTGTCACGAAACATGGTTGCCGGAGTACCGGTTCCAGAGATTGGCTGGTGTGGTAAGGGAGGCGACAGGATCAGGGGTGCAAGCGAACGCGGATATGCTGGACAGTAAAACATGAGGAGCTGAATGTGAAGGATCGGATCATGCGGATTTTCACCTCCCTTACCACCCGCCCCCTCGCCCGCGGCAAGAGCATAGGCCGGCAGCCGTTGCCGGTCGAGCGGAGATCACGTTCTGGATAACACCGGGCCGGCTACCGGTGGGGCATCCGGGCAGAAGGGGAGCTAGAGACACCGGAGAACGCTCTTGTTCGGGTCCTCCGTCCGTCCCGGGCTCATGGAGCCGCCCATGCCCGTGCCTCAGTGACCGCGATTACCAATTCTTTTCGAGATCACCCGTTCATCCTTCATAACGTCTTCGTCGCGAACCCTCCTCGCCTCCGCAATCCTTCCGGGGATCTTTTGTAAAGAAAACCGGTTAGTTGACATCCATATCTCCCATGCCCCTCAGGAATCGGCAGAAATCCATCTTGCTTTCAGGAAGATACTGCGGAGTGTTTCGCCAGGGTACAACCGGTGTCCTGTCCACCTCTCTCACCGAAAAGGCAGAAATCCATAACCTTCTCAATTCACGGAATATAATTAGCTATCTTGGATAATTGTAGAACGGATGATAATGCAAAATGCAATGAATGTATCAATCTCAGACGATTGTGTCGCACAACAGGACATCACCCCAGGAATCATTGCGACAAAATCGTGTATGTATATGAATTAATAGGCTAATAATCTTGGTACATTGCTTGCTTTCCAGTAAGACGTTGTTGCGTCTTCTTCGGGAGAGCAGGTTCGGGCATCCGGGATGATCGAAAATGGTACCTGCATTGGATGAAACATGGGGACGGGTCTTTTTGAGCTGCTTGGTGGCTGAGGTCGGCTGAATGTCTTGCATGTATATTTCATTTCATAGACCGGGATAGGCAAAATTTAATTGTTTTCGTAAGAGCGGGGAGCTCTTGCGCAATTTTGGATTGCAGTGTCGGCGTTGAGAACCAGCCGCATAGACGAGAAGGAGTAGCCGGAAAAAGGAAATCGGATTTTACGATATCCTGTAAAAAATATGCATCAGGAGGGCTGCATGAAGAGAAACGTAGTAGTGGGGACAATTTTACTTCTAGGGATGTTTATAGGCTTCAATTCTTTTGCCGCAGACAATGTCATCAAATGGAAAATGCAGAGTCCGTTTCCTCCCGCGGTATGGATCCATACGGCGGGCAAGATTCTCGCGGACGACATCAATCGCATGAGTAACGGAAGGCTGGTGATCGAATATTACTCTTCCGGCGAGATCGTGCCTGCTTTCGAGATCCACAATGCGGTGCAGAAGGGAACACTGGACGCAGGCTTTACCTGGCCCGGCTATGTGCTCGGCAAGTATCCCGCCGGCACGCTCTTCTCATCCACCCCCGCATTCATGGACATGCTGGGATACTATGTCTGGGTGTATGAGGGAGGAGGCAAGGAGCTGTGGCAGGAGATGTACGGCGATGCTTACAAGACGATCCCGACGAGCATGATGCCGCCCGAAGGTGGTGGATGGGCGAATAAAGAGATCCAGAAGCTGTCCGATTTCAAAGGACTGAAATACAGGACCGCCTTGCTGTGGGGGCAGATTCTCTCCGAGTTCGGTGCCTCTGTCGTGACCCTGCCCATGGGCGAGGTGGTACCTTCCCTTCAGAGGGGGACCCTGGGAGCTGCCGAGCAGAGCACCCCATATATAGACTATCCGCTCGGTTTCCACGAGGTCGCCAAGTACTGGCATTTCCCCGGCGTCCACCAGTATTACGGCTTCCTCGAGGTCGTGATCAATCAGCAGCAGTGGAATGCGCTTCCCGACGATCTCAAGGCGATCGTCGAGAGCGCCTGTGCCGCGAACATGTCGAGATCGATGACGCGCTGGGTACTGGGCGATGCAGAGACGGTCCAGAAGGTCAGGGACGCGGGCAAGGTCAAGGTGGTCCGGTTCCCGAAAGAGACGCAGGAAGAGATACTGAAGAAGTTTGTCGAGAAATACGACGCACAGAAAGATCCGATGTTCCAGAAGGTCTGGGCTTCGCAGAAGAAATTCATGAAGACCTGGACGCCATACATGCAGCTCCAGAAAGTAGACGCATCTGTAAGCGTTCAATAACCTAAAAAATCAACCATCCGTCGCCCGGCGAGGTACGCCCGGGCGACGGATGCTCGACAACAGGATACGACTATGATGGTGCTGGATCGATTCATAAAAATCGTTGATGCCGTAAGCGAGTATACGGGCAGGCTGGTATCCTTTCTGGTGATTCCTCTCACCCTTTTCGTCGCGTACGACGTATTTGCCAGATACCTGTTTCAGGCGCCCACGGCGTGGGTTTATGAGCTGACCTGGATGCAGAACGGCACGCTGTTCATTCTTGGCGGGGCGTACATCACGCTCCACAGATCCCATATACGGGTGGATATATTTTACAAAAAATACTCGGAAAGAACAAAGGCGATCTTCGATATCATTGTCTATTTACTCATTTTCGTACCGGTCTTTTATATCCTGATGAAGCACAGCTTCGTCTATGCCCGGGACTCGATAGCCTGCCTCGAGCATTCGATGATAAGCTACTGGCAGCCGCCCCTGTATCCCATCAAGTCGGTTATGGCCATCGGCTTCATAGTCTTTTTCCTGGCGGGTCTGTCCGACCTCTTAAAAAGCATTTTCAGCCTGATACGGAGATGATCACCCATGAGCCCTGAGATATATGCGATAGCAATGTTGGCAGGTGTTTTACTCCTGGTCGTAGCCGGTGTGCCGTTGTACATGGCTCTGAGTGGTCTGGCCCTGTATTTCGCCATCCTGGGCGGCTGGGCACCTATGGTGTTCGATCAGTTCGTTTTCAACGTATACGGCCTGATGTCCAGCGAGGTTCTTCCGGCTGTTCCGCTGTTCATCTTCATGGGGCTCGTGCTGGAGAAGTCGGGGGCCTCGGACAACCTTTTCGGATCCATCGGCATGGCGTTCGGAAAGGTGCGGGGCGGGCTTGCCATAGGCACGATCGTGATCGCCACGCTGTTTGCCGCGTGCACCGGGGTCATCGGCGCCTCGGTTACCACGATGGGCCTGCTGGCACTGCCTCCCATGCTCAAGCGGGGGTATGACCCGCGGCTCGCCACGGGAGTCATCTGCGCCGGCGGCACCCTGGGCGTTCTGATTCCTCCGAGCATCATGATGATCCTCTACGGGCCGATGGCGGGCCTGTCGGTCTCGAAGCTCTTCATGGGCGCTGTTCTGCCGGGATTGATCCTCTCGCTCTCGTATATCGCCTACGTCGCCGTCCTGTGCCGTTTAAAGCCCGAGCTGGCACCCCTTTCGGAGGTTGACGACGCAGCAGAGACCGGGCATGGAAAGGTCATCCTGGATATCCTGCGCTACATGATTCCTCCGATGTTCCTGATCGTCGCCGTGCTGGGGTCCATTTTCCTCGGGGTCGCATCGCCCACCGAGGCCGCCGCAGTGGGAAGCTTCGGTGCGCTCATCATTGCGGCCGCGTATAAGAAGCTCAGCAAAAAGAATGTCTACGACGTCTGCCTCAGCACCATGAAAATCACCGGAATGGTCATGTTCGTCGCTCTGGGGGCGTCTCTGTTTGCCGGGGTTTTCATGGCTCTCAACGGGGCAAAGGCGATAGGCGATCTGATCGTCGCGGTTCCTCTGGGCAAGTGGGGGATCTTCGCGATCATCCTGGCCGCCATATTCGTGCTCGGGATGTTCCTCGACTGGATCGGCATCCTCTTTATCGTGGTGCCGATCATTACCCCGCTGTCCCTGGCTCTGGGGTTCGATCCGCTCTGGTTCGCGATCGTGGTGTGCGTGACGCTGCAGACGTCCTTCCTCTCTCCGCCGTTTGCCTATTCGATCTTCTATCTCAAGGGGGTCGCGCCGCCGGAGGTTGAGGTGAGCGACATCATGAGGGGAGTGATCCCGTTCATAATACTGGTGATCGTGAATATCGTCCTGATAACGATATTCCCCGGTCTGATCACCTGGCTGCCGGGCCTGGCAGGGTAATTTGTGTGGATGACTAACGAGAATAAGAGGGGTGTAACGTGGGTGTAACCTTGAACGAAGTTCTGGCTGTCACGAAATTCGTCGACAGGATAAGCAGGAAGATCGGCAAGCTGTTTTCCTGGCTGCTCATTCCGCTGGTCTTGACCATGTGCTATGAAATCGTGGTCCGGTATTTCTTTAACAGCCCTACCATGTGGAGCTACGACTGCAGCTACATGCTGAGCAGCCTGGTCCTCATCATGGGCATTGCCTGGGTGCATGCCGACCGGTCACACGTAAACGTGGATATTTTCATCAACAAGTTTTCACCAAGGCTTCGATCGGGTCTGAACCTCGTGTTCTCACTGGTCCTCTTCTTCCCGGCCTGGGTGCTGATCTTATGGTACATGTTCCCGGATGTCCTGTACTCATGGTCGATCCAGGAAAGGGCCAGCACAGGCACCTGGCAGCCGATCATCTATCCGTTCAAGCTCTGGATTTTTATCGGCCTTGCCATTCTTATGCTTCAGGCAGTGAACGAGCTCGTGAAGGATGTAATCGCCGTGGTGCGCAACGATGATACTGGAGACAACGTATGAGTACTGAACTTATCGCCGCAGGGATGCTGTCGAGCCTGATCATCTGTATTCTGCTGGGTTATCCCATTGCCCTGACCATGGCGGGGATAGCGACCATCTTCGGGTTGATATTCGTCGGCCCGAATATCGTACACATCCTGGTTTTGAGAGTCTTCGAAACCTATACGAACTATACGCTGATTGCCGTTCCCCTCTTCATTTTCATGGGCATCGTCGTCCAGAAGAGCGGCCTTGCCGGGAGACTGTTCGACTCCATGTACGTGATCATGGGTCGGTTGAAAGGCGGCCTTGCCCTGGCAGCCATGGTAACGTCCACGCTCTTTGCAGCGGCCACCGGCGTGGTCGGTGCGGCAGTGGTAACCATGGGAATTTTCGCGCTGCCCGCCATGCTGAAGCACGATTACGATAGATCGCTGGCAACGGGAACCATCTGTGCGGGCGGCACCCTGGGCATCCTGATACCGCCGAGTGTCATGATCATCCTGTGGGGCCCCATGGCGTCGCTGTCTGTGGGCAGGCTCCTGATGGGCGCCTTCCTTCCCGGGTTGATGCTTTCCGCCCTCTACCTCGTGTACATATACATTCTCTGCCGCATCAAGCCCGAATGGGGTCCGTCGATAGATGAAGACCAGTTGGCCGTACCGTTCAAGAAGAAGGTCACCATGTTTCTGTCATCTGTCCTGCCCGTTGCCTCCCTCATCCTGGGCGTTCTCGGCCTGATCTTCTTCGGTGTTGCGGCACCCACGGAAGCGGCGGGAATCGGTGCATTCCTCTCTCTGGTCCTTGCCCTGTGCTACCGGGCATTGAACTACGAGACGATCAGGGACATTGTCTACGAGACCGTCAAGGTAACGAGCATGATCTTTTTCGTGGCGGTCGGCGCGACGTTGTTTACCGGGGTGTTCCTCAGGCTCGACGGCGGTGATGTCGTGAGCAGCGCGGTGCTCGGCATCTCGATGCAGCCCTGGGTGGTGGTGTCTTTCATGTTCCTGATCATCTTCATTCTCGGTATTTTCATCGACTGGATCGGCATCGTGATGATCTGTGTGCCGCTCTTTACTCCCATAGCGCACCAGGTCGGCGTGGATGCCTACTGGTTTGCCATGATGTGCATGATCGTCATGCAGACGTCGTTTCTCACTCCGCCGTTTGCATACTCCATCTTTTACCTGAAAAGTGTCTCTCCGCCTGAGGTGCGAACCATGGACATATATCGGGGGGTATGGCCGTTCATTATCCTGCAGATAGTGGGCATCGGTCTGTGCGCCATATTCCCGCAAATCATAACCTGGCTGCCCAGCATTAGCTTTGGTGGATAAATCTTATCTAAAGAAGGGAAGGAGATTTTATGATGACGACAAAGAGGTTTAAGACAGCGGCATGTATCGGTCTCGCCTGCATGATGGTGCTTTTCTTGGGCGTGAATTCGGCTATGGCGAAAACCTACAAGTGGACCATGGCAACGTCCTGGCCTTCAGGCATGGTGGTGTACGAGACGGCCGAGTACTTTGCTGCAAAAGTGAAAGCCATGTCCCAGGGGCGGCTGGATATTTCCGTGAAGCCGGCAGGCGCGGTAGTCGGAGCACTGGATGTTCTGGATGCCGCCAGCAAGGGGTCCATTGAATGTGCCCATTCCTGTTCGAATTACTGGCCGGGAAAGAACCCTGCGTCCCAGTTCTTCGGGTCGGTTCCCATGCTCTTCGAACCGCTCATGCAGCTTACCTGGATGTATGAGGGCGGGGGTCTCGAGTTGTGGAACAGGATGTTCACGGAAAAGATGAAGCTCAACGTCGTCGCTTTCCCCCTGGGGATGACGCACGCCGAGGTGCTCGCATGGAGCAACAAGCCCTTGAAGGGGGTAAATGATTTCAAAGGATTGAAGTACCGGACACTCGGATGGTGGGGTGAAATCCTGAAAGAAAACGGCACGGCAGTCACCATGCTCCCCGGCGGAGAGGTCTTTTCGGCACTTGAGCGCGGCGTCATCGACGCAGCCGAGTTCAATACGCCCTATGCCGATTATCAGCTGGGATTCTATGAAATCGCAAAATATTACGTCGGGCCGGCCATGCACCAGCCGAGCACCATGCTCGAGCTGACCATCAACAAGAAGCAGTGGGAATCACTGCCCGATGACCTGAAGGTCATTGTCGAAGAGGCAGCGAGAGCCACGACCATGTGGTCATGGACCTATGAAATCAATAAGAGCATGAAATCCCTGAATGAATACGAGAAAAAGGGAAATGTCAGGCTGATCGTCGATGAGGAGTCCCAGAGAGAATTCAGAAAGGTTGCCTGGGCTCACCTGGACAAGAAGGCGGCAACTGATCCGTTCTTCAAGGAAGTGTGGGACTCGGCAAAGAATTTCTACATGGACTTCGTCGAGTACGAGGACTTCATGATTCCCGTACGGCCGGAAGTGAAAAAGTAGTCGGGCCAGAACAGGAAAAACCAGTTTTTTCAGGGAAACGAGCGCTCCGGAAAAGGAGAAGGAAATGGTCGTCAAGATTTCACGGGCAGCTGTACGCGTAGGGGAACTGGGCAATTTGAAACTGTGGCTGTCAAAGGAATGGTACCCTTTGATCGAGAAACAGGAGGGTTCCAACGGTGTCAGTGCAGCCATCAGGGAAAGCGGTGAGTTCGTGGTTATCACCCACTGGCGGGACAAGGCTGCCATGGAGAGCTGGAACAATAACGGCGCGCATAAGGACATCGTGAAAAACCTGCTGCCCCTCCTGTCGGTCGAGATCTCTGCGGAGGTCTACGAAGAGCTGAGCTTCTGACGCCGGAGATCGCGCCGGCAAGGGATGGACGATCCAGTCGGCTGAGATTCTTAAAGAAAATTCGAAAGGCAAAAAATTCAAGAAAGAGAATACGGGAACAGGGAATGACCCCCTCAGTTGTCTTCCTTGTTCCCGTATTCGAGAACAGGTTTTTAAAAACAGTGGCAAAGGTTGGTGATCACTTAAGCTCTGGAGGAAAAGAAATGGATAGCTTGGAGAAATTACATGAAATTATCAGTAATGCTGGTGAATATATCACCGGATTTAAGCAGAAGAGTGGGAAGAAAGTCGTCGGCATCATGCATCCCATCGTGCCACAGGAGTTGATATACGCTGCCGGCCTTTATTCCGTCCGGCTCTTCCCGATGAAAAAGGAGACCATTACAAAGGCACACGAGAGCCTTCAGGCATATACCTCATCAATTTTCAGAGCCATCTGGGACCAGGTCCTCAAGGGCGAGTTCGATTTTCTCGATGCGGTGGTCCTACCGGAATCATGCGAAACCGTGACGTATTTTGCCAGAGGATGGCAGTACAACCGTCCCGGAGACAAGGTATTCACCTTTTCCGGCGTGCGGTATCACAAGAACGAAAACGGAGAAAAGTTATTCCGGAAACAGTCTGAGCGGCTCATCGAGTCCCTGGAGGACCTGTCGGGCCAAAAGGTCACCGACAGCTCACTGGCGGATGCCATCGACCTCTATAACGAGAACAGGCGGCTCCTCAAGGAGATATTCGCGTTCAGGAAGGAGCAGCCCCCGAGAATTTCCGGCACCGACTTCTTCGCGATTTCTCTGGCCTCGGCCATTCTCGACAAACAGGAAGCCAACGCCGTCCTCGGAAAAATATCTGACGAGCTGCGCATGACCGATGGGGCGGGCGACCGGTCGAAGAAGAGAATCCTCCTGTCGGGCCCCTGTATCGTGGACAAAAAGATATACGAGGCGATCGAATCATCGGATGCATACGTGGTCGCGGACGATACCAACTTCGGCCTGCGCTCATTCTACAGCATGGTTGACCGGGACAAGGAGCCGATCTCGGCTCTCTCGAACGCCTATGCGGACGTTCCCTGCCCGTTCAGCACCTCGGCTGAAACCAGGTTGAAGGTGATCGAAGAGCTCATCAGGGAGTACAACGTCGATGGAGTCGTGTTTGCGATCGAGAAGTTCTGCGAAGCCGAGACCATGGATTTCCCCTATCTGGAAAAAAACATCAAGAAGAAGCTCGGCAAACCCGTGCTGCTGCTGGAAACGGAATTCCTAGGTGACCTGGCTCCGATCAAAACCAGGATAGACGCCTTTGTAGAGTCGATTCAGTAAGGAGTGGCGATCATGAAAAAACTCGAATGTGGAAAAGCGGTAAGCGGCGCACTCAGGCAGTATTATCGGGATATATGGGAGAAAAGACCGCTGGCATGGTCGGTGGTGAGTTCGAATCCGCTGAACGATATCTGCAATCTTCTGGGAATCCAGGTCGCCTACCCTGAAAACTATGCCTGCGTATGCGCTGCGCAGCATCTGTCGGAAAAATACTGCACGATCGCGGAGTCGAATAATTACAAGTCCGATCTGTGCTCATATATACGGAACAACTTCGGGTTCCTGCTGGATGAGGGCCCGGAGCATCCGCTCGGCGGCCTTCCGAAGCCCGATGTGGTTACGGTCGTATCAAATGCCTGCCTGAACTATATCAAATGGTTCGATGCCCTGAGGCTGCATTTCGACGTGCCGTACGTCCTCCTGAACACGCCCCACAAGATGAGCCAGAACGATGATCCTTCCCTTTATGTCGACTATGTGGCAGGCGAGATCGAAGAGGCCATAAAGGAACTTGAGAAGATCAGCGGCCGGAAGGTGACGAGTGCGAAGCTGAAGGAGACCGCTCATTACTCCCGCGAGCAGGGAAAGTACTGGCGGGAGATCCTCGAGCTGAACAAATCGACGCCCGCGCCCCTGAACTTCCCGGACCTGGCGAATCTGATCTTCGTGCCGACCTCGCTCTCGGGCACGGAGCTGGGCCTGTCGCTCCTGAAGCAGGCGTACGAGGAAGTCAGGGACCGCGTGAAGAACGGGATCGGAGCAATCGACGACGAAAGGCACCGCCTCATTCTTCTGAACATCCCGCCGTGGTACCGGCTCGGGATATCGAGCTACTTCGCCGAGAAGGGATGCGTGCTGCCCTTCGGCGACTACACGAGATACGTGTGGTGCACGCAGGATATCGACGACAGCGATCCCCTCGAACATTTCGCCTACAAGGCCCTGGGTATGGCCACCGACAGCGGATACGGCTCTTCCACGGTCGAGACCCTCTACGGTCCCCTGGAGAAGAGAATCGAGGAGGATATCAAGGCGTACAATATCGACGGCGCGGTGGTGCAGATCAACAAGAGCTGCAAGATCATGTCGACCGGCGGGCTCGATATCGCCCGTTTCATCCGCGACAAGATGGATATCCCGGTCGTGGTCCTCGATGCAGACCAGGCAGACGAGAGGTTCTATTCCGACGCCGAGTTCAAACAGCGGCTCGATGCCTTCTTTGATGCCCTTGGAGAATAGCCTGCCATGAAATATTTCGCCGGGATCGATTCAGGCTCGACAACCACGAAGATCATCATCGTCGATGAAGCGGGAACGATAATGGCTTCCGAGATCGTGCTGTCGGGCAGCAACCTGCGTGAAAGCGCCAACTCCGCATTCGAGAACATAGAGAAAAGGCACGGGATCCGGAGAGATCAGGTTGAGGGGTTCGTCCCGACCGGCTACGGGAGATTCCTTCTGGGCATCGATTCCAAGCCGATAAGCGAGATAACCTGCTGCGCACGTGGCTCCGTGGCTCTCCTCCCGAGCGCCCGGACGATCATCGATGTGGGCGGCCAGGACACCAAGGTCATCCGCATCGACCCCAAGGGGACGGTCAGGCAGTTTTCCATGAACGACAAGTGTGCTGCAGGAACCGGGAAATTCATCGAGCGGATCGCGGTCTCTCTCGGACTCGAGCTCGAGCAGATGGTGAAACTGTCGCTGGAATCAAGCACCAAGATATCGATCTCGAATACCTGTGCGGTCTTTGCCGAGACCGAGGTCATCTCCCGGATATCCGGCGGCGAAGACCTGGGGAGCATCGTCAGGGGGCTGCACTATTCTCTGGCCTCGAGGGTGGGCACTCAGCTCGCGAGGCTGGGCCTGGAAAAAGATATTTTCATGTGCGGCGGAGGCGCCCTGAACGCCGCCCTCGTGAAAGAGATGAGCGAGGTGATCTCGGCCGAGATAGCAAGGCCGGAAGGGTTGGATTGCAGGCTTGTGGCGGCTCTTGGCGCCGCCCTGATAGCGAGGGGCGGCCGGGAGCCGGTGGCTTGAACAGAATAAACCAAGAAAGGGGTGGATAAACATGTATTTTGAAGATGTCAAAGTAGGTGATGTGTACAAATCGAATCTCAGTAAGGTCATAACCGGAACAGAGATTGATCTGGTCGCGCAGATATCGGGACTGGACCATCCGAATTTCCTCGTTCCCGAGAGGGCCCAGAAATACTACGGGTTCAAGGACAGGGTCGTGCCCGGGCCCTACATCATGACCTGCATGCTCGGGCTGATGCTCAAGCAGGGGTTTCTCGCAGATGCCCTCTTTTCCTATGTCGGGGAGATCAAGTTCAAGCGGCCCTTATTCCCCGGAGATTCGATAACCGTGAAGTGCGAGGTTACGGGCAAAAAGGAATCCCCCAAAGGCGGCGGACCCGTAATCTATACCTGGACGGTGTACAACCAGGACAACGAGGAGGTCGTGGTCGGCGTCAACCATTGAATATTCCCGCCCAAGCCGTCAGTTTGACGGCAATAAGAATCACCGCAAGATGACAGGAATATTATGAAAAGAAGATCAGCAAGAACGATCAGCTACATAGTGGAGGGCTGGCATGGCTTCGGATAACAGCACGAGAAAAAAGGAATTATGGAAAAAGAACTGGCCGGACAAGATCAATCCGGAGGTCACCTTCCCTTATGGGGAAGTACCGATTTCGACCTGTCTTGCCAACATCGCGAAGAAGGACCCCGACAGAGTAGCCACCATATTCTATGGCGCCGAGATGACATTCAGGCAGTGGGACGAGGACTCCAACCGCATGGCCAATGCCTTATCGAAGATGGGCTACGGCAAGGGCGACACGATCCTCCTCTACCTGCACAACTGTCCTCAGCTGTTCACAGCCTACATGGCGGCGATGAAACTGGGCATGATAACCTTCTTCGCCGATCCGGGCTTCAAGACCTTCGAGATGAAGTACTGCCTTGGCGATTCAGGTGCACGGGTCGTCTTCGCCTTTGACAACAACTACGAAAATCTCCAGGAACTCAGGAAAGACGGCGTGATCAAGGATGTCATCGTAACCAGCTTCCAGGATGTTCTCCCCGAGAAAGCCACGCTCCCTCTTCACCCGATTCTCACGGAGGCAAAAAGGGTATTCGAGGGAACGCACGACTTTGTTACCCTGCTGAAAAAAAATCCGGCAGACCCTCTGGACGTCCCCATGTCCATGGACGAGTCTGAGGTGGTGATGTACACCGGCGGAACCACAGGAATGCCAAAAGGGGCGGTCCATACGCATAAGAACGCCCTGTTGTGCGGGGCGTGGGCACACCAGGTCAGGGATCTCGGCGATGACTTGAGCCCGTGCAGCTCCGTGCTCGTCTTCGGTCCCCTGGGACACGTCGGTGCCCTCTCCTACAGCTTCTACCCCGCGTGCGTGCATGGAAGAACATCCATCATCATGGCACGGTTCGATGCAGAAACCGTCTTGAAGGCAATCGAACAGTACAAGATCGAGCTGTTCGTCGGAACGGTGGTCGTGATCCAGGGGCTGATGAAGCATCCCGACTTCAAAAAATACAACCTGAAGTCGGTCAAGAAGTGGCTGCTCGGTGAATGGATGGTGTGGCTCACCGACGAGATCGCCAGAGAATGGGAGGCACAGGTCGGCATTCGTCCCTCGAAATGGGGCTACGGCCAGACCGAGACGCTCAATGTAATCCCGGATGGCGGCAGAATAGGCAGAGAAATACCCTTCAAAGACAAGTTCATGATGGCGGCGATTCCCCCCATCCCCTCGTTCGATATCCGTATCCTGGATTTCGAGACAAGGGAGGATCTCCCCTTTGGCGAGAAGGGTGAAATCGTCATCAAGGGGCCTGCACGCTGCAAGTATTACTGGAACAAGCCCAAAGAGACGGCGGAGAGCCTGAGCCCGGAAGGATGGTTTTACTCGGGCGATATCGGTATGCTCGACGAAGAGGGCTATCTGTATTGGTTCGGCAGGAAGAAGAGCCTGATCCGGGTATCGGGATTTCAGGTGTCGGGCAGCGAGATCGAGATGATCGGCCGCGAATGTCCGCATATCGCGAACATCTGCGTATTCCCCAAGAAACACCAGAAAAAGGGCCAGGTACCGTTTGCCTTCGTGGAGCTCGTATCTGGCTGTGATGTGTGTGTCGATGATCTGACCACCTGGTACAAAGCTCATATCGCGGCCTATAAGGTGCCCGAGATCCAAATCTTAGATAAACTTCCCATGACGCCCAAGGGCTCGATCGACATGAAGAAACTGGCTGCGGATTACGACCTTTAGTGGCTCCTGACGGCTTGTGGGAGAACGGGAAATTTCAACCGAGAGAGGAACATACGATGGAATACAAAACACTGGTAGTTACCCGTGAAGGACCGATCGACATCATCACCCTCAACCGGCCCGAGAGGATGAACGCGTTCAGTTATGAAATGATCGACGAGTGTGTCGACGTGCTCCACAGGCTTTCAAAGGACTGGAACACCTGGGTGCTGGTCATCAGGGCCAGCGGCAAGGCCTTCTGCTCAGGACACGACATAGCAGAGCCGCTGGTGTTCCCGGGACAGAGCATCGAAGAGGTGCGGCAGGTCAACAGAACCATGCTGGGCATACCGCTGGCCCTCCAGAAAATGAACAAGGCCGTGATATCATCCGTGCAGGGCGTTGCCCTGGGCTTCGGATTCGATCTGGCGTTGGCGAGCGACATGATCATCTCGACGAAGAACGCCCGGTTCTCCCAGGGCTTCCTGAGAATCGGCCTTGCCCCCGGCATGGGCGGGGCATGGCACCTGCCCCGGATCATCGGCCTGAAGAAGGCGGCCGAAGTGCTGTTCACGGGTGATTTCTTCAACGCCGAGGATGCCTACCGGCTCGGCATGATCAACAAGCTCGTCGACGACGAGGAACAGCTGGAAAGCGAGACCATGAGCCTCGCGAGGAAGCTCGGCAAGGGCGCTGCGACCGCGATCCGTATGTCGAAGTACCTCTTGTATAACTGCATGCAGCAGGATTTTTCCAACGCGCTCGATGCCTGCAACGTCGCCGAGACCATGACCCTTTTCACCGAGGATTTCGAGGAGGGCGAGAAGGCGGTCAAGGAAAAGAGGCAGCCGGGCTACAAGGGAAAGTAAACGGGGCCGGTCGACACGAAGAGAAGACGGGGCGATTCCAAGCGCGGCTGCGCATACTGCGCGAGAAAACGCGGAAACCGGGGCGGGCTTCGAGGGTCACCCCTCGAATAGGAGGAACCGGACAAGAAAATGGATGATGCCGGCAGCTTGAGGGTTATGAGATGGATTCCGGGTGCACCGGAGAGCGGGTTGTATCCCCGGAGATTCACGGATGAGCCGGCGAGTTCAGGCGAACAGTAGCTCAATCGGATTATCCAAAACAATGCAGGTGATAACAAGATCAAAGGGAATAAGCGTATGAAATACAAGGAACCCGGCAGGAAGGCGCCGTGCAGGGAAGCGTGTCCTGCGCATGTGGATATACCGCGGTATTTGAGGTACGTGGCCATTGGGGATGCCGAGGCTGCGGCATTGGTCATTCGGGAAGTCATAC